>NZ_JBHVLR010000024.1:0-91593 GCF_042797335.1 Nocardiopsis sp. NPDC057823 | reverse complement strand
TCAGTTGTGTAAAATACACTGGTGACCCCCGCACGGGCGGACACGTCCATGGACCCCCCGCACCCGTGCACGCCGGGTGGGGGGGGCGGCCGCATCGGCCGCCGCCCCCTCCGGCGCGGTCCCGGGTCCCCGGACCCGAGTCCCCGTCAGTCCTCGGGCTCGGAGATGCGCAGCGAGAACGCCCTGATGAAGATGTCGCCGATCTCCGTCGGGTCCTCGGTCATGTACGAGGCGCCGCCGGTCGCCGCGGCGATCTCCTGGAGCGGCTCCAGGTTCTGCACGTCGGGGCCGAACGCGATGGTGATGATCGGGATCGGCCGGGACGGGCTGGCGATCGCCTCGATCTGCGTCAGCAGTCCGTCCAGGTCCAGGCCGCCGGGGTTGTCGTTGTCCCCGTCCGTCAGCATCAGGATGACGTTGTTGCGGTCGGGCCGGTAGGTCCGCGACATCTCCTGGTACGCGGCCAGGTAGGTGTCGTACAGGGCCGTGTCGCCCTGGGGCAGCGGCTGGAGGGAGCCCAGCGCCTGGGACAGGACGGCGCGGTGCTCGCTGCCGTCGTCCGCCGTGGCCTGGAGCTCGCGGATCGGCGCGAGCTCCTGGTAGTGCAGGTTGTTGTTGACGTTGGTGGAGAACTGCCACAGGCCCAGCTCGGAGCTGGGGGTGAACATCTCCAGGCCCTGGGTGGCGGCGGCGCCGGTCACCTGCATGCGGGTCATCCCGGTGCCGGGCACCTCGGCCAGCATCGACCCGGAGATGTCGACGATCGCGAGCACGCGCGAGTCCATCTTCATCTGGTTCCAGGTGCGGGTCAGGTCGGTGATCGAACCCTCGGAGGGCGTCGCCAGCTCCTCGGGGGCGGCCTCCACGAAACCGTGGTCGCCGCTGAGCACGGAGGTGTCCACCTCGCCCTCGGGCCCGCGGAAGCCCTCGGCGAGGATGTGCCCGCGCGCCGAGTCCGAGCGGATCGCGGTGCGGAACTCCTCGGCCGCGCGGGTCAGGACGCTGTCCTCGGTGCGGACGAGGTAGGGGTAGTCGAGGTAGTAGGTGCCGCCCTCGAGGTAGTCGACCCGGACGGCGTTCTCCTCGTAGGCGGAGTTGTAGCGCCAGGCGGCCTGTTCCGACATCACCATGAGGGGCGGGGCCTCCTCGCCGCCGCCGCTGAGCGCCAGGAAGGCGGCCTCCTCGTCGGCGGAGGCGCCGCGGTGCAGCGACTGGAGGGCGGCCGTCATGGCCGCGTTGAAGGTCTCGGCGTCGGGGCTGGCCTCCTCCAGTGCGCCGTTGAGCAGGTAGAGGGTGCCCAGGCCGGTGGAGCTGCGGGCCGGGTCGACGACCCGGACGGTGCGCTCGGCCTGCTCGCCGGGCGCGGCGGTGGGCACAACGTCCATCCACGTGGTGGGCGCTTCGGTCTCCTCGGCGTACGCGGCGAGCTCGGTCACCACCAGCGGGCTGCGGGCCACGGAGGTCCCGGTGTCGGTGAGGACGGCGTCGCCGGACTGGCTCTGGACGATGCGCGGCCACACCGAGGAGTCCGGGATCCACACGTCGGAGTCGGTGTCGCCCATGGTGGCGCCGGAGCCGGTGATGCCGAAGGCGACGTTGGCCGAGTCGACCTGGCGGACCTCGACGTGCACGCACCGGCCGTCGACGGCGGTGTCGGTGAGGTTGAAGTCGCGGGCGACCGCGTCGACGGCGGGCGCCAGCTCGGGGCTGACGGCCACGTCCAGCCGGATGTCGGAGCCGCCGCACCCGCCGGAGTTGCCGAACATGTACACGCCCACCCCCGCCAGGCCGACGACGATCACGAGGGCCGCGGCCAGGGCGGCGAAGGCCCCGCCGCGTCCGCGGCGGCGCCTGGACCGACCGGGGGCTTCTTCTGCGTATCTTCCGCGGTGACGTCCCACAGCTTTCCTCACGGGGTGGTGTGTTCGGACGAGGAGTCGTCCTGGGGGATGGTGCCGTTACTGGAGTGGCCCGCCGGCGCAGGTACGGGTGCCGGAGCGGGGCGGACCGGTGGGCCGGGACCGGGAGGGCGTCGGTCCGACCGCAAGGGTGTTACTGGTGGGAAAGGTACTCAACCTTCCGGAGCAGGTGGAGACGGTACGTACAGGTCCATTGCGGTCACATGGTGCCGTGACCCGCACCGCGCCCCCGTGCAGCCCCCGTCACCTTGGGGGATCCGCCCCCGGCGACGACGGCCCCTCCCGGAGGGGCGGTCCGGCCGAAAGCCGATTCCGATACGGAATCGAGACCGTTCCCGGTCGGCCCGCGTCCCGGGGGCGCCCCCGGGGCACGGCCGGTCCGTACCCGGGGGCGCACGTCAGTTGTCGCAATCGGGCACGCAGAGCCGCCGCGAGATCGAACTGAGGAAGATGTCGCCGATCTCCTCGGGGTCGTCGGTGACGAACAGCGAGCCGCTGGTCGCCGCCGCGACCGCGCGCAGCTCCTCCCGGTCGGCCTGGTCGCCGAAGGCGATGATGAACAGGCTCACCGGCCGCTGCGGGTCGAAGCGGTCCTGCAGGGCCGCCACGAGCTCGCCGTGCGACAGGTCGCTCGACCCCTCGTCCCGGCCGGCGGTCAGCAGGATGACGCTGTTGATCTTGTCCTCGTCGTAGACGGACTGGACCTCGTCGTAGGCGGCCAGGATGTTGTCGTAGAGCCGGGAGCCGCCGCCCCGCACGTCGATGGTCCGCGCGATCTCCATCAGCTCCTGGCGCCGGGTGACCTCGCGGCCGTCCTCGGCGTCGCCCAGGCCCTGCATGTCGGCGGACTCCTCGCGGCCGGACTCCCCGTACTCCTCCGACATCAGCCACAGGCCCATGTCGGTGGCGTCGGGGAACAGGCCCAGGCCCATCAGCGCGGCCTGCCGGGCGGCCTCCATCCGGGTCGCACCGCCCGCGCCGTCGAGGTCCCCGGCCATGTCGGCCGAGACGTCGGCCAGCACCAGGGTGCGGGTGGGCATGGACAGCCGGTTCCAGTCGGTGACCGAGGCCAGCAGGGCGTCGCCGGTGAGGTCGCCATGGACCCGGGGAGCGGCGGCGGTGATCCCGGGCAGGTCGGCCAGGGCGCCGGACGCCTCCCCGTCGGGGTCGCGGAAGCCCAGCTCCCGCAGGCGGTCGCGGTAGGCGTCGCCGCGCAGCACCTCGTACAGGTCGGCGGCGGCCGAACGCAGTGAGGGGGTGTCGGTGGTGGTGACGTAGGGGTAGTCCAGGGAAACGGTCCCCTCCCGGGGATAGTGCGCCCGCAACCGCGGCGCGTCTCCGGCGCGGTTCGCGTTGTAGGCCGCCACGGCCTGCTCGGGGACCACGATCACCGGGGCCGGGCGCGTCCCGTCCCGGGCGCCCCCGGTGAAGAAGGCGGACAGGTCGATCTCGCCGAACGCGCTGTCGGTCTGCACGTCGCGCACGAAGTCGGTCATCGCGGTGTCGGCCTCGTCCCCGGTGCCCAGGTGGCGCCGGACCGCGTGCATCACCGCCATGCCGTCGACGCCGCGGTTGGGGTCCACCATGACCAGCGGCCGGTAGGGGTCGCGTTCGCCGGGCAGCACGACGGTCCAGTCGGTCTCGTCGGGGTCGGGCATGCCCTCGGTGCCCTCGGGGGCGGCCAGGACCACGGGGGAGGAGGCCAGCGAGGGCGGGTCGGTCTCGATGCCGCGGGTGCCCCCGGCGGACATGCGGGCCAGCTCCACCCAGGCGGAGGACTCGGGCACCCACACGTGCGGGGCGATGGTGGAGTCCGCGCCGGGGCCGCCGGCCAGGGCGGTCATGATCCGGTGCGGGGCGATCTCGTCCACCTGGGCGTACACGCAGTCCCCGTTGTACGACGGGCGCTCGGCGTTGAACTCGGTCGCCGCCTCCCGCAGCATCGGGGCCAGGCTCTGCGTGGCCGACACCCGCAGGTAGCGGGTGTCACCGCAGCCGAGCGCGCCGATCCCGAGGGGGACGGCGACCGCGGCCGCCACGACGAGGGCGACGACGACGGCGCTGATCCCCAGCGGCGAACGCACCAGCCGGCGGGTCGTCGCGAAGGTCGGTGAGCTGAGTCGGTGACGTCCACTGGGCACGGGCACTCCGGGGCGTTGCCGCGGCCGTTCCCCGCGGGGCGCGGCGGGGTGTGCGGGGGAGCCGGCGCGGACAGGGGACAGGGACACGGGGTGCGGCGCCGGGCACCCCGGACGGCGGGAGAGTGAACCATCGCGCGCCCGGCGGCGTCACACGGGGTGGAAAGGGTTCATAACACCCTACGGCCTCTATGACCTGAGCCACTCTCCGTCATCGTCATCAGGACCTTACTCGTTGGTAACGGGGGAACGGAAGAGGCGGTGGGACCGGACGGAAGGGCACCCGGGCCGGCTCCGCCCCCGCGGCCGACGGGGCCTTCCCCGACCCGAGTGGGGTGATCTCTTTGTTACCGTGCTCACCGGGGAGCACACCCGTGTTCCCGTTAGGCTTAGGCCCCGCTGTGGGAGTCCGCCCCGGCACATGCCCCCCATGGCCGCCGGCGCACACCGCGGAACCTCCCGTGACCGACGACCCCCGAGGGTTTTCGCATGTCCCTTGATCGTGATCACCGGCGCCGAGGAACACTCGGCACCGCTCTGCTCGCCGGCGCCTGCTGTGCCGGCGCGGTCGCCTACGGGGTGATCGTCGGCCCGTCGATGCTGCCGCCGCAGCAGGACGTGCAGGCCGCCACCGCGCTCAGCCCCGACCTGGCCGGGCTCGACCCCGAGCCGGACGGCGAGGAGGCGAGCGCGCCGCGCGGGCCGATCGGCACGCTGGAGATCCACGTCAGCGACCGCGACCGCGCCTGGGTGCAGACCCTGGAGTGCACCGGCGACGCCGAGGAGGACGCGCAGGCCTGCGCCGACCTGGCCGCCGTCGCGGCCGAGTTCCACGGCGAGCCCGCGGGCAGCGCCGAGCACCCCAGCTCCGGCGAGGAGGAGGCCGAGCCGACCGAGGAGGCGGCCGACTCCGAGGCGATCGACGGGGTGCCCGTCGAGCCCACCACCGCCGCGCTGCCCGGCAGCGAGTCGCTGTTCACCGAGGTCAGCGAGGGCACCGTGTGCACCGACAAGCTGTACGGCCCGCAGGAGGCCACCATCGTGGGCGTCTGGGAGGGCCACGAGGTCGAGACCACGCTCACCCGCAAGGGCTCCTGCGAGGAGGCCCGCTGGCAGCGGCTGCGCCCCCTCACCGACCAGATCATGTGACGCCCCACCGCACCGCGCGGTGCGGTGGGGCACCGCCCCCGGCGGCGCCGCGCGCACCGCGCCGCGGCGTTCCCGGCGACCGGGGATAATCGTCGTCCATGCACGTCATCGAGATCGACGACCCCGCCGACCCCCGGCTCGCCGACTACACCCGGCTGCGGGACGTCAACCTGCGCCGCCACCTGGAGGCCGAGCACGGCCTGTTCATGGCCGAGGGGGAGAAGGTCATCCGCCGGGCCGCGGCCGCCGGCTACGGCCCGCGCAGCTTCCTGCTCACCCGGCGCCGCGCCCACGCCCTGGCCGACCTGGTCGCCGACGCCCCGCTGTACCTGGTGTCGGAGGAGACCGCCGAGCGCCTGGTCGGGTTCGACCTGCACCGCGGCGCCCTGGCCGCCTTCCACCGCAGGCCGCTGCCCTCCCTGAAGGAGGTCCTGGCCGGCGCGCGCGGCATCGTCGTGCTGGAGGACCTGGTGGACCACACCAACGTCGGCGCGATCTTCCGCAGCGCGGCGGGACTGGGGGTGGACGCCGTCGTGCTGGCCCCCCGCTGCGCCGACCCGCTGTACCGGCGGGCGGTCAAGGTGTCGATGGGCGCCGTCTTCACCCTGCCCTACACCCGGCTCGACGACTGGTACGGCGGCCTCGACGAGCTGCGCGCCGCCGGGTTCCACCTGATGGCCCTCACCCCCGGCGAGGGCTCCCGGCCGCTGCGCGAGGCGCTGGCCGGGGTCGGGCCCGAGCACGGCGTGGGCCTGCTGCTGGGCACCGAGGGCGACGGCCTGTCCGCCCGCTGGCTGGAGCGCGCCGACGCCCGCGTCCACATCCCCATGTCCGGCCGCGACGTCGACTCCCTCAACGTCACCGCCGCGGCCGCGATCGCCTGCTACGAGCTGGCCCAGCGCGGCGGCGGCATCGAGCACCGCGGTGGGACCCGGGCCTGACCGGCCCGGATAGGGTGGCGGCGGACACACGCGGAAGGGGAGGGCCACTCATGGCAGGCCGGGCACTGGTGCAGTGGGAGGAGAACCGCCGCAACGCGCCGGAGGCGCTCACGGTGGACGTCTACGCCGGGGGGCCGGCGCCGGACGGGCTCGACGGGGTCGGCTTCTACCAGGTGCCCTACGCCCCCTCCACCCAGGGCGTCGACGAGCGCCTGGACATCATCGGCCGGATGCCCCGGCTGGAGGTGCTCCAGCTGACCTCGGCCGGGTACGAGCACGTCCTGGGCCTGGTCCCCGACCACGTCACCCTGTGCAACGGGCGCGGCCTGCACGACGCCAGCACCGCCGAGCACGCGCTGGCGCTCATCCTCGCCGCCCAGCGGGACCTGCCCCGGTGGGCGCTCGACCAGCGCGAGCACCGGTGGGGCCCGGTGCCGCTGCGCTCCCTGGCCGACCAGCGGGTGCTCATCGTCGGCTACGGCAGCATCGGGCGGGCCCTGGAGCGCCGCCTGCTGCCCTTCGAGACCGAGGTCGTGCGGGTGGCGGGCCGGGCCCGGCCCGAGGAGGACGTGCACGGCGCGGACGAGCTGCCCGGGCTGTTGCCCCGCGCCGACATCGTCGTGCTGGTCACCCCGCTGACCGAGCGCACCCGGGGGCTGTTCGGCCCCGCGGAGTTCGCGCTGCTGCGCGACGACGCGCTCGTGGTCAACGTCGGCCGCGGCCCGGTCCTGGACACCGGCGCGCTGCTGGCGCAGAACGGGCGGGTGCGCGCGGCGCTCGACGTCACCGATCCCGAGCCGCTGCCGGCGGACCACCCGTTGTGGGACGCCCCCGGGGTGTTCCTCACCCCGCACGTGGCGGGCGGGTCCGCGGCGTTCTACCCGCGGGCCCGCGCGTTCATGGACGCCCAGCTCGCCCGCTGGGCGGCCGGGGAGCCGCTGGAGAACATCGTCCGGCCCGGCCGCCGGTAGGGACCGCGCCCCCCGCCCGGCGGGCCGGGGCCCGGGCGGCCGCGGACCGTCGGTACCGCGGACCAGAATGGGCGCATGAGGATCGCGGTGGTCGCCGACGGCGAGGGCGGCGGACGGTTGCGGCCGCTGGACGGGGACGGCCCCGAACGGCGGGTCGACGACCTGGCCGCGGCCGTCCGCGCCGCCGAGGCCGACCGGCCCCGCTGGGTGTGGGCCGACACCCGCGACGTCTACCCCGACCTGGTGCGCGCCGGGGTGCGGGTGGAGCGCTGCCACGACGCGGCGCTCGTCGAGGCGCTGCTGCTCGGATACGAGGGACGCCACGGCGAGCCCCGTTCCCTGGGCGCCGCCTGGTCCCGGCTGCACGGGCGCCCGGTGCCCGCGGACCCCCACGAGCCGGCGGGGGAGGGCGCGGCCGCCCAGCCCGCGCTCTTCGAGGCCGACCGCTCCACCCTGCCGCCGGGCACGGACCGGCTCGACGCCCTGGCCGAGGTCCACGCCGACCAGCGGCGCCGCCTGGCCGCCCTGCCGCCCGGCATGGACCTGCTGGCCGCGCTGGAGTCGGCCGGGGCCCTGGCCGCCGCCGAGATGTCCCACGAGGGCCTGCCCTGGCGGCCCGACCTGCACGACCGGATCCTCACCGGCCTGCTGGGACCGCGGCCCCCGGCGGGGCGCCGCCCCCCGGTGCTGGCCGACCTGGCCGCCCGCATCGGCGAGGCCGTCGGCCGCGAGGTCAACCCCGACTCCCCGGCGCAGGTCCTCAAGGCCATGGCGTGGATCGGCCACCCCGTCACCTCGACCCGGGCCCGGGAGCTGGAGCGGATCGAACACCCGGTGGTGCCGCTGCTGCTGCGCTACAAGGAGCTGTCGCGGCTGCACTCGGCCAACGGCTGGGCCTGGCGGGACGCCTGGGTGGACGAGCGGGAGGGCCCCGACGGGGTGCGCCTGGGCCGGTTCCGCCCCGACTACGTGGTGGGCGGGGTCGTCTCCGGGCGGTGGGCCACCCGGGGCGGCGGTGCCCTGCAGATCCCCAAGGCGGTGCGCGGCGCCGTGCGGGCCGACCCCGGGTGGGTGCTGCTGCGCGCCGACGCCGGGCAGCTGGAGCCGCGCGTCCTGGCCGCGGTCTCGGGGGACACCGCCCTGGCCGAGGCGGCCGCCGAGGACGACCTGTACGCCCGCCTGGCCGTGCACACCGGCGACGACCGGGCCCGCGCCAAACTCGGCCTGATCTCCGCCATGTACGGCCAGACCGGAGGGGACGCCGCCCCGCTGCTGGCGCTGCTGCGCCGCCACTACCCGCGAGCCCTGGAGTACGTGGACGCCGCCGCCCGCACCGGCGAGCGGGGCGGGGTGGTGCGGTCCTGGCTGGGCCGCACCTCGCCCCGGCCCGCCGGGTGGGAGCGGCGCACGTCGGGCCCCGACGGCGAGCGCCACCGGCGGGCGCACGGCCGGTTCACCCGGAACTTCGTGGTACAGGCCGGGGCGGCCGAGTGGGCGCTGGTGCTGCTCGCGTCGCTGCGGCTGTCGATGCCCGGGGCGGTGGTGTTCTTCGTGCACGACGAGGTGCTGCTGCACGTGCCCCGCGAGCGGGCCCGGGAGGCCGTTCACGCGATCGATGCCGCCAGGGAGCGGGCGCGCACTGTCCTGTTCGGGGACACTCCGGTACGATTCCCCCTGGCTGTGACCGTTGCAGAGGAGTACGAAGACACCCCCCGACCCCCCATGACCCCCTGACCGGCCCGTACCGGGACGTTCGATATCGGACGGCGTGGGCTTCTTGCAAAGGCGTTCAGGTACACCCATTCTTGGACTCGGAACGTCATCGGAAAGGCGCGCGCCGTAGGGGTCCCCCACACCCCGGGTCGTTCAGAGAAAGGGCGAGACATCCCCGTGCGGAGCCGTAGATCTGCTTGCACCACGGCGGTCCTGGTGGCCGCCTTCACCGCGTTCGGGGCGGCTCCGGCCTGGGCCGACCCCGTCGTCGAGGACCGACCCCCCATCAGCGAACAGGCCGACCCCCTCGCGTCCGGGGGATCCGACCCCCTCCGGGACCCGCAGGCCTCCGCCTCCCCCGAGGTCGCAGACCCCGACGACCTCAGCCACAGCGCCTACGTGGCCCCCTTCCGCGAGGCGCGCAGCATCGAATACTTCGTGGTCGCCCAGGAGACCCTGCCCGCCGAGGCCGTGGACGCGGTCCGCGGGATCGACGGCGTCGAGCACGTGCTCACCGTGGACGCCGCCCGGGTCCTGGTCGACGAGGAGGCCATGTCCGTGCTGGGCGTGGACCCCTCCACCTTCCGCAACCACGCCCCCGAGCCCTCCGCCGAGTCCGACGACATCTGGCAGGGCGTCGCCGAGGGGCGCATCGCGCTGTCCAAGGACGCCGGCACCGAGCGCGGGCTGGAGGTCGGCGGCGACGTCACCGTGACCGGCGGGCGCGGCGACGTGCCCCTGGAGGTGTGGACGCACGCCACCTCCGGCATCGCCGGGATCGACGCCCTGGTCTCCCGGGAGACCGCCGCCGAACTCGGCATGCCCGAGGGCAACGCGCTGGTGGTCTCGGCCCCCGGGGCCGACCTGTGGGACCTGTACGAGGACCTCGGCGGGGCGCTGGGCGAGGACGTGTCCGTCCAGCTGGTGGGCGACGCCCCCGAGCCGGCGGGCGACGGCGAGGCCGTGCCGCCGACGGTCATCGAGCGTGTCATCGCCAACGCCGAGTCCCAGCTGGGCGTCCCCTACGTCTGGGGCGGCACCACCCCGGGCGTCGGGTTCGACTGCTCGGGCCTGCTCCAGTGGGCCTTCCGCGAGGCGGGCGTGGAGATCCCGCGCGTCACCCACGACCAGTGGAACGCGGGCGAGCGCATCGCCTTCGAGGACATGGAGCGCGGCGACCTCATCTTCTGGAGGTCGGACCCCACCGCGCCCGACTACATCTCGCACGTGGCGATCTACCTGGGCGACGGGATGATGCTGGAGGCGCCGCGGACCGGCCTGGACGTGCGCGTCACCCCGGTGCGCACCGCCAACTACGCGGGCTCGGTCCGCGTCCACACCTGACCGCTCGGCGGAACGCGCGGGCCCCGGCCGTTCGGCCGGGGCCCGCGTGCGTTCCGGAGGGGACGGACCTGTCCCGCCACGACCGCGGCCTCCTCGACGAAGTCGCCGAGGAACCCGACACCCGGCCCCGCAAGACGTCGGGGTGGGACTCCCCGTCCCAGCGTCTCGCGGTACTCATCTCGACTCATCTCGGCAGGCAACCGATCACCATGTTGCGACGAGCGCTCGGATTCGCCGGCCCCGGGCGGAGGCCCTCGGGCGGCGGCGGGGCACCGCGCCCGGGAAAGGCGGTGGGCCGTGGCGCCGCCGAACCGGCGGCACCACGGCCCACGGTCTCCTTGTCCGAAGGACCCGGCCGGGAGGGGAAGGCAGGCCTCGGTTCAGGAGGGGGTTGACAGGGAGCCGCTGAGGGAGGGGGAGACAGCGTGCCGACCCTGTCGGGATGGTCCTGGGGTGTGACGACGGCGTTCCGTCGCACAAGGACTACATAAGCAGCGAGCGGGCGATTTGGCAAGAGGCACGATCAAGGCAGGCAAGTGGTCCCAAACCAGTCTTAACGTGCAAAACGATGATTCGGATGTCCGTTTCGTTTCCGTTCGTCTCAGCGCCCGGCGGCGTATCCCTGGGAGCCCCGCGCGTCGGCCGCCGCACGCAGCTCGCCGGTCTCCGGATCGCGGGCCACGGCCGCCAGCCGCCCCAGCGACCAGGGCTCGGACACCTGCACCCGGTGCCCGCGCCGGCGCAGCTCGGCGATGACGTCCTCGCCCAGGCCCGGCTCCACGACCAGGTCGCCCGGGACGGTCTCCCGGGGGTGGAACGAGCTGGGGAAGGCGTTGGTGTGGAACATCGGGGCGTCCAGGGCCTCCTGGAGGTCCTCCACCCCGTTGAGGATGCGCAGCAGCGCGGTGAAGGTCCACTGGTCCTGCTGGTCGCCGCCCGGGGTGCCGATCGCCAGCACCGCCTGGCCGTCCTCCCGGGTGACCAGGGTCGGGGACAGCGTGGTGCGCGGCCGCCGGCCCGGGGCCAGGGCGTTGGGGGACTCCGGGTCGAGCCAGAACATCTGGGTCCGGGTGCCCAGCGGGAACCCGAGCGCCGGGATCACCGGGGAGCTGGTGAGCCAGCCGCCGCTGGGGGTCGCCGACACCATGTTGCCGCGGGAGTCCACCACGTCCACGTGGCAGGTGTCGCCGCGCTGCACGGTGGGCTCGCCGAGGGTGCGGTCCGCCGGGGCCTCCTGCGCCAGGTACACCGGCGGGGTGAAGGGCGTGCGCCCGGCCACGCTCCCGGGGCGCTGGTCCAGGGACGCGCGGCCGTCGTCCACCAGCGCCGCGCGCGCCGCGGCGTACTCGGCGGACAGCAGTTCCTTGAGCGGGACGTCGGTGAAGTCGGGGTCGCCGTACCAGGCCTCGCGGTCGGCGAAGGCGAGCTTGGCCGCCTCGGTCACCCGGTGCACGAAGTCGGTTCCCTCGCCGCGGGTGCCCAGCGCCTCGGCCAGCCGCAGCTGCTGGAGCATGGTGGGCCCCTGGCCCCAGGGGCCGGTCTTGTGGACGGTGTGCGCGCCGTAGGTGACGCTCGCCGGCTCCTCGTACGTGGCGCTCCAGTCGGCCATGTCCTGGGAGGTGAGCAGCCCCCGCTGCGGCTCCCCCGTGGAGGAGGGCACCGGCACGGCCAGGAACGCGGCCACGGCCTCGGCCACGAACCCCTGCGACCAGCTGCGGCGGGCCGCCTCGATCTGCGCCTCGCGGTCGCTCCCGGCGGCCTCGGCCTCGGCGATGATCCGCCGGTAGGCGGCGGCCAGGGCGGGGTTGCGCAGCCGGGTCCCGGCGGCGGGCACCCGGCCGTGCGGCAGGTAGACCTCGGCGGAGCCGGTCCAGTGCCGGGCGAAGACGGGCTCCAGGGCGGCGACCGCCGCGGAGATCCGGTCCAGCACGGGGTACCCGCGCTCGGCCAGGCCGACGGCGTGGTCCAGGACGTCGCGCACGGTCAGGGTGCCGTGGTCGCGCAGCAGCAGCATCCACGCGTCGAAGGCGCCCGGCACGGCGGCGGCCAGCACCCCGCTGCCGGGGATGCGGTCCATCCCGGCGAACGCCTCGACCGTGGCGGCGGCGGGCGCCACCCCCTGGCCGCACAGGACGCGCACCGGCCCGCCCGCGGCCTGGAAGACCACGGGGACCTCGCCGCCGGGGCCGTTGAGGTGGGGTTCGACCACCTGGAGGGTGAAGCCCGCGGCGACCACGGCGTCGAAGGCGTTGCCCCCGCGTTCGAGGACGGACATGCCGGTGGCGCTGGCCAGCCAGTGCGTGGACGCGACCATGCCGAAGTCGCCTCTGAGCTGGGGACGGGTGGTGAAACGGGCCATCGGAGGGGCCTCCAGGGGTAGCAGAGGTGGTGGGGGGAGCACGCCGTACGCGGAACGGGATGCCGGTCCGCGCAGGGTGACGCTACAGCACGCCCCGAGGGCGGGGGGAGGGGTCATGGGATGGGAGGAGGGGTGGACACGCGAACGCCGGGGGCCCGAGGGCCCCCGGCGTCGGTCGGCGTTCGATCACTGCTGGGCCGGGACGCTCCAGGGCAGGGAGTCCCACAGCTCGCGCCACTCGTCGTCACCGATGGTGTCGAGCTCGGCCGCGGCGGCCTCGGTGCCGTCGTCGGCCTTCTCGGTCCCGGTCTCGGTCCCGGCGGCCTCGGTGCCCTCGGCGGCGGCCTCGGCCTCGGCGGCCAGCTCGGCGATCAGGTCGGAGATCTCCGCGATGACCTGCTCGACCTGGGCGCGCTCCAGGTCGTTCTCCCGGGCGCAGGTGTCGACGGCGGCGTTCTTGTCGCCCTCATCGCCGTAGTACCAGACGGTGGCGAGCAGGCGGTCGCGCTCGGCGTCGTCCAGGTCCTCCTTGCCCAGGGCCTGCTCGACGAACTCGCCGCTGTCCTGGGCCAGCTGGGACTCGTCCAGCCCGGTCTCACCCGCCTCGAAGTCCACGAACCGGTCCAGCAGGCACTCCTTGACCTCGCGGGAGCCCGTGCCGGGCAGGGTCACGGCGTCGTCGACCGGGGTCTCGGGGGTCTCGACGGGAGCCTCCGGGACCTCGGGCAGCTCGGGCGCCTCGCCGACTACCCCGTCGACCGGGGTCCCGGGGACCTCCGGGGTGCCCGGGTCCACCGGGGTCTCGGGGGTCTCCACCGGGGCCTCGGGCGTCTCGGCGGGCAGCTCGGGCGTCTCGGCCGGGACCTCGGGGGTGTCGACGGGCGCCTCGGGCGTCTCGACCGGAGCCTCCGGGACCTCGGGGGTCTCGGGGACCTCCGGGGTCTCGACGGGCGTTTCGGGGACCTCGGGGGTGTCGACGGGCGCCTCCGGGGTCTCGGGGACCTCGTCCACGACCTCCTCGGCCACGTCCTCCGGGCCCGGGCTCGCCCCGGCCTGCTCCTCGGTCCCCTCGGCCGGTTCCTGGGCGGGCTCCTGGGCTGGCTCCTGGGCGGGCTGCCCGGCGGCCCCGGCCTCCTCGGTGACCTCCTCGGCCATCCGGCGCAGTTCCTTGACCTCCCAGCGGTCCGGCTGGAGGTGGGCGGCCACGGCGACGCCGGGTCTCTCCAGCCAGAAGAGGTCGCCGGTCTCCTCGGACAGGTAGGCCCCGTCCTCGAAGGCGGCGTCGCCCTCCACGAGCTCCAGCTCCCGGTCGGGGATGTGGCTGTACCGGCTCTTGCGCAGGTCGTCGAGGTCCTGGAGGGCCTCGGACCGGATCACGGACACCCGGCCGAAGAGCTGGTCGGGGCCCTGCACCCAGGAGAGCTGGGACTGGCGCCCGCCCTGGCGGTCGGTGACGGAGGAGGCGTTGATGCCGTACCTCTCCAGACCGGGGGGCAGGTACCCGATCTCGTACCCGTCGAGGCTGTAGGAGGACTGGCCCTGGCGGACGACCGGCCAGCTCAGCTCCCGCGCGTCCTCCTCGTCCGCGAGGGCGGACCCGGCGAGTCCGACCGGACCCGCGGCGGCCAGGGCGACGACGCCGAGAGTCGCGACCCACCTCGTGCGGTGCTTACGCATAGTGTTCCTTCCCATCGACTACTAATAGTGATAATTGCAGGGCTCTGCGTAATTATCGAGGGTCTCAAGAGCCAAAAATGTAACATGAAGTCATCAAGTGAATGCATACTGTGATAATCGGTGGGAGGCGGACAACATGACCGCGGGTCGTTCCCGCGTGCTCCGCACCCCGTAACCGGGGGGTCACCGAAAGCACTCAGGCTTCGGTGTCGAGGAACCCACCGATACGTCCGTCCACGCGTACCTGGGAGGCCCGGTGCACCGCATCGGCATCGTCTTCGGAGTCGTCTCACTCGTTCTCGCGGTCAGCGCCCCCATCGCCGCGTCCGCGGTCCACGCCCCCGGGCTCGACCCGCTGGGCACCACCACGGAGCCCGTCATCGTCCAGCACGCCGACCCCCAGCGCCCGATCATCGCCGTCTCCCACCGGGGGGCCGCCGGCCACGCCCCGGAGAACACGCTCGCCGGACTCGACGCCGCGCGGCGCTTCGGCGCGCTGACCGTCGAGATCGACGTCCAGCGGACCGAGGACGGCGAGCTCGTCCTCCTGCACGACGCCACCCTCACCCGCACCACCGACGTCGAGGAGGTCTTCCCGGACCGCCGGTCCCGCCTGGTCGCCGACTACACCCTGGCGGAGGTGCGCCGGCTCGACGCCGGGTCGTGGTTCTCCCCCGAGTTCGAGGGCGAGCCCGTGCCCACCCTGGGCGAGGCGCTGGACCGCATGCGGGAGCTGGACCTCAACCTCTTCCTGGAGATCAAGGAGCCGGCCCGCTACCCGGGGATCGAGAGGGAGATCGCGGTCGAGCTGCTCAGGCGCCCGGACTGGCTGGAGCACAACCCCGCGTGGGAGCCGCGCCGCCTGGTCGTGCAGAGCTTCGACTGGGAGGTCACGCGCTCGTCCAAGCGGCTCCTGCCCTCGGTCCCGCACGCCCTGCTCGGGCGGGTCCCCGAGGACCGGCTGTCGGAGTTCACCTGGGCGCACATGGTCAACCCCAACCACACCACCGTCGACGAGGACTACGTGGAGCTGCTCCACGAGCACGGGTACGAGACCATGCCCTACACGGTCAACAGCCGGGCCGCCATGGACGCCGTCCTGCGCATGGGGGTGGACGGGTTCATCACCGACTACCCCGACGCCGGGCAGCGCGCCATCCGCGACTTCCTCGACGACGAGGGCCGTGAGGACGAGGACCGCGACGACACCCCGGAGCAGGTCGCGACGCCGCTGCTCCCCGCGCCCCTGGTGCCGGTTCTCCACTAGCCGCTAGATTGCGGGGAGACCCACGAGCAGGAGGCGGAGCCACGTGAGCGACCGGTCGGACATCGGAGAAGTCGTCGACTGGCGGACGAAGGGGGTGTGGTGGCCGGGGGACCCGGTCGCCGCCGCCGACTTCGCCGCCCGGCGGGACCGGTTGTTCGACGGGCCGTTCACGTGGCCGCTGCTCGTGCTGCGCGAGTCCGCGCTCGCCCGCAACACCGCGGCCCTGGCCGACTTCACCCACCGCCACGGGCTGCTGTTCGCCCCGCACGGCAAGACCTCGATGGCGCCCGCCCTGCTGGACCGCCAGCTGGCCGCGGGCGCCTGGGGCATCACCGTCGCCACCGCCAACCAGGCGCTGGCGGTGCGCCGGTTCGGGGTGCGGCGGATCCTGCTCGCCAACGAGCTGCTCGAACCCGGGGTGATCCGCTGGGCGGCGGACGAGGGCGCGGCCGACCCCGGCTTCGAGTTCCTGTTCTACGTCGACTCCCCCGAGGGGGTCGCGGCCCTGGCCGAGGGCCTGAAGGGCGCCGAGGGCGGTCGGCCGCCCGGCGTGCTGCTGGAGCGCGGCGTCCCGGGCGGCCGCACCGGGGTGCGCACCCGCGAGGAGGTCCTGGAGCTGGCCCGAGCCGTGGCCGCCGTCCCCGGGGCGGGCGTGTCCGGCGTGGCCGGGTACGAGGGACCCCTGTCCGACGCCGACGGGGTCCGGGGGTTCCTGCGGGACCTGCGCGGCGACGCCGAGGCCCTGTCGGAGGCCGGGTTCTTCCCGGGGCGGGCGCAGCCGATCGTGACGGTGGGCGGGAGCGCGTGGTTCGACCTGGTGGCCGAGGAGCTCGGCGGCATGGTCGAGGCGATCCCGATCCTGCGCAGCGGCGCCTACATCAGCCACGACGACGGGCTGTACCGCCGCCTCACCCCCTTCAACCGGCTGCCGGAGGGCGGCGACGCGCTCACCGGCGCCCTGGAGCTGTGGGCCCGCGTCCTGTCCGCCCCCGAGGAGGGACTGGCGGTCGCCGGGATGGGGCGCCGCGACGCCGGGTACGACCAGGACCTGCCGATCCCGCGCGTCCTGCGCCGGGCCGACGGCACCACCGTCCCCGCCGCGGGGGTGACGGTGCGCAAGTTCGACGACCAGCACGCCTACCTCGACGTCCCGCCGGGGCTGGGGGTGCGTCCGGGCGACCTGATGTCGTTCGGGATCTCCCACCCCTGCACGACCTTCGACCGGTGGCGGAGCATCCCGGTGGTCGACGACGCCGACACGGTCGTCGACGTCGTCGCCACCTACTTCTGAGCCCTCCGGCGCGCCCGCGGCCCGCGCCGCGGGCGGCCGGGAGGCCCCGTCCCGGCCACCCGGGACGGGGCGGGGGATCAGCCCCAGCCGTGGACGCCGGGACGGGTGTGCCAGGGGCGCGGGCCGTCGAGCGGGCGGTACTCCACGCCCGCCGCGTCCAGGCGGGTCAGGTGGTGGACCAGGCGCGGCTCGAACTCGGCGTAGTCGCGCGCGTTGGCGGACCACACCTTCTCGGCGAACGCCGACAGCCGCGGGAAGACCATGTAGTCCAGCCGCCGCGGCGTGTCGATGTGCTCGGTCCACACGTTGACCTGGGCGCCCAGGACGTGCCGGGCCTCCTCCTCGGTCAGCGAGGCCGGGACCGGCTCGGCCAGGTACACGTCCTCCGTGCGCAGCAGGGTGCCCACCCGGATCGGCTCGTCGTCGGACTCCGACTGCTTGTAGTCCAGGTACGAGGTGGCGGTGGGGGACATGACCACGTCGTGCCCCGCCCGGGCGGCCGCGATGCCGCCCTCCTCGCCGCGCCAGGACATCACCGTCGCGCCCGGGGCCAGCCCGCCCTCCAGGATCTCGTCCCAGCCCACCAGGCGGCGCCCGCGCGCGGTGAGGTGGTCATCGAGCTGCCGGATGAACCAGCTCTGCAGCTCGTCCTCGTCGGCCAGGCCCTCCTCGCGGATGCGCCGCTGCGCGCTCTCGCTGCCCTTCCACTGGGTCTTGGGGCACTCGTCCCCGCCCACGTGGAAGTACGTGCTCGGGAACAGCTCCAGCAGCTCGTCGATGACGTTCTTGTAGAACTCGATGACGTCGTCGGTGACCGCCAGCACCTCCTCGAAGACGCCCCAGCGCTGCCCCACCGGGATCTCGCCCACCTCGCCCAGCTCGGGGTAGGCGTGGATGGCGGCCTGGGAGTGCCCGGGCACGTCGATCTCCGGGACGACGCTGATGTGCCGGGCGTCGGCGTAGGCGACGATCTCGCGGATGTCGTCCTTGGTGTAGAAGCCCCCGTGCGGGCGCTCCTCGAACTCCGCCTCCTGCCCCGGCCGGGGGGTCCCCAGCTGGCTGCGGGTGCGCCAGGACCCCTTCTCGGTGAGCTTCGGGTAGCGGTCGATCTCCACCCGCCAGCCCTGGTCGTCGCTGAGGTGCAGGTGCAGCACGTTGAGCTTGTGCATGGCCAGGAGGTCGATGTAGCGCAGCACCTCCCGCTTGGGGACGAAGTGCCGGGCGGTGTCCAGCATCAGCCCGCGCCAGGCGAACCGGGGGGCGTCGGTGATCCGCACGGCGGGCAGCGTCCACTCGGTGCCGCCCAGGGGGGCGTCCCGGTGGGCCTCGGCGGGCAGCAGCTGACGCAGGGTCTGGGCCCCGTAGAAGACCCCGGCGGGGTCGTTGCCGACGATGATCGCGCCCTCGTCGTCGACGATCAGCCGGTAGCCCTCGCGGCCCAGGCCGGCCCCCGGGTCCACACTGAGGCGGATCTGGCTGTCCTCGGAGCCCGTGGCGAGCGGCAACCCCGTGGCCGCGCCGAGTTCACGCTGGAGCCACACGAGGGTGTCCCGGGCTTCGGGGTCGGCGGACACCCTGGTCGCGGCGGTCAGTGTCAGCCCGCCCTCGTCGCCGGGCACCAGCTGGGCGGGGCGCGGGATGACGGGTCGGGAGTCGAGGAGGGAGGGGGAGGTATCAGGCACGGGTGGGCGCTCCTATCCGGTCTAGACCAATAGGGGACATGGTGCCATGGAGGCCGCCTCCGGCGCAGCACCGTTCTCCGGGTGGTCGGGACCGGACCGCGCATTCCGGCCGCCCCTTACCCGGTTTTGACCGCTCCCGGCCCTTACCGCACCGACTTTCGCGGAAGGGCTCCGGACAACGGCCCGGCGTGTCCGATCCGCCGAAAAGCGTGCGGGGGTCGGCTTCGGTGGATGCTGGGGGAGGAGACCCCTCGAGGGGGTGGGGTGCGGACCACACCCCGAAAGGGGCGCTGGCGTCATGGCCGGAGCGGAGCCCCGCCCGTAGCGTTGTTGGACGCGCCCGGAGCCGCCCGGGCGCCGGGAGGAGACGACGAGTGGCGCAGGCGACGATGGGACCGCGGTGGTCCGCCCCCCGGGGGTGGTGACGGTGGTCTGGTCCGTCCTCATCGCCGTGGCGGGGGCCTTCGCGCTCGCCCTGGGCTCGGCCCTCCAGGAGCGCGACGCCGTGCGCGCCCCGGGGGACCAGGTGGCCCGCGCCGGGTTCCTGCTGCACCTGCTGCGCCAGCCGCGCTGGCTGCTGGGCACCCTGGCCGCGGGGGTGGGCGTGTGCCTGCACCTGCTGGCCCTGAGCGGCGCGCCGCTCACCATCATCCAGCCGATCGGCGTCACCGGGCTGCTGTTCGCCATCGTCCTGTCGGCGCTGTTCAACCACCAGCGGGTGCGGACCTCGCAGATCATCGCCGGGGTCGCCGTCATGGCCGGCCTCATCGGCGTGCTGTGGACGTTCCCGCACGGCGCCGACCTGCCGGTCATGTCCACCCGGGCCGCCCTGGTCCTCACCGGGACCACCCTCTTCCTCGGCCTGGCCGTGTTCTTCACCGCGCACTGGATGCGCAGCGGCGCCCGGGCGATCGTGCTCGCGCTGGCGGGGGGCACGGCGCTGGGCGCCACCTCCGGCCTGGCCCGGGTGATCACCGCCAACGCGGTCGTCGACTGGACGACCGTCTTCGGCTGGCTGACCGTGCTCGCCCTGGTGCTGGCGGTCTTCGGCGGGCTGCTCATGCAGAACGCCTACCGCACCGGCCACTTCGCGGCGGCCTACGCGACCCTCCTCATCACCGACCCCGTGGTCAGCGTGGGGATCGGCGCGATCCTCCTGGGGGAGGGCGCCCCCGAGACGCTCGCGGCCCAGATCGGAGCGCTCGGCTTCACGGCCCTGGCGATGGCCGGGACCATCGCCCTGGCCCGCACCCGGCACCGCAACCCCGAGGCGAAGGGGGCGCACACGCACACGAGCACGGCCCGCACCCGCGACCGCTGAACGAAGGAGTTCCACACATGGCCCAGTCCAGAGCGCTGCGCGTCCTCATCGCCACCGACACCTACCCGCCCGACGTCAACGGGGCCGGATACTTCACCCACCGGTTGGCCGAGGGGCTCGCGGACCGCGGGCACCGGGTGCACGTGGTGTGCCCCTCCGACGAGGGGGACCCGTACGTGCGCCGCAACGGGCGGGTGATGGAGCACCGGCTCCGGTCGGCGCCGATCCCCCTCCAGACCGACATGCGCGCCGCCGTGCCGCTGGGCATGGGCGGCCACATCGCCCGCCTGGTGCAGCGCCTGGACCCGGACGTGCTCCACTCGCAGAGCCACTTCACGCTGAGCCGCACGGCGATGCGCAGGGGGCGCACGGCGGGCATCCCGGTGGTGCTGACCAACCACTTCATGCCGGACAACCTGTACGCCCACGCGCGGATCCCCGAGGCGATGCGGACGGCGGTGGGCGACCTGGCCTGGCGGGACATGGTGCGGGTGGCGGGGGAGGCCGACCACGTGACCACGCCGACCCCGCGCGCCGCGGCGCTGCTGCGGGAGAAGGGGTTCGCCGGGGAGGTCGAGCCGATCTCGTGCGGGATCGACCTGGAGCGCTTCCACCCGCGTCCGGCGGAGCGGTCCGCGCTGCGGGAGGGGTTCGGCCTGCCGGACCGGGAGACCGTGGTGTTCGTGGGGCGGCTGGACGAGGAGAAGCGGATCGACGACACGATCCGTGCGCTGGCCCTGGTGTCCCGGGAGCGGGACGTCCAGCTGGCCCTGGCCGGCCTGGGCCGCTGCGAGGCGCGGCTGCGGGCGCTGGCGGCCGCCGAGGGGGTCGCCGACCGGGTGTTCTTCCTGGGCTTCGTGCCGGACGACGAGCTGCCGCTGGTGTACGCGGCGGCGGACGTGTTCGCCATCGCGAGCGTGGCGGAGCTCCAGAGCATCGCGACCCTGGAGGCGATGTCCACGGGGCTGCCGGTGGTGGTCGCGGACGCCATGGCGCTGCCGCACCTGGTGGAGGAGGGGCGCAACGGCTTCCTGTTCCCGCCCGGCGAACCGCGCCTTCTGGCCGACCGGCTGCTCACCGTGCTGGGCTCGGAGCGGTCCCGGACGGAGATGGGCGAGGCCAGCCGGGAGCTGGCGGCGCGGCACGACCACCACCGCTCGCTGGAGCGGTTCGAGGAGGTCTACCGGGGGCTGCTGCCCGCGGCGCCCCGGCCCGCGCACCTGGAGCGGCTGGCCGCCTGAGGGCGGTCAAGCGGCGGCCAGGGGAGCGCAGGGGCATTTGTCGGCTTTGTCTGAATTGCGAATAATCTGAGGTTTGCCACTTTCCGCATTCTTTGCGTGGCTGACGGTGATATCCATGCGGCTCGGGAAACACATGGGGTGTGTGGTTCGAAGGGATCAATGGACGGAGCGGCCTCGGCAGGATCACCCGCGGCGGTGACGGGAACCAGGCCCTCAACGACCGACTGCTCGACGCCGAACGCGAAGCCGGGTTCCACGAGCGCGACATGTCGGCGTTCGAACGGGAACGCATCGACCTGGAGCACCGGGTGACCCGCATGGAGGCCGAACTGGAGGCACTGCGACAACGCCGGCTGGAGGCCTACGCCCGGTGGTGGAACGCCCGCGACGACCGGGACCGCGCGCTGCACGTCTGCCGCAAACTGCGCCGCCGCGTCGACCGGGCGCGGCGGCGGAGCGGCGATGGGGACGATTGAAGGACACCGGAGCGGGAGGCCCGCGGTGGCCCGGCCGAACGGCCGGGCCACCGTCATGTCCGGGACCGTCCGCCGCCTCGGACCCGCCGCGGTCGCCGTCCGCCGGATCCGCCGCCGCTCCGGGTCCGGAGGACCGGCGGCCGTCCCCGCGCGGCTCCGGTGGCTCCTGCGGGCGCGGGGGCCACAGAGCGCGAGGGCCGCGAGGAGTCCGGCGGCTCCCGCGAGCGCGGGGCCTCAGGAGGGCCGGTCGGTGAGCGCGTCCAGCTCCTCGGCCACGGTCCGGGCCGCGGTCCGCAGCGCCTGGAGGGTGACCTGGACCGCCGGGCGGCGCAGCGAGGCCGGGCGCACCACCGCGTACACGTGCCGGGCCGGGACCCGCCCGGGCAGCGTCCGGTGGACCAGCCCCGCCGGGGCGCCCACCATCGCCAGCGACGGCACCGCCGCGATCCCGATGCCGCGCGAGACCAGGCTCAGCACCGTGCCCAGCCCCTCGAACTCCCAGGCCGCCCCGGGCAGTCCGCCCACCTCGGCCAGCAGCAGGTCGGTCCCGTAGCGCGAGCGCTCGCCCTCGGGCGCCACGATCCACGACTCGCCCAGCAGCCGCTCCAGCACCACCGGCTCCTCCGGGTCGGCCAGCCGGTGCCCCTGCGGGACGGCCAGCACCATCGGGTCGCGCAGCAGGTGCACGTGGCGCAGCCCGCTGTCCGCGCCCCGCCCCGGGTGCTGTCCGCTCCAGTCGTCGACCAGGGCGATGTCCACCTCCCGCGAGCGGACCTTCTCCGTCCCCGTCGACAGCAGCGTCTGGCGCAGCACCAGCTGCATCTCCTCGTGCATCCGCAGCGACGGCGCCAGCAGCGGGGCGAACGCCACGGCGGCGGTCGGGAACGCCGTCACCGTCACCACGCCCAGCGCCATGTCGGCCTGCTCGGCCAGGACCGACTCGGTGGCCTCCACCAGGGCCAGGATCTCCTCGGCCTGGGCGACCAGGAGCCGGCCGGCGTCGGTCAGCTCCGCCCCCCGCGGGGTGCGGTCCAGCAGCGCCACCCCCGTCTCCTTCTCCAGCGCGGACAGCTGCTGGGAGATGGCCGAGGGCGTGTACCCCAGGGCCGCGGCCGTGGCCGCGATCGTGCCCCGGGCGGAGAACTCGCGCAGGATCTGGAGGCGTCGGAGGTCGAGCATAAGAAAAGCTTACGCTCACCATCGAAAAGACTCGCTTGTAGTGAAGGGTGTTCCTGGGCAGGGTGAGGGGTGAGAGGCCGTCACCTGGAACGACGGCCGCACGCCGACCCTGAGCCGGAGATGAGTCATCACATGGCCGTCACTGTTTCCGCGACCCTCGCCGTCAACGAAGCCCTCGCCGAGAAGCGCCGCCAGGGGGTGCGCGTGCTGCCCCTGGGGTTCGGTGAGGCCGGTCTGCCGGTCCACCCGGTCATGCGCGACCGCCTCACGGCGGGCAACGGCGCCAACTCCTACGGCCCCGTCGCCGGGGTCGCCGCCCTGCGCGAGGCCGCCGCGGGCTACTGGGAGCGCCGCGGACTGCCCACCGACCCCGGCATGGTGATCGCCGGGCCCGGCAGCAAGCCGCTGCTGTACAGCCTCCTGCTGGAACTGGGCGGGGACACCGCCATCGCCGCGCCCAGCTGGGTCAGCTACGCCGCGCAGAGCCGGCTGGTGGGCGCCCGCCCCCTGCTCGTCCCGACCGCGGGCGGCGGCGAGGGCGGCGTCCCCCAGCCCGACCTGCTGCACGCGGCCGTCACCGCGGCGCGCGCGGAGGGTCGCACCGTCAACGCGGTCATCGCGACCCTGCCCGACAACCCGACCGGCACCCTGGCGAGCCGCGAGACCGTGCGCCGCCTGGCCGAGGTCGCCCGCGAGCTGGACCTGGTGATCATCTCCGACGAGATCTACCGCGACCTCGTCCACCCGGTCGGCCCCGGCGGGGAGCCCGTCCACGTGCACAGCCCCGCCGAGTTCGCCCCCGAGCGCACCGTCATCTCCACCGGGCTGAGCAAGAACCTCGCCCTGGGCGGCTGGCGGATCGGGGTCCTGCGCCTGCCCGACTCCGAGCTGGGGCACCGGCTGCGCGGCGGCCTGCTCGGTGTGGCCAGCGAGATCTGGTCCAGCCCGGCCGCCCCCGTCCAGGAGGCCGCCGCCCACGCCTTCACCGAGCCCGCCGAACTCGTCGACCACATCGACCGCAGCCGCCGTCTGCACGGGATCGTCGCCCGCGCCGTCGCGGACGTGTTCACCGGGGCCGGGGCGACCCTCGCCCCGCCGCGGGCCGGGTTCTACCTCTACCCGGACTTCGAGCCGATGCGCGAGCGGCTGGCCGGACTGCACGGCGTCACCACCGGGCCCGAGCTCACCGGGCTGCTGCTGGAGCGGTTCGGCATGGGCGTGCTGCCCGCCGCCGAGTTCGGGGAGGGGCCGCAGGCCCTGCGCATGCGGGTCGCCACCAGCCTGCTCTACGGGGACACCGAGGAGCGCCGCTACGCCGCGCTGGCCGCCACCGACCCGCTGGCGCTGCCCTGGATCCACGCCCACCTGGACCGGCTCGCCGAGGTGCTGGACGCTCTGGCGGCCGACCCGGTGTCCGCGGCGGTGGCGCCGACGCTCGTGCGGGCGGTCGCCGAACCCGTCCACTGACCAGGGGAGAGAGGGGCGGACGGTGCCCTTCCCCGGGGGTCGGGTCAAGGGAAGGGCACCGTCGTCCGTGATGGTCGCGGGAGTGCGGGGGCCGGGCCTCTCAGCGGGCGGGCAGCGCCGGGGGCTCCCCGGCGGCCAGCTCGCGGCTGGGGGCCAGCACCGACCGGTAGTGGGCCAGCAGCTCGTCGCCCACCGCCTCCCAGGTGCGGTGCTCCACCGACGCCCGCGCCCGGCCCGCGAGGTCGGCGCGCAGGGCGCGGTTGTGGGCCAGCCGCCCCACCGCCACCCGCAGCTCGCGCACCGAGTCCGGGGCGTACAGCAGCCCGTTGACGCCGTCCTCCACCAGGTCCAGCGGGCCGCCCGCGGCCGGGGCGACCACCGGGACCCCCGAGGCCAGCGCCTCCTGGACCGTCTGACAGAACGTTTCGTCGGCCCCGGTGTGCACGAACACGTCCAGGGAGGCGTACAGCCGGGACAGGTCGCCGCCGGTGCGCTGGCCGGTGAAGACCGCGCCGCGCAGCCGCCGCCGCAGCCGGGGCAGCTCCGGGCCGTCCCCGACCACGACCACCTTCACACCGCGCAGCTTCAGCACGTGCTCCAGCAGGTCGACGCGCTTGTCCTTGGCCAGCCGCCCGACGTAGCCGATGATCGCCTCCCCGCCGGGGGCCAGCGCCCGGCGCAGCGCCCCGTCGCGGTGCTCCGGGCGGAAGCGGTCGGTGTCCACCCCGCGCCGCCACAGGGCCAGCCGGGGGAACCCGCGGGCGGACAGGGCCTCCATCGTCGCGGAGGAGGGCACCAGCGTGCGGTCCGCGGCGGCGTGGACGCGGCGCAGCCCCGACCACAGGTGCTCGTGCCCGGGCAGCCCGTACCGCCGGGCGAAGCCCGGCAGGTCGGTCTGGAACACCGCCACCGTCGGCAGCGCCCAGCGCCGGGCCGCCTCCACCGTGGCCAGGCCCATCAGGGCCGGCGAGGCCAGGTGCACCAGGTCCGGGGAGAACGAGCGGATGGCGGTGGTCAGGGTGCGGCGGGCGGGCAGGCCCAGGGCGAAGTCGCGGTACACGGGCAGCGGCACCGAGGGCGTGCGCACCACCGGGAAGCCCGCGTAACGGGTGGGGCCGTCGTGCCCCGGGGCCAGGATCAGCGCCTGGTGGCCCCGGGCGGCCAACAGGTCGGCGACCCGGCACACGGAGTTGGTCACCCCGTTCACCTGGGGCAGGAAGGACTCGGTCACGATGGCGACGCGCAGCGGGCGCTGCCCGTCGGTGGAGGCGGGGGTCGGGTCGCGGAAGGTGTCGAGGGGGGACATGCGGGCGGCTCCCAACGCCGGGGGGACGTGTCCTCGACGCTAGAAGGCGCGGGTGAACCCGGATGGGGCGCGGAGGGAACCGGACACGTCGTGCGGGCGTGGGCTCACCGAGCGCGCGGTGACGGACCGCGGACGGTGCCCCCGCACCCGGGTTGACCGCAGATGACCCGTCGGTGGCTAAGATCGCATCACGTGATCGAATCATTGCTCTGAGGAGTGGAACGGTGACTCTCGTGGAATGGGCCGATGAGGTCCGCGTCGCACTCGGGCTTCCGGAGACCGATGCCATGGACCGCAAGGACGTGGACCGCGTCCTCGACCTCGCCAAGGACGCCGCGCACTCCGTCGCCCGCCCGGCGGCGCCGCTCACGGCCTACCTGCTCGGCATCGCCGTGGGGCGCGGGGCCGACCCCGAGGCCGCGGCGCGGATGCTGGGCGAACTCGCCCGGAGCCGGGCCGGGGACGACGGGAGCGGCACGTGACACCACCGAGGGGCGGAGAACGAGACGGAGCCCGCCCCGGTTCCCGGTGAGACCGGCATGTCGAAGGTGTGTGACATGTTCGTTACGCACCACTGCGATTCTTTGCCGATGACGCGAGGCCACCACCAGTGCCGACGCGTCCACGAGGGCACCCGCCCCCCGCGCGCCGACACCCGCGGTGTCCTCGGCCCCATCCACTGACCGACAGGGAGATCCCCCGTGGACCAGCTCCTTGAAATGGCCGGCCTCATCAGCGGCATCATCTGGGGACCGTTCGTCCTCATCCCGCTGCTGTTCGCCGTCGGCCTTTTCCTCACCATCCGCCTGAACCTTCTCCAGCTCCTCAAGCTCCCGCACGCCCTGTGGCTGGCGCTCGTCCGGCGCAAGGAGGACGACTCCGTAGAGGGGGACATCTCCCACTACCAGGCGCTCAGCACGGCCCTCGCGGCCACCGTCGGCGTCGGCAACATCGCCGGCGCGGCGCTCGCCATCGGCATCGGCGGCCCCGGCGCCCTCTTCTGGATGTGGGTCGTCGGGTTCCTCGGCATGGCGACCAAGTACAGCGAGGCCCTGCTGGGTGTGAAGTTCCGCCGCGCCGACGCCAAGGGCGAGCAGAGCGGCGGCCCGATGTACTACCTCAAGTACGGCATCGGCGGGGGCTTCGGCACCGTCCTGGGCGTGCTCTTCGCCGTCTTCGGCGCGATCGCCGCCTTCGGCATCGGCAACGGCAGCCAGGCCAACACCGTCGCCCAGCAGATCAACAGCGTGACCGGGGTCGACACCTGGATCATCGGCCTCATCCTCATGGTGCTGGCCGGCGCGGTCATCCTCGGCGGCATCAAGAGCATCGGCCGGGTCGCCTCCGCGCTCGTCCCGATCATGATCATCTGCTACGTGGCCATCTGCCTGCTGGTGCTCGCGGTCAACTGGGCGCAGATCGGCCCCGCGCTCCTGCTCGTGGTCACCGACGCCTTCACCGGTACGGCCGCGGCCGGCGGCTTCGCCGGCTCCACCGTGCTGATCGCCATCCAGATGGGCTTCGCGCGCGGCATCTTCTCCAACGAGTCGGGCCTGGGCACCGGCGGCATCGCCGCCGCCGCGGCCAAGACCCGGCAGCCGGTCCGCCAGGCCATGGTCTCCATGACGCAGACCTTCATCGACACCATCATCGTGGTCACCATGACCTGCATGGTCATCATCACCACCGGTGTCTGGCAGGGCGAGAACGCCGAGGACGGCTCCCTGCTCACCAGCCAGGCGATGACGCAGGGCCTGGAGGCCATCAGCCCGGCCCTGGCCCCGGCGGGCGCGGTGATCGTGGCGATCGCCGTCGCGGTGTTCGCCTTCACGACCCTGCTCGGCTGGTCCTACTACGGCGACCGGTGCATCGAGTTCCTGGCGGGCCGAAGCCTCGTGCTGCCCTACCGGATCCTTTTCATCATCGTCATCTTCATCGGGTCGGTCGCCGACCTCAGCTCCGTGTGGCTGTTCAGCGACATCGCCAACGGCCTGATGGCGCTGCCCAACCTGGTGGGCCTGCTGGTGCTGTCGCCGCTCGTGGTGGCGGAGACCAGGAAGTTCTTCGCCCACCCGGACTGGAGGAACCCCGACGCCCTGATGGACGACGTCGTCAAGGGCTAGCCGCCACGGCACGCCGTGGAACGGAAAAAGGGGGACCGGCCCGTGCGGCCGGTCCCCCTCTCGCGTTCCCGTGCCCGGGTCACCACCAGGCGTGGAAGTGGTGGACGGGGCCCTGGCCGCCGCCCGCGTCGATCTCGTCGGCGCGGCGCAGGGCCTCGGTCAGGTAGGCCTTGGCGTCGGCCACGGCGGAGGCCGCGTCCGGGCGCTGCGGCAGCAGCGCCGCGATGGACGACGACAGGGTGCAGCCGGTGCCGTGGGTGTTGCGGGTGTCCACGCGGGGCGCGGAGAACTCCCGGTGCTCTCCGTCCCGGGACACCAGGACGTCCACGCTCTCCCCGCCCTCCAGGTGGCCGCCCTTGAGCAGCACCCGGCGCGGGCCCAGCTCCAGCAGGCGGCGGGCCTGGGCGCGCATCCCCTCCAGGTCCGTCGCCTCGTCCTCCTCCAGCAGGTCGGCGGCCTCGGGCAGGTTGGGGGTGATCAGGTCGGCGCGGGGCAGCAGCGCGGTGCGCAGCGCCTTGGTGGCCGAGGCCTCCAGCAGGCGGTCGCCGCTCTTGGCCACCATCACCGGGTCGACCACGACGTTGGGCAGACCGTGCCGCCCGATCGCCTCGGCGACGGCCTCGGTGATCTCGGCGGTGCCGAGCATCCCGACCTTGACCGCGTGCACGGTCGCGTCGGAGAAGAGGGTGTCCATCTGGCGGACCACGAAGTCGGCGGGGACGGGGTGGACCCCGGTGACGCCCCGGGTGGATTGCGCGGTGAGCGCGGCGATCACGCTCATCCCGAACGTCCCGTGGGCGGAGAAGGCCTTGAGGTCGGCCTGGATCCCGGCGCCCCCGCTGGGGTCGCTGCCGGCGATGGACACGATGTTGTACGCGCTCATGGGCGTTCCTTCGCTAGTGCTAACTAGGGCAGGTTCGACGGGTGTGCTCTCAGCCGGGGCGCGGCCGGTCGGCCGCGCCCCGGCACCCCGCGCCGTGCGGACCCGGGAGGGTCCTTCGGTTGAGGATGCCGCCGGTGGGGCGGTCAGGCGGTGGGCGTGTTCTGCGCCCCGCGCGCCCGGACGATCTTGAGGACCCGGGCCACCACGAACCACAGCAGCAGCAGGGCGATGACGACCAGCACGATGTTGCTGATCAGGCCGCTCCACTGGACCAGGATGGGCTTGATGGCCGGACCGAAGACGAAGCCCAGGCCGATCCAGATGGTGTTCCACACGGCCGAGCCGATGACGGTGTAGAGGGAGAACTTCAGCAGCGGCATCCGCTCGATGCCGGCCGGGACGGAGATGAAACTGCGGACCAGGGGCACGCACCGGCCCAGCAGGACGGCCATGCCGCCGAAGCGCTCGAAGAACTTCTCGGCCTTGTGGAAGTCGCCGATCTCCAGCAGCGGGGTCTTCTCGACCAGCCACATGGTGCGTTCGCGGCCCAGCAGCGCGCCGATCGCGTAGAAGCCCCAGGCGCCGACCAGGCAGCCGATGGTGGCCCACATGATGGCGAGCCAGACGTTCATCTGGCCGTCGTAGGCGAGGAAGCCCGCGCCGGGCAGGACGGCCTCACTGGGCATCGGGGGGAAGAAGGTCTCGATGAACAGGGCCACGCCCACACCGGGCTCGCCCAGGGTCACCATGAGGTTCAGGACCCACCCGATGAACCCCTCGTACTCGTGGACGATCTCCTCCTCGACCGACGTGTTCATGGCCAGGGCCGACATCGTCCACAGATTCGCTGGCATCCGGGTTCCTCTTCTTCTTCGTGCTTTGCGGGCGGGTCTGGGGGAGGGGAAGGACTCCGCCGGTTCTGGGGAGGGGTGCGGACCGCTCTCACGCGGCCGGCAGGGGTGCCCGGTCCGTCACGGGTCCTTCGTCTGCTGGTGCGGGCGGGGTGGGACGGTCTCCCCGCTCGGGGGCGTCCTCGGCCTGCCTTCTCCTAAGGTACAAGCGGAAACGGTCGCTGTGGGCGGCCGCGGGGACGGGGTGCGGATTCCCCCACCCCGTGTCATCGGGGGCACCGGGGGAGGGAAGGGGCGGGGCGAACAGGCGTTTTGTCATCCACTGTTCGATTTTTCGGTCGTGCAGGGACGCCACCGCTCAGAAGCCGAAAAAGAAGGAGTCCCACAGCACAGTGCTGCGGGACCCCGCATGGCCGGTTCCGGCCCCCTCAGACGCTTTCCCGGACCACCGACGACGCCCACCGGTAGTCCTGCTTGCCGACCGCGGTGCGCCGCACCCGGTCCACGAAGTGCACGGTCCGGGGCACCTTGAACCCGGCCAGCCGCACCCGGCAGAACGCCAGCAGGCCCGGCTCGTCCGGCGCCGCGCCCGCGGCCAGCGACACCAGCGCGGTGACGCGCTGCCCCAGCAGCTCGTCCGGGGCGGGCACCACGATGGCGTCCTCCACCGAGGGGTGGGCCTTGAGCGCCGCCTCGACCTCCTCGGGGTACACCTTCTCGCCCGCCGTGTTGATGACGACGCTGCCGCGTCCCAGCAGCACGATCGACCCGTCGGCGGCCCGCGTGCCGAAGTCGCCCGACAGCGCCCAGCGGCGCCCCTCCCCATCGGTGGGGAACGTGCGCGCCGTGGCGATCGGGTCGTTGTAGTACCCCAGCGGGATCCGGCCGGTCCGCGCGATGCGGCCGACCGCCGCCGACCCCGGCGGCACCGGGCGCAGGTGCTCGTCCAGCACGGCGATGCTGCCGCCCATGGTGAAGCTGCGGCCGTCCCGGGAGCCGGTCAGCGGCTCCGCGCCGCCCTCGGCGTCCTGCCCGCCGGTCGCCGAACCGCACACCCCGGTCTCCGAGCCCCCGTAGGAGTCGGCCAGGGCGATGTCCTCGCGCCAGGCGCGCCACAGGCCGCGCACCGGCGGGGTCAGCGGTGTCCCGCCCGAGCGCACCGCGGACAGGTCCGGACACAGGCCGGGCTCGGTGAGCAGGTGCCGGGCCAGCGGGCGGGCCATCGCGTCGCCCACCACCTGGAGCGTGTGCACGCCCTCCCGATGGGCCAGCGCCACCACCCTCTCGGCGCGGAAGCTGCGGTCGGTGGACAGCACCACGCGCTTGCCGCACAGCAGCATGCTCAGCGCGTTCCACTGCCCGGCGGCGTGCATGAGCGGCCCCAGCACCAGCATGCGCTGGGGGAAGCAGGCGCGGGCGCGGTCGGCCACGTCGCGGGGGGAGCGGGCGCGCGGGGCGCCGGGGGAGCGGCGCTCGATCGCCGCCCGGAAGATGTCGGCCTGCCGCCACAGGACGCCCTTGGGGTAGCCGGTGGTGCCGCCGGTGTACAGCAGGTAGTGGTCCGAGCCCGAGGTGGGCGGCAGCGCCCGGTCCAGCGGGGCCGCGGCCAGCGCGTCCTCGTAGCCCACGGCCCCGGGGAAGGCGGCGCGCACGGCCTCGCGCGCCGCGGGCCCCGCGCCGTCCTCCAGCAGCACCGCGTGGCGCAGCCGGGGCAGGTCGGGGCGGACCCGGGCCACCGTCGCGGCCAGGGACTCCTCGGCGATCAGCGCCACCGCGTGGGAGTCGGCCAGGACGTGGCGCAGCTCGCCCGCCACGTAGCGGTAGTTGACGTTCACCGGCACCGCGCCCGCGCGCAGCACCCCCAGGAACGACTCCGTCCACTCGGCCCGGTTGAAGGCCAGGATCGCCACGTGCTCGCCGCGGCGCACGCCCGCGTCCGCCAGGTGGCGGGCCAGCCGGTCCGCGCGCCCGCGCAGCCCGGCGTAGGAGACGACGCGCCCCCCGGCGACCAGGGCGGTCCGCTCGGGCACCGCGTCGGCGACGGCGTCGAACAGCCGGGTCAGCGAGAACGCGGCGTCGGGGTCGGCCGTCGCGGGCGACGCGGCGGTCTGCGGCGCGGCGGGTCCGGGCGATGAACGCACGGGCGGCCTCCCTTGGCGGCGGATGCGGCGCGGCCGTCCACGGCACGGGGGCTCGCGGCGGGACGCCGGCGCCGACCGGCTTCCGGCCGACGCGTCGATGACTTGTGTGCCGACCGTACCCGTCGGGAGGGGAGCCGATCGCCACCGGGGGTGTGGAGCGCATCACCCCACTTCACGGGCCCGGTCACAGGGTCCGGACGGCCCTGTTCCACGGCCTTTCCGGGGCGCCGGAGGGGCCCGGATTTCGGGCCCGGTCGTGCGTTTGTGACACACCTCACCCCTTGTGGGGTCACCGGGTCATCTGCTCAACTCTTGGGGACTCTCCGGCGGGGGCTCTACCGGGCCCCGCGGTGGGTATCTAGTGTCTGACATCGGTCAATGGTGATCGGAGCGGTTGGATGAGCAACACCCAGAACCTGGGGCAGGCGAACGACGCCGGGAACCCCGGCGCGACACTTCCCGAACACGACACACCCGCACTCTCCAGCGCGGACCACATCGCACTCGCGCAGGAGCACTCCGCGCACAACTACGCCCCCCTGCCCGTCGTCATCGCCGAGGGCCGCGGGGCCTGGGTGACGGACGTGGAGGGCGAGCGCTACCTGGACTGCCTGGCCGGCTACTCGGCCATGAACTTCGGACACCACAACCCCGACCTGCTGGCCGCGGCCCACCGCCAGCTCGACCGGGTGACCCTCACCAGCCGCGCCTTCTACAACGACCAGTTCGGCCCCTGGGTGGACGCCCTGGCCCGGATGGTCGGCAAGGAGAAGGTCCTGCCGATGAACACCGGCGCCGAGGCGGTGGAGACCGGCATCAAGGTCGCCCGCAAGTGGGGCTACGAGGTCAAGGGGGTCCCCGAGAACCAGGCCACCATCGTTGTGGCCGGGGCCAACTTCCACGGCCGCACCACCACGATCATCTCCTTCTCCTCCGACCCCGAGGCCCGCACCGGCTTCGGCCCGTACACGCCGGGCTTCCGCTCGGTGCCCTACGGCGACGCCGCGGCCATCGAGGCGGCCATCGACGACACCACGGTCGCCGTGCTCATCGAGCCCGTGCAGGGCGAGGCCGGGGTCATCGTCCCGCCGCTCGACTACCTGCCGCGGGTGCGGGAGATCTGCGACGACAACCGCGTCCTGTTCATCGCCGACGAGGTCCAGTCGGGCCTGGGCCGCACCGGCACGATCCGGGCCTGCGAGCACAGCGGGGTCGTCCCCGACGCCTACCTCTTCGGCAAGGCGCTGGGCGGCGGCATCCTGCCGGTGTCGGCGATGGTCGCGAACGAGGACGTGCTCGGCGTCATCAAGCCGGGCCAGCACGGCAGCACCTTCGGCGGGAACCCGCTCGCCGGGGCGGTGGGGAGCACGGTCGTCCGGATGCTGACCGAGGGCCCCTACCTGGAGAACGCGCGCAAGCTGGGCGAGGTGTTCAGCCGCCGCCTGGAGGAGTTCGTCGGCAAGGGCGTGCTCTCCGTGCGCAGCATCGGCCTGTGGGCCGGTGTGGACGTCGACCCGGCGCTCGCCTCCGGCAAGGAGATGTGCGAGCGGCTGGCCCGCAACGGTGTGCTGGTCAAGGACACCCACGGCTCCACCGTGCGCATGTCCCCGCCGCTGGTGATCAGCGAGGAGGACCTCAACTGGGGCCTGGACCGGTTCGCCGAGGTGCTGGAGGACCTGCGGGCCGGGCGCTGACCGCCCCGCGGACCCGTGCGGAGCCCGTCCCCGGACCGGGGGCGGGCTCCGCCACGCACTGCGGGGGACCGGTCAGCCGCCCGCCTCGTTGACGGGGGACTCCGACGGCGACGCGGAGGCCGCGTCGGAGGGGCCGCCCGAGGGCGCGTGCACCGGGTCCAGCGGCCCGCCCAGCTCGGTGTGCAGCAGCGACTCGTCCACCCGCTCCAGGGTCTCCCGCGACACGTACAGCACGCGTTCGGGGCCCTCGACGATCTGCAGGCGCACCCGCTCGGCGATCGACATCTGCCCCTGCGCGGTGGGGTGGAACGTCGCCCGGTCCACCTTGAGCCCCTCGCCGAACCGGCCCAGCACGATCCCGTTCAGCCAGGCGTCCTCGGCGCTGACCTCGTGGCCGGCGAGCGCGGAGAAGGTGTTGACGTACTCCACGCTCCCGGTGCCCCGGGACCCGTAGACGTCGCCGTCGGCCCGGTACACCGCGTCCCGGATGCGCTCGTTGAACCGCTCGGCGATCCCGTTGAGCCACAGCTGGTCGTTGACGGTCAGCGTGTAGTACATCGCCGGCGGCTCCTCGGGGAACAGCCGGGGGTAGCCCAGCACCAGCAGGCGGGCGTCGGGGGCGCGTTCGCGGATCTCCGCGATGACGGTGTCCAGGGTCTCCTCGAACTGCCGCATGCGCTTCTCGATGTCCTCCTCCTGCTCGGTGCAGACGCCGCTCTCCAGCAGCGGCATCCGCACGATGCAGGTGCGCAGCACCGGGATGAACCCCAGGTCGTTGCCGCCGATCCCGAGCGTCACCAGGGAGGTGTGCTCGGTGACCCGCTCGATCTGGGACTCGGGGGTGCCCAGCTCGTCGAGCATCTCGCGGCCCTTGTGGCTGCTGCACGCGTAGAAGGCCAGGGACCCGGCGAAGTCGAACTCGTCCTCGATGAGGTGGGCGTAGGCGTTGGACGAGCGCCAGCAGCCGCCGGGCACGGCGGTCTCGGGGGCGTAGTCGCCCGCGCCGTCGCCGGAGGAGTAGGAGTCGCCCAGCGCCACGTAGTTGCCCCACAGGGCGCCGTCCTGGGGGCTCACCCGCTCCCGCCAGTCGGCCTGCTCCTCCTCGGTGATGGGGGGCAGGTCCTCGGCCGGGCACACGCCGCCGGTGATCTCGCACCACAGGGAGCGCAGGGAGTCGCGGCCGGCGGGCACGGTGAGCATGACGATGAGGGAGAGGACCAGCACCAGGGAAACGCCGACGCCGATCCGGGTGCGCAGCCGGGTGCGGCGCCGCGGCGGCCGCGCCGTGGCCCCGGTGCCCTCGGTGTCCGTTGGGCCCTCTGGGTCCGTTGGGTCTCCTGCGTCCCCTGGGGCCGCTGTGTCCGCGGTGCCGTCGGAGGTCTCCGGGCGTGCCGTGGCTCCGGTGTCCGCGGCCTTGTCGGCGGCCTTACCGGTCCCGTTCCCGGAGCCCTCGGGAGGAGTCGGGTCCGGGGTCTCCCCGGGGGTTCCGGACACCTCGTCACCGGTGGGCACCGCCGCCACCGCCTCCCCTGTCTCCGACGGTCTGTCTCGGCCTCGAGACTACCCGGGGCGACCCGCGGCGATGACGTCCACGGCCCTGTGCACCTCGGCTCCGGTGAGGTCGGCCCGGGCGGTCAGCCGCAGGCGCGAGCGGCCGTCGGGCACCGACGGCGGGCGGAAACAGCCCACCCGCACCCCGGCCGCCAGGCACCGGGCCCGCCAGCGCACCGCGGCGTCCGGGGACGGGGCGGTCACCGACACCACCGCCGCGTCGGGGGAGGTCGCCTCCAGCCCGTGTCCGCGCAGGCCGTCGCAGAGCAGCCGGGCGTTCTCGCGCACCGCCCGCGCGCGCTCGGGCTCGGCGCGCAGCAGGCGCAGCGCGGCCAGCGCCGCGGCCGCCGAGGCCGGGGCCAGCCCGGTGTCGAAGATGAACGTGCGGGCGGTCTCCACCAGGTGCCGGATCACCCGGTCCGGGCCCAGCACGGCGCCGCCCTGGGCGGCCAGCGCCTTGGACAGGGTGACCGAGACCACCACGTCGTCGGGGGCCGGGGACAGCCCGGCGGCGGCCAGGGCGCCCCGGCCGCCCGGGCCGACCACGCCGAACCCGTGCGCGTCGTCCAGCAGCAGGGCGCCGCCGGCCGCCCGAGCCGCCCGGTGCAGCGCCGCCGTGTCGACGAGGTCGCCGTCCACGGAGAAAACGGTGTCGCTGACCAGCAGGGACCGGGCCCCGGGGGCGGTCCCGCGGGACCCCAGGGCGCGCGCCGCCGCGGCCGGGTCGGCGTGGTCGAACAGCTCCACCCGGGCTCCGCCCGCCCGGGCCAGCCGGGCCGCGTCGATCAGCGAGGCGTGGTTGTGGCGGTCGCACACCAGCAGCGGGGCCGGGGCGTCGGCGCCCGCCCCGGGCACCCGGGCGGTCAGCGCGGTGAGCATCGCCAGGTTGGCGGTGTAGCCGGAGGAGAACACCAGGGCCGACTCGGTCCCGGCGAAGTCGGCCAGCTCCCGCTCCAGCTCGTGGTGGAGCTCGGTGTCGCCGGTGACCAGGCGCGAGCCGCCCGCGCCGGTGCCCCAGCGCCGCAGCGCCGCCTCGGCGGCGGCGGTCACCCGCGGGTGGCGCAGCAGCCCCAGGTAGTCGTTGCCGGCCAGGTCCAGCACGTCCTCGGCGGCCGGCCGCGGGACGATCCGGCGCGACAGCCCCGACCGGGCCCGCGCCCGGGCGGCCTGCGACAGCCAGGAGAAGGGGTGCGGCGCCGCACCGGAGGGGCCCGGGCCCGCGCTCCGGGAGCGGAGCGTCCACGGGCGGCGGGGCGGTGACAGGGCGGTGCCGTCCATGGGCGGGTGCTCCTTCGGTGCGGGGAACGGGGCGTCGAGCGTCTCCGAGGGGGTGGGGCGACGGGGGAGCCGGTGCACGAAGGGACCGACCCAGCGGCGGCCAATCCCGCTGGGGCGGCCCGGTCCTCGTGCCAGGGAGGCGGTACCGACTCTGCCGGGTCCGCGCCCCCCGCGTCACCGGTGGAAGCCCACAAAGTTCGGACACCGAACCTGGTAGGTCTGCACGGATCCGGTCCGCGGACCGGATCGGAAGAATGGGACCACATGACGCCCGAGTGGATACGTTCCGTCGACCGCGCCCACCTGTGGCACCCCTACACGACCCTGCCCCCCGCCGAGCCGCCCCTGGTGGTGACCGGAGCGGACGGGGCGCGCCTGCGGCTGTGGGACGGGGAGAGCGAGCACGAGGCCGTCGACGGCATGTCCTCCTGGTGGTCGGCGATCCACGGCTACCGCCACCCGGTCCTGGACGCCGCGCTGCGCGCGCAGGCCGACGACTTCAGCCACGTGATGTTCGGCGGGCTCACCCACGGCCCGGCGGCCGAGCTGGCCGGGCTGCTGGTGGAGATCACCCCCGAACCGCTGCGCCACGTCTTCCTCGCCGACTCCGGCTCGGTCGCCGTCGAGGTGGCCATGAAGATGTGCCTGCAGTACCACCGCTCCAGAGGGGAGGCGGGCCGCAGCCGGTTCCTCACCTGGCGGGGCGGCTACCACGGGGACACCTTCCACGCCATGAGCGTGTGCGACCCCGAGGGCGGCATGCACGCCCTGTGGGGCGACGTGCTGCCCGGGCAGGTGTTCGCGCCCGCGCCGCCGCGGGAGTACGACCCCGGGCACACCGCCCGGGTGGCGGCCCTGGCCGAGCGGCACTCCCGCGAGCTCGCCGGGATCATCGTGGAGCCCCTGGTGCAGGGCGCCGGGGGCATGCGCTTCCACGACCCGCGGCACCTGAAGGACCTGCGGGCCCTGGCCGACGAGCACGGCGTACCGCTGGTCTTCGACGAGATCGCCACCGGGTTCGGGCGCACCGGGGACCTGTTCGCCGCCGACACCGCCGGGGTGGCGCCCGACATCATGTGCCTGGGCAAGGCGCTCACCGGCGGCTACCTCACCCTGGCCGCGGTGCTGTGCACGGAACAGGTGTCGGGCACGATCGCCCGGGGCCGGGTGCCGGTGCTGGCGCACGGACCCACGTTCATGGCCAACCCGCTGGCCTGCGCCGTCGCGGTCGCCTCGGTCCGGCTGCTGCTGGAGTCGGGCTGGCGGGAGTCCGTCGCCCGCGTCGAGCGCGGACTGCGGGCCGGGCTGGCCGGGGCCCCCGGCGCCCGGGTGCGCGGCGCGATCGGGGTGATCGAGCTCGGGGACCCGGTGAGGATGCGCGAGGCGTCCCGCGCCGCGCTGGAGGCCGGGGTGTGGCTGCGCCCGTTCCGGAACCTGGTCTACGCCATGCCCCCGTACGTGTGCACCGACGAGGAGGTCGCCGCGGTGGCGGCGGGCATGGTCGCGGCCGCGGAGGCGTCCCGATGATCCTCGTGGTGACCGGTACCGGGACCGGTGTGGGAAAGACCGTCGTGACCGCGGCGCTGGCCGCCGTGGCCGGTGTCAGGGTCGCGGTGCTCAAGCCCGCCCAGACCGGGGTGGGGCGGGGGGAGCCCGGCGACGTGCACACCGTCGCGGCCCTGGTCCCGTCGGTGACCCCGGTCGAACTCGCCCGCTACCCCGAGCCGCTGGCCCCCGCCACGGCGGCCGCCCGCGCGGGGCTGCCCCAGGTGCGCGCCGAGGACGTCGCCGACGCCGCCCGAGCCCTGGAGGGCGACCACGGACTGGTCCTCGTCGAGGGCGCCGGCGGCCTGCTGGTGTGGCTGAACACCGAGGGCCAGACCCTGGCCGACGTCGCCGTGCTGCTGGACGCCCCCGTCCTCGTCGTGGCGCGTGCCGGGCTGGGCACGCTCAACGAGGTGGCCCTCACCGCCGAGGCGCTGCGCGCGCGGGGTCTGCGCCCGGCCGGGGTGGTCATCGGCTCGTGGCCGACAGAGCCCGATCTGGCGATGCGGTGCAATCTGGGCGACCTGCCGACGATGGGTGCGGGGCCGGTCGTCGGGGCGCTGCCGCAGGGGTGCGCCGACCAGGACCCGCGCTCCTTCGCTGAGACGGCGCGGCGGGCCCTGCCCCACTGGAGGCCGGGACCGGCGACGCGAGGGTGAACGCCCGCGGGCCGGGTCCGTGGGCGCGCAGGTGCTCCTCGCGCTCGTGGACCTCCTCCGGCCCGGGCCCGTCCGCCGACCACCACAGGGTGCGCTCCACCGAGGGGAAGGCGCCGTGCCGCTCGCGGTGCTCCACGAGCAGGCGGTGCGTCCGCTCCACGAAGGACCGCAGGGCCACCGGGTCCCGCCACAGGGACACGACGCGGACCTCGTCCCCCGTGCCGGAGGAGTCCACTTCGACGATGTGGCCCTCGGTGGACCGCGCCCGCAGCCGGAGCGCCTCCGCCAGCGGGCCGACGTGGTCGCCCCGGATCACCCTGGATTCGGCCAGGGTCAAGGATTGGTCTGCCATAACGACTCCTCTTCGAGGTCCATTTCTGTCAGTATGGATATGAAGAGAAGCGGAGCACAGGGCCAATGGAGGCGGTAATGGACTCTTCCCGGACGGTGGACGACCTCGTCGGTCTCCTCGGCGCGTGGTCCGCCGGGGACGGCGCGCTCTACCGCAGGCTCGCCGACTCCCTCCGGACGCTCATCGACGAGGGCAGCCTCGTCCCCGGCGAGCGGCTGCCGTCCGAGCGTGTTCTGGCGTCGGCGCTGCGGGTCAGCCGGACCACCGTCGTCTCCGCCTACGACCTGCTGCGCTCCGAGGGCGTCTTCGACAGCCGGCAGGGCAGCGGCACCCGGGTCAGCGACCGGATCGCGCCGGTGCGCTCCGACGGCTGGGCGGCCAACGGCGTCGGCCAGTTCATGTACCGCAACCTCATCCAGAAGGACGCCGGGCTCATCTCGGCCACCTGCATGAACACCCCCGCGATGCCGGGGTTCGCCGAGGTCGTCCGCGAGAGCCTGGACGACATCGGGCCGCTGCTGGACGAGGGCACCTACTACCCGCAGGGGCTGCCCGCGCTGCGCCGGGCCATCGCCGACTTCTACTCCGACAGGGGGCTGCCCACCGTCGCCGACCAGATCGTCGTGACCACCGGCGCCCACCAGGCCATCGCCCTGGTGGCCCAGCTCTACCTGCGCAAGGGGTCGCCGGTGGTGGTGGAGGACCCCGGGTTCGCGGGCTGCCTGGACCTGATGAGCGACCGGGGCGCCCGGTTCGTGCCCGTACCGCTGGACGACCAGGGCATCGACATCAACGGGGTGCGCCGCGCCGTCGACGAGCACGCCCCCCACCTGCTCTACACGATGCCCTCGTACCACAACCCGACCGGCACGATGATGTCCGTGGCCCGCCGCCGCGAACTGGGGGAGCTGTCGGCCCGGACCGGGACGCCGATCCTGGAGGACGCCGCCTACACCGGCGTCCGCCACCCGCAGGAGCCGCCGCCGCTGGCCGCCTACGCGCCCCGCGGTGCGGAGGTCATCAGCGTCGACTCGCTGTCCAAGGTGGCCTGGGCGGGACTGCGCGTGGGCTGGCTGCGCGCCCCGGTGGAGATGGCGGTACGGCTCAGCCGCCGCAAGCTCCTGGCCGACCTGGCCGGACCGCAGCTGGACCAGATCGTCGCCGTGCGGCTGCTGGCCGACTACGACCGGATCGCCCGTGAGCGCTCGGAGCGGCTGGCCGCCGCCATGGACCACATGGAGGGGCTGCTCCGCCGCGACCTGCCCGACTGGCGGTGGAAGCGCCCCGACGGCGGCGCCGCCCTGTGGGTCGAGCTGCCCGGCATCGACTCGCGGGCCTTCACCCAGGTCGCGCTCTGCCACGGGCTCGAACTGGTGCCCGGCAGCCTGATGTCGGCGTCCCCCATCGGACCGTTCGACCGGCACTTCCGGCTGCCCGTGGCCTTCGACGCCGCCGAGCGCGAGGAGGTCGTCTGGCGGCTGTCCCGCGCCTGGCGCGAACTCGACCGCCACGGCCCGGTCGGGGCCCCGATCCCCCTGGTGGTCTGACGGCGAAGCCCCCCACGGGGTTCTGGAGGCCGAGAGAGAACAGGGCCGCCCGCGGGACGGGTCCCGCGGGCGGCTCCGCTGTGGCAGGACCGGTCGGCTAGCCGATCCGGACCTTGCGGGCGGCCTCGAAACGCTCCTGGACGTCGGCCCAGTTGACCACGTTCCAGAACGCCTTGACGTAGTCGGCCTTCACGTTCTTGTACTGCAGGTAGAACGCGTGCTCCCACATGTCCAGCATGAGCAGCGGCACGGAGCTCAGCGCGGCGTTGCCCTGCTGGTCGTAGAGCTGCTCGATGATGAGGCGCTGGCCCAGCGCGTCCCAGGCCAGGAACGCCCAGCCGGAGCCCTGGAGGCTCGCCGCGGCCGCGTTGAAGTGGGCGCGGAAGGCGTCGAAGGAGCCGAACTGGTCGTCGATGGCGGCACCGAGCTCGCCCTCGGGCTTGTCGCCGCCGTCGGCGGACAGGTTCTTCCAGAAGACGCTGTGGTTGACGTGGCCGCCGAGGTGGAACGCGAGGTTCTTCTCGAGCATGGTCACGGCACCGAAGTCGCCCTTGTCGCGGGCCTCGGCCAGCTGCTCCAGCGCCCCGTTGGCACCGGCGACGTAGGCGGCGTGGTGCTTGTCGTGGTGCAGCTCCATGATCTGACCGGAGATCCACGGCTCCAGGGCCGCGTAGTCGTAGGGCAGCTCGGGGAGCGTGTATGGCGCAGACATCTCAGGCGCACCTTTCCGATGAAGCGGTTCGTCGTCACTTACCAGCGAAGGATCGCTAGGCAGCAAGCTATCAGCCGTGCGGCGGGGGCCCCGGTGTCGGACGGGCGACACCCGGGGCCGGGAATAAACCGCCGTACACCCTCCGTAGCGGTGTACTTTCTGTGGGGAACCGTGTTCGTACGGTGGGGATCTCCGGGGGTGGGGGAGGTCGGGTCGTTTCGGAGGTTCGGTCAAGGTCGCCGGGCGCAGGTCGCCGGGCGTTGGAGGGGCGTTCACCGGTCGTTCCGCCCTGTGGGCGATGATCCGACGCCACTTCCCCGTCATCTCGCACATTCTCGAGGCATGTCCATGTCCACTCCCGAACGCGGTGCCGCCGAACGCCCCGCCTCCCAGCGCGGCGGCTTCCGCCCGGAGATCGAGGGGCTGCGCGCCGTCGCCGTCCTGCTGGTCGCCGTCTACCACATCTGGTTCGGCCGGGTCTCCGGCGGAGTGGACGTCTTCCTCTTCCTCACCGGGTTCCTCATCACCGGGTCCCTGGTGCGCTCGGTGGAGCGCGACGGGCGCATCGCCCCGTTCGCGTTCTGGTCCCGGCTGCTGCGGCGGCTCACCCCCGCCGTCGGCGTGGTGCTGGCGGCGGTGCTGGCCATGGCGTACCTGTGGCTGCCGCGGTCGCGCTGGCCGGACGTCATCGCCCAGGTGTACGCGTCCGCGCTCTACCACGAGAACTGGGCGCTGGCCGCCGCGGCCGTCGACTACCTGGCCCGGGAGGGCGCGCCCAGCCCGGTGCAGCACTTCTGGTCGCTGTCCATCCAGGGCCAGTTCTACCTGCTGTGGCCGCTGCTGCTGGGCGCGGTGCTGCTGGTGGCGGGGCGGGACCGGATGCGCCGGGCCTCGCTGGCCGCGATCGGCGCGGTGCTGGCGGCCTCCCTGGCGTACTCGGTGTGGATCACCGCCGTCGACCAGCCCTGGGCCTACTTCGACACCGGCGCCCGCCTGTGGGAGCTGGCCCTGGGCGGGGTGCTGGCCCTGGTCGTCCACCGGATCACCCCGCCCGTGCCGGTGCGGTGGGCGCTGGGCTGGGGCGGCCTGGCCGCACTGGTCCTGTGCGGTGTGCTGTTGCCGGTGTCCACGGTGTTCCCCGGGTACGCGGCCCTGCTGCCGACCCTCGCCGCGGCCGCCGTCATCGTCGCCGGCGGCGGGGGCGGCCGGGCCGGGGTCCACCGGGTGCTCGCCTGGCGCCCGCTGACGGCCCTGGGCGGCCTGTCGTACGCCCTCTACCTGTGGCACTGGCCGGTCCTGGTGGTGTACCTCCAGCTCACCGGCCGCTCCCTGGCCACCCCGCTGGGCGGGGCGGCCGTGCTGGCCCTGTCCCTGGGCCTGGCCTGGGTCACGGCCAAGGCCGTCGAGGGCGGGGCCGAGAGCCTGAGCCGCAGGGTCTCCCGGCCGTGGCTGCCGGTCTGGTCGGCGGCGATGGCGGTCCTGGTCATCGCCCCCTCCCTGGTCGTCGGCTCCCAGTGGTCGGACCGGCTGGCCGAGGAGAGGCGGGAGCGCGCCGAGCGCGTCATCGAGCCCGTCGACTACCCCGGGGCCGCCCTGGTCACCCACCCCGAACTGGCCACCGTGCTGCCCGACCTGCCGGTGGTCCCCGACCCCCTCGACGCCCAGGACGACCTGTCCGACCACCACCTCCAGGGCTGCCACGTGGACCTGAAGGCCACCGAGCCGAAGGTGTGCTGGGCCGGACCCGAGGACGCCGAGTACACGATCGCCATGGTCGGCGCCTCGCGCACCGCCCACTGGTACCCGGCGCTGGAGGAGGTCGCCCTCAGGCACGGGTGGCGCCTGGTGTCGTTCACCAAGAGCGGGTGCCAGTTCAGCGCCGAGGTCCCCTACACCCAGGGGCGTGTGTTCACCGAATGCCAGGAGTGGGACGCCCGGGCCATGGAGGAGCTGGAGCGGCTGCGCCCCGACGCCGTGTTCACCTCCTCCACCCGGGCCAGCGCCGCCGGGGAGGTCGTGCTGCCCGGGTTCCCGGTGCGCTGGCGGGAACTGGACGCCATGGGCATCGACGTCATCGGGGTGCGCGACCTGCCCCGGCACTCCTACGCCGGGGCCGAGTGCGTGGCCGACAACCCGGACGACCCGGCCGGTGCGTGCAGCGACCCGGTCGGCTACTCGCACGCCGAACGCCACCCGGCCGCCGTGCTCGCCGAGCGGGGCAGGCTGCCCGCCAACGTCTCCCTGGTGGACCTCACCGGGCACGTGTGCCCCGGCGGCCGCTGCGACGCGGTCGTCGGCAACATCCTCGTGTACTGGGACCACTCCCACATGACCGCCACCTACGCCCGCACGCTCGTCCCGGCCCTGGAGGAGGCGCTGGTGGAGGCCACCGGACAGGGGAACGCGACAGCGAACTCTTGAGGGCGCGGCGGTCGGCCGGGGGTGATCTTCCGGTGAACAACAGTGGAATTGCCCCGCACGCGGGTTTCGCCGCCCTCCACGAGGTGGTGTCTTAGTCGGGTGGGCCCTTCGTGTCACCGAGCCGTGGCGCCGGCCCCGCCCCTTGCCGTCCGGCCCCGTGCGCCCGGGACCCCTCCCCGCGCCCGCCGGTCCTGCCATCCCCCCTGGAGATGCCCGTGCGTTCGCTGCGCCGCCTGTCGCGCCCCCTCCTGGCCGTCGCCGCCGTCGTCGGCCTCCTCGCCACGGCCGCCCTGGTCACCCTGGCCGCCCTTGGCCTGGTCGGCTGGGTGGAGGCGGGCACCCTGGTCGCCCTGGCCCTGCTCGGCGCGCTGGTCTGCGGGCTGGGGCTGGGCCTGGTCCTGGTGCGCCGCTCGGTGCGCGCCCTGGAGGAGTCGGTGCGCGAGCACGCCCGCACGGTCTCCCAGGCCCTGGGCGAGGACCGGCTGGAGACGCGGCGCTCCCTGAAGGACCTGCGCGAGCGCGTCACCCGGGTCACCGACCACGCGCTGCCCAAGGCCTCCCGCGAGCTGCGCCGCGCCGTCGAACTCCAGGGCCGCGCCGACTACGAGCAGCAGGTCGCCTGGACCGAGCTGCGCGACCACCTGGACACCGCCCCGTTCATGCCGCCGCTGCGCGGCTGGGCCGCCTCGCCCGACGTGCTGCGCGTCCTGGTCCGCCACATCGAGCGGCTGCGCCCGGCGACCGTCGTGGAGTGCGGCAGCGGCGCCTCCAGCGTCTGGCTCGGCTACGCGCTGCGCCGGGCCGGCGGCGGCCGCCTCGTCGCCCTGGAGCACGACGCCCGCTACGCCGAGCTGAGCCGCGCCCTGGTCGCCTCCCACGGGCTCGACGACATCGTCGAGGTCCGCCACGCCCCCCTCACCCCGATCGAGCCGGACACCGTCACCGTCGACGGCGAGGAGCGCACCACCGCCGACCTCTGGTACGACACCGCCGCCCTGGCCGACCTGGCCGGGGTGGGCCTGGTGTTCGTCGACGGCCCGCCCCAGGCCACCGGCCTCCAGGTCCGCTTCCCCGCGCTGCCGCGGCTGCTGGCGCACTGCACCGAGGACGTCGTGTTCGTCCTGGACGACGCCGACCGCGAGGAGGAGCGAGCGGTCGGCGACCGCTGGCTCGCCGCCCACCCGGAGTTCCAGCGCACCGAGGAGCAGGCGGAGAAGGGGGCGCACGTGTTCGGCCGCAAGGGGATCTGACCCGCCCCGCACCACCCGGCACCACCGCACCGACACCCACGAGGTCTGGATGATCACCACCGCCCTGCGGGACGCCCTGCGCGCCCGCGGCACCGAGACCGCCCTGCTGTGCCACACCGGCGCAGGGGCCCGCGCCCACCTGGAAGGACTGCCGCTCGCCCCGGCGGACGCGGTCGTGGACCTGGACGCCCGCGTCCTGGGCGAGCCCCTGGAACTGCGCAACCTCTGGGAGCGCGACAGCGGCCCCGAGGCCGGGCTGGTCGCGGTCGTCGCCGCGACCCCCGCCGACCTGCACCGCTCCCTGGCCGCCGCGGCCGACCTGCCGCGCGCGGTCCAGGTGGTGGTCGCGATCGTGGACACCCCTGGCCACCAGGAGCCGCCGCTGCCCGCGTCCCCCGGCATGGGCCAGTGGCGCGAACTCCAGGAGGTGCGGGTGCGCCGGGCCGGCCGCCGCGGATGGCTGTGCGAGCTGTTCTTCCCCAACGGGGTGGAGACCCCGCAGGTGCTGGACGCGGTCTGGTCGGGCACCCGGGGGCGGCGCCGGGGGCCGGCGATCTCGCCGCTGGCCGCGCTGTCGGGCCCCGAGGCCGCGCTGTGGCGGCCCGGCGACACCGGCGCCCGCGGCGTGGAGGCGGCCGGGCCGGTGCCGTTGCGCCGGGTGACCCCGGTCGGCGACCTGGCCCTGCGGGTGGGGGAGGGCGCCCCGCCGGAATGGACGGACGAGGCGGTCCCGGTGCTGGACCGGCGCACCACCGGCGCCGACGCCTGGGAGCGGATCGCGGCGCCGGGCGGCGCCCGGGTGCACGAGAACGCGGAGCCCTCGGACATCGCCCCCATCGACGAGCTCTCCGTCAACCCGGTCGGGTTCTCCAAGGACGCCTCCGGCCCGATGGGCGACCTCACCGTCCACGGCGACCGCGCCGTCGTCCGCCAGGGCGAGAAGGATCTGGCCGTCGTCGCCCCGGACGGCACCGTCACCGACGTCGACCTGTCCCGGATCCGGCACCTGCGCGGCGTCCGCGTGGACTGGTCCGGGCACACCGGCCCCACCGCCGCCGTGCGCGCCGTCGCCTCGCTGGCGGCCGGCGGGGTCCCGCTCGTCTCCGGGCCGCCGCCCGCCTGGGCGGCCGCGCTCGGCGCGCCCCTGGCCGATCTGATCACCGCCGCCGACGCCGAGGAGCTGGCCGACCCGCTGCGGCGGGAGGAGTACAGCGTCCGCCTGCGCCGCACCGCCCTGCGCCTGCACGGGTCGCGCTCCCGGTGGCGGGACCTGGGCGCGCAGGCCGGGGTGCCCGTGCCCCCCGCGCCCACGGTGTCCGTGATCCTGTGCACCCGCCGCCCGGAGATGGTCGGGTTCGCCCTCGCCCAGATCGCCCGCCAGCGCGGGGTGGACGTCGAACTCGTCCTCACCCTGCACGGCTTCCCCGCCTCCCTGCCCGAGGTGGCCGCCGCCATCGCCGAGTACGAGGCCACCGGGCGGCCCCTGGTCCTGTGCGAGGCCCCCGCCGACAAGATCTTCGGCTCGGTGCTCAACGACGCGGTCGCCCGAACCTCCGGGACCCTCGTGTCCAAGTGGGACGACGACGACTGGTACGGCCCCGACCACCTCGCCGACCTGGTCCTGGCCCGCACCTACTCCGGTGCCGAGCTCCTCGGCGTCGGGCAGGACTTCGTCTACCTCCAGGAGGTCGACCTGACCCTCTGGCGGGAGGGCCGGTCCGAATCCTCCAGCCGGTTCATCGCCGGGGGCACCATCCTCACGGACCGGGCGGTCCTGGAGGAGGCCGGCGGCTTCCGGCCGGTGCCCCGCTCCATCGACACCCAACTCCTCATCGCCGTCATGCGCGGCGGCGGCCGCATCTACCGCGGCCACGGGCTGGGGTACGTGCTCCGCCGCACCGGCGGCGGCCACACCTGGTCCGAGGACATGGCCTTCTTCCTGCGCAACCGCATCCAACAGTGGTTCGGCTGGCGTCCGAGCGCCCTCCTGGAGGGGGAGCCCGAGCCCTTCGGCCGACCCGTCACCGAGTACACGGGGGGACTCCGTTGACCACTCTGGAAACCGGCCGGGAGCCGGCCGCCGAAACCGCACCGAGAACCCTGCCGCGGGGGGAGGCGGACTTCTCCGGCCAGCCGCGCCTGGTGCGCAACGACTACGCGCCGCTCACCCCGGCCCCGCTGGGCGCGTGGACGCCGACCCTGTCGGTCAGCGTCGTGATCCCCTCCCACGGGCACCCCGAGAAGCTGGCGTTCGTGCTGGCCGCCCTGGCGGGCCAGAGCTACCCGGCGCACCTCATGGAGGTGGTCGTGGTGGACGACGGCTCCCCGGAGCCGCTGGTGCTGCCGCCGGTGCGCCCGGAGAACACCCGGCTGATCACCTCCGCCCCCGGCGGCTGGGGGTCGGCCCACGCGTTCCACACCGGCGTGGCCGCCTCCTCCGGGCAGGTGATCCTGCGGCTGGACGCCGACATGCTGGTGTACCGCGAGCACGTGGAGTCGCAGATGCGCTGGCACCACCTCGTGGACTACGGGGTGGCCATGGGGCACAAGCTGTTCGTGGACTTCGACCCCGGAGCGATGACCCCCGAGCACGTGCGCGACGAGGTCGCCGCGGGGCGGGCGGAGAAGCTGTTCGACCGCGAGGGCGCCGACACGCACTGGGTCGAGAAGATCATCGACGGCAGCAACGTGCTGCGGACCGCGGCCCACCAGGCCTACCGGGTGTTCACGGGGGCGACCGGCTCGCTGCACCGGACCCTGTTCGACGCCGCGGGCGGCATGGACGCGGAGATGGTGCTGGGCGGCGACACCGAGTTCGCCTACCGGGTGTCCCAGCAGGGCGCGGTGTTCATCCCCGACCTGGAGACCAGCAGCTGGCACCTGGGGCGCTCCCAGATGCAGACCCGCCGGGACGCGGGGATGCGCTACCGCACCCCGTACGTGTCCAACCGGGTCCCCGACTTCCGGCTGCGCCGCAAGAACCCGGACCGCTCCTGGGAGGTGCCCTACGTCGACGCGGTCATCGACGTCCGCGGCCGCACCCTGGAGGACGCGGAGGCGACCGCCGCCGCCCTGCTCAACGGGACCACGCCCGACCTGCGCCTGTGGCTGGTGGGGCCGTGGGGGGAGCTGACCGACGGGCGGCGCTCCCCGCTGGACGAGGAGCTGCTGGACCTGCGGCTGATCGGCGAGTCGTTCCGGGGCGACCCCCGGGTGAGGCTGGTCGAGGAGGCCCCCGAGCCCGACCCGCGGGTCACCTTCGTGCTGCACGCCCCGGCGGGGACGAAGCTGACGGACACGGCCGTGGCCGACATGGCGGAGCTGGCCAACAAGGAGCGCGCGGGCCTGCTGTGCGCCCCGCCGCCCGGCGCCACGCGCGCCGAGGACGGGGTGCTGCGCCTGGAGCGCCGGGCGGCCTTCGCCCGGGTCCGGCACCTGTCCCCGGACGCGGACGGCGCGGCGGCGGACCGGGCGGTGGAGGAGCTCTACGGCGCCCACTGGCTGTCGGGGGAGGCCTTCACGGTCCCCGAGCCCGAGCCGGGCGCCCCGGCCCGCAAGAACGAGAGCCCGGAGGCGCTGCGCCGCAAGCTGGAGCAGGCGCAGGCGGAGGTCGAGAAGCTGCGGGCCCGCGCCCGCCGCGCGGAGCGCAAGCTGCGCTGGTTCACGCCGGGCGTGGGCCGCCGGGTCCTCCGCAAGATCGTCCGCTGAGCAAGGGGCCGCCCTCCGGGGCGGCCCCTCTTCACTCGGCGGGAATCCCCTCCGTCCGTCACGCCGTCGACCCGGCGTCGGCCAGCGGCTTCCAGGGGTAGCTGCGGAGCACGAGGGACGTGGTGACGGGGCCGTAACGGGCGAGCGCGTCGACGACCTCCTCCAGCCGCCCCGCCTGAGGGCAGTAGACGTCGAAGATGAGGCAGTCCTCCCCGGTGACCCTGAGGGTGGAGGCGATCTCGGGGGTCCGGGAGGCGAAGTCCAGGGCGTGTGAGAGCCGGGCGTGCGTGGCGCGCAGCCGGATGACCGCGTGGATGTTCAGGCCGAGGGCCGCCGGATCGACCACCGCCCGGTAGCCGGTGATGACACCTCTCCTCTCCAGCCTCTGGATGCGCGCGCTGGCCGCGGGCTGCGAGAGCCCGACCCGGCGCCCCACCTCCGCGCCGCTCAGCCGGCCGTCGGTCTGGAGCAGGGCGAGGATGTCCTGGTCCAGCCGGTCGAGTGATTCCATCGTCGTCCGCACCGTTTCCTTTGAGATCGCTCGGGTCACCACCACCGCCCTGATACATCCAGCAGAATCTGCTCCGGGCGCCCCCCTGATCGTGGGGAGCGGCGAATGAAAGGGCGGGCAGTGGTCGCGTACGTCATCATCCCGGGTATCGACGGCTCGGACGGCCGGCACTGGCAGACCCTGTGGGAACGGGACCGGGGCGCCGCGGCGGTGAGGATCTCCCCGGACTCGTGGTCCGCCCCCGATCTGGACGACTGGGTCGGCGCCGTCCAGGAGGCCTACGACGAGGCCTCCGGCCGGGACGGCCGCGTCGTGCTGGTGGCCCACAGCCTGGGCTGCTGGGCCGCGTCCGCCTGGCTGGACGGGAACCCCTCGAGTCCGACGGCCGGTGCGTTCCTGGTCGCACCGCCCGACCCGCGCGGGCCGGCGTTCCCGCGCCGGGCGGCCGCGACCTTCGTCGAGGTGTCGGCGCGACCGCTGCCGTGCCCGGCACTGGTGGTGGGCAGCACCGACGACCCGTACTGCTCCCCCGAGGCTGCCGCCGGATTCGCGGAGCAGTGGGGGGCGCGGTGGCACCCGGCGGGCGCGTGCGGGCACATCAACTCCGCCAGCGGCCTGGGCCCGTGGCGGCACGGCCGTGAGCTCCTGGACTCGCTGACCCGGCGGTGATCGGGCACCCAGGGGACGTACGGCCACCGGTACGGTCCCGCGGTCCCCTTCCGGACAGGGAGGTCCGCCGCCGGCGCACGCCGGTGCGCCGGGGGCGGGCACCGGTGGGCGCGGGCGGAGCCCTCGGGCCGGGGTGCGGCGACGCACCTGGGGCCGCTTTTCGGGGTGGCTTTTTTGGGGGTTTCGGGATGCTCCTGAGCAGTGGTTATGACAACACGCGCACGATAGGGCACTAAAAGTTACAAGCGTGTCTAGTATGAGGCCTCGTGGTCGGTTAGTGCCGGCTCTTTGTCGCCGAGACGATCGAGGTCGCCCGATGATCACCTCCGCCGTCCGCCAGGCCCTGCGCACACGCGGGGACGAGCCCGCCGTGCTGTGCCTCATCGGGGACCTGGGCCCCGACCGGGCCGAGCTCGCCTCGCTGCGCCTGAGAGCGAACGATCTGCGGATCGACCTCGACGCGCACGGCATGGGCCGCCCGGTGGAGGTGCCGGGCGTGGGCGGCGAGGGGGAGTCCGCCTCGACCGGCCTCACCGTCGTCGTGGCGGGCGGCCTCACGGACCTGCGGCGGGCCGTCACCGTGGCCACGCAGCTGCCGCCGACCGCCCACCTGCTCGTGGTGGTGCGGCACATCCCCGCCCACCTGGGGCCGCTGGTGCCCGCGCCGCCCACCATCGACGAGTGGAACGACCTCCACGAGCTGCGCGTCCGCCGCTTCGACCACCGCGGCTGGGCCTGTGAGCTGTGCTTCCCCAGCGGCGTCTCCGTCGCCGAGGCCCTGGCCGCCGTGGTGCACGGCGCGCGCGGGCGCAGGCGCGGGCCCGGCATCGGGGTCCTGGGCGGGCTGCACGGCACCGACGCCGCGCTGTGGCGCCCCGGCGACGTGGCCGTCCGGGGTGTGAGCGCCACCGGGCCGGTGGCGATCGACCGGGTCACCCCGGTCTCCGACGTGGTGCTGCGCCTGGACGACGGGGAGGGCCTGCCGTTCTGGGAGGACGTGGAGGTCCCCGTCGTGGACCGCCCCGCCCCCGTGGCCGCGGTTCCCGAGGCGCGGGTGTACGCGGGCGACCCCGTCACCCGGGTCGCCCCCATCGACGACCGGTTCGTCAACCCGATGGGGTTCACCAAGAAGACCAAGGGCCCGCTGGGCGAGTTCGCCGAGGCCGACGGCCGCCTGGTGGTCCGCGACGAGACCGGCGTCCTGGTGCGCCCCGCCCTGGACGGGACCGTCACCGAGAACGACCTGGAGCGCATCCGCCACCTGCGCGGCGTGCGCGTCTCCTGGCCTGCCCGCGGCGACGCCTCGGCGGTGCGCGCCATCGCCTCGCTGGCCGCCGGCGGTGTCCCGATCGCCGGCGATCCCGCCCCCGCCTGGGCCGCCGGGCTGGGCGCGGACCTGATCGACCTGATCCCCTCGGTCGGCGAGGACGTGTTCACCGACGCCCTGCGGAGGGAGGAGCACAGCATCCGCCTCCGGCGCGCCGCCCTGCGCACCCACGGGGTGCGCACCCGGTGGCGGTCCCTGGCCGCCGAGGCCGGGCTGCCGGTCCCGCCGGACACCCGGGTGTCGGTGGTGCTGTGCACCCGCCGCCCCGACCTGGTCGGGTTCGCCCTGGCCCAGATCGCCCGCCAGCGCCACGTCCGCTTCGAGACCGTGCTGGCCCTGCACGGCTTCCCCGCCGGGCTGGTGACCGCCGAGATCGCGCGGTTCCGGGCCACGGGGATCCCGCTGGTGGTCCACGAGGCCGACGGGGGCACGGTGTTCGGCGCCGTCATGAACGAGGCCGTCGACCGCGCCTCCGGGACGGTCATCGCCAAGTGGGACGACGACGACTGGTACGGCCCCGAGCACCTGTCGGACCTCATGCTGGCCCGCACCTACTCGGGTGCCGACGTGGTCGGCATCAGCCAGAACTTCACCTACCTGGAGGAGCTGGACCTGACCGTGTGGCGCGGCTACCGGTCGGAGGTGCCCAGCCCCGCGATCGTCGGCAGCACCATCCTCGCCGACCGGGTCGTCATCGAGGACGTGGGCGGCTTCCGCCCCCGCCCCCGCGCCATCGACAGCCAGTTCCTGCTCGCCGTCACCCGGTCCGGCGGCCGCGTCTACCGCACGCACGGGTTCGGCTACCTGCTGCGCCGGGCGGGCGGCGGCCACACCTGGAACGTGGACCTGGGCTACTTCCTGCGCAACCACACCGAGCAGTGGATCGGTCGGCGCCCCAGCGCCCTGCTGGAGGGGGAACCCGCCCCCTTCGGCGACCGCGCCCACACCGAGCAGCACACGGGGGGACACGTTGAGCACTTCTGAGAGCATCCCGCGTCAGCACGGCCCGCGGCCCGTGGTGGACTTCGCCGACCAGCCGCGCGTGCGCAGAAACGAGTACGGACTCCTCGACCCGCCCGCACTGGGCGGGTGGGAGCCGAGCCTGACGGTCTCGGTGGTCGTCCCGGCGCACGGCCACCCCGAGAAGCTGGCCCTGGTGCTGGCGTCGCTGGCCGGGCAGAGCTACCCCGCCCACCTGACGGAGGTGGTCGTGGTGGACGACGGCTCCCCGGAGCCGCTGGTGCTGCCGCCGGTGCGCCCGGAGAACACCAGGCTGATCACCTCCGCCGCCGGGGCGTGGGGCTCCGGGCACGCGGTCAACACCGGTGTCGCGGCCTCCTCGGGGCAGGTGGTCCTGCGGCTGGACGCCGACATGCTGGTGTACCGCGAGCACATCGAGGCGCAGATGCGCTGGCACCACCTGGTCGACTACGCCGTGGTGCTGGGCCACAAGCTGTTCGTGGACTTCGACCCGTCGATGACGGCGGGCGCCCTGGACCCGGAGCGGGTGCGCGAGGAGGTGAGCGCCGGGCGGGCCGGGACGCTGTTCGACCGGGAGGCCGCCGAACCGCACTGGGTCGCGGAGTTCATCGGGCACTCCGAGGGGCTGCGCACCGCCGGGTACGGCGCCTTCAAGGTGTACGTCGGGGCCACCGGCTCGCTGCACCGCGGCCTGTTCGAGGAGGCCGGGGGCATGGACCCGGACCTGGTCCTGGGCGGGGACAGCGAGTTCGGCCACCGGCTGGCCGAGCGGGGGGCCCTGTTCGTCCCCGACGACGAGGCGGACTCCTGGCACCTGGGCCGGTCCCAGATGCAGGACAGGCGCAGCGCGGGCATGCGCTTCCGCGCGCCCTACGTCGCCAACCGGGTGCCCGACTTCCACCTGCGCAACAAGGGCCCCGCCCGGGTGTGGGAGGTGCCCCGGGCCGAGGTGGTCGTGGACGCGGCGGGCCGCACCCTGGAGGAGGTCGACGCCACCGTCGCCCCGCTGCTGGCCGGCACCGCGCCCGACGTGCGGGTGTGGCTGACCGGGCCGTGGGAGGAGCTGTCGGAGGGGCGCCGTTCGCCGCTGGCGGAGGAGCTGCTGGACCTGCGGCTGATCCGCGAGACCTACCGGGCCGACCTGCGCGTGCGGTGCGTGGAGGAGGTGCCCGCCCCCGACGGGCGGGTGCCGTTCCGGCTCCACGTGCCCACCGGGGTGCGCCCGCTGCCGGGCATGGTCGCCGACCTGGTCCGGCTGGCCGACCGCAAGTCGGCCGGGCTGGTGTGCGCCCCCGTGCCCGGAGCGCTGCGGGCCGGCGACGGGGTGCTGCGCCTGGAGCGCTCCGCCGCCTTCGCCCGGGCCCGCCACCTGTCGCCCAAGGCGGAGGGCACGGGCCTGGACCGGGTGGTGGAGGAGACGGGCGGCCTGCAGTGGACGTCCGCCAACCGGTACGTGGAGGTCCCCGAGGACGCCGAGGCCACCTGGGGCACCGTGCTCGCGGAGCCGGCCGCGGAGCCCGAGCAGACCCCGGTCGAGCTGCGCGCGGAGCTGCGCCGGGCCCACCGGGAGATCGACCGGCTGCGCCGCCGGGCCGAGCGGACCGAGCGCAAGCTGCGCTGGTTCACCCCGGGGCTGGGCCGCCGCCTGCTGCGCCGCATCGCCCGCTGAGCGGGGAGCGGAGAGGGGCGCCGGGGGGCATCCCCGGCGCCCCCGTCCGCGCGGGGCGGCGTCAGGGCACCCAGAGCGTCAGGGCCCCAGGGCGTCAGGGAACCCAGAGGCCGAGGGACTCGGCGACCAGGGCCGGGCGCTCCTGGCCCTCGATCTCCACCGTGTGCCTGGTGGTGACCAGGTACCCCTTGGGGTTCTCCTGCACCGAGAGGACCTCCACCCCGTCGCGCAGCCGCGAGCCGACGGTGACGGGCTGGAGGAAGCGCACCTTGTTCAGGCCGTAGTTGATGGACATCGACGGCTTCTTCTCGATCCGGATGACCGACTGCGAGAAGTGCGCGAGCAGGGACAGGGTGAGGAACCCGTGCGCGATCGTCCGCCCGAAGGGGCCCGCGGCGGCCTTCTCCTCGTCGATGTGGATCCACTGGTGGTCCTCGGTCGCGTCCGCGAACCGGGTGATCCGTTCCTGGTCGACGGTGATCCAGTCGGTGTACCCCAGGTGCTCGCCCTGGGCGGCGATCACCTCGTCGATATCGGCGAAAACGCGCACCACGCCTCCACAGTCCTCGGTCGGATGGTGCGGCAACTCTACCTAACAGTGTTCGGTTATGGGAGGGGTCAACGGCCCCGGACCGCCGTCCGGGTCCCCGAGGCGTCCACCAGCAGCGCCTCGGCGGTCCGCTCGGCCACCGCCGGCCGGTCCACGCCGTGGCCCAGACCGCTCTCGGCCAGGGGGACCGCCACGACGCCCTCGTGCGCGCGCACCGGCGGCGCCACCAGGCCGTCGCGCCCCCGGTGCCCCGCCCCGGGCATCTCCACGGGCAGCGAGGCGCCCGCCAGCGAGGCCAGCGCCACCGTCGCGGCCCGGCCCACCCCGGTCGCCGCCGACGACCCGCACCAGACCTTCCACCCGGCGTCGACGGCCAGGTCGACCGCCCGCCGGGCCGGGGTCAGCCCGCCCAGCCGGGACACGTCCACGTTCACGGCGCTCCCCGCCTCGGCGCCCACCGCCCGCTCCAGGTCCGCCAGGGAGCGCAGCGGCCGGCCCAGCGCCACCGGGGTGCGCAGCTCGGCCGCCGCCCGGGCGTACGCGCCCAGGTCGTCGGCGGGGAAGGGGTCCTCGATCGCCAGCAGCTCCAGCGAGTCCAGCGCCCGCAGCGCCTCCAGGTGTCCCTCCTCCTCGGAGTAGCGGCCGCCCGCGTCGACCTGGAGCACGAGGAACGGGAACCGGGACCGCACCGCGTGCACCACCTCGGTGTCCCAGCCCGGCGCGACCTCCAGCCGGACACGCCGGAAACCCGCGCCCACCTGGCGGTTGACCTCGGTGAACAGCGTCTCCACGCTCACCGTCCGGGGCACCGTCACCCCCGCCGTGAGCGCCGTGCGCTCCCCGCCCAGGGCGTGCGCCAGGGGGGTGCCGCGCTGGCGGCTCCACAGGTCCCAGCAGGCCGTGTCCAGGGCGCCGGCCAGCGCCGGGTCCCAGGGCAGGTCCGCCCAGGCCGCGCCCGCCTGGGTGGGGCGCGCCCACCCGTGGTCCAGCAGCGCCGGGGCGTACGCCGAACGCAGCGCCGCCCACTGGTCGGGGGTCGCCCAGGGCACCTCGCCCCAGCCGCTGACGCCCTCGCCGTCGGCGACGCGCACCAGCACGGGGCCGTCCCCGTCGTCGCGCCGCCCCCGGCCCCGGGGCCGCAGCCGGATCAGTTCGAGTTCGACGATCCGGGTCGCGGTCGTCGAGCCGGTGTGTCCCACGCTGTCCCACCTCGGTCCTCGTGGGCCCGTCTCGGTCCTTCCGGCCCGCGGCCGGACACGGGCTCCGTCCTTCCTCGACGGTACCCGCGCCCGCCCCGGCCGACCACCCCGAGCCGCACGGACCTGCCCGAACGCCCCCGCGCCGTGAGCCCTCCCGGACCCGCGGGCCCGCGGCCGGGAAGGCGGGGCGCTAGACCAGCACCTCGCCCAGGGGGCGGTGCTTGAGGCCGTGGGCCTCGGCCACCGGCGCGGAGACGACCTCGCCCGCGTAGGTGTTCAGGCCGCCCGCCAGCGCGGCGTCCTCGGCCAGCGCCCGCCGCCAGCCCTTGTCGGCCAGCGCCGCCGCGTACCGCAGCGTGTCCTTGGTCAGCGCGTGCGTGGAGGTGTTGGGCACCGCGCCCGGCATGTTCGCCACGCAGTAGAAGACCGTGTCGTGCACCCGGAAGGTCGGGTCGTCGTGGGTGGTGGGGCGGGAGTCCTCGAAGCAGCCGCCCTGGTCGATGGCGATGTCCACCAGCACCGCGCCCGGGCGCATCCGGGACACCAGCTCGTTGGAGACCAGCTTGGGCGCCCGGGCGCCCGGCACCAGCACCGCGCCGATGACCATGTCCGACTCCAGGACCGACAGCTCCAGCTCGAAGGCGTTGGACACCACCGTCTTGACCCGGCCCCGGTACAGGGCGTCGATGTGGCGCAGCTTGTCGACGTTGAGGTCCAGCACGGTGACGTCGGCGCCCATGCCCACCGCGATCTGGGTGGCGTTGAGGCCGGACACGCCGGCGCCGATCACCGTCACGCGGGCCGGGCGCACACCCGGGACGCCGCCCATGAGGACGCCGCGGCCGCCGTTGGGCCGCTGGAGGGTGACCGAGCCGACCTGCGGGGCCAGCCGGCCGGCGACCTCCGACATCGGGGCCAGCAGCGGCAGGGAGCCGTCCGGCAGCTGCACGGTCTCGTACGCGATGCCGGTCACGCCGCGGTCCAGCAGGGCGTCGGTGCACTCGCGGGAGGCCGCCAGGTGCAGGTAGGTGAAGAGGGTCTGGCCCTCGCGCATCCGGTGGTACTCGGCGGCGACGGGCTCCTTCACCTTCAGGATCAGGTCGCCCTCTGCCCACACCTCGTCCGCGGTGTCGAGGATGCGGGCGCCCGCCGCCTCGAACTCCTCGTTCGTGATGGAGGAGCCCAGGCCCGCGTCGCGTTCGACGGACACCTCGTGTCCGCGGCGGGTCAGTTCGTGAACTCCGGCCGGGGTGATGGCCACACGGTACTCGTGGTTCTTGATCTCACGGGGCACGCCGACGCGCACGGTTCCTCCTGGATATCTCCGTTGATACCCCCACTGTCACCGGTGAAGGCACAGCGACACCATCGCCAACCTGACAGCGTGTCGGCGATCTTGTTGACAGGGTGTCAAGCCCAGGTGTGGGGCGGGCCACTGTCGCCCGAGGGCGCGCGCATCCCCGCGACCCAGACCGGGCCGACCTCTCCGACCAGACCCCTACCCGCGTAGGGGCTCCGATCCACGCCCGGGACCGATACCGGCCGTTCCGGGGCGAACGCCACCAGGTCCGCGTCGCAGCCCGGGGCGATGCGCCCCTTGCCCGCCAGCCCCAGCAGCTCCGCGGGCGCCGCCGCCGTCCACCGGGACAGCAGGTCCAGGTCCGCGCCGCGGCGCCGCGCCGCCGTCCACAGCGCGGACAGGCTCCACCGGAGCGTGTACAGCCCGTGCGCGGGCAGGTGCCCGGAGGACACCGTCGTGATCGCCGAGTCCGGTTCCAGCAGGGCGCTCCACAGCGCCTTGCGGTTGGCGTCCGAGCGCAGCGGCGGGCGGCAGGCGTGCGCGGGCGACTCCGGGTCCAGCACCTCCGCGGGCAGGCAGAGGTAGTGCGGACAGGTCTGCGCGCTCAGCCCCACCCCGATCGACCCGGCCGCCGACAGCAGCGCCGCGCACTCCGCGGCGGTGAACGGCACCACGTGCGTGCGGGTCCCCACCGACCGCGCCGCCGAGATCACCCGCTCCAGCCCCCGGCGCTCGGCCCGCGGCGGGCGCTGCTCCGCCGTCAGCGGCGGGGTGCCCAGCTCGCGGGCGTCCTCGGCGTGCACCAGCAGGACCGCGTCCAGCGCCGCCAGCTCCGCCATGGCCTTGCGGAGCCAGGCGTCGTCCAGCGCGGCCATGTCCGGGGCGCCCCCGTCCGACAGCGAGCACTGGAACGCCACCGCGCCCGCCGCCCGCAGGTCCGCCAGGTCCAGGGAGCCGCTGCCCGAGGTGACCCCGCCCAGGAAGTACAGCCCCACCGGCGACCCGGCCGCCGCCCGGCGCTGCGCCTGGAGGTCGTCGGCGCGGATCACCGCGGGGCGCGCCGGGGCGGGGGAGACCACCAGCGTCGTGACCCCGCCGCGCAGCGCCGCGGCACCGGCCTCCCGGTAGCAGTCCGCCGCCTCCAGACCCGGGTCGTACACCCCCGTGCCCAGGTCCACCGCCCCCGGCAGCAGGGCGGTGTCGCCCAGGTCGACCTCCTCGCGGGCCGACCAGCGGACCCCCGGGCCGGCCACCGCCTCGATCCGGCCGTCCCGGACGCCGACCGCGGCCGGGGCGACCCCCTCGGGCGTGACCACCCGCCTGGACCGGATCACGGTCTCGAAATCGGTCATCGCTTCTTCCCCTTCAGGTGTGTGCGACGGCAGGGACGCGAGAGGCGGTGCGGAGAGGGACCGCACGCGGACGACGAGGAAGACGAGGAAGCGGAGGACCTGCGTCTCGACCGGGAGCACCGAGAGTATCGCGAAGAACACGCAAGGGAGGGGCGAACGCCACTTCCCGCCGCGGCCCCGGCACCGCCGGAATCCTCGCCCCACCCCCGACCGGCACCCCGTAGCGGACGGTTTACCCTGGAGTGCGCCGAGCCGCCCCCGACGGCATCCCCCCTGTGAACGACCTCGACGACGGAAGTGGCACGTGGCTCCTCCCGCAAAGATCACCCAGTCCCCGGACCGCGCCGGGGCGCCCCGCACGTCCACGACGGCGGTCCTGGCGGCGGTGGCCGCCCTGCTGTGCCTGGCCGGGCTGAGCATCACCCTGGTCCTGGGCGGCGCCGCGTTCCCCGAGATCATCCCCGGCCTGCCCGACGCGGGCGACGCCGTGCGCTGGGGCCTGCCCCTGTCCAAGGCGGTCATGGACGCCGCGGCCGTCCTCACCGTCGGGACGCTGCTGCTGGCCGTCGTCCTGCTGCCCTCGGACAAGGGGCGGCTGTCCCGCCAGGCCACCGGCTACGTGCAGGCCGCCACCTGGAGCGCCCTGGCCTGGGCCGCGGGCGCCGTGGCCACCCTGTACTTCCAGGCGTCGGAGTTCCTGGCCCGGCCGCTGGGACAGGTCAGCGTCGACGAGGTCACCGCCTACGCCGGATCGGTCTCCGGCGGCATCGCGCTGATGTTCGTCATCCTGCTCACCACGGGCATCCTGCTGTTCGGCCGCACCGTCACCGGCGCGACCGGCGCCCTGTGGCTGCTGATCCTCTCCCTGGTCGCCCTCACACCGCCCGCGCTGACCGGCCACTCCGCCTCCTCCGGGTCGCACGAACTGGCCGTCACCGGCCTGGCCATGCACGTCGTCACGATCAGCGTGTGGACCGGCGGCCTGGCCCTGCTCACCTACCACGCGATGCGCGCGAACGGCGACGCCGTCGAGATCGCGGCCGCCCGGTTCAGCCGCCTGGCCCTGTGGGCCTACATCGGCGTGGCGATCAGCGGCCTGGCCAGCGCCCTGGCCCGGATCGAGTCGTTCGACGCCCTGGTGCGCACCGAGTACGGGCTGATCATCGTCGTCAAGGCCGTGCTGTTCGCCGTCCTGGGGGCGTTCGGGTACCTGCACCGCGAGTTCGCCCTCAAGGGGGCGGACGGCGCCGCCGGCGAGCCGGCCCGGCCCGCCTACCGGCGCCTGCTGTTCCTGCGCATCGCCGCGGTCGAGGTCCTCGTCATGGCGCTCGTCATCGGCGTCTCCGTCGGCCTGGGCCGCACCGCGCCGCCCCCGCCGCTGGACAGCCGGGTGGACCCGGCCGCGCTCATCCTCGGCTTCCCCGTCCCCCCGCCCATGGACCTGGTCAACCTGCTCACCCTGTGGCGGCCGGACCTGTTCTTCATCATGCTCGTGGTCGTCGCCGGGGGCCTGTACGCCGCCGGGGTCACCCGCCTGCTGCGCCGCGGCGACTCCTGGCCGGTCGGGCGGACCGTCGCCTTCGCGGCGGGCCTGCTCACCATCGTGGCCGCGCACCTCAGCGGGTACGCCACCTACGCGATGGTGCTGTTCTCCGCGCACATGATCCAGCACATGGTGCTGTCGATGCTCACGCCGATCCTGCTGGTGCTGGGCGCGCCGGTCACCCTGGCGCTGCGGGCGCTGCGCCCGGCGAAGCGGCGCGGAGACCGGGGGCCGCGCGAATGGCTCAACCTGTTCCTGAACAGCCGGTTCTCCAAGGTGGTCACGCACCCGGCGGTGGCCACGCCGCTGTTCGTGTTCAGCCCCTACGCGCTGTACTTCACCCCGCTGTTCCCGACGCTGATGAACGACCACCTCGGTCACCTGTTCATGGGCGTGCACTTCCTGCTCACGGGGTTCCTCTTCTACTGGGTGATCGTCGGGGTCGACCCGGCGCCCCGCAAGATGCCCTACCTGCTGCGCATCCTGCTCCTGCTGCTGGCCATGGGCTTCCACGCGTTCTTCGGCATCTCGATCATGATGCAGACGGCGCCCATCGCCATGGACTTCTACGGCCAGTTCGACGTCCCGTGGGTCGACGACCTGGCCGAGGACCAGTACGCGGGCGGCGGCGTGGCCTGGGCGCTGGGCGAGATCCCGACGCTCCTGGTCATGCTGGCGCTGGTGGTGCAGTGGTCCCGCGACGACGAGAAGCAGGAGCGCCGCCGGGAGCGGCACGCCCGCCGCGACGGCTCCGAGGACGCCGACCTGGACGCCTACAACGCCTACCTGGCCGAGCTCGACCGCCGGAACAAGGCGATGTCGGGCGCCGAGGCGCCGACCGAGGCCCCGGCCGAGGCGCCCGCCGGGGAGCCGGCGGAGAAGAGGGCCGACGAGGCCTGAGGCCGCACGCGAGGGGCCCGCGGACCGTCCGGTCCGCGGGCCCCTCGCGTGCGGACCCCTGGCGCCGGGGGCGGCGATGATGTCTGATCGGGGCATGAGAAGGATGCGCTTCGGCGTCAACATCATCGACGCGGACACCGCCCGGACCTGGACCGACACCTGCCGCACCGTCGAGGAGCGCGGCTACGACCTGCTGCTGGCCCCCGACCACCTGGACACCGGCGGGCCGTTCACCCTGCTGGGCGCCGCCGCCGCGGCCACCGAACGGCTGCGCCTGGGGACCTACGTGCTCAACAACGAGTTCTGGAACACCGCCCTGCTGGCCCGGGAGGCCGTCACCCTGGACCGGCTCTCCGGCGGCCGCTTCGAGCTCGGCCTGGGCGCCGGCCACATGAAGTGGGAGTTCGAGGACGCCGGGATCCCCTGGCGCGCGCACGCGGAGCGGCTGGCGGACCTGGCCGCCGCCGTGGACGGGCTCGACGCCGGGCTGGGGGAGGACCGCCCGCCGCTGCTCATCGGCGGGCACGGCACGGCCACCCTGGCCCTGGCCGCCGAACGCGCCGACATCGTCGGCGTCGCCGGCCTCACCCAGCGCAAGGGGGCCCGCATGGGCGTCTTCCGGGTCGGGGGCGCCGAGGAGACCGACGAGCGGGTCGCGCTGGTGCGCGAGCGCGCCGCGGGGCGCGACATCGAGCTCAGCGTCCTCCTCCAGCACGTCGAGGTCACCGACGACGTCGAGAAGAGCGCCGCCGCACTGGTGAAGCTGGTGGGGCCGGGCGTCGTCCCCGACCACGAACCGCTCTGGGAGAACCCCTACCTGCTCATGGGCACCCCGCAGGAGATGGCCGACGCCCTGGTGCGGCGCCGGGACCGCTACGGCTTCACGCACGTGGTGGCGCTGGGCGGGCGGGGCGACGACGCCCTCGCCGAGGTCATCCCGCTGGTCCGCGCCCGCGAGGCCGCCGAGGGCCGCTGAAACGGACGGGGCCCGCGGACCGGACGGTCCGCGGGCCCCGGGGTCTCAGGGGTTCAGACGAACAGGGCGGCCAGGCCGGCGGTGACCAGGCCCAGGGCCAGGCACAGCACCAGGCCGACGGCGAACACCGGCAGCGAGGGCCGCAGCACCGTCCCGGCGCCGCCCTGGCGCCTGGCGACCAGCGGCGACAGGCCGATGTTGACCGCGGCGGCGATCGCCGCCACACAGGCGGCCACCGCGAACGCCCGCCAGAAGCCCGCCCCCGACGCCAGCACGTTGATCGCGGCCAGCGTCGGCACCGCCACCAGCAGCGCCAGGGCGGCGGCCGCGAAGCCCCGTTGGACCCCGGGCGAGATCCCGCCCGCGCGGCCCGAGGCCACCAGGAGCAGACCGACCAGGGCCGCCATCATGATGGCGCCCACGATTCCGAACACAGCGATGTCCACCAGCGAATTCACGCTGGTCATTCTCCCACCGGTCCGCCGGCCCCCGTCCCCGGGATGCTCCTACCGGCGTCAGCCGGCGTGCCGGATGTGGGACCCGGCGGCGGTCTTGACCACCTGGAGCCGCCCGGTGATGCGGTGGCGCAGGTCGGCGACGTGGCTGACCACGCCGACGGCGCGGCCGCCGTCGCGCAGCCGGTCCAGCACGTCCATGACCTCCTCCAGGGTGTCCTCGTCCAGGGTGCCGAACCCCTCGTCCACGAACAGGGTGTCGATGTCGGCCCCGCCGGCCTCCGCGCTCGCCACGTCGCCCAGCCCCAGGGCCAGCGCCAGCGAGCTGAAGAACGTCTCGCCGCCCGACAGGGTGGCCGGGTCGCGTTCGGCGCCGGTCCAGGCGTCCACCACCCGGATGCCCAGCCCGCCGGCCTTCTGGGCCCGGCCGTCGCTGACCGTCTTGTCCACGGTGTAGCGCAGCTCGTAGCGCCCGTCGGACATGGTGTACAGCCGGTCGTTGGCGGCCGCCACCACCTGCTCCAGCCGGGCCGCCAGCACGTACGCGGACAGGCGCACCCCGTCGGTGTTGTCCTTGGCCGTCCCGGCGGTCAGCGCCCGCATCCCCTCGGCGATCCGGTACCGGCGCAGCACCGGGCCGCAGTCGTCCAGCCGCGAACGCAGCTCCGCGCGCAGGGCCGCCAGCCGGTCCGCGCGCTGGCGCCACAGCCCGCGCAGGGTCACCGCCCGCTCGGCGGCCAGGGCGGCCTCGTCGGCGGCGGCCTTGAGCGCGGACAGGTCCGGGGGCGGCAGGTCGGCGACGGCGGCCAGCTCGGGGTCCTCCAGAGTCGCCCGGACCGCCGCCAGGGCGTCGTCGTGCAGGCGGGCCTGGGACCGCAGCTCCCGGCGCTCGCGCTCGTCCAGGGCGGCCGAGCGGGCCGCGGCCCCGTCGGCGAACCCGGCCCCGGCCAGCGCCTCGGCCAGGGCCGCCTCGGCCGTGTCCAGCTCGCCCGCGGCCCGCCCGTGCTCCTCCACGGCCGCGGCGGCCTCCGCCAGCAGCTCGGCCTCGGCGTGCAGGTCCTGCACCCGGGCGTCGAGGTCGACGTCCTCCCCGCCCAGCGCCTCGTGCAGGGCGGCCGCCAGTCGGTCGCACTCCTCGACCGCGCCGTCGCGGTGGGCGGCGGTCTCCGACCGCCGCCGGGCCTGCTCGGCCTCGTGGGCCCGGGTCCGCTCCAGGCGGTCGGCGAGCCCCTCCAGCTCCTCCTCCGTGCGCCGCGCCTCGTCGACGGCGGCGCGGGCCTCGTCGCGCTGCCGGGTCAGCTCGGCCACCTCGGCGGCGGCCGTGCCGGGGTCGCGCCCCTCGGCGCGCTCCAGCGCGGCGGCGGCCCGCTCGCGCAGCGCGGCCACCCTCTCCTGGGCGGCGGACCGGCGCTGGGCGGCCTCGTCCGCCGCGGCCTGGGCGGCGCGCTCCTCCCCGGCGGTGACCAGGGAGCCGGTGGCGGCCAGGGCCGGGGCCGGGTGCTCGGCGGAACCGCACACGGCGCACGGCTCCCCCTCCGCCAGCCCCAGGGCCAGTTCGGCGGCCATGTGGGTGATCCGCCGTTCGCGCAGGGACAGCACGTGCTCGCGGGCGGCCTGGGCGGCGTCCACGGCCTCGCGGTGCGCGGCCTCGGCCCGCTCCAGCTCGGCGGACAGCCGGCCGTGCTCGGCGGCGGCGTCGCGGCGCTGCACGGCGGCGGCCAGCGCCGCCTCGGCCGCCTCCACCCGCCCCGCCCGGCCCTGCGCCTCGCCCAGGCGCCCGCCCAGGTCCGCGATGGCGGCGGGCAGGTCGGCCAGGTGCGTGCGCACCCGCTCCAGGGTCTCGTCGATCCTGGCCAGGTGCCGGTCGAACCGGGCGATCGCCTCGCGCCGCTCCCGCAGCCGCCGCGCGTCCGCGCGCAGGCGCTCGGCCCGGGCCAGGGAGTCCCGGCACCCGCGTTCGGCGGCGCGCAGCTCCGGCGCGCCCGCCGCGGACGCGATCGCCGCGGGCAGCAGGGACCGGGCCTGGTCCCGGACCAGCGCGGCCTTGGCCAGGGCGGTGCGCCGGGCGTCGCGTTCGTCGAGCAGCGGGAGCACGGCGGCGGCCCGCTCGGCGGCGGCCAGCCCGGCGTCGACCCGGGCGCGCCACTCCGCCTGCTCCAGCAGCTCGTCCAGCCCGGCCCGGGCACGGGCCAGCCGGGTGCGCCGCCGGTCCAGGGCCTGCGCCTCGGCCAGGGCGCGGGCGGCCTCCTCCCGGGCCTCGGCCACGGAGTCCACCACCGGGGCGACCTCGTCGGCCACGGCCGCGGTCAGCGCCGACAGCTCGCTCGCCCAGGCCCACAGCTCCTCGGTGTCCTCCGGGGCGGTGGAGCGGCCGGTCTCGGCGATGCGCCCTGCGCTCTCGCGGACCCTCAGGTCGGCGGCCTCCACCTCCCGGCGCAGCCGGGTCGCGTGCTCGGCGAACCAGTCCTCCAGCTCCCGGAACACGCCGGTGTTGAAGATCCGCTCCAGCGAGGCGCGCCGGTCCTTGGCGGAGGCGCGCAGGAAGCGGGAGAACTCCCCCTGGGGGAGCAGGACGATCTGGCAGAACTGGTCCAGGGTGAGCCCCACCAGGTCGCCGATGAACTGCCCGGCCTCGTCCGGGCGGGTGGTCACGCCCTCCCAGCGCTCGCCGACGAGCTCCTCGACGACGACCTTCTGGTTCTCCACCAGGGTGCCCGAGCCCCGCTTCTTGGGCCGCTCCCAGCGCGGGAACCGGGTGACGCGGACGCGGCGGCCGCGCACCGTGCACTCCAGGCGCACCTCGGGGCGGCGGTCCAGGGGCGCGTGGTGGCTCTTGTAGGAGTCGTCCTTGCCGCGGGCCCCGGGCAGGGAGCCGTACAGGGCGAAGCAGACGGCGTCCAGCACCGAGGTCTTGCCCGCCCCGGTGGGCCCGTGGATCAGGAACAGCCCGTTGGCGCCGAGCCGGTCGAAGTCCACGGTCTCGGTGCCCGCGAACGGCCCGAAGGCCCGGACGGTCAGGGTGTGCAGGCGCATCAGCGCAGTCCTTCCCGGAGTCGGACCTCTTCGACGGCGGCCTCGACCAGGGCCGTCTCCTCGGGGGTGGCGGGGACGCCGCGCGCCCACTCCACGAAGTCGCCGATCACCGCGCGCTCGGCCCGTCCCGCCACCGGCGCGGCCACCGGCCGGGTGGCGGGGGCGCCGCCCTCGGGGGCGAACTCCAGCACCAGCGTGTGCGGGAACCGCTCGCGCAGCCGGTCCATCGGCTGGGCGGGGCGGCGGGGGTCGGTGAGGGTGATCTGGAGCCAGTGGCCGGTGTACCGCTCCCATCGGGGGTCGCCGAGCAGGTCGTCGATGCGGCCGCGGATCCGCGCCAGCGGCCGGGGCACGGGGGCGTCGACGAACTCGACCCCGCCCAGGCCGTCGGCGTCCAGGTCCACCAGCCAGTACCCCTTGCGGTGGTGCTCCTCGGAGAAGGAGTAGGCCAGCGGGGTTCCGGAGTAGCGGACCGCGGGGGTGAGGGTCTGGCGCCCGTGCAGGTGGCCCAGGGCGGTGTAGTCGACGCCGGCGTACACGGAGGCGGGCACGTGCGAGGCGCCGCCCACGGAGATGTCGCGTTCGCTGTCGGAGGGCTCGCCGCCCGCGACGAAGGCGTGCGAGAGCACCACGGAGCGGGTGCCGGGCCGCCGGGCCAGGTCGGCGCGGACCAGGTCCATGGCGTGCCCCAGGACCGCCGGGTGCCCGCGCTCGTCCAGCCCCCAGTGGTGGCGGGCGATCTCCGGCTCCAGGTAGGGGATGCCGTAGAACGCGACGGGTCCGTGCCGGTCCTCGATGAGCACCGGTTCGCCGATGCCGTCCAGCGTGCCGCGCAGGTGGATCCCGGAGGCGTCGATGAGCCCGGAGGCGAACGACAGCCGGGCCGTGGAGTCGTGGTTGCCCGCGATGAGGACGGCCCGCGCGCCGGTGTCCCGGATGCGCCCCAGCGCCCGGTCGAAGAGGCGCACGGCGTCCACCGGCGGCAGGGCCCGGTCGTAGAGGTCGCCCGCCACGAGCACGACGTCGACCGCCCGCTCCCGGACGGTGTCGACGAGGTGGTCGAGGAAGGCGGCCTGGGCGTCGAGGAGGTTCTCCCGGTGGAAGGAGCGGCCCAGGTGCCAGTCGGAGGTGTGCAGCAACCGCATGGAACCGGACACTATCGAAGGGGCGACGGTTCCGGGTGGGGAAACCGTCGCCCGGGGAGGCGATACCGCGCACAGCCGTACGGGCCGTACGGACGGCGCCGCGCCGCCCGGTGCCCGCTGTTGAACGCTCTCCTGTGCCGCCGGGGGTCCGTGAGGTCCCCGCCCTCGAGGGGCGCAGGGCACGAACCGGAGCGGAGGTTCAGGAGAGCACGGCTCAGTTCTTGCGGGCCAGGGTCAGGCCGTCGCCGATGGGGAGCAGGACCTGGGTGACCCGGTCGTCGGCGACCAGGCGGGCGTTGAAGTCGCGGATGCCCTGGACGCGCGCCGTCGTGTCGGTGCCGTCGACCACACGGCCGTGGGAGAGCGTGTTGTCGGCCAGCAGGATCCCGCCGGCGCGCATGCGCGGGACGAGCTCCTCCCAGTAGTCGACGTAGCCCTCCTTGTCCGCGTCGATGAAGGCCAGGTCGAACCGGGGCTCGGCGGGCAGGGCGCGCAGGGACTCCAGCGCCGGGCCCAGCCGGAGGGTGATCCTGTCGGCGACCCCGGCCCGCTCCCAGTAGCGGCGGGCGACGGAGGTCCACTCGTCGCTGACGTCCAGGGCCAGCAGCGTGCCGTCCTCGGGCAGGCCGCGGGCCAGGCAGATCGACGAGTAGCCGGTGAAGGTGCCGATCTCCACGGCGTCGCGGGCACCGGAGATCCGGGTGAGCAGGGTGGTGAACGTGCCCTGCTCGGGCCCGATCTGCATCCCCTTGCTCTCGGGGAACAGGCGGGCGGTCTCCTCGACCAGGTCGGCCAGCACGCCGTCGACCGGAGTGCCCTGTGCGACGAGGTATTCGTACAGTTCCGGGGTGAGGCTCTCTGTGGTTCGTGTCACGGCGCCCACCCTAGCCCGGGCCCGGGTCCGGACGGCGAAAGGCCCCGCCGACACGGGCGGGGCCGGGGAACGGGGGAGCCGGGCGGGGTCAGCGCCCTTCGGGGAGCAGGGCCGGCCAGTCGAAGAGGTAGATGGAGCCGACGATCACGCCGACCGTGAGCAGGGGGGTGACCACCTTCTGCTCTACCGGGCCGTCGGTCTTGAAGCCCAGGTTCTGGCCGATGCGCTTCTTCCAGAACGGCCAGAAGATCGGCACGCCCATCTTGGTGATCATGTCGCCGAGGAAGTGCAGGACCACACCGAAGGCGACCGCCAGCCCCAGCCAGGTGTAGTTGGTCCCGGCGGAGAACAGGGCCAGGGTGATCGCCGCCGTCGCCAGCGCGTTGATGACCCCCGACGCGGTCCGGTTCTTGTCCAGTCCGAAACCCAGGCCCTGGAGCGCGATGCCGATCAGCAGGAACACGAAGATCTGCACGGCCAGCTCCGACCACAGGGCCAGGAGCTGCACGATCACGCCCATGAGGACCGCGAAGAAGAAGGAGTGGGTGCCCATCCGGTGGCCGCCGAAGAGGAACGACAGCATGTCGCTCAGCACCTCGGTGACCTTGCCGTAGGTCTTGGTGACCGTCGCGCTCTTGTGGTCCACGTCCGGGAGCAGGGCCGCTCCCGCGCACACCAGGGAGCCGGCGATGATCTCGCTCGGGCCGAGGTTGAAGTCCAGACCCAGGAATTGCGTCCCCTGGACGAGCGGTACGACCGCCATCCAGCCGACCACGCCGCTCAGTGCGTGAGAGTGCCCCATCATGGCGGGAACCGTAGCGGAGTACGAACAACAGTGCCAAGGCGGGGTCATTACGGTCTGCCCATTTGGCACTTAACGCCCGGGAAACCCCTCTGTGACCGCGCTCGGCCGCGAATGTATTGCGATGTCACGGCGCACCTTGTAGGTCATTGACGCTTCTCTCGGTCCGTTGGTAGACAACCAACTACCCCCTGGTGGCCCAGGCCACCACCCCACGATCCTGACAGGGGCCCAGATGCACTCCCATCACCCTCCGACCGTGTCGCCGCTCTGTAGGGCGGCGGCCACGGGAACCGCTCTGCTGCTGGTCGTCGGGACCGCGGCCGCCCCCGCCTCCGCCGCCCCCGCCGACGGGAGCACGCTCACGGTGGCGATCGCCCAGCAGGTGGACTCCTTCAACCCGTTCACCGCGCAGCTCGCCGTCACCACCAACATCCTGTCCCACGTCTACGATTCGCTGGTCACCAACGACCAGGAGACGAGCAACCCCGCCCCGGCCCTGGCGGAGAGCTGGGAGACCAGCGAGGACGGCCTGACCTGGACCTTCCACCTGCGCGACGACGTCACCTTCTCCGACGGCGAACCGCTCACCTCCGACGACGTGGTGTGGACGCTCACCACGATCATGGAGAACGAGTCCGCGGCCATCGCCAACGGCAACTACGTCGCCGGGTTCGAGGAGGTCACCGCGCCCGACGAGCACACCGTGGTCGTGGAGCTCTCCGAGCCCCAGGCCACCATGGAGTCGCTGACGGTGCCCATCGTGCCCCGCCACGTGTGGGAGCCCATCGTCGAGAGCGAGGGCGACGCCTTCGCCGAGTACCCGGCCGACGGCGACGCCTTGCCCAGCGTGGGCAGCGGCCCCTTCATCCTCACCTCGCACGAGCGAGGCCAGAGCATCACGCTGGAGGCCAACCCCGACCACTGGAACGGCGCCCCCGGCTTCGACAACCTCGTCTTCCGGTACTACCCCGAGAAGGACGCCGCCGTCGAGGCCCTGCGCAGCGGCGAGGTCTCCTTCGTCTACGAGCTGACCGCCGCCCAGGCCGACGCCCTGGAGGAGACCTCCGACATCGCCGTCAACTTCGCCGACGGCAAGCGGTTCCAGGCGTTCACCATCAACCCCGGCGCCGTCACCCAGGACGGCGAGGAGTTCGGCGACGGCCACCCGGCGCTCGCGGACCGCACCCTGCGCCAGGCCATCGTGATGGCGATCGACAACCAGGAGATCGTGGACAAGGCCCACGGCGGCCGCGCCACGGCGGCCGGGGGCTACATCCCGGCCCGCTACACCGACTTCCACTGGTCGCCGGAGGGCGAGGAGGCGATCCTGGCCTTCGACCCGGACGCCGCCAACGCCATGCTCGACGAGGCGGGCTACGAGATGGGCGACGACGGCGTGCGCGTCTCGCCCGACGGCGACCGCCTCGAACTGCGCATGCACGTCCACCAGGACCGCCCCGACAACGTCAGCGCGGGCAGGGTCATCGTGGAGCGCCTGGCCGACATCGGCATCGAGGTCGAGAACCTCACCGTCGACCCCGGTGTGCTCAGCGACGCCCTGTACGCCGCCGAGTACGACCTCATCTTCACCGGGTGGACGGTCAACCCCGACCCCGACTACGTGTTCAGCATCCACACCTGCGACGCGCTGCCCACCGAACCGGGCACCATGCAGGGCGACGCGTACTTCTGCGACGAGGAGTACGACGAGCTGTACGCGGACCAGCTGCAGGAGTACGACCGGGCCGCGCGCGCCGAGATCATCCACGACCTCCAGCGCATCCTCTACGAGGAGGCCGTCGTCAACGTCCTGACCTACCCGGACATCCGGGAGGCCTACCGGACCGACCAGATCCGGGAGGGGACCCTGCTGCCCCAGCCCGCCGAGGGCGGCAACATCTGGGGCCAGGACGGCTACTGGGCGTTCTGGGCGGCGCAGCCCGCGGAGGGCGGCGCCGAGCAGGCGGGCGCGGGCGGCGTTTCCACCGGGGTGTGGATCGGCGTCGGCGCGGTCGCCCTGGTGCTCGTGGCCGGCGGCGCGTTCCTCCTGTTCCGCCGCCGGGCCACCGCGGAGGACCGCGAGTGACCGGCGCCCCTCTCACCGCCGGGGCGGAGGAGGTCCCCTCCGCCGCCCCGGCCGGGCCCGCGCGGCCCGCCGGCCGCGGCCGCGCCGGGCGCGTGCTCCGCTACGTCGGCGGCCGGCTGCTCACCGCCGTGCTCTCCCTGGCCGGGGTGGTCGTCGCCGGGTTCTTCCTGTTCCGCATCCTGCCCGGCGACCCGGTCCGCGCCATGACCGAGGGCCGCGAGGTCTCCGCCGAACAGCGCGCCGAGCTGCGCCGCCAGTTCGGCCTGGACCAGCCGCTGTGGCAGCAGTTCCTCGACTACGCCCTGGGCCTGTTCCGGCTGGACCTGGGCACCTCGTTCCAGTACCGCAGGCCGGTCGCCGAGCTCATCCTGGACGCGCTGGGGCCCACGGTCCTGCTCGCCGGGACCGGCACCGTCATCGCCGCCCTGCTGGGCCTGCTCCTGGGCGTGCGCTCGGGCTGGCGGCCCGGGAGCGCGGGCGACCGGGTCAACACCACGGTGGCCCTGTTCTTCTGGTCGGTGCCCACGTTCTGGCTGGGCCTGCTGCTCATCGTCCTGTTCGCGTCCGGCCGCGACCCGCTGCCCGGGCTGTTCCCGACCGGCGGCATGACCGCGCCCGGTGTCACCGGGTTCTGGAACGTCGCCCTGGACACGGCCTGGCACATGGTCCTGCCGGTCGCCACCATGGTCGCGGTCATCTACGCGCAGTACCTGATGATCATGCGCTCGTCCCTCATGGACGAGAAGGACGCCGACTACCTCACCACCGCGCGGGCCAAGGGCCTGACCGACGCGCTGGTGCGCCGCAGGCACGCCGTGCCCAACGCCCTGCTGCCCACCGTCACCCTCATCTTCCTCAACCTGGGCCAGGTGGTCTCCGGGGTCATCCTCGTCGAGACCGTGTTCTCCTGGCCGGGGCTGGGGCGCCTCTTCTACTCCGGCCTGAGCGTGCCCGACCTGGGCCTGGTCCAGGGCCTGTTCGTGGTGTTCGCGGCCTCGGTGATCGTCATGAACCTCGTCGCCGACCTGGTCTACCCGCTGCTCGACCCCAGGGTGCGCCCATGAACACAGCCGCGGCCCCGCCGTCCGCCGCGCCCCCGTCCCCGCGGGCCCTGGCCCGCCGCAGGCGCCGCGAGGCGCTGCGCTCGTTCGCCCGCGAGTACTCCCGCCGCCGCGCGGGGATGGTCGGCCTGGTCGGCCTGCTCCTCCTGGTCGTCCTCGCCCTGTGCGCGCCGCTGCTGGTGGACCCGGCCGACCTCACCGTCACCCGGGCGCCCGGCACCGCCTTCGAGCCGCCCAGCGCCCGCTTCCCGCTGGGCACCGACGACTACGGCCGGTCCATCCTCGACCTGATCATCTGGGGGTCCCGGGTCTCGCTGACGGTCGGATTCCTGGCCACCGCGGTCTCGGTGGCCCTGGGGACCCTGGTCGGCATGACCGCCGGGCACTTCGGGGCGTCCGGCGGCACCGCGGGACGGCTCCTGTCGTCGGTCCTGATGCGCCTCACCGACTGGTTCCTGGTGCTGCCCACCCTGGTGCTGGCCGTGGCGCTGGCCGCGGTCCTGCCCCGCGGCACCGGCACGATCATCCTCGCCATCGGCCTGACGGTCTGGCCCGCCACCGCGCGCCTGGTGCGCGCCCAGACCCTGGCGGTGGAGGCCCGGCCCTACGTGGAGCGGGCCCGCGCCCTGGGCGGCGGCCACCTGCACGTCATGGCCTGGCACGTGCTGCCCAACGTGATGCCGGTGGTGCTGGCCCAGACCACCCTGCTGGTGGCGACCTCCATCATCGCGGAGTCCACCCTGGCCTTCCTGGGCGTGGGCGACCCCACCACCATCTCCTGGGGCGGGATCCTGGAGAGCGCCCGCAACGCGGGCGCGATCAGCTCCGGGATCTGGTGGTACATGGTGCCTCCGGGACTGGCGATCGCCCTGGTCGCCCTGGCGTTCACCCTGTGCGGCCGCGCCCTGGAGGCCGTCCTCGACCCCCGACTCCGGGAGCAGCGATGACCTCCCTTCTCGACGTGCGGGACCTGCACGTGACCTACGGCTCCGGCGGCGGCGAGGTCCCCGCCGTGCGCGGCGTGGACATCTCCCTGGAGCCGGGCGGCACGCTGGGCCTGGCCGGGGAGTCCGGCAGCGGCAAGTCCACCGTGGCCATGGCCCTGCTGCGGCTGCTGCCCGGCACGGCCCGCGTCACCGGGGCCGTGGAGCTGGCCGGCGAGGACGTGCTCACCATGCGGTGGGGGCGGCTGCGCGCGGTCCGCTGGTCGGAGGCCGCCATCGTGTTCCAGGGCGCCATGCACTCGCTCAACCCGGTGCGGCGCGTCGGCGAGCAGATCGCCGAGCCCCTGCTGATCCACGGGACGGTGCCGAGGGAGAAGGTCGCCGACCGGGTGGCCGAGCTCCTGGGCCAGGTGGGGCTGCCCGCCTCCCGGGCCGCGGACCACCCCCACCAGCTGTCCGGCGGCCAGCGCCAGCGGGTCATGATCGCGATGGCCCTGGCCTGCGAGCCGCGGCTGATCGTGGCCGACGAGGCCACCACCGCCCTGGACGTGATGATCCAGGCGCAGATCCTGGCCCTGCTCAAGCGCCTGGTGGCCGACCACGGCATCGGGATGCTGATGATCAGCCACGACCTGTCGGTGCTCGCCGACACCTGCGACCGGGTCGCGGTGATGTACGCGGGGCGGATCGTGGAGCAGGGGCCGGCGCGCGAGGTGATGGGCGCCCCCGCCCACCCCTACGCCGCGGCGCTGGGGGCGGCCTTCCCCAGGATCGGGGACCCGGCCTCCCGGCGGGCCCCGCGCGGCCTGCCGGGCGACCCGCCCGATCCCGCCGACCCGCCCGCGGGGTGCGTGTTCCGGCCGCGGTGCCCGGTGTCGGAGGAGGTGTGCGCGACGGTCGACCCGCCGCTGTGGCCGGTCGCGCCCGACGCCCGCGGGGAGTCCGAGAGGCAGGCCGCCTGCGTGCACGTGGGACCGGTCGGGGAGGGGGTCCGTTGAGCACCACGGAGACCGACGCGTCGGCGTCCGCGTCCGAGGGCGGGGAGGGGGCCGGTACGCCGGTCCTGAGCGCCCGCGGCGTGCGGGTCGTCTTCACGTCCGGGTTCGGTGGCGGCCGTGCCGCCGCCCGGGCCGTGGACGGCGTCGACCTGGACGTGGCGGCAGGGGAGATCGTCGCCCTGGTGGGGGAGTCCGGCTGTGGCAAGACCACCCTGGGCCGGGTGCTGCTGGGACTGGAGCGCCCCACGGCGGGCACGGTGTCCTTCGAGGGGAGCCCGCTGCGGTACTCCTCCCGCGACCTGCGCGCCTACCGGCACCGGGTGCAGCTGGTCCAGCAGGACCCGACGGGTTCGCTCAACCCCCGGCGCACGGTCTACGAGTCGGTCGCCGAGGGCCTGCGCATCCACGGGGGGACCACGGCCGACGAGGCCGAGCGGGTGACCCGCGCGCTGTCCCGGGCGGGCCTGCGGCCGCCGGAGAGGTTCCTGTCCCGGTACCCGTACGAGCTGTCGGGCGGCCAGCGGCAGCGCGTGGTGATCGCCGGGGCGCTGGTGCTGGAGCCGGAGGTGCTGGTGGCCGACGAGCCGGTGGCGTCCCTGGACGCGTCGGTGCGCGGCGAGATCCTGCGCCTGCTGCTGGACCTGCGCGACGAGCTGGGGCTGTCCGCCCTCATCGCCACCCACGACCTGGGGCTGGCGTGGAACATCGCCGACCGGGTCGCCGTGATGTACCTGGGCCGGGTGGTGGAGCTGGGGACGGTGGAGGAGGTCCTCTCCGGGCCCCGGCACCCGTACACCCGGGCGCTGCTGTCGGTGCTGCCCGAGGCCGGCGGCGAGCCGGTGGTGCTGGCGGGGGAGCCGCCGGACCCCAAGAAGGTGCCGGGGGGCTGCCGGTTCCACCCGCGCTGCCCGGTGCTGGCCTCGGGGGAGGCGGAGCGGGCGGGGGTCGCCGACCGGTGCCGCACCGAGGACCCGGGGGTCCTGCCCGGTGACGGGGGTACGCACGCCACGGCCTGCCACTGGGCGCGCGCCCTGGAGGGGTCGCCTCCCGGCGCGCGGTGACGGGAGGCGGCGGCCTCCCGGGCCGCCCGCACACGGCGGGGCGCCACGGCACGCGCTGTGGCGCCCCGCCGTATGCGGAGCGGGGGCACGGCCGAATCGGACCGGGGCCGTTCGTGCGCGGAAGGTACCGGTCCGCATCCGCACGGTGAGAGCCGGCCGCCTTCCGGAGCGATCGGATTCTCTAAAATGTGATGTGAGTCACTTCGGTGGCGAGGGGGAGGGGCCCGGTCGCCCGGGAAGGGCGAAGTCACCGGGGATGTCGCGAACCGGAGACAGGTCGCACATGCGGCACCTGTCCGCATCCGCTCACGTTTCCGGACGGTCGGCACGTTCGCCGCGCGGGAGACCGGGGGAAGACAGGGGAGGCGCCGCCCCGCACGGGGCGGCGACGTCCTGAGGGAGAGCACCCCATGGCGCACATGACCACGGACGACGTTCACGAGTACATCAACGGGGTCTGCTTCAAGACAGGCCCTCCCGGCAAGGTCGGAGCCGAGACCGAGTGGCTCGTCACCGACACCGCGTCACCCGGCGCCACCGTCGCCATCGAACGCCTCGCGGCGCTGCTGGAGGGCTCCGGCCCCCCGCCCGCGGGAAGCCGCGTCACCTTCGAACCCGGCGGACAGATCGAGCTCAGCTCGCCCGCCCTGCCCGGCCCGGCCCGAGCGCACGAAGCGCTCGCCGAGGACCTGGAGCACCTCGGAAAGACCCTCGCCCAGGACGGCCTGGGCCTGGTCGAGTCCGCACTGGATCCCGTGCGCACCCCCCACCGGCAGCTCCGGCTGCCCCGGTACGAGGCCATGGACCGGTTCTTCGCCGGGCGCCGCACCTACGGCGGACACACCATGATGTGCGCGACCGCCTCGCTCCAGGTGTGCCTGGACTCCGGGGCCGACCCCGCCGACCTGGTCGAACGCTGGGGTTTCGCGCACCGGCTCGGCCCCGTCCTGGTCGCCGCCTTCGCCAACTCCGCGCTCTGGCGCGGCCGCCCCACCGGCTGGAAGTCCACCCGCTGGGCCATCTGGGCGGGCATGGACGCCGACCGCACCGCCCCCGTCCTGGAACCCGGGAGCCCCGCCGACCCGGCCGACGCCTGGACCGCCTACGCCCTGCGGGCCTCCGTCATGGCTGTCCCCGAGACCCCCGGGGGCGGCGGCGCCTGGCTGGCCGACCCCGGCATCACCCTCGCCGAGTGGATCGCCGGGCACGGCCCGCGCCCCGCCACCCCGGCCGACCTCGAACTGCACCTGAGCACCCTCTTCCCGCCCGTGCGCCCCCGCGGCTGGTGGGAGCTGCGCATGATCGACGCCCTCCCGCTGCGCTGGTGGCCGGTCCCCGTCGCGGTCGCCGCCGCCCTCTTCGACGACCCGGGCGCCCGCGCCGCCGCGGAGGAGGCCGTGGAACGGCTCTGCGGCGGGCCCGCCCCCGACAGGAGGCTGTGGCTGCGCGCGGCCCGAGACGGCATGGCCGATCCCGCCCTGGCCGCCTGCGCCCGCCGCTGCCTCGACGCCGCCGTCGACGCCCTGCCCCGCATGGGCGCCACGCGCCTGGCCCGCCTCGTCGACGACTACGCCGACCGCCACACCCGGCGCGGGCTCAGCCCCGCCGACACGCGGCCGAGCGTGCCCGAGCCGCGCCCCGCCCACGCGGGGCCGGCGGAACGCCACTCCCGACACGGTGGAGGAGTTCGGTGAACAACGGACAGGACATCTCCAAGGAGCGCATCGCCGCCGAGCTCGACCGCGGCAGGCGGCGCAGCCTCGGCCTCACCCTGGACGCCCTCGACGACGAGGAGCTGCTCACCCAGCACTCGCCGCTGATGTCGCCGCTGGTCTGGGACCTGGCGCACATCGGCAACTACGAGGAGCAGTGGCTGCTGCGGGCCGCCGCCGGGCGCGAGGCCCTGCGCCCCGACATCGACCACCTCTACGACGCCTTCGAGAACCCCCGCGCCGAGCGCGTCGACCTGCCCCTGCTGCGCCCGCAGGAGGCCCGCGACTACAACGAGCGGGTCCGCCGGGAGGTCCTGGACGCCCTGGACGGCGTCGACCTCACCGTGCCCGCCCCGCGCGGGCCCGACGACCCGCCCGGCCTGCTGGACGCCGGGTTCGTCTACCACATGGTCATCCAGCACGAGCACCAGCACGACGAGACCATGCTCGCCACCCACCAGCTGCGCCGGGGCGCCCCCGTGCTGCTGGAGGAGGCGCCCGCCGTCGCGCCCCTGCGCCCGCCCGCGGAGGCCGAGGCACTGGTCCCCGCCGGGCCCTTCACGATGGGCACCGACGACGACCCCTGGGCCTACGACAACGAGAAGCCCGCCTTCACCGTCGACCTGCCCGCCTACTTCATCGACACCGCGCCCGTCACCAACGCCGCCTACCGGGAGTTCATGGAGGACGGCGGCTACCAGACCCGCCGCTGGTGGAGCCGGGAGGGCTGGGAGTGGAAGGAGAAGCGCGGGGCCGCGGCCCCCGCCTTCTGGGAGCGCGAGGGCGAGGAGTGGGCCAGGCGCCGCTTCGGCCGCCGCGAGCTGGTGCCGCCCGACGAGCCGGTCCAGCACGTCAACTACCACGAGGCCCGGGCCTACGCGGAGTGGGCGGGCAAACGGCTGCCCACCGAGGCCGAGTGGGAGAAGGCCGCCCGCTTCGACCCGGCGACCGGGGAGTCCCGCCGCCACCCCTGGGGCGACGGGGAGCCCACCGCCCGCCACGCCAACCTGGGCCAGCGCAGGCTCGGCCCCGCGACCGTGGGCCGCCACCCCGACGGGGCGTCCCCGCTGGGCGTGCACCAGCTCATCGGCGACGTGTGGGAGTGGACCTCCACCACCTTCCACGGCTACCCGGGGTTCCGCGCCTTCCCGTACCGCGAGTACTCGGAGGTGTTCTTCGACTCCGGGTACAAGGTGCTGCGCGGCGGCTCGTGGGCCACCCACCCCACGGCGGTCCGCTCCACGTTCCGCAACTGGGACCTGCCGATCCGGCGGCAGATCTTCAGCGGGTTCCGCTGCGCCCGCGACGCGGAGCCCGCCTGATGTGCCGCCACCTGGCCTACCTGGGGCCGCCGCGTACGCTGTACGACCTGCTGTACGCGGCGCCCCACTCGCTCCACGTCCAGTCCTGGGCGCCCAGGCTCCAGAAGTACGGCACGGTCAACGCCGACGGGTTCGGCGTGGGCTGGTACCCCGACGACACCCCCGAACCGCTGCGCTACCGGCGCGCCCTGCCGATGTGGGGCGACACCTCCTTCGCCGAGGCGGCCCGCGGCCTGGCCTCCGGCTGCGTGCTGGCGGCGGTGCGCGACGCCACCGTCGGGTTCGGCACCGACGAGGCGAGCGCCCAGCCCTTCCGCGCCGGGCGGCTGCTGTTCAGCCACAACGGCGCGGTCAAGGACGACGACGCCCTGGTGGCGGCGCTGCCGCCCCCGGCCGGGGTGCTCGACGCCCGCGCCCCGGTGGACTCCGCGCCCCTGTTCGGGCACGCGGTGCGCCTGTGGCGGGCCTCCGGCGACCTGCCCGGAGCGCTGGCCGCCGTGGTCCGCCACGCCCGCGAGCACTCCGAGGGGCGCTACAACCTGCTGGCGACCGACGGCGAGACCCTCGTGGGCACCGCCGCCGGGGACACCCTGTTCACCCTGCGGGAACCGGGGGGAGGCGTCGTCCTGGCCTCGGAACCCTACGACGACGCCCCGGGCTGGCGGGAGGTGCCCGAAGGCTCCGTGGCCGTGGCCGCGGCGGAGCGGACCGAGATCCACCCCATCGTCTGACCGAGGAGTCGCCGTGTTCCGCATCGACCGCAACCTGACCGCCGACGACCTGGACAAGGCCCTGCGCAGGGACGTCGCCGAAGGGCTCTCGTCCGACCCCAAGCAGCTGCCGCCCAAATGGTTCTACGACGAACGCGGCAGCGCCCTGTTCGAGGACATCACCGAACTCCCCGAGTACTACCCCACCCGGGCCGAGCGGGCCATCCTGGAGGAGCGCTCCGACGAGATCGCCGGCGCCGCCGGCGCCGAGGCGCTCATCGAGCTCGGCTCGGGGTCGGGCGTCAAGACCCGGCTGCTGCTGGACGCCATGGGCCGCCACGGCGCACTGGCCCGGTTCGTCCCCGTCGACGTCAGCGGCGACTTCCTGGCCGCCTCCGCGCGCCGGGTCGCCGACGACTACCCGGACCTGGACGTGCACGCCGTGGTCGGCGACTTCGAGCACCACCTGGGCCTGCTGCCGGTGCGCGAGGACGGCGGGCGGCAGACCATCGCCGTGCTGGGCTCGACCATCGGCAACCAGGAGCCCGGGCCCCGGGCCGGGTTCCTCCGCGACATCCGGGCGGTGCTGCGCCCGGGGGACACCTTCCTGCTCGGCGCCGACCTGGTCAAGGACGCCGACCGCCTGGTCGCGGCCTACGACGACGCGCAGGGGGTGACCGCCGAGTTCGACCGCAACGTCCTCAACGTGATCAACCGCGAGCTGGGGGCCGACTTCGACCCGTCGGAGTTCGAGCACGTCGCCCGCTGGAACGAGAAGGAGGAGTGGATCGAGATGCGGCTGCGCTCGCGGGTGGACCAGCACGTGCGCGTCGCCGCCCTGGACCTGGACGTCGACTTCGCGGCGGGCGAGGAGATGCGCACCGAGATCTCCGCCAAGTTCCGCCGGGAGGGCCTGGAGGAGGAGCTGGAGGAGGCCGGGTTCGAGCCGACGCACTGGTGGACCGACCCGGCCGGGGACTTCGCGCTGAGCCTGTCCACCGCCCGCGCGTAGCCGCCCGCCGTCCTCGGGGCCCGGCCCCGCCCCTCAGAGGGAGGTGAACGCCCCCACCAGCGTGCCCACCAGGTAGGTGACCAGCATCGCGAAGGACCCGCCCACCACGCACCGCAGCGCCGCCCGCAGTGGCAGGGCCCCGCCCAGGCGGGCGCTCACCGCGCCCAGCGCGCCGGTGGCCGCCAGGACCGCCGCCACCGTCACCGGCAGCCGCCAGGCATCGGAGCTGAGCAGCATCGCGGTCAGCGGCACCAGGGCGCCCAGCACGAAGGAGAACAGGCTGGCGAACGCCGCCTGCCACGGGTCCACCCGGTAGCGGTCGAGCCCCAGCTCCACCTCGGCGTGGGCGCGCAGCGCGTCGTGCTCGGTCAGCTCCCGGGCCACCCGGTGCGAAAGCTCCTCGCTCAGCCCCCGGTCGCGGTACATCCCGGCGAGCTCCTCCAGCTCGCCGGCCGGGTCGGCGGCCAGCTCGCGCCGCTCCCGGGCCAGCGCGGCCCGCTCGGTGTCGCGCTGGGTGCTCACCGACACGTACTCGCCCGCCGCCATCGACAGCGCCCCGGCCAGGGTGCCCGCGATCCCCGCCACCAGCAGGGCGCCGCGGTGCGGGGTGGCGCCCGCCACGCCCACCACCAGGCCGGCGGTGGAGACGATGCCGTCGTTGGCGCCCAGCACCGTCGCGCGCAGCCCGTTCAGCAGGGAGCCCAGGCGGTGCCGGGCGTCCGGCGGGCCGTCCGCGCGGTCCTCGTCCGTCATGGGCCGATCGTCGCACGCGACCGGTCCCGCCCCAGGTCGCACCACGCGGGGCCGCGGCGATCCGATACGCTCGTGCCGTGTTCAAGGTAGGAGTTTTCGGCGCCGAAGGGCGCATGGGGTCAGAGGTCGTCAACGCGGTCCGGGCGGCCGACGACATGGAGTTCGTCGGCGGCGCCGACGCCGGCCAGGACCGGGAGCGGGTGCTGGGGGCCGACTACGTCGTCGACTTCACCCACCCCGACGTCGTCATGGACAACCTGGAGTGGCTGATCGGCCGCGGCGTCCACGCCGTCGTCGGCACCAGCGGCTTCGACGAGGAGAAGCTGAACCGGGTGCGCGGGATGCTGGCGGCCCGGCCCGGCGCCAAGGTGCTCATCGCGCCCAACTTCGGCATCGCCGCGGTGCTGATGATGCACTTCGCGGCCAAGGCCGCCCCCTACTTCGAGTCGACCGAGATCATCGAGCTGCACCACCCCAACAAGGCGGACGCCCCCAGCGGGACCGCGTACCACACCGCCGAGCTGGTCGCCGGGGCCCGCCGGGCGGCCGGGGTGGGCCCGATGCCCGACGCCACCACCGCCGAGATCCCCGGCGCCCGCGGCGCCGACGTGGACGGGGTGCGGGTGCACGCGCTGCGCATCCAGGGCCTGATCGCCCACCAGGAGGTCGTGTTCGGCACCGACGGGGAGACCCTGAAGATCCGCCACGACTCCATGAACCGGGCCTCGTTCATGCCCGGCGTGCTGCTGGGCGTGCGCAGGGTCGCCGACCTGCCCGACCCGCTGACCGTGGGCCTGGAGCCGCTGCTCGACCTGAACTGAGCCGCCGACCTCCCGCCCCGGGCCGCGCCGCGGCCCGGGGCGGCCGCGCGTCCGGGGTCAGGGGGCCTCCACGACGGGCGCCTCGATGCCGTCCACCGGCGCCTCGACCTCCTCGACCGGCGCCGTGACGTCCACTACCGGCGCCGTGACGTCCTCCACCGGCGCGGTGGCCACCGGGCTCCGGTTCACCTCGGGCACATAGGCCCGCGGCTCCCTGGCGGACTCTCCCCAGTCGAGCAGTACCAGGACGGCCAGGGTGAGAACGAGCGTCACAACGATGACGGGGCCGATCAGCAGCACCATGCAGCAGTTGAGGCGGACCGTGGAGTAGGTCCTCTCCCCGTCGGTTCCCTCAGGCAACGGGGACCCCGGTGAACGTCGGCATGCCGGGGACGCGCACGTCCATCTCGTGCACGTCCTTCGGCGGAGCGGCGAAGGTCGCGCTGAGGGTCAGGGAGTCCTCGGGCCACAGTTCCAGCGACGGTTCGAGCCGGGAGCACACGCACCGCCCCTCGGAATCGGTGGCGACCCGGTGCACCCGGCCGTTCTCCGCGTCGACGAGCTCGAACGCCGCCATGTCGGTGACCTCCTGCTCCGAGGTCTCCGGGGACGCGAGGTCGCGGGCGAGGAGGCCGCCTCCGATGACATGGATCGTCAGGGTCAGTTCGACGAGGTCCTCGCCGACCCGCTCCAGCGTGTGGACGTCCACCTCCACGTCCGCCTGCCGGATCCGTCCGGCGGCACGTGTGTGGACCTGCCCACCGGTGGTCGCGGGCGTGGAGGAGGACTCCAGGGGCGCACCGCCACGGTCGAGGGAGGTGTCGCCGGAGCCGGGGCCCTCGGCGGGGTTGTCGGCGGCCGAGCACGCGGCCAGGGTCAGCGTCAGCGCCGCGGCGGCCAGGGCCGCGGCGGTCCTGCGGGGGATCGCCATGCCCCCGAACCTAGGCAGGGAAGGGTCTCCGCCCGGTCACGGGCCGCCTACAAGTCGCCGGTGGCCGCACCCGGCCACCGGCGCGGGCCGGTCAGCCCAGCAGCAGCGCCACCGAGAGCAGCGCGCCGAAAGCCATCTGGAGCCGCCCGGTCTCGCCCAGGCCCGCCACCAGGTCGCGGCCGACCTGCCCGCCCAGCACGCGGCGCAGCGGCGGCACCGCCAGCGGGGCCGCCAGCAGCACCAGCGGCACCCACCAGGACACCGCCACCAGCGGCAGGGCCACCGCGAACGCCGCCACGACCATCCCCGCGTACAGCCGCCGCGTCCCGGCATCGCCCAGCCGCACCGCCAGGGTGATCTTGCCGGTCTCCCGGTCGGTGGGGATGTCCCGCAGGTTGTTGATCACCAGCACCGCGCAGGACAGCAGCCCCACCGGCACCGACGCCGTCCACGCCTCCCAGGGCGCGGCCTCCAGCTGCACGAACACGGTGCCCACCACGGCCACCACGCCGAAGAACACGAACACCGACACCTCGCCCAGGCCCCGGTACCCGTACGGGGTGCGCCCGCCGGTGTAGTACCAGGCGGCGGCGATCGCCACCGCGCCCACCAGCAGCAGCCACCACGACGTGGTGGCCACCAGCACCAGGCCCACCAGCCCGGCGAACGCGAAACTGCCCAGCGCCGCGGCCAGCACCTGCTTCGGCGCGGCCAGGCCGGTCGCCGTCAGCCGGGTCGGCCCCGTCCGCTCCGCGGTGTCGGTGCCCTTGACGCCGTCGCTGTAGTCGTTGGCGAAGTTCACCCCCACCTGGAGGGCCATCGACACCACCAGCGCCAGCAGTGCCTTCCACCACACGAACCCGCCTAGGGCGAACGCCAGCGCGGTACCGACCGCCACCGGGACGACCGAGTTCGGAAGCGTCCGGGGACGCATCCCCGAGATCCATTCGCTGACCGTGGCCACTGCCGGGTCCCTCCACCGCTCGACGGCCGGCGCGCGCGGCGCCGCTACGACCTCCCCACGGTAGTGCCTGCTCCCGGGCCCCGGGGCCGCGCCCTATCCGATGCCCGCGTGCAGGCGCACCATCGGCAGCTCCGAGCCCAGGTCGATCACCCGGCGGGCGCCGTCGGGCGCCCAGCCGGAGGACTCGAAGAACGCCCGCAGCGCGTTGTCGGCCTCGGGCACCCACACGTACGCGATGACGAACCCGTCCTCCACCAGGTGGTCCACGGTCGCGTTGAGCAGGCGGCCGCCGTGCCCCCGCCGGGTCAGGGCCGGGTCCACGTGCAGGGCGAAGATCTCCGCGGCGGTGGCGGGCCACAGGTCGGGGTCTCCCGCCGGGCCGAACGCGGCGAAGCCCACCACCGTGCGCACCCCGTCGTTCTCGTCGGTGGCGACCACCAGCCGGTGCCTGGAGGTGGGCGGCGACTCCAGGGCGGCCGACCACTGCGCGTGGAAGCCCCTGCGCGCCTCCTCGCCGCCGATCTCGGCGATCACCTCCCCGGGCAGCAGCCCTCCGTACACCTCCCGCCAGGAGGCCACCTGGACGTCCACGACGGTGTCGACGTCGGAGGGACGGGCGGGACGGACGAACTGGGCACCGGACACGATCAGGCCTCCTGGGGGAGTCATCGACACGAGTGCACCCACGCCGGAGTTTCGGGACCTTGCCACGGCGTGGGAACATCTACGTTGTGAGCTTCATTATCAGAGTCATCGTGAACGCGCTCGCCCTGTGGCTGGCGGCCTACCTGGTCAGCGGTATCGAGGTCACGACCTCGGACACGACGGAGACCATCCTCGTCTTCCTGGGACTCGGCCTGATCTTCGGCGTCGTCAACGCCGTCATCAAACCGATCGTCAAGACGGTCGGCTGCCTGTTCTACGCGCTGACCCTCGGGCTCATCGGCCTCGTCGTGAACGCGCTGCTGTTCCTGCTCACCGAGTGGATCGCGGGGCTCTTCGGCCTGCCCATCGACATCGACGGCTTCTGGCCCGCCTTCTGGGGCGCGATCGTCGTCGGCATCGTCAGCTGGCTGGCCAGCCTCTTCCTGCCGGACGGCAAGGACGACTGACCGCCGCGGCCCTTCCGCTCCGACCCGCCCGCCCCGAATCCGCGGGTTCCCGCCCGTGTCCCGGTCCGACGGCCGGGACGCGGTGCGGGTAGGTTCACATGCGGGCCCCTCCCTCGACCCACGAGGACGGGGCCGACCCCGGTCCCGGCACCGGCGTCCGAACGGACGCGGTCCGGACAGGACCGGCACAGGCTTCTCCGCGACCGCCCCCGTCGGACCCCGCAGTGGTCCGACCCGGCCCCGGTCGCGGAAGCGGACACACGGTTCCGCACCATCCGTACGCCACACCACCGGTCCCGCCCCGCGCGGCGGGGCCGCACACACCGAGAGGAGGAGGGGCGACACAGGATCCCGCCGCCACGCGGCGGCGGTCCGCGCGCCTTTCACACACCATGGTGAACACCAAGTACCGCCCGTTCGGCAAGATGCTGACCGCGATGGTCACACCCATGCTCGACGACGGCGAGCTCGACTACGACGGTGCCGCCCGGCTCGCCACCTACCTGGTGGACGAGCAGCACAACGACGGCCTCGTCATCAGCGGGACCACGGGCGAGTCGCCCACGACCAGCGATGAGGAGAAGGACCGGCTGCTGCGCGCCGTCATCGAGGCGGTCGGCGACCGGGCCCAGATCATCGCGGGCGTCGGCACCAACGACACCCGGCACAGCGTCAAGCTGGCCAAGGCCGCCGAGAAGGCGGGCGCCCACGGCCTCCTGGCGGTGACCCCGTACTACAACAAGCCGCCGCAGGAGGGGCTGATCCGGCACTTCACCGAGATCGCCGACACCACCGGCCTGCCGGTCATGCTGTACGACATCCCGCACCGCACGGGGACGCCCATCGCCTCCGAGACCCTGGTCCGGCTCGCCGAGCACCCCCGGATCGTGGCCAACAAGGACGCCAAGGACAACGTCGGCGCCAGCTCCTGGGTCATGGAGCGCACCGACCTGGCCTACTACTGCGGCACCGACATCCTGAACCTGCCCCTGCTGTCGGTGGGCGCCGCCGGCTTCGTGAGCGTCGTCGGCCACATCGTCGGCGGCGACCTCAAGGACATGATCGACGCCTACGAGGCGGGCGAGGTCGGCCAGGCGCTGGCCATCCACCGCCGGCTCACCCCGGTCTACACCGGGATGTTCCGCACCCAGGGCGTGATCACGACCAAGGCGGTCCTCAACCTGTTCGGCCTGCCCGCCGGCCCGGTGCGCACGCCGCTCGCCGACGCCTCCGCCGAGCTCCAGGCCCTGCTGCGCGAGGACCTGGCCGCCGCCGGTGTGAAGGGCCCCATCGGCCTGGCCCCGCACCAGGCCGTCCCGGCCAGCGCCGTCCGCGTCGAGCGCCTCACGGAGGGTTCCGTATGAGCCACCCGCACCCCGAGCTGAGCTCGCCCCCGCCCCAGGGCGACGGTGTCCTGCGCGTCGTCGCGCTGGGCGGCCTGGGCGAGATCGGCCGCAACATGACGGTCTTCGAGTTCGGCGGCCGGATCCTCATCGTCGACTGCGGCGTGCTGTTCCCCGAGGAGGAGCAGCCCGGCGTCGACCTGATCCTGCCGGACTTCGACTACATCCGGGACCGCCTGGACGACATCGAGGCGGTCGTCCTCACCCACGGCCACGAGGACCACATCGGCGGCGTCCCGTTCCTGCTGCGCGAGCGCCCCGACATCCCGATCGTCGGCTCCCGGCTCACGCTCGCGCTCATCTCCGCCAAGCTCGGCGAGCACCGCATCAAGCCGGTCGTGGTCCAGGTGGAGGAGGGCGAGCGGCGCGACTTCGGCCCGTTCGACCTGGAGTTCTTCGCGGTCAACCACTCCATCCCCGACGCGCTGGCCGTCGGCATCCGCACCCCCGGCGGGTCGGTGCTGCACACCGGCGACTTCAAGATGGACCAGCTGCCGCTGGACGGCCGCCTCACCGACCTGGCCGGGTTCGCCCGGTTCGGCGACGAGGGCGTGGACCTGCTGCTGTCGGACTCCACCAACGCCGAGCAGCCCGGGTTCATCATCAACGAGCGCAACCTGACCGAGGCCATCGACAAGGTGTTCCGGCAGGCCGACAAGCGCATCGTGGTGGCCTGCTTCGCCTCCCACGTGCACCGGGTCCAGCAGGTCATCGACTCCGCCACCAAGCACGGCCGCAAGGTCGCGTTCGTGGGCCGGTCGATGGTCCGCAACATGAACATCGCCCGCGACCTGGGCTACCTGAGCATCCCCGGCGACACCATCATCGACGTGCGCCAGCTCGACGACCTGCCGCCGGACGAGGCCGTGCTGATCTGCACCGGCTCCCAGGGCGAGCCGATGTCGGCGCTGAGCCGGATGGCCAACCGGGACCACCAGATCCGCATCGAGGAGGGCGACACCGTCCTGCTGGCGTCCTCGCTCATCCCGGGCAACGAGAACTCGGTCAACCGGGTCATCAACGGCCTGACCCGCTGGGGCGCCAAGGTCGTGCACAAGGGCAACGCCCTGGTGCACGTGTCCGGGCACGCCCCCGCCGGCGAGCTGCTGTACGTGCTCAACATGGTGCGCCCGCGCAACTTCATGCCGGTGCACGGCGAGTGGCGGCACATGCGCGCCCACGCCGACCTGGCCAAGATGACCGGGGTCCCCGCGGACCGGATCGTCATCGCCGAGGACGGCGTGGTCGTCGACCTGTACAAGAACCGCGCCAAGATCGTCGGCGCCGTGCAGGCCGGGTACGTGTACGTGGACGGCTCCTCCGTGGGCGACGTCACCGACGCCGCGCTGAAGGACCGCCGCATCCTCGGCGAGGAGGGCTTCATCTCCGTCGTCGTGGCCGTGGACTCCGGCACGGGCAAGATCCTCGGCGAGCCGGAGATCCACACCCGGGGCGCGGGCATCGGCGCCGACGCCTACGACGACGTCATCGACAAGATCCAGCACGCCCTGGACAAGGCGGCCGAGGACGGGGTCAACGACCCCCACCAGCTGCGCCAGCTCATCCGGCGCAGCACGGGCCGGTGGGTCAACGACACCTACCGCCGCCGCCCGATGATCATCCCGGTCCTGGTCGAGGTCTGACCCGGAGCGGTACCCGCACGAAGCGCCGAACGGTCCCGGACCGGGGGGGGCGTCGTGGGACACCCCGTGGCCGCGGCTGGGTCCGGGGGTGGACGACTCGATAGGCTGCCCGCCGTGGCGGGGAATGCGCCCGCCGGTCGTGAACCGCTCCCCCTGTACGGAGGTGACCCCGATGGCCCCGCGCGCCTCCTCAGGCGGTTCCGGGCGCAAGAAGCCCGCGGCCCGCAGACCCGCGGCCAACCGGATGCCCGACGGGCCCATCGCTTTCGCGGTCACCATGTTCGGCCAGTTCCTGCTGGTGCTGTGGAAGCTCGTCGCGCACACCGTCGGCGGGGCCGCCCGCGCCGTGGGCCGCAGCGCCCGCGACCTGGACCCGGACCTGCGCCGGGACGGGGCGGGCCTGCTGCTGCTGGCGGCCGGGGTGCTGGTCGCCGCGGCCGTGTGGTGGGAGAGCGCCGGCCCGCTGCCGGAGTACACCCGCCTGGTGGTGGTCGGCGCGTTCGGGACGTTCTCGCCGATCCTGCCGCTGCTGTTCCTGCCGCTGGCGATCCGCCTGATGCGCACCCCGGGCGCGTCCCGGGAGGGCGACGCCGGACGGCTGTTCATCGGCACCAGCGCCATCCTGCTGGGCCTGCTGGGCCTCATCCACATCGCGAACGGCATCCCGCAGCCCTCCGAGGGGCTGGAGGCGCTCCAGGACGCCGGCGGCCTCATCGGGTTCGTCGCCTCCGGGCCGCTCAGCGCCGTCATCACCCCCTGGCTGACCGGGGTGCTGCTGGCCCTGGTGCTGGTGTTCGGGATCCTCGTGGTCACCTCCACCCCCATCCGGCGCATCCCCGAGCGGCTGCACACGCTGTTCGGCGCCCTCATGGAGCGCGACGCCGGACCGGACTCCGGCATCGGCATCCTGGGCGCCGAGCCGGAGCGCAAGCCCGCCCGCAAGCGCCGCCCCCGCAAGAAGAAGGAAGCGGAGGCCGCGGCCGAGACCGTGGCGGGCGACCACGAGCGCCCCTACGACAGCCCGGTGCTGCCCGAGGAGCCCATCGCCCCGGCGCTCACCGACGAGGAAGAGGAGGCGGCGCGGGCCGAGGCCGGCGGATCCGGCAAGGGCGGGAAGAAGGGCCGCGCGAAGCTCCCCGTCCCCGACCCCACCCCGGCGCCGGCCGTCACCGAGCAGCTCACCCTGCCCTCCCGGGTGGTGGAGGGGGACTACGAACTGCCCCCGCCCGCCATGCTCAAGCCCGGCAGCCCGGTGAAGCCGCGCACCAAGGCCAACGACGACGTGGTGGACGCCCTCACCGGCGTGCTCACCCAGTTCGGCATCGACGCCGAGGTCACCGGGTTCACCCGGGGGCCGACGGTCACCCGCTACGAGATCGAGCTGGGGCCGGCCGTCAAGGTCGAGAAGGTCACCGCGCTCACCAAGAACATCTCCCTGGCGGTCAAGAGCGCCGACGTGCGCATCCAGTCGCCGATCCCCGGCAAGTCCGCGATCGGCGTGGAGATCCCCAACACCGACAAGGACATCGTCAGCCTGGGCGACGTGCTCGGCTCCCCGGTGGCCACCTCCGACGACCACCCCATGCTGGTGGGGCTGGGCAAGGACGTGGAGGGCACCAACGTCGTCGCCAACCTGGCGAAGATGCCCCACGTGCTGGTCGCGGGCGCCACCGGAGCGGGCAAGTCCACCTGCATCAACGGGCTCATCACCTCGCTGATGATGCGCGCGACCCCCGACGAGGTGCGGATGATCCTGGTCGACCCCAAGCGGGTCGAGCTGACCATGTACGAGGGCATCCCGCACCTGATCACGCCCATCATCACCAACCCCAAGCGGGCCGCCGAGGCGCTCCAGTGGGTGGTGGGGGAGATGGACCGCCGCTACGACGACCTGGCCGCCTCCGGGTACCGGCACATCGACGACTTCAACGCCGCCGTGCGCACCGGGGAGCTCACCGCGCCCCTGGGCAGTGAGCGGGTGTACGAGCCCTACCCGTACCTGCTGGTGATCGTGGACGAGCTGGCCGACCTGATGATGGTCGCCCCGCGCGACGTCGAGGACTCCGTCGTGCGCATCACCCAGCTGGCCCGGGCCGCCGGGATCCACCTGGTGCTGGCCACCCAGCGGCCCAGCGTCGACGTCGTCACCGGCCTGATCAAGGCGAACGTGCCCTCCCGGCTGGCGTTCGCCACCTCCAGCCTCGCCGACAGCCGCGTCATCCTGGACCAGCCCGGGGCGGAGAAGCTGGTGGGCAAGGGCGACGCCCTGTTCCTGCCGATGGGGGCGGGCAAGCCGATCCGCCTGCAGAACGCCTGGGTGTCGGAGAAGGAGATCCGGGGGATCGTCGAGCACTGCAAGAAGCAGGCCGAGCCCAGCTACCGCGAGGACGTCGCGGCCGCCGACACCAAGAAGAAGGAGATCGACGAGGAGATCGGCGACGACCTGGACCTGCTGCTGCAGGCCGTCGAACTGGTGGTCACCACCCAGTTCGGGTCGACCTCGATGCTCCAGCGCAAGCTGCGCGTCGGCTTCGCCAAGGCGGGCCGCCTGATGGACCTCATGGAGAGCCGCGACGTCGTCGGCCCCAGCGAGGGCTCCAAGGCCCGCGACGTGCTCGTCACCCCCGACGACCTCCCCGCCGTCCTCACCGACATCCGCGGGGGCTGAGGGCCCGGAGCCCTCACACCCTGCGGGTGGCGAAGTGGTCCAGGGCGGCGCGCAGGAGGGCGGTGTCCAGGGCCAGGCCGTCCAGCGCGGCCTCGGCCCGGTCGCGGTGCCAGGCGAGCAGGCGCGCGGCGGTGGCGCGGCCGTGCGCGGAGGCCAGGGTGGGCCGGTCGGCGCCGGACCCGGCGAGCAGGTCCCGGCGGATCCGCAGCACGATCCCGGCGTGGTGGGCGTAGGCGGTCAGCAGGTCCACCTCGTGCCCGGGCAGGCCGAGCAGGATCGCGGTCGGGGCCAGGGCGATCTCGATCTCCGTCGAGGCGGTCAGCGCGTACACCTCCAGGAACCCCGCGACGCCGGCGGGCTCCTCGCCGCGGGCCAGGGCCCGGTCCAGGTAGCGGCCCCGGCACAGGCGCTCGGGTCCCAGCAGTGCGCCCATCCGGGCCATCGCCCCCACCACCCGCTCGGGCGGGTGGGTCGCGGCCAGCCGCGCCATGAGCCCGTACCCGCCGGAGACCAGCGCGATCCCGGCCAGGTGGGAGGCGCGTTCGTCCAGGGCCAGGCTCCCGGTGTGGAACAGTTCCACCGCGGCCACCAGCGGCGCCAGCGGCTCGGGGTCGGCCGCGGCGCCCTCGACCAGCATCAGCGCCAGTGCCGGGCGCAGCGGCCCGCCGGGGCCCTCGGGGGAGTGCGACAGCACCCCGCGCGGGCCGCGGGCGCCGTTGCCCGAGGCGTGCCGGGTCAGGGCGGCGTCGACGAACACGGACCGGTCGGCGGCGAAGGCGCGCGGGTCCGTCGCCGCGGTCGGCCTGGCCCGCCCGCGCGCCGCCCGGACGGCTCCGGAGGGCGCGCCGCGCCGGGACGGCCGGGCGGCCGAGCGCAGCAGCGCCTCGATCTCCGGCGTCACCCGGTGCGCCTCCAGCAGCTCCTCCACCAGTCCGGCCCGCCGGGCCAGGTGGTCGGCCAGTCGGCCGGCGCCGTGCCGGGCCAGGGCGTCGGCCACGCCGGTGTCCCCGTCGAACACCGTCGCGACCAGGTGGGCCTCGGCGGCGAAGAGGTCGTGCAGCGGGTCGCCGTCCAGGTCCCGCGGGGCCAGCGTGAACGTGGTGAGGCGGCCGGTCACCGCGTCGCGCTCCCGGTCGAGCAGGTCGTGCCGGAACCGGGTGGCCAGCGCCGCGGCCAGGTGCGGCCGGAGCAGGCCCGCCGGGGGGTTGCGGCGGCCCAGCAGGGTGGCGGCGATCGCGCCCGCCCCGGTCTCCAGCACCGCGTCGGCGAGCAGGGCGTCCCCGCCGTCGCGGACCGCGTCCTCGCGGGTGCGCCGCTCGGCCCGGGAACGGGCCAGGTACATCACCTCGGTGGCCCGGTACAGGGCCCGGTGGCCGGCGAAGGGGAAGCCGTCCAGCAGCAGTACGTGGGCGGCGTGCAGCTCCTCGGCCAGCGGGTCGTCGGGCACCCCCTCGGCCGGCTCGGCCTCGGTCAGCAGGTGCGGCAGCAGCCGGTGGTGGGCGTCGTGCCGGGCGTGCGCGGGCAGGTCCACGACGGCCTGGGCGACGGCGAGGGCGTACGCGCCGGGCACGACCCGCCGCAGGTGCGCCGCCGCGGTGTCGTCGTCCTCGCCGAGGGTGTCGTGGGAGGCGACGGCCAGCACCCCGCCGATGGTCCGGGCGGCCCGGTCCATGGCCCCGGAGGCGACCGCCTCCCCGGGCAGTGCGGCGTACAGCCGGGACATCCGCTCGCGCAGCGTTCCCAGGCCGGGGACCCGGTGCAGGGAGGCGCTGAACCGGACCCGCTCCAGGGCGGTGCCGACGCCGTCGACCGGGACGGGGACGGCGGGCCGGGGCAGCCGCCGCGGGTCGGCGGTGAGCAGGTCCAGGACCTCGGGGGAGGGGACCTCGCCCAGGGCGAGCGCGTGGCGGCGCAGGGCGCGCCGGCGCAGCCGCGCCTGCTCCGCGGCCCGCGCGGCACCGGGGTCCAGGCTCCGGCGCAGCCGGTTCAGCAGCCGGTGCCGTTCGAGGACCTCGGGCAGGTGGGAGGACCACCGGTACACGTGCGCGGCGATGTCGTCGGAGTGGGCGCCGCTCCAGGAGCGGAAGGCGTCGAGGGCGTCGCGGGCCGCGGCGACCGGTGCGTCGCCCGCGAGCTCGGCGGCGGAGAAGTGCTGGGTCATCGTCCGGTCTCGGGGGAGGTGGCGGGGAGGGCGATCCAAGATCATCGCAGTCACGGGCCCGGGGACAAGGGGATGACCGTATCCGGACGAAAATTCTGGCCGTAATTCTGTCCGATTTGGCGGGATCTTGGGGGCTTCATGGGGCGTGGTGGCCTGCGTGTCGCGCGCCGGGAGCGGCAGAGTGGTTCCCGTCAGATACATACAGTCGCGAGGGGAGTGCGTATGGCGACGATCGGACACACCTTGTCCGCCGCCCGCGTCGCGGCGGGACTCACGGTCGCCGACCTCAGCGTCCGTACACGCATCAGGGAACCGGTACTCCGGGCGATCGAGGAGGAGGACTTCGTCCCGTGCGGCGGGGACTTCTACGCGCGCGGCCACATCCGGGGCCTGTGCCGGGCCCTGCGCCTGGACCCGGCGCCGCTGCTGGAGGAGTTCGACCGCGAGCACGCCGGCCGCCGCGGCTCGGTGTTCGTGCCCCCGCCCCGCCACCCGGCCGCCGTGCCCGCGGCGGCCCGCGCCGCCGCGGCGGCACGGACCGGGGGCGCGACGGGGGAGGGGGCCGCGGAGGCCGAGGACCCGCCGATGGCCGGTCCGCGCGTCATCGGGGAGGACACCGAGCCCGGCGCCGGGCCCGAACGCTGGAACCACTTCGAACGGGGCGACCGGCTGCGCCGCGGGGTACGGGGCGCCGGGCCTCGGCGCAGGCGGCCCGCTCCCGAGGCGGCCGCGCCGGCCGCGGCGGGCGGCGGGCGCCGGGGGAGGGCCGCCGCGGTGCCCGCGCCC
>NZ_JBHVLR010000023.1:0-113979 GCF_042797335.1 Nocardiopsis sp. NPDC057823 | reverse complement strand
TTAAGTCTCCTTGCGCTGATGGTACTGCCCTGTGGTGGGGTGGGAGAGTAGGTTGCCGCCACGGTTTTCTTCGGGTTGAGAGCCCCTGCCTTCGGGTGGGGGCTTTCCCTGTTTTGGGGGTCGTCCTTGGGGCGGCCCCCTTTTTTTGTGTTCGGGGCCTTTGCTGGAGGGGGTTTCTCACCTGCTTGGAAACCCCGGCCGTAGTCGTGTCAGGCCAGTGGGGTGCCCGGCCATAGGGGGTTGGGGTAGGGCGGTACTCGGCCCGGGCCCCCGGGGGGTGAGGCGGACTTGGAGGTTTCCAGGTCGGTCACCGCTTGGGGTGGGCGGTCTGTGGTCGCAGCCACGGGTGACTGGTTTCCAAGAGCTGAATCGCTTGGGAGGGTACAGCCGCGGAGTGTGGATCCGTCCCCGCGCAGTCGGCGCCCGGCAGACCACCAGGCAGAAGCGTTCGACGGGCGCCCTGGGTGGTGGGGGTGCGCTTTCCGGGGGCGGGTCCGCGCGAGGCGCGCGCACCCGCACCGGTTGGAAAGGTTGTGGGCGCCGGCGGCGGTGACGGGGCTCCACGCTGTCGCCTACTCCCGCGGATGACCGCGGTACGGACGGGAGCGGGGGTGAAAGCCGCACGCTCCCACGGGCCCCGGCCCCAGACCGGGCACAGGACCGCGACCCTGACCGCAGGGGGTTCAGGGAGGCATGACCGGGACCCCGGCCCCAGGGGGTTGGGGAGGAGGAACCGCGACCTCCGCCATGGGGGTGTTGCCGTACATACCCGCGACCTCGACCCCAGCTCGGGCACAGGACCGCGACCTCCGCTCCGGAGGGTGTGGGGAGGAGGGGCCGGCCACCTTCGCCATGCGGGTGAGACCCGCACCCTGCCGCCGGCCCCGACCCACGACACGGGAAGACATCTGCAGCATGCACCCCAGGGGTCCAGGCCGCGGTTCTGTGTCCGGCCTGGGGCTGAGGCCGCGGGTCTCCGCAGCGAAACCCCCTAGAGCCGGGCACGCGGTCCTGCTTTCCCCAACCCCCTATGGCGAAGGTCGCGGTCCTGTGCTCGGACTGGGGTCGAGGTCGCGGGAACATGCGGCAACACCCTCTTCGGCGAAGGTGCACAGTTCTCCCTCCCCACACCCCCTCTGGCTGAGGTCGCGGGTGCGCGCGGCCACACTCCCTGGGGCGGGGGTCGCGGTCCTTCCTCCCCAACCCCCTCCGGCTGAGGTCGCGAGAGCATGCGGCTTTCACCCCCGGCACTGACCGGTACGGCGGTCACGCGCGGGAGTAGGCGGCAGCGTGGAGCCCCGTCACCGCCGCCGGCGCCCACAACCTTTCCAGGCGGTGCGGGTGCGCGCGCCTCGCGCGGACCCGTCCCCGGAAAGCGCACCCCCACCACCCACCATGTGCGCCCAACGAAACCGCCCGGCGCTCTGCCGGGCGCCGACTGCGCGGGGACGGATCCACGCTCCGCGGCTGTACCTTCCCAAGCGATTCAGCTTTTGGAGACCAGTCACCCGTGGCTGCGCCTACAGACCGCCGTTCCCACATGGCGGACGTCTTGGAAACCTCACAGTCCCTTTCACCCCCTGGGGCCGGGCACCCCACTGGCGTGACACGGCTATGGCGGTGGCCCCGGTCCGCCCTCCCAAACCCCCCTGCGGCGGAGGTAGCGGTTCGCCTTCCGGCTGTGGCCGGGGTTCCCGGTCGGGCGGGAAACCCCCTCGGGCCGGGGCGAGAAGCCACCCGCGGCCTTCACCCCCTGGAGCGGAGGTGGCGGTTCGCCTTCCGGCTGTGGCTGAGGGTCCCGGTCGGGCGGGAAACCCCCAGGGCCCGGGGCCCGCAGGTACGCGCGGCCCTCACCCCCGTGTGTCCGGGACGGAGGGAACGCCCACCCCCACCCCCTGGAGCCGAAGGAGATGATCCGCCCTCCGACCGTGGCTCGGCCCCGGACAGACCCACCCGTCACCCACCACAACGTTGAAAGAACATAGGGACACCCCTGCGGCCGGGGCGGGAAGCCACCCGCGGCCCTCACCCCCTGCGGCGAAGGTCCTGCGACGCTCTCCAGCGAGGGCTGAGGGCTCCAAGCGGGTGAACGACCCCCGGGCCAGAGCGGGGAGGCCACCCGCGGCCCCCACCCCCACGTGTCCAGGACGGCGGCAACGCCCACCCCGACCCCCTGTGGCCGAAGGAGGCGATTCTCCCTCCCCCTGTGTCTACGGAGCCCCGGCAGGCGCGCCTTCACCCCCACACGGCGTTGGAAGGGCGTACACGAGCACTTGAGCGAAACCGGAGCAGCCCGGCCCGCCCCGACCCCGAGATGACCACACCCCCGGAGCCGAAGGAGTCGAACCCCTCCAGCCACCCCCGTCACTCCCCCACCCCCGGGCAGCCCGCGGAACGGGCCGTCCCCCCGGGACCGCGGGCACTCCGATGGGGCGGGTGGCGGTCGAGGGACCCGCGTGGGGTGTCGGGGTATGAAAGGTGTGCGGCCGCGGTCCGGAGTCCGGCCCGCCGGCCGTCCTGCCGGAGGGTCAGTCCTCGTCGGCCTCGGGGGTCTCGATGAGCTGCCGGAGCAGCGCAACGAAGTCGTCGTCGCTCATGGCGGACCAGTCCACGTGCTCGTTCATGCTTGCGGTGTCCCCAAACTGGCCACCGATAAGCCTGCGGTACGTGAATTGATGTGAGAAGTCTGGGTTAACTCCGCATCGTTCCAGGTCGACCCGGAGCCGGATCAGATACGCCGCTGGAGGGCGCTCCTGCATTCCGGGCAGCGGCAGCGCTTGTTGTACCCGGTGACGGTGCCGTGCGGAAGGGACGGGTCGCGCTGGGCCGTGAGGGTGGAGTCGAGCTGCTCCCCGAACGGCTGGAGGATCCTCGCGGTGGAGAACACCTGCTTGGGGCTGATGTCCAGCTCCGCGGCCGCCTCGTCGATGTGCTTCCCCATCCGGAGTTTCGCGATGAGGCGGGAGCGGGTGCTCGGCGGCATGTCCGCTTCGGCGTTCGCGATCAACTGCTCGACGTCGTCGATGGGGTGGCTCATGGGTTTCCTCTACGTGTGCGGGCGAGCCCGCCGGGGCGGGCACCTTCTGCATCGTACGCGCTTTCCGTAGTTGTGGCCCGTGGTGACGTTGGGGCTGTTGTTCCTCTTGTACACCTTGTTCCCCCGTTCGGGACTCTCGTCACTGTTGGTGGTGAGCGACTTTCCCTCTTAATGCATCGAATCAGCCGCTCTTTTCTAGAAACTCATTGCTAGATGCTAGATGCCGTGTTTCGCTGGTCACATACCTTCGACACTCTCCGTCATTGGAACGGTGCCATGACCAGTCCCACGGTCCGCCGTCGGCGGTTGTCCGCCGAGCTCCGCCGCCGTCGTGTTCAAGCGGGTCTGACCCTCAGCGATGTCGCCGAAGAACTGGAATGGTCGCCGGCGAAGCTGGGCCATATCGAAACGGGGATCCGCAAGTGGCCGTCGGTCATGGAGATCTCCGCGCTGCTGCGGTTGTACGGGGTCACCGGCGGACAGCGGGAGGCGATCCTGACGCTGGTGCGCGAGTCGCGGATGCGGCCCTGGTGGACCGAGTACGAGGACGTCCTCTCCTCCGCCTACGTCGGCAACGAGGCCGGGGCGGTCGCGCTGCGGGTGTACGGCGGGATCCTCGTGCCGGACCTGCTCCAGACCCCGGACTACACAGCGCTGGTGGGCCGCGCCCTCGGGTACGGGGACGCGGCGGTGGAGCGGATGGTCGCCGCCTACCTCAAGCGCCAGGAGCTCCTGGAGCAGGTGCACTACCACGCGATCGTGGAGGAGGACGCCCTCCAGCGGATCTCGGGCGACCGAGGGCTGCTGCGGGCGCAGGCCACCCGGATCATCGAGTCGGCCTCCGAGCGGGTCACCGTGCAGCTGCTGCCGACCTCGGCGGGGCCGCACCCGGGGATCGCCGGACCCTTCTCCGTGCTGGAGTTCGACGAGGACGAGGCGGACCTCGCGTACGTCGACGCCACCCAGGGAGGAACGATCGTGGAGGCGGACGAATCGGTCGCCACCTGCAAGAAGGTCTGGGCGGAACTGACCCGGATCGCCCTGCCCCCCAAGGCCACGACCGGGATCCTGCGGCGGATGGCGCTCCTCACCTGACGGCTTGCTAGTCTGCTAGGTGACAACCTCATAAAGTTCTCTACGGAGCCCCCTGACGGGGGTCTTCCATGACGAACCGGATCAACGAAAGGGTCCAGACAGTGAAGAAGATCATCGTTCTGGCGCTGGTGGCCCTCGGGGCTTTCGCCATCTACCGCAAGATCCAGGCGGACCGTGCCGAGCTCGACCTGTGGACCGAGGCCACGGCGGCCGGCGAGAACTGAGCCGGTTCGGCGCGGCGCGCGCCGTCCGATGCCAGTGCGCGGCACGAAGACGTGGGTGGGCCGGCGTTCCCGTGGTGCGGCCCACGGCTTTGTGGCGTTCGATCCCTGACTCCACGGCCCCGCGGTCGTGAACGGGGCCACGCCCTGGTGAGGGTATGCTCTGCGTAGCGACCGGGCCTGGTGCCGGGGTGCGAGGGGCCATAGCTCAGCTGGCAGAGCGCCGGTTTTGCATACCGGAGGTCAGGGGTTCGACTCCCCTTGGCTCCACAGCGGACAACAGCAGGTCGGAAGTAACGGGCGGGGACTCCTTCGGGGGTCCCCGCTTCGCGTTCCCGGGGATCGCGGCAGGACCCGGCCGGAGCCCCCGCCGTTCCCCGGCCGACTCCCCCGGGCTCGGCTCCGCGGACCCCTGGCGCGGGTCTTTCGATCCCCATCAAAACTGTGGCGGGCGTCATGCCTTTCGGTGGAGGGTGGGGTCAACAGGAGGCCGGAACCACGGATCCGCGAACGGGTCCCGACCCGGCCGGCAGCCCGAAGGAAAGAGAGCCGATCATGCCGCAGTACTTCCTCACGATGCCGCACGACAGCGCCGACGAGCCGACCATGGAGTCGATGCAGGAGATGGACCCGGCCGAGCTGGAGGCCGTGCTGGCCGCGGCCAACGCCCTCAACACCGAGCTCCAGGAGTCGGGCGCCCTCGTCCACGCCGGCGGCCTCCACCCGCCCTCGACCGCGGTCACCGTGGACGGCACCGGGGCCGAGGTCAAGCGCACGCCCGGTCCGTTCGTCGAGGCCGCCGAGTACGTCGGCGGGTTCTGGATCATCGACGTCCAGGACGAGGAGGCGGCGCTCGGCTGGGCCGAGAAGTGCGCCACCGCCCTGAAGGCGCGCATCGAGGTCCGCGCCTTCCAGGAGGTCCCCGAATAGGCTCGGGACGGCGCACCGGCACCGTTGACGGCTTCCCCGGCCCCGGGGGAGCCGCCGTGGCGTCGGGGCCGCGGAACCCGGTGTGCGCGCCGCCCGGCCCGCCGCCGGGGACGGCCGCACCGATCCGCTACACGCGCCGATAGGTCAGGAACAGCGTTCCCGCCGCCGACCGGGAGAGGGCGGTCAGTTCGAGCCGCTCGGCGGGGAACCCCTCCTCGAACAGCCGGCGGCCGCGTCCGGCGACGGCCGGGGCGACGACCAGCTCGAGGACGTCGACCAGCCCCTCCCGCCAGAGCGACCGGGCGAGCCGGATGCTCCCGTGGACGCCGATGTCGCCGCCCTCATCCCGCTTGAGCCGGGCCACGTACTCAGCCGCGGGCGAGGACACGAACGTGGATCGCTCCCACCGTTGGTCGGGGTCGGCGGAGCCGAACACGACCTTCTCCGTCCGGTTCACGAACGTCGAGAACGGCTCGACGTCCGAGGTCGGCCAGTAGTCGGCCCAGTAGTCGTAGGTGCCGCGGCCCAGCAGCACCGTGTCCTGTCCGGCGATGACCCGGCCGAGGTTGTCGAAGACCTCCCGCCCGGGGTCGGAGAACCAGTCCCCCGGCTCCTCGGCCACTCCGTCGAGCGACAGCAACTGGTAGAGCACCACGTCCCGCATCGGCGAGACTCCTTCCGTCCGTGCGCGGCCGGGGGCCGGGCCCCGGGCTCCGCCCCCGAGTATGGCGGGCCGGGCCGGCGGTGTCAGGGCCATTCGGTCGGGTTCCCGGACATCCCGGCCGCACGGCGGCCCGGGCCGGCCGAGCACCGTCTTCCGCCGGAGCGCGCAGGAGGCCCCTCGGTGCGGAACAGCGGCAACGCCCGCACGGCCGCCATCGCCCCCCGCCGCCGGGGCGCCGACCCCGGCCGCCCGGTTCCGGCCGCCCGCTCCGCCTCCGCTTCCCGACTTCGCGCTTTGTCGATGTGGAGAGATGTCGCCGGGTCGCCGCCGGGCCTTCCCCGCCCCCGGCCCGACCCTCCCCGCCCCCGCTCCCGGACCGGGCACCGGTCCGGGACGGGCACGTGCCCGGGTCCGTCGGGGCCGGAGGGGCGCGTGTTCTCCCAGGCCCGCCTTATCCGAATTCATCGCCATTGGAGTGTTCGCCTGATAGGCGAGAAAAGCGCGCGTTGAGGCTCCGTGTCAGGGTCGAATGGGGGCTTTGTGCGCACGACGCCGGGAATCCTTTCCGTTACCGGCCGGTAGGGATGCGGGGCCTGTCGACCCCGTGCGAAATGGGTGACCTGCGGGGTTGCGGAGTGTGTGTGCCGTGGCGGCCGTATAGTCCGTTCGGGGGATGCGAGGGCCGGGTAGCCCGCTTCGGTGAGCTGTGTCCGACCCGGGACGAACGCCCGTCGGGCGAGATGAAACCGCAGGTCATCCCGCTTGTCGTGGAATGGTGCGGGTGGAGTGTTTCGCTGGGGTCACAGTAGTCCCCTTCTCTGATGTGGCGTAACTCTCCGTGTGTGTATGATGACACTCCATCTAGGTGCAATGGTCCTACTGGGCCATATGAGAAATAGGCCAGTTGGGGTCTGTTGGTGAACTGAGACGATCCGTAGTTTCGACACCAGCGACAACGAGGAAGACAGCGCGCCGAAACGATCGACCCCCGAAGTCGGCCCGGGCGGCCCCCCGTCCGGACACGTTCCCGTCCTCGGGTTCGGCCCGCGTCCTCCTCCCCCGCCGGTGCTGCCGGCCGGCGGGTTTCCGATCACCACACATGCTGATCTTGGGAGTGGGGCAACATGTGGAATGAGAAGATGGCGGCCCGCGCCAAATGCCGGGAGATCGACCCGGACGCCCTGTTCGTGCAGGGAGCGGCCCAGAACCGCGCCAAGCTGATCTGCCGGGGCTGCCCGGTCCGCACCCAGTGCCTCGCCGAGGCGCTGGACAGCCGCATCGAGTTCGGTGTCTGGGGAGGCATGACCGAACGCGAGCGGCGGGCCCTGCTGCGCCGGCGCAAGGACGTCACCAGCTGGTACGACCTGTTGACCAGTGCCGAGCGCCGCTACGAGGAGAACCGGGGCCGCCAGGAGGCCCCCCGCGAGGAGACGTCCCCCGTCACCGCGCACCACTAGACCCACGGGGGCCGCGGGGGAGGACGCGGCCCGTACCGGACGCGCCGGACACGGCGCGGGCGGGGCCGGGGAGGGAGAGCCCCGGCGGGGACCGTGCACGGCACGCGGCCGTGCGGAGGGACGGTGCCCACCCCCTACGAAGGTCGGGGCCCGCACCCACGAAGGTCCGCCACCGGGAGGAGAGGCGGATCAGGGGAGCATCAGGGTCGATCCCGATACCGGAGGACCCTCACGTTGCGCATCATGGAGGGAGTGCGGCCGTCGCGGTCGCACTCCCAGCGCGGGGGAGAGGGAAGTGGTCGTGCAGGAACCTCAGCACCCTGTGAGGCGCCCCTGGGAGCGCCCACAGCCTCAGATCCGGCTCACCCATGCCGACAGGGACGCCGTGACCGAAGTCCTTCGGGAGGCGTACGGCAAGGGTCAGCTCGACGAAGACGAGTTCGAGGAGCGCCTCGACCGGGCGATGCGCGCCAAGTTCGGCGCCGACCTCGAACCCCTCACCCAGGACCTGGGGCTCACCCCCCAGGGGCGTCCGGCCGCGCCGGTCGGCGCACGCGCCGCCGGGGGCGGGGAGGCCCCCGAGAGCACGTCGGTGGAGCGGGTGGTCGCCGGGCTCGCCCACGCGGGCAACTACTTCTTCCCGCTCATCGCCCCGCTGGTCCTGTTCCTGGGGGCCGCCAACGTCTCGCCGTACGTCCGCCGCCAGGCGCTGGAGTCGCTCAACTTCCAGCTGGCCTGCATCATCGGCGCCGTCCTGAGCCTGGTGACCTTCTGGCTGGTGGTCCCCATGTTCTTCCTGGTCGCCATCATGGTCGGCTGGGCCGTCATCCCGGCCATCGGCACCATCGCCGCCCTCATGGGCAAGGACTGGCGCTACCCGCTGCCCCGCCGGCTCCGCCTCGTCAAGGACGAGTAGGAGCCGCACGGGGCACCGAGCGCACGGCGGCGGGCGGGGGCGCGGGCGGGACCGCGTCGTCCCGGCCCGCCACCCGCGGCCGGCTAGCTTCCGGAGCGGCCGTTCTCCTTCGAGCGGTCGCCCGCGGCGGCCTTGACCGCCTCCTTGGCGTCCTTCGCCTTCCGAGCGGCGGCCCCGGCCTTCTCACCGGCCTTCTCCGCCGCCTTCCCGGCCTTGTCCTCCAGGTCCTCCCGGGTCTCCCTGACCTGCTCGCGGGCCTGGTCCAGGTGCTCCTGCCATTCGGCGTCCTGGGACGCCTGGCGCATCCGGACCAGGGAGTACACGATCACACCGCCCACCAGGGCGGCGCCTCCGATCAGGACGGCGCGGGGGACGCGGCGCCCTCCGTTGCGCAGGCCGCGCAGCCCGCGCCGGGCGGGCCTGGGGTCGACCCGCTGGGCCGCCGCCGTGAGCAGCCCTGCCACGCGGGGGGCCACGGTGTCCTCGACCCTGCTGGCCGCCGTCTCCAGACGGGGCGCGGTCCAGCCACGGGCCTGGAGGAGCGTCCGGGCCGCCTGCTCACGGGCCTGGTCCGCGTACGGGCCGAACCGGTCGGCCTGTTCCCTGGCCAGGTCCTGCAGCCGGGTGATGGCCACCTCGGCCTCCTTGCGTGCCTTGCGACGCTTGGCAGTGATAGGCACGTCGTCAGCTCCTTCGGTCGTTCACCGGTTTCATGCGGTCGCACCCGGTGCGGCCGACGGCGGTGCCGACGGCTCGCGTCCGGGCCTTCCCGTCGTCCTTCCCCGTTATCCGGGTGTTATCTCAACATACGTCCTCTCCGTCGGCGATCGGCGTTTCGACACCGCGGACGGGGTACGTCCGCCACAGGGGGCGAACCGGGCGTACCGTGACGTGGGGGACGTTCCCCCCGGTCCCGCCGGGTTCCGCCGAAGCCCGTGTGTCGGACGGGTAACGTGATCTCGTCAACGAAGTCGACCGAAAGGCACTCAGGTGTCGGACTCCAAGGCCCAGCCGACCGCACGGCTGAACACCTCCAAGGGAACCATCGTCATCCGGCTCTTCGAGGAGGAGGCGCCCGAGACGGTCGCCAACTTCATCGGCCTGGCCGACGGCTCCAAGCAGTGGATGGACCCCGCCACCGGCAAGCCCGGCAAGGGCAGCCTCTACGAGGGCACGGTCTTCCACCGCGTCATCGAGGGCTTCATGGTCCAGGGCGGCGACCCGCTGGGCAGCGGCCGCGGCGGCCCCGGCTACACGTTCAAGGACGAGATCCACCCGAGCCTGCGCTTCGACCGCCCCTACCTGCTGGCCATGGCCAACGCGGGTCCGGGCACCAACGGCTCCCAGTTCTTCATCACCGTGGACAAGCCCTACTGGCTCGACGGCCGCCACACCATCTTCGGCGAGGTCACCGAGGGCAAGGAGATCGTCCAGGCCATCTCCGAGGTGGAGACCGACGCCCAGGACCGTCCCCGCGAGGACGTCGTGATCAACAGCGTCGAGATCACCCGCTAACGGCCCGGAGCGCTCCCTCCGGGGGTGCGACCACGGGACACGGGAGCACCCATGGGATCACGGCAGCGCACAGGAGGTAGACCCAGACCATGACCGCCTCTCCCCCGCCGCCCGGAGCCGATCCGAAACCGCAGCGGCCCGTCCGGCCCACCTGCTACCGGCACCCCGACCGGGTGACGGGGCTGTCGTGCACCCGGTGCGAACGGCCCATCTGCCCGGACTGCATGACGGCGGCGTCGGTGGGGCAGCACTGCCCCGAGTGCGTCGCGGAGGGCAACCGGAGGGTGCGCCGGGCCCGCACCGTCTTCGGCGGCGGGGTCGTCTCGGCCCCGTACGTCACCTGGACGATCCTGGGGCTGATGGGCGTCGGCTACGTCGCCCAGATGCTCACCTCGGGCTCGCCGCTCAGCACCTCCGGTTCGTCGCTGGTGCAGTGGCTGGCCATGTGGGGGTACGGGGTGGCCTTCCAGGGGGAGTGGTACCGGCTCATCACCGCCGCGTTCCTGCACTCGGGCCTGTGGCACATCCTGTTCAACGGGTGGGCCATGTACGCCCTGGGCCCGCAGCTGGAGCGGTGGCTGGGCCACGGGCGCTTCCTGGCGCTGTGGGTGCTGGGCGCGCTGGGCGGTTCGGTGCTGAGCCTCCTGGCGACGCCGGACGCGGCGTCCATCGGTGCCTCGGGCGCGATCTTCGCGCTGTTCGGAGCGGTGCTCATGCTCGGCCGCAGGCTCGGGCTGGACGTCCGGATGGTGTTGATGCTGATCGGCATCAACCTGGTCATCACGGTCGTGTTCCCGAGTATCTCCTGGACCGCCCACATCGGGGGGCTGGCCGTCGGCATACTGCTGGGGGCGGTCTTCGCCCACCTGCCCGGCAGGTCGGCCTCCCCGCGCACCAGGAACCTCGTCCACACCGCGGCGCTGGTCCTGCTGGCGGCGGTGCTGGCGGCGCTGGTGTTCGCGTCCCCGGTGCTCCTGACGGCGTTCTACGCGAGCTGAGTCCGCCGTGACGCCGAAGGCCCCCGGAGCGGTGCTCCGGGGGCCTTCGCGCGTCCGCGGCCGGCCCGACCCGGCCGCGGGCAGCATGGAGGGAGCCGCCCACCGAACGGGGCGGCCCTTCATCGCGGGGGCGCCGGCCGGGGGCCGGCGCGCGGGAGGTCAGTGCCAGCGGGTGGCCAGGATGATGGCCACGATGATGCCGGAGAAGCCGACGGCGAGGTTCCAGTTGCCGAGGTCCTGCATGTAGGGCACGTACTGTCCCGCGATGTAGAAGACCGCGATCCACAGGATGCCCAGGATGAAGAAGCCCAGCATGGTGGGGACCAGCCAGCGTGGGCTGACCTTGGGCTTCTCCTTCGAAGGAGGCGGCGTGTAGACGACCTTCTTCTTGCGATCGTTGCGGGACTTGGGCACGGTCGCTGCTCCAGTACGGGTGGGGCCGATCATAACGGAAACACAGTCTATGCCCAGCCCGTACCCCGCCGTCACCCCCGGGGGCGGCTACGCCGGGGACGCGAACGGCGGCGGGGCCGCCCCTTCAGGGACGGCCCCGCCGTTGTCCGCTTCCGTACCGCTCCGGTCTAGTCCCGGGTCCCGTGCTCGAACACGAACCCGTCCCCCTCCGGCGGGTTCTCGCCCTCGGGGGGAGTCTCCCCGCCGTTGTCCGGCGGCTCCGGCGAGTTCGGGTCGGTGGGCGTCTCGGGCTGGCTCGGTGCGATCGCCACCGTCACGGTGACCGTGGTGCCCGGCGCCACCTCCTGGTTGGCCGCGATCGACTGGCTGACGACCGTGTTGGGCGGGTTGTTGGGGTCCTCCACCTCGTGGAAGGACGCCGTCAGGCCGCGCTCCTGGAGGGCCGCCTCGGCCTGGTCGCGGGTCATCCCCACCAGGTCCGGGACCTGGGCGTTGCCCGGGCCGCTGGAGACGTAGAGCCGGATCTCGGTGTCCGGGGCGACCGCGCTGCCCGCGGGCGGGTCGGTGTTGATCGCCGTCCCGGCCGCGACGGTGTCGTGGTTCTGCTCTTCGACCGTGACGTTGGTGAACCCCGCCTCGCTGAGCGTGTTCTGCGCGTCGGTCTGGCTCTGCCCGTCCACCGAGGGGATCTCCTGGGCGTCGGGGCCGCTGGAGACGTACAGGACGATCCGTTCGTCCAGCGCGATCTCCTCGCCCGCGGGCGGGTCGGTCTCCACGACCGTCCCCTCCTCGGCCTCGGGGTCGGCGCGCTGCTCGACCGTGACCTCGGTGAACCCGGCCTCCTCCAGCTCGGCCTGGGCGTCCTCCGTCGACGCCCCGACCACGTCCGGGACCGCCGTCGTCTCGGGCTCCCCCGGCCCCTGGTTCATCAGGAAGAAGACCAGGATGATCGAGGCGACGACGCCGATGCCGAGCAGCGACCACAACACGATCTTGCCCGTGTTGTTCTTCTTCTCGTCCCGGTAGTCGTCGTAGTCGTCGTCGTAACCGTCGTCGTAGCGGTCACCGTACCGGTCGTCCGCGGGCGGCAGCATGGTGGTCGCGCCGGCGGCGGCCATCGCCATGTTGCCCGCCTGGGTGGGCATGCCCGCCAGGCCGCGCTGGATGTCGGCGCGCATCTCCGCGGCGCTCTGGTACCGCTGGTCGCGGTCCTTGGCCATCGCCCGCAGGGTGATGTCCTCCAGCCAGGCCGGCACCTGCGGGTCCACCTGGGACGGCGGCACCGGCTCCTCGCGGACGTGCTGGTAGGCGATGGACACCGGGGAGTCGCCGGTGAACGGCGGACGGCCGGTCAGCAGCTCGTAGAGCACGCAGCCGGTCGAGTAGAGGTCGCTGCGCGGGTCCACCCGCTCGCCGCGCGCCTGCTCCGGGGAGAGGTACTGGGCGGTGCCGATGACCTGCGAGGTCTGGGTCATGGTCGCCTGGTTGTCGTCCATGGACCGGGCGATGCCGAAGTCCATGACCTTGACCTCGGCGTTGCGGGTCAGCATCACGTTCGCGGGCTTGATGTCCCGGTGGACGATCCCGTTGTCGTGGCTGTACTCCAGCGCGCGCAGGATGCCGTCGACGAGCTCCGCGGAGCGGTCCGGCAGGAGCCTGCGGTCGTCGTCGAGGAGTTCCTTGAGCGTCCGGCCGTCCACGTACTCCATGACGATGTACGGGATCGACAGTCCGTCGATCACGTCCTCGCCGGTGTCGTAGACGGCGATGATCGTCGGGTGGTTGAGGGAGGCCGCCGACTGGGCCTCCCGACGGAAGCGGGCCTGGAAGACGTGGTCGCGGGCCAGATCGTGCCTGAGCGTCTTGACGGCGACCAGGCGGTCGAGTCTCAGGTCACGCGCGCGGTAGACCTCGGCCATGCCGCCGCGCCCGACGATGCCGTCGAGTTCGTAGCGCCCGCCGAAGAGCCGGGGTTGGGACATGTCGTGTACTGATCCTTGTTCTGGGCCCGCGTGCGGACCTTCTTACTCCGAGCGTCTCTCGCTCATGGCCTCGTCACGGAATCCGTGTCACCGCCGGCCGGGGGGCCCTCGCCGCCGCCACCGCCGCCACCGCCGCCGTTCTCACCGCCACCGCCCCCTTCACCGGGGTCGGTGGTGCCGGGGTCGGTCTCGCCGTCGGTGGGCTCCTCGCCCCCCTCTCCCGGGTCGGTGGTGCCGGGGTCGGTCTCGCCGTCGGTGGGCTCCGGGGTGCTGCTCGGGGTCTCCTCGGGGGTGGTCGGCGTGTAGTCGGGTGTGTAGTCGGGGACGGCGGGCACGTCGGCGGTCTCCTCCTCCACAGGTTCGGAGGAGGGGCTCGACGAGGGCTCGTCGACGACGGCGGGGGACCGCGTGTCGCGCACGTTGTTCGCCCCCTCGGAACCGTTGCCGCTCAGGAAGAAGCCGCCCAGGACGGCTGCGACGATGAGGACCGTCGCACCGAGGGCGGCGAGGAGCACCGGCAGCCCGATCCGCCGTTGGGACGCCAGCCTAGCGGAGTCGTCTTCCTGACCAGGCGTTACGGTCTGCTGTCCGGTGGTGCGCCGGGGTGTGGCCCCGGTGGTGCGCCCGGCGTCGGGGACCGCGGCCGCCACCCGGGTGGCGGCCACTCCGCCGAACCCGGCGGAGGGGGTGGGCGGGCCGGTGCCTGCGTTGGACCGGATGACCGCGGCCATGTGCGCGACCTCGCCCGCCGACGCGGGCCGGTCCTCGGGGTCCTTGCACAGCAGCAGGAACACCAGGTCGTCGAGCTCGGCGGGCACGTGGTCGGGCAGGGGCGGCGGCTCGTCGCGGGTGTGCGCCAGGGCGAGCGCGACCGGGCTGTCGCCGGTGAACGGCGGTTCCCCGGCCAGGCACTCGTAGGCGACCACGCCGAGCGCGTACAGGTCCGAGGACCCGGTGGCGGGCCGCCCCGACGCCTGCTCGGGGGAGATGTACTGGGCGGTCCCCATGACCATGCCGGTCTGGGTCAGGGTGACCGACATGTCGCCGCGGGCGATGCCGAAGTCGGTGAGCTTGAGCCTGCCGTCCCCGGTGACGAGCAGGTTGCCCGGCTTGATGTCGCGGTGCACCACCCCGCGGGCGTGCGCCGCGGCCAGCGCCTGGGCGGCCTGGCCGATGAAGTCCAGGGTCTCGTCGGGGGTGAGGCCGCCGCGCTCCTTGAGGACCTGGGAGAGGGGCTCGCCCACCACCAGTTCCATGATGAGGTAGGCCCGGCCGTCCTCCTCCCCGTAGTCGAAGACCTGGGCGATGCCCGGATGGGACAGGCCCGCGGTGATCCGCCCCTCGGTGCGGAACCGCTGTCTCGCGGTGGGCTCGGCCATCTGCGACGGGTGCAGGAGCTTGACCGCGACGGGCCGGTTGAGCAGGGTGTCGGTGGCTCTCCAGACCGTGCCCATGCCGCCGGAGCCGATCTGCTCCTCGAGTCGGTAGCGGTCGCTCAGAACGGTCCCGGTGAGTCCACCGGGACCGTTCTGGGAAGAAGGTTCGTAGGTGCCCACTACTGAACCACTGCCTCCATCAGTGCCCGTGCGACCGGAGCCGCGAGTTCGTTGCCGCTGCCGCCGCCGAACTCCACCACCACGGCGACCGCGACCTGCGGGTCGTTCGCCGGGGCGAACCCGATGAACCAGTTGTGGGTCGGAGTGTCGGGGCCGGTCTCGGCGGTACCGGTCTTGCCCGCCACGTCGATGCCCGGGATGGCGGCGTTGGTGCCGCTGCCGCCGGGTCCGGTGACCAGGACCATCATCTCGGTGAGCAGATCCGCGGTGCGGGCGTCGACCGCCTCGGAGTAGGTCTCCGGGGAGGTCTGCGTGATCACCGACAGGTCGGAGTCGCGCACCGACTCCACCACGTAGGGTCGCATGACCTCGCCGCGGTTGGCCACACCGGCCGCGACCATGGCCATCTGCAGCGGGGTCGCCTCGATCGTCCCCTGGCCGATGCCGTTGCGTCCCAGGATGTTGTTGTCGGTCTCCACCGGGGCGTTGCTGGGGACCACCGACAGCGGGACCGTGAGCTCCCCGTCCGGGTTGAACCCGAACGCCGTCGCCTGCTCGCTGAGCGCCTCTCCGCCCATCGCGATCGCCCAGTTGGCCATCGAGGTATTGCACGAGATCTGGATCGAGTGGGCCAGGGTGTCCGGCTGGCCGCCGTTGCAGCTGCCCATGGCGTTGCGCAGCTCGGCTCCGAGCGGGAGCACGTCCGGGGCCTCCTGCCTGCTGTCCGGTCCCGCGTCCAGGTTCTCGATCGCCGCGGCGGCCGTGACCACCTTGAACGTCGACCCCGGCGCGTAGCGCTCGTTGAGCGCCCGGTTCAGCAGCGGCTTGCGCTCGTCGTTCTCCAGCTCGACGTAGTTGGCGACCGAGTCGTTGGGGTTGTTGATGTCCACGACCGTGTTGGGGTCGTAGGACGGGTAGGAGATCGCGCCCAGGATCGCCCCGGTGTTCGGGTCGAGGGCGACCGCCGCGCCGTTCTTGTCGCCCAGCGCCTCGAACGCGTTGAACCCGGCCTCCTGGACCTCGGGCAGCAGCGTCAGCTGTACCTGGGCGCCCTCGGGCTCGCGGCCGGTGATCATGTCGCGGAAGTTGCGCACGGCCAGCCGGTCGTCGCTGCCGTTGAGCAGGTCGTTCTCGACGGCCTCGATACCGGAGGCGCCGTAGTTGCGGAAGGAGCCCACGATCGGCGTGTACATCGAGCCGCCCTCGTAGACCCGCTGGTAGCGGGCCGGGTCGCCCTCCTCCGCGATGTTCTCCGAGTAGGCGACGTTCTCCCCGCCCACCAGGATGGGGCCGCGGGGGGCGCTGGCCTGCTCGGCGTACTGGCGCCGGTTGAGCGGGTCCTCCTTGATCGTGGGCGCCTGGATGCCCTGGATCCAGGTGATGTTGGCCATGAGCACCAGGAACATGAGCAGGCAGAAGATGCTCAGTCTGCGGATCGTCGTGTTCATCGTCGGATCACCTGGGTCGCGCCCTCGTCCTGGATCGCCTGCGGTGCCGGCCGTCGTGCGTTGTCGCTGATGCGCAGCAGGATGCCCATCATGATCCAGCTGGTCAGCAGTGCGGTGCCGCCGGCGGACATGAACGGTGTGGTCGAGCCGGTCAGCGGGATGACCCGCGAGACCCCGCCGAGCACGATGAAGGTCTGGTACACGAGCACGAACGCCATACCGCTGGCGAGCAGCTTGTTGAACGTGCCGGTGGAGGCCAGCGCCACCCGCATCCCGCGCTCCACCAGGACGAACAGGACCATGAGCACGGCCAGCAGGCCGGTCACGCCCAGCTCCTCACCGATGGAGGCGAGGATGAAGTCGCTGTCGGCGGCGAAGATGTCGGTGGGCCGCCCGGCGCCCAGGCCGGTGCCGAACAGGCCGCCGTAGGCCATGCCCACGATGCCCTGCACCAGCTGCTGGCTGCCGCCGACCGCCTCGTAGACCTCCTGGTCGAAGGCGTTGATCCAGATGTTCACACGTGCGCGCACGTGCCAGAACAGGAAGTAGGCGATGGTCGCGCCGCCGCCGAACAGCACCAGGCCCAGGGTCACCCACGAGGAGCGCTGGGTGGCGACGTACAGCATCGCCAGGAAGGTGCCGAAGAGCAGCAGCGAGGTGCCCAGGTCGCGCAGGACGACCAGCATGCCGATGGCGATCAGCCAGCCGACCAGGATCGGGGCCAGGTCGCGGGCGCGCGGCAGTTCCATGAGGGTGAAGCGGCCGACCTTGATCGGCTTGCCCACGATCTGGAGCACCTGGCGCTTGCTCATCAGGTACGAGGCCAGGAAGATGACCAGCGCGATCTTGGCGAACTCCGAGGGCTGGAACGTGATCGGGCCGATCTTGATCCACAGCCGGGCGCCGTACACCTCGTGGCCGATGACCGGCAGGGCCGGCAGGGCCAGCAGGACCAGCGCCACCAGGGCGCTGATGTAGGTGTAGCGCTGCAGGACCCGGGGGTCCTTCAGGAAGATGATGATGAGGAAGCAGAAGATCAGGCCCAGGGCCGTCCAGACCAGCTGCATGCCCACGCCGGCGCTCTCGATGTTCTCGCTCTCGACGGCGTTGAGGCGCCAGATCATGGCGACGCCGATGCCGTTGAGGAACAGTGCGCAGGGCAGGATGAGCGGGTCGGCGTAGGGGGCCACGAACCGCATGGCCGCGTGGGCGGCGACGGCCAGGGCGCCGAACGTCAGCCCGACGGTCCAGGTGGCCGCCGGGACCCGGCCGCTGAGGTTGAGGCCGGCGATCGCGATGCCCAGCATCGTGATGACGACGGCCACCACGATCAGGACCAGCTCGGCGTTGCGCCGTTTGACGGGGGGGAGTGCGGTGGGGGCCTCGGGTGTCGACGTGTCACTCACCTGGCCTCACCCGCTTCCTTCCTCGGTCCCCGTGCCCTGTCCGCCCTCGGCGGCGGTGCTCTCGCGGAGGTCCTCCACCCGCTGCCGCGCGTCCTGGAGGTCGTCGGCCGGGATGTTGTTCTCGATGGACTGGCGCTCGGCCTCGGAGAGCGTGTCCAGCGCGAGCCCGGAGTCCTCGACCTCCTCGGAGAGGCTGAAGCCGGCGATGTCGGTGTTGATGCCGCGGTAGATCGCGACGTTCTGCCCAGACTCGGACGGCGCGATGAAGTACTGGGAGTCGATGTACTGGCGCCCGAAGTAGTAGCCCGCGCCGGCGACGAGGGCGACGATGACCAGGAAGCCGACGATCATCGGCCACCAGCGGCGGGTCTGGAGCTCCGGCTCGCCGTTCCCTCCGCGCGGGCGGCGCGGGGCCGGGGGCTCCTCGTACTCGGCGTAGGGCTGCTCCTCGTAGGGGGCGGCGGCGTAGGCGCCGCCCACCGGGGGGCCGCTCGGCGCCGGGGCGCCGGCGTAGGCCGGCTCGTCGACGACGGGGTCCATCTCGGCGGTGTCGCCGCCGGTGGAGCGCAGCTCCTGGGCGCGTCTGGCGGGGCTGTCCTGCCCCTGCTCCATCATGTCCCGGCGCTGGTCGGCGGCGCCGACCACCTGGGCGGCGCGGGTGGGGCCCTCGCGGTCGGCGTCGGTCTCGATCACGTCGGCGATGACCGCGGTGATGTTGTCCGGGCCGCCGCCGCGGATGGCCAGGTCGATGAGCTTCTTGGCGGCCGAGCGCAGGTCGGGCTCGGTGGCCAGGGTCTCGTGGATGGTCTTCTTGCTGACCACACCGGACAGGCCGTCGGAGCACAGCAGGTAGCGGTCGCCGACCTTGGCCTCGCTGATGGAGATGTCGGGGTCGACCGGGCTCTTGCCGTCGAGGGCGCGCAGGATCAGGGACCGCTGCGGGTGGGTCGCGACCTCCTCCTCGGTGATCTTGCCCTCGTCGACGAGGGTCTGCACCAGGGTGTGGTCGTGGGTGATCTGCTCGAAGCGCGAGCCGCGCAGCAGGTAGGCGCGGGAGTCGCCGATGTGGATGAGGGCGACCCGGGGACCCGACCACAGCATGGCGGTCAGGGTGGTGCCCATGTTCTCCAGCCGGGGCTCCTCCATGATCCGCCGGGACAGGGAGGCGTTGGCCTGCTCGACGGCCTGCTGGAGGGCCTCGGCCATCTCGTCGGCGGGGTGGTCCTCGGCGTCGAGGCGGCTGATCGAGGAGATCGCGATGGAACTGGCCACCTCGCCGCCGGCGTAGCCGCCCATGCCGTCCGCCACTGCGAGCAGGTGCTGGCCTGCGTAGCCGGAGTCTTCGTTGCCTTCGCGGAGGCATCCTACGTCGGAGTACGCCGCGTATCGGAGAGCGATTGTCATTTGCGCAGTTCCAGGACGGTCTTGCCGATACGGATGGGCTGACCCACCGTGATGGGCTGGGGGCGGTTCAGCTTCTGTTGGCCGAGGTAGGTGCCGTTGGTCGAGTTGAGGTCCTCGACGAACCAGCGGCCGTTGTCGGAGTAGACGCGCGCGTGGCGGCCCGACGCGTAGTCGTCGGTGATGACGAGCGTCGAGTCGGGCGCGCGCCCGATGAGGATGGGCTGGGACGCGAGCGGGACGGTGGTGCCCGCCAGCGGCCCCTGGGTGACGGCGAGGATGGAGGGCTCGTTCCGGCGCGGGCGCTGGGGGCGGGCGGGAGCGGCACCCGAGTGCGAGGGGGTGCCGCCGCCGCGCGGTGCCTGCCGGGGGGCGGGGCGCGGCTTCTTCTTCGGCTTGCGTTTGGAGGGACCGAAGAGGTCGGTGCGGACCACACCGATCGCCATGAGGATGAACAGCCAAAGCACCGCGAGGTACGCGATCTTGATCAGTATGAGGGTCAAGTTGGACATCGAACTGCTCTTCAGCCCCTGTCGTGCTCCGGCCGGGGTGGCGGTCATCGGCGCCGCCACCGTGTCTTCCCCACCTTCGTTCCGGTGAGTTGAGGTCGCTGGTCCGCGGACCGTCGGGTCGCGGCCATTGTGCCCGATCGGTCGGGTCTTCGCGGAGACTACCTTCCCGGCCGGATATCCGACAGCAGGTCCGAATGGACCCGACCCCGGACTTGACCTTTGTGACGCCGACGCGACGGTGTTGGTTGCGCCCGGATCGCGCCGGCCGGCCGGAGTCCTCGACTGTTGCCGGTCTTCGGCTCAGTCGCGTCGGAAGGTCATGGTGGTGCGGCCGAGGCTGATCCGCGTGCCGTCCACCAGACGGGCCTGGCGCACCTGCTGGCCGTTGACGAAGGTCCCGTTGGTGGAGCCCTTGTCGACCAGGATCGCCTCGTCGCCGTCCAGGCGGATCTCCACGTGGTGGCGCGAGACGCCGTTGTCGACCAGGCGCAGGTCGCAGTCGGTGCCGCGGCCCAGGAGCGTGACCGGGGTGGTCAGCTCGAAGGACTGCTGCATCCCGTGGCTGGCGATGCTGCCCTCGGCGGTGGCGCCGCCGGGGGAGATCAGCAGGCGGGGACGGCCGGCCTGGCGCTGCGCGCCGGGCGCGGGGTCGCCCACCGGGGTGCGGACCTCGCCCTCCTTGCTCACCATCGTTCCGCGGACCACACCGGAACGGATGCGGAAGCGGCCGGTCTTGAGGCCCTCGTCGGACCTGAAGTGGACCCGTACCGGACCGACGAAGGAGTAGCCCTGTTCGGTCGCGTAGTCGCGGGCGAGCTTGGAGAGCTCCTGGCCGAGGCTGTCCGCGTAGACCTCCAGGCGCTCCTTGTCGCTGGCCGCCAGTTCGACGATGAAGTCGTTGGGGACCAGGGTCCGGCCCTGGGCGACGATCGCCGCGCGCTCGTCCATCTCCCGCTGGACCGCACTCGCCACCTCGACCGGTTGCAACTCGGACTTGAAGGCCATCGCGAAGGTGCCTTCGATCATGCCCTCAAGCCTGCGCTCGAAGCGTTGGAGCACTCCCACGAGCTACCTCCCTTTGTACTCCACATCCGTATGTGTAGACGATCGTAACCGGGCGATGGTGCCCCTGGTTTCATACGTACCCCCGCAAGAGGGGCGGTGGGCCCCCGCGGGAGGGGCGGCCGGGGCTCCGGAGGGGTCCGGAGGGGGTCCCGGGAAACGATGTGCGACCCGCGCTCAGAGCGTGCTAGCCTTATCCATGTCGCCAGGGGGAAACGGACGAAAAGCCCGGATCACCTGGCAACACAACTGAATGCAGTCACTCGGGCGGGTGGCGGAACGGTAGACGCGCACGGTTCAGGTCCGTGTGTCCGAAAGGATGTGAGGGTTCAAATCCCTCCTCGCCCACAAGATACCCGGTGGAGATCGCGAGACGATCACCACCGGGTTCTTCTTTTGCCCGGGACCCGGTCCGACGTGGCCCGCGGGGCCGGTGGGCGCCCGCACGGGGACCCGTGGCCGTTCCCGGCCACGGGCGCGCCCCGCGTCCACCGGACGGGTCCCCCTCTCCCCTCTTTCCGTCCCTCTTCTTCTCCCCGTCCGCTCCGCCGCCGTCCTCAGCGGCCCGGGCCGCCGTGCGCCGCGGCCTCACCGTCCACCGGGTCCAGCCGCACCGCGCAGGTGAGGCGACGGGTGTGGTCGACGGTGCGGGCGGGGCCCGCCAGGTCCACGGGGAAGGTGTGGCGGAGGTCCTCGGAGGACGCCGCCAGCGACAGCTCCAGCCGGCCCGGGTCGACGGCGCGCACCCCGTCCGGCCCGGTGTAGGAGGACTGGTCGGCGTGGACGGTGAAGTCGACGGCGCGCGCCTCCCCCGGCTCCAGGTCGATCCGCGCGTAGCCCACCAGCCGCCGTACCGGCAGCGCCACCCGTGCCACCGGGTCGTGCAGGTACACCTGGACCACCTCCGTCCCGGGCAGGTGGCCGGTGTTGCGGACGGTGCAGCCCACGGTCACCTCGCCGTCGGTGGGGACGGACACCGGGGCGCCGTCGAAGGGGCGGCCGCCGACCCGCGGGTCCTCCCAGGAGAAGGAGGTGTAGGTCAGGCCGTGCCCGAAGGGGTGGCGGGGAGTGGGGTCGACCGAGCTGACCTCGCTGCGCCGGGCCAGGGGCGCGCCCAGGTAGGTGGCGGGCTGGCCGCCGGGGGAGCGCGGGACGGAGAGGGGCAGCCGTCCCCCCGGGCCGATCCGGCCGGACAGCACCCCGGCGATGGCGGAGGCGCCCTCCTCCCCGGGCATGAACGCCTGCACGACCGCGGCCGAGGCGTCGGCGACCGCGCCCAGGGCGTAGGGGCGGCCGGTGACCAGGACGGCGACCACGGGGGTGCCGGTGGCGACCAGCGCCTCCCACAGCTCCTGCTGGACCCCGGGCAGGCGCAGGTCCTCGGCGTCGCAGCCCTCGCCCGAGGTGCCGCGGCCGAACAGGTCGCTGCGGTCGCCGAGCACCACCACGCACACGTCGGCCTCCCGGGCCGCCGCCAGGGCGGAGTCGAACCCCTCGGTCCCGGGCCCGTCCACGGAGCACCCCTGCGCGTGGACGATCCGGGTCTCGGGCAGCTCGCCGCGCAGCGCCTCGTGCACGGTGGGGACGTCCACGCCCAGCGGGGTGCCGGGGTGGTTGCGGCCCACGTGGGCCGGGAAGGTGTAGCAGCCGAACATGGCGTCGGGGGTGTCGGCGAGCGGCCCGACCAGGGCCAGCGTGCGCGGGGCGGCCAGCGGCAGGACCCCGCGCGGGTTGTCGAGCAGGACGATGGAGCGCTCGGCCAGCGCGCGGGCGAGGGCGCGCTGCTCCGCCGGGTCGAGGTCGACGGGGGAGTCGTCCGGGTCGGGCGACCAGCCGGGGTCCAGCATGCCCAGCGAGCACTTGTGCAGCAGGACGCGGCGGGCGGAGCGGTCGACCAGCGCCTCGTCGAGCTCTCCGGCGCGGACCAGGGCGACGAGCCGGTCGCCGTAGCAGTGCGGGTCGGGCAGCTCGACGTCCACGCCGGCCTCCAGGGCCAGGGCGCCCGCGTGCCCGGGGTCCCCTGCGACCCGGTGCACGGTGTCCAGGAAGGTGACGGCGAAGTAGTCGGAGACGAGGGTGCCCTCGAACCCCCAGCGGTCGCGCAGCAGCCCGGTGAGCAGCCGGCGGTCGGCGGCGGCCGGGAGCCCGTCGTTGTCGTTGTAGGAGTTCATGACGGACTTGGCGCCCTCGCGCACGGCCGCCTCGAACGGGGGCAGGACCACGTCGGCGAACTCGCGGGGGCCGACGGACACCGGGGCGTGGTTGCGCCCGGCCCGGGAGGCGGCGTACCCGGCGAAGTGCTTGAGGGTGGCGATGACCCCGGCCGACTGGAGCCCGCGCACGTAGGCGGCGCCGATGGTGGCCACCAGGTAGGGGTCCTCGCCGATGGTCTCCTCGACGCGGCCCCAGCGCAGGTCGCGGGCGACGTCCAGGACGGGGGCGAGCCCCTGGTGGACGCCGAGCCGGCGCATGGTCCCGCCGATGCCCGCGGCCATGCGCTCGACGAGGCCGGGGTCGAAGGCGGCGCCCCAGGCCGGCGGGACCGGGTGGATGGTGGCCCGCCAGGCGGCCAGGCCGGTCAGGCACTCCTCGTGTGCGATGGCCGGGATGCCGAACCGGTTGGCGGCCATGACCTCGCGCTGGCTGCGGGCCAGGGAGGCGCGGCCCGCGACCGGGTCCACCGGGGCGGTGCCGAAGGGCCGGGTGAGCTGGCCCAGGCCGTTCTCGATCACCTTCTCCCAGGCGAGGGGTTCACGGGAGGCGTCGTGCTGGTGGGGGGCGACCGGGGCGCCGGAGGCGTCGGCGCTCACCCAGACGCCGTTGAGCTGGGCCGCCTTCTCCTCCAGGGTCATGGCGGCGAGCAGGTGGTCGACCCGCTCGCCGTCGGGCAGGGAGGTGTCCCGCCAGGCACCGTCCAGGGGTTCGGGGGGTGGGGTCATCGGGAGGTGCCCTTTCCGTGGTCCAGAAAGTTTCGGAAGTTTTATCGAAACCAATGGAACGAGAATGTACGTTCGGCGGGCAGTCGGGTCAAGGAGAGAAGAGAGGTGAATCACAGGGCGTGCGACTGCCTGGGGAAAACAGCCTGTTCATCACGGTATGTAGACGAAGGTCCCTTGAGTGTCAACGGGAGTGTGCTCCGAAAATTTCGGAGCCCCGTGGCGGCGGGGGCGCCCGCTCCGCCCGAACCGGACAGATGACACACTGCGGGCGTGGGAATCACCGAACGCCTTCACGAGATCGGGCGGCCGATGGTCGCCGAACAGCTCGCGCACCCGACCGTCGCCGGCATCGCCCGCGGCGACCTCGACGACCGCGCCTTCCGCTACTGGCTGGAGCAGGACCACCTCTACCTACTCGACTACGCCCGCGCCTTCTCCCGGCTGGCCTGGCAGGCGCCCGACGCGCACCTCGCCGACCTGGTGGGCATCGCGCACAGCACCCTCAACGAGGAGCTGGAACTGCACCGCTCCCTGTCCGGGGAGTTCGGCGCCGACCTCTCCACACGCGACAAGGGGCCGGCCTGCGCCGCCTACACCGCGTGGATCATCGACGCCGCGGCCGACTACCGCGACGGCCTCGCCGCCGTCTACCCGTGCATGTGGGGCTACAACCGATTGGGCATCGCCCTGGCCCGGAACCGGCCGGCCGAACCGCGCTACCGCCGCTGGGTGGACACCTACGCCGACCCCGGGTTCACCGAGCTGACCGAGCGGTACGGCCGGATGCTGGAGGAGGCGGACCCCGACCCCGAGCGCGCCGAGCGCTTCTTCCGCGAGGGCATGCGCCACGAGCTCGCCTTCTGGGACACCCCGTACACCGGCTGACCCCGACCGCCTCCGCTCCGACGGGCAAGGGGTGCGGGCCGACGGCCCGCACCCCCGTGAAGCCGCCCGGTCAGGGGTTGATGACGGCCTCGACGTCGGCGAAGCGGTCGATCTCGCAGCCGTTGCTCTTGTTGAACTCGGTGTCGACCTCGGTGTCGCCGATGTGGCCGGTCACCCGGACCACCTCGGGCCCGCCGATCTGCATCGTGCACATCATGTCGGTGGTGTCGAGCAGGAACGGGTCGGTCCCGACCTCCCCGATCTCCGCGCACGCGGCCTCCGGGTCGGGGTGGTCGCCGCCCTCGGGGGAGCAGGTGAGCGTCCACACCCCCTCCTCGAAGCCGGATTCGGGGGAGAGGCCGCCCTCGTCGCTGAGGGAGCGCTCGATGGTCAGTTCGGTGGCGGAGCCGCCGTCGGGCGCCTCCTGAGGGGATTCGGTACCCTCCTCCTCCGCGGAGGGGGCATCCTGGTCGGGGGCGGAGGGACTGGATTCGTCGGACCCGGGCGCCGGGGCGCCCACCTCGGCGGGCTCGTTGCCGCAGGCCGTCAGGAGCAGGCCGAGGGCCGCGAGCGCGGCGAGGCGGGTCGGCAGGGCCGTCGCGATGGTGTGCTGAGCCATGACGCTTGGACGCCGCCGCGTCACACACGGTTCCCTCCCCCCGGGAGAAATCTCCGGAGGATCTCCGGAGCGGACGGATCTGATGGAGGTCATGGATGTTCGGCAACGTGCCCGAGGTCGGCGTCACCGAGGTGCCCGAGGACGGCTACCTGCTCGACGTACGCGAGAACGACGAGTGGGAGGCGGGCCACGCGCCCACCGCCGTGCACATCCCGCTCGGCCTGCTCAACACCCGGGCCGGCGAGATCCCGCAGGACCGCAAGGTGTACGTGGTCTGCCGCGCGGGCGGCCGCTCGGCCCAGGCCGTGGCCGCGCTCAACAACGCGGGCTGGAACACGGTCAACGTCGCCGGCGGCATGCAGTCCTGGGAGCGCGCCGGACTGGACATGGAGGCCGGCTCCGACGCCGAACCGAGGGTGATCTGAGTCGCATCGGGGCCGGAAAGCGATCGGATTGCCCAAAGCCCTGCCCCGCGGGGCCCTCGGGTGGCACTATGACGTCGTGAGTTCCGAGCGCGCGCCCCTCAGCGCCGAAGCCGTGCTGGCCTCGTCGGCGGACGCGGTGGTCGGTCTCGACAGCGAACTCCGGGTGTTCCTGTGGAACCCGGCGGCCGAGCGACTGTTCGGCTGGCGGGCCCGCGAGGTGCTCGGGGGCGCGCTGCCGATCGTCCCCGCGGAGCTGAAGGCCGAACACGGCGCGGTGCTCGAACAGGTGCGCGCCGGCCCCTCCCTCACCATTCACAGCCGTCGCGTGCGCAACGACGGCACCCCGATCGACGTGCGGATCAGCACCGCCGCGCTGCCCGCCGACGACGGCGGGCACGCCGGCTGGGTGCTCACCCTCTACCCCACGGACAACGAGGCGCAGGCGCACACCGCCGCCATGGAGCGCGCCCGCCTGGTGCGCCGCCTCACCGACGTGGTCGTCGACATCAACGCCGACCTGAGCCTGCAATCGGTGCTCGACCGCATCTCCAGCGCCATCACCGAGCTCACCGGGGCCGATGCCGGCGGCTTCGTGCTGCTCAACGAGGACCGGGTGGAGCTGGTGAGCATCACCCGGCTCTCCGACGAGCTCCAGGGTTACAGCGCCCCGCTGGAGACCAGCCTGTTCGGCGAGCTGCTGCGCAGCGGCAAGTCGGTGCTGCTCGCCAACGAGGACACCCGCGGCCTACAGGACCTGGTCTGGGCCGACCTGCCGGGACTGCACACCATCGCCCTGTGCGCCTCCAACGTGCACGGCCGCCCCTACGGCGGCCTGTACGCGCTCTACAGCCAGCGCCGGGTCGGCCACGTCGAGCTCGAACTGCTGGAACTGCTGGCCGCCCACGCCGGGGTGGCCATCGGCAACGCCATGGCCTACGAGGAGCTCAACCACCAGCGGGTCCACGAGCAGGCGGTGGCCGACTCCAGCGCCGACGGCATCGCCGTGCTGGACTTCGGAGGCCGGGTCCGCAAGTGGAACCGCTCCGCCGTCGAGCTGACCGGCTACCCGGCCGAGGTGGTGGAGGGCCGCCACCCGCCGTTCCCGATCCCCGCCTGCCACGGCCGCCCCATCAAGCACCGGCTCAAGGACGGGCGCTGGCTGGAGATCCTCATGGCCCGCATCCCCCGCACCCACGAGTGGGTGGTGGACTTCCGCGACATCACGGCGCAGAAGGCCATGGAGGACGAGCGCGAGGCGTTCCTCGCCACCACCGGCCACGAGCTGCGCACCCCCATCACCGCGATCCACGGCTTCGCCACCACGCTGATCCGCAAGTGGTCGCGGATGAGCTCGGAGGCCCAGCGCGAGGCGGTGGGCAACATCGTGGACCGGTCCACGGCGCTGACCCTGCTGGTGGAGCGGCTCAGCCTCGGCTCCGACGCCTCCCGGGGCGAGCTGGACGTCAACCCGGTCCCGTTCGAGCTGCCCCGCGTGCTGCGCCAGGCCGTGATGACGTTCCGGTCCCTGTCGGACCGGCACGACGTGGTGCTGAGCGCGCCCGAGGGCCTGCCCACCGTGTTCGCCGACCCGCTGGCCACCGGCATCATCATGGACCAGCTGCTGGACAACTCCATCAAGTTCTCCCCCGAGGGCGGCACGGTGCACGTCGCGGTGGCGGTGGAGGGCGACGCCGTCGCGGTCTCCGTGGACGACGACGGCCCCGGCCTGCGCCCGGGAGACGAGGAGCGGGTGTTCGACCGGTTCTTCCAGGGCGGGGTGCGCGGCGACCGGCGGCGTTTCGGCGGCCTGGGACTGGGGCTGTACATCGTGCGGAAACTCGCCCAGGACCAGGGCGGGGACGTCACGGCGCGCAGGCTGGAGCGCGGCACCCGCATGTGCTTCACCCTGCCGCTGCACCGGGGCGAGGGCCCCGGCCCCCTCGGGGACGGCGACGACGGCGCGGTCGTCGAACCGCCCGGGGTGGCGGCGGTCCGGGTCGGCGTGACCGGACGGGAGGCGCCCCAGGGGCCACCCGCGCCCCAGGAGTCGCCGAAAATCTCAACCGGCCCCGAACCCCTTCCACGTCAGCGATCCACGCGCCCCAAGGCCGGCCGACCCGTGTGATTCACCGGGGCGTTGGTTTCCGTTCGAGGTGATCGGGGCATTTCCACCCCTGGCGGAATTCGCCGTCACACAACGGGCGGGTTCCGGACCGCACCAGAGCACGAACGCGCAGGGACGAAAGCCGTGTCAGGAGATCACACCCCGTTCGACCCGGGGGAGCACCCCACCAAGGTCGAACGGCACGTCATCCTCCCCTACGTCCCCACCACCGTCATGGACGCGCGCCGCCGGCTGGGTGACGACCTGCGCTCCCTGGGCGTCGCCGAGGAATGCATCGACGACGCCGCCCTCATCATCAGCGAACTGGTCAGCAACGCGCTGCGCCACGCCAGCCCCCTGCCCACCCCCGCCAACCCGGCCAACAGCGTCGGCGTCGCCTGGCGGGCCGAGACGGACGCCTCCGGCCCCGGCGGCTGGCTGGAGATCTCCGTCCGCGACGGCGGCTCCACCACCATGCCCCGGGTCGCCGACCCGGGCACCGCCGGCCTGGGCGGGCGCGGACTGGGGATCGTCCAGCACCTGGCCGGGCGCTGGGGCACCGAGATGGACGCGACCACCACCACGGTCTGGGCCGTCCTGGACCTGCCCGCCGAGGACGTCGGCCGCGCCGGACGGGAGGCGGGCGCCGAGGCCGGCACCGCCGCACCGGCCGCCGGGACGACCGGCCGGGCCCGGGACCCGCGCGCCGGCGGCCCCGTGGTGTCGCTGCCCTTCACGGTCCACGACGGGGGACGCGCCCGCGGCGCCCTGCTCTGACCGCTCTGAACCCGCCGCCCGCACGGCCCGCTGCCGGGGCGCCGGGAGGGAACGTGACCGATGTCGCGAAACACCGTCAACGAGGTGGCCCGGCCAGGACCTGGCCGCTACAGTCACGACTGTGGAGTTGAAGATATCGAGCCGATCTCAAGATGACCTCGCGGTGGTAACCGTCGGAGGCGAGATCGACCTGTACACGGCACCCCGATTGCGCGACGAGCTCATCACGGCCCTCGACGAGGGGGCCCGGAGGCTGGTCATCGACATGTCGTCGACCGAGTTCTGCGACTCGACCGGCATCAGCGTCCTGCTCTCGGCGATGAAGCGCTCCCGCGACAAGGGCGGCGACCTGGAGCTGGTGGCCCCCAAGCCGGCCGTCATGAAGGTCCTGGAGGTCACCGGCCTGCACGAGGTCTTCGTCATCCACCCCGACACCGACGCACTGCCGGTGGCCGCGGGGACCGGAACAGCCCCGTAGGCCGGACCGCGGTGACACGGGGCGAAGTCGGCGGACCCGGAGCGGCGGGGGTCGCCGTGGTGATCGCGGCCAAGGACGAGGAGGCCCGCGTCGGGCGCACCGTGGCCGCCGTCCGGGCGCTGCCCGGGGTGGACCTGGTCGTCGTGGTCGACGACGGGTCCACGGACCGCACCTCGGAGGTGGCCCTGGAGGCCGGCGCCCGGGTGCTCCGGCACAACCGCAACCGGGGCAAGGGCGCGGCGATGGAGACCGGGGCCGAGGGCGTCCGGCTCATCGAGGAGCACGAGGAGGGCGCCGACGGGATCCGCCCGCCCCGGCACCTGCTCTTCCTCGACGCCGACCTGGAGGCGTCCGCCGCCGGGGCGGCACCGTTGGTGGAGCCGGTCGTCGAGGGCAAGGCCGACATGGCCATCGCGCTGTTCCCCGCCACCCGGCTGCGCCTGGGCGGCCACGGGTTCGTGGTGCGCCTGGCCCGCGGCGGCGTGCGCCGGGCGACCGGGTGGGAGCCCGAGCAGCCGCTCAACGGACAGCGCTGCATCACCCGCGCCGCGTTCGAGGCGGCCCGGCCGCTCGCCCCGGGGTTCGGGGTGGAGACCGGGCTGACCATCGACGTGCTGCGCGCCGGGCTGCGGGTGATCGAGGTCGAGGTGCCCCTGGAGCACCGGGCCACCGGCACCGACCTGCGCGCCCAGCTGCACCGGGCGCACCAGTTCGTCGACGTGCTGCGGGCGCTGGCCGCCCGCCGGGTGCGACCCGCCGTACGGCGTGTCCTGTCCGGAGGCCGTGGCAGGCGGGGATAGGAGACCCTTTCTCCGCGAAATCGCCGATAGTGACACCGCTGGCGCTCTCGGTGGCGATACGCTCACAGAATGTTCACCATGATCCTGGCCGTCGCGGGCGTGCTCACGGGTCTGGGCGGACTCGCCCTGGGCGGGTACGCGCTGGCCAGGGCCCGCGCCATCGATGCCGACACCCGTGTGCTCGCCCAACGCGCCGCCGCCTCCGCACAGGTCGGCGGCACCGACCCGCTCGCCGTGCGCGATATGGCGGTGCTCCACTACGACGCCCTGGAGGAGATGTCCGGGGCGCGCTCCTTCTCCCTCGCCCTGCTCAACGGCGACGGCGACGGAGTGGTCGTCACCTCCATCAACGGCCGGACCGAGTCGCGCACCTACGCCAAGGCCGTGGTGCGCGGCGAGTCCGAGACCCTGCTCAGCCCGGAGGAGTACCGCGTCGTGCGGGCCGCCCGGCTGGGCGAGGGCATCGGCACGACCGTGCCCGCCCCGCGGGTCTCCGGCCCGGTGGTCGCCGAGGACGCCGAGGACCCGGTCACCGTCGTCCCCGACCCCGAGGCCCCGGAGCCCGGCGGGGAGGCCGTGGAGAAGGGGGACGCCGAGCCGGCCGGGGAGAAGAGGGACATCGTCGCGGTGCCCGACATCGACGCCGACGACACCGACCCGCAGCCCCGCACGGGCCTGCGCAGGGCTCCCGCGCCGCGCAGCGGCCCCGAGTGACCGCCCCGCCGTCCCGCGTGCGTATAGCCTGAACACCATGCCCAACCGTTACGCCTACCTCGGCCCCGAGGGCACCTTCACCGAGGCCGCGCTGCGGGCCCTGCGCCCCGACGCGCCCGCCGCCGCGCGCGTCCCCTGCGAGGGGGTCGCCGCGGTCTTCGACGCCGTCCGCTCCGGCGCGGTCGAGGGCGGCGTCGTGCCCCTGGAGAACTCGGTCGAGGGCGGCGTCACCTCCACCATCGCCGAGCTCATCAACGGCGAGCCCCTGGTCATCAGCGGAGAGACCGCGGTCCCGGTGGAGTTCGCGCTGTTCGCGCGGCCCGGCGTCACGCTGCACGACGTCAAGACGGTGGCCACCCACCCGCACGCCCTGGCCCAGTGCCGGGGCTGGCTGGCGCGGCACCTGCCCGACGCCGAGACGCACACCGTCTCGTCCACGGCCGCCGCCGCCCGCAGCGTCTCCGAGCCCGGCGCGCCCTACGACGCCGCCATCTGCGCCGTCATCGCCGGTGAGCGCTACGGGCTGCACGCCCTGGCCACCGGGGTGGGCGACCGCGCCGACGCCGCCACCCGGTTCATCTACCTGTCCCGGCCGGGCCGCCCGACCGCGCCGACCGGCGCCGATCTGACGTCGGTGGTCGCGTTCATCGCCGACGACCACCCGGGCGCGCTCATCGAGGTCCTCACCCAGTTCGCGGTGCGCGGGGTCAACCTCACCCGGCTGGAGTCGCGTCCCACCGGCGACGGGCTGGGCAGCTACTGCTTCTGTATCGACGCGGAGGGGCACGTGGCCGACGCGCGCGTCGGCGAGGCCCTGATGGGGCTGCGCCGGGTCTGCCGCGACGTCCGCTTCCTGGGCAGCTACCCGCGCAGCGGGCGGGCCACCGAGCTCGACCCGCCGCTGCGCCCCCGACCCGCCACCGAGGCCGACTACGCCGAGTCGGAGCGGTGGCTGGCGCGGATCCGCTCCGGCGGCGTCGACTGACCTCCCCCCGGAGGGCCACCCGGGTTCAGTCGTCCAGGACGTCGCCGCCCTCGGCCTCGAACACCCACTCCTCCGCCGCGGCCCGGCGCAGCTCCAGGTAGAGCGCCAGCCGCAGCGCGGTGTCGCGCGGCCGCTCGGTGTCGAGCGCCTCCAGCGCGGCGCTCAGTTCCTCGGTGGTCATCTCGCTCAACGGTTTCACTGCCGTCCCCTCCCCGGAACCGGTGATGTCTCATCGTGAGGACGTGGTGACACCGCGTTCATGACGCGAACCCGGAAAAGATGTCGGCGGGGGCCGGACCGAACGGTAATCTGCAAGACGTGATCGACCTTCGCGCTCTCCGAGAAGACCCCGAACGACTCCGCGCCTCGCAGCGCGCACGCGGGGAGGACCCCTCCGTCGCCGACCGGCTGCTCGAACTGGACTCCGAGCGGCGCTCCGCGCTCACCCGGTTCGAGACCCTGCGGGCCGAGCAGAAGAGCGTGGGCAAGTCGGTCTCCAAGGCGTCCCCCGAGGAGCGCGAGGCGCTGCTGGCCCGTGCCAAGGGGCTGGCCGCCGAGGTCAAGGCCGCCGAGGCCGAGGCCGACCGCCTCGCCGCCGAACTCGACCGGGCCGTGGCCGCGGTGCCCAACCTCGTCGAGGAGGGTGCCCCCGAGGGCGGTGTCGACGACTTCCGGGTGCTGGAGACCGTCGGCACCCCGCGCACGTTCGACTTCACCCCGCGCGACCACCTGGAGCTGGGCGAGAAGCTCGGCGCCATCGACATGGAGCGCGGCGCCAAGGTGTCCGGGGCGCGCTTCTACTTCCTCACCGGGGTCGGCGCCCAGCTGGAGCTGGCGCTGCTGAACATGGCCATGAACCAGGCCGTCGCGGCCGGGTTCGTCCCGATGATCCCGCCCGTCCTGGTCAAGCCCGAGACCATGGAGGGCACCGGCTTCCTGGGGGCCCACGCCGACGAGGTGTACCGGCTGCCCGCCGACGACCTCTACCTGGTGGGCACCTCCGAGGTGCCGCTGGCCGGGTACCACGCCGGGGAGATCCTGCCCGCCGACGCCCTGCCCAACCGGTACATCGGCTGGTCGCCGTGCTTCCGCCGGGAGGCGGGCTCCTACGGCAAGGACACCCGCGGCATCATCCGGGTGCACCAGTTCAACAAGGTGGAGATGTTCGTCTACACCCACCCCGACAACGCCCACGAGGAGCACAAGCGGCTGCTCGCCTGGGAGCGGGAGATGCTCGACAAGCTGGAACTGCCCTACCGGGTCGTGGACATCGCCGCCGGCGACCTGGGCACCAGCGCCGCCCGCAAGTACGACTGCGAGGCGTGGGTCCCGACCCAGGGGACCTACCGCGAGCTGACCTCCACCTCGAACTGCACCGAGTTCCAGGCCCGCCGCCTCAACGTGCGGTTCCGGGACGAGGACGGCAAGCCGCGCTTCGCCGCCACCCTCAACGGCACGCTCGCCACCACCCGGTGGATCGTCGCCATCCTGGAGAACCACCAGCAGGAGGACGGCTCGGTCGTGGTCCCCGAGGCGCTGCGCCCCTTCCTGGGCCGCGACGTCCTGGAGCCGGTCGGGAAGTAGGCCGTCCGCGGAGCACACGAGGAGCCCGTCCCCGAGGATGAGGGGGCGGGCTCCTCGCGTGTGCGGGGCGTTCCCCGGAGGGGTCCCTACAGGTAGAGCCCGGAGCTGCCGTCCTCGCGGCCCGGCGCCCGGCCCTGGCCCTGCTCGGCCTGCAGGCCCGCGACGCCCGGGGGCAGGGCCTTGCGCATGTTCTCCAGCTGGGCGCGGGCCGCCATCTGCTGGGCGAACAGGGTGGTCTGGATCCCGTGGAACAGGCCCTCCAGCCAGCCCACCAGCTGGGCCTGCGCGATGCGCAGCTCGGCCTCGCTGGGGGCGCTGCCGTCCGCGAACGGCAGGGTGAGGCGGTCCAGCTCCTCGATCAGCTCCGGCGCCAGGCCGTCCTCCAGCTCCTTGATGGAGGACGTGTGGATCTCCTTGAGGCGGGTGCGGCTGGCCTCGTCGAGGGGCGCCGCCTTGACCTCCTCCAGGAGCTGGCGGATCATGCTGCCGATCCGCATCACCTTGGCGGGCTGCTCCACCATGTCCGCGAGCGTGCGGGGCTCCTCGTTCCCGTCGTCGTCCGCGTGCGGGTTCGCGCCCATGACCAGGACCTTGGGCTGCTCGTTCGGATCGTCCGTATTGCTCATGTGTCCCCTTACCGAATGTCGTCGACCGCGCCCGTCAGCGGGTGAGCAGGATCTTGCCGGTGTGCGCGCTCGATTCCATGACGTCGTGCGCCTCCGCCGCGTTCCGCATCGGTAGGACGCGGTCCACGACGGGGCGGATGGCTCCTTGTTCTACCAACGGCCATACCTGCTCCAGTACTCCCGCGACGATGGCCGACTTCTCGTCCCTGGGGCGCGAGCGCAGGGTCGTGGCGTGCAGGGAGAGGCGCTTGGCGAGCATGCGGCCCAGGTCGGCCTCGCCGGAGCGGCCGCCCATCAGCCCGATGATCACGAGGCGGCCGCCTGTGGTCAGGGAGCGCAGGTTGGCGTCGAGGTAGGAGCCGCCGATGATGTCGAGGATCAGGTCGGCGCCCCCGGCCTCGCGCATCCGGGCGGCGAAGTCCTCGGTGCGGTGGTCGATGGTGATCTCCGCGCCCAGCTCCCGGCAGGCCGCCAGCTTCTCCGGGCTGCCCGCGGTGACGGCCACCCGGGCCCCCAGGGCACGGGCGAACTGGATCGCGAACGTGCCGATGCCGCTGCCGCCGCCGTGCAGGAGCACGGTCTCGCCGCTGCGCAGACCGCCCACCATGACCAGGTTCGACCACACCGTGCAGGCGACCTCGGGCAGGGCCGCGGCCTCGACCAGGCCCACACCCGCGGGGATCGGGAGCAGCTGGCCGACCGGCACGGCCACCTTCTCGGCGTAGCCGCCGCCGGACAGCAGGGCGCACACCCGGTCGCCCACCGCCCAGCCGGAGCCCTCGGTGCCCGGGCCCAGTTCCAGGATGGTTCCGGAGCACTCCAGCCCCGGGTATTCGGACGCCCCCGGCGGCGGCGGGTAGGTGCCCTGCCGTTGGGCGACGTCGGCGCGGTTGACCGCGGTGGCGGCCACGTCGACGAGGACCTCCCCGTCGCCTGGGACGGGATCGGGGACCTGGGACCAGGCCAGGACCTCGGGTCCGCCCGGTTCGGTGATAAGGATCGCGTGCATGGGAACGACCGTATCCGCTGCGGCGGCCGGTTCCCGGCGGTGGCCGGAAGTGGATCGTGTTCGAGAAGGGATGGGGGATGCTTCGGCGGGCCGCGGCGGGTAAGAGTGAACCCAGGGAGCGACCCCCGCTCCCCGGCGGGGTACCCCTCTCCCTCCGCAGTACACCCCCTTCACGCAGGAGAACTCCGGTGTCACACCAGGATCAGAACGGGACGGACGCAGGCTCGGTGTCCGAGGAGTCGGAGGTGTCCCCGTGGCGGCGTGCGGAGGACGGGCCCGACGAGGCCGGGGCCCCCGTCACCGAGATCGCCTCGCGCAGGCCCGCCGCGCCCTCGCCGCGCGAGCAGTGGTTCGGCGGCGACGCGCCGCCTCCGCCGCCCTACGCGGCCCCGATCCCGCTGGAGACCCCGATGGCCCCGGCGCCGCCCCCTCCCGTAGAGGCGGACGGGGCCACCGGGGCGGACGGGGCCTTCGGGGCGGCTGCGGCGGACGACGATGACGACGACGGCGAGGACGAGGTGCGGTCCGACACCGTCCGGCTGATGCCGCGCATACGCGAGCGTCCGGCCCGCCCGCTGCGACGGCCCGCGCACCCCGGTCCGGACGGCGGGGCCGACCCGCTGGCCCCGCGCGACCTGCGCCGCGACGCCGACGTCCCCGAACCCGAACAGCTGCCGCCGCTGGAGGCGGGCGCCGCGGACCCGGAGCCGCCCGCTCCGCCGGCGCCGCAGGCGGGGCCCGCGGGGCCCGCGGAGGGCCGGGACCCGGCCGCCGCTCCCCCCGTCGCCGCGTCCCCCTTCACCGGGACCGGGGTCCCGCAGCCCCCGGCCGTCCCGGGGCCTGCGGCGCAGGCGTCCCCGCTGCCCGGGGTGCCGCCGACCCCGCCGGTGCCGGGGATGACCGGGGAGCGGCAGACCTCCGACTCCCTCAACGCCGCCACCCTGGTCCGCAACCGGCACCAGGGTCCCAGCGGCGGGTGGCGGCGCGCCGTGCACACCGCCACCCTGGGGCTCATCAACCCCGGCGAGTCGCCCAAGGTGCTGCGCCGGCGCGAACTCATCGCCCGCGCCTGCACCCCCGTCGCCACCGGCCACCACCGGGTCGCCGTCCTCAGCCTCAAGGGCGGGGTCGGCAAGACCACCACCACGGTCGCCCTCGGTGCCACCCTGGCCTCCCTGCGCGGCGACCGGGTGCTGGCCGTGGACGCCAACCCCGACCGGGGGACCCTCTCCGACAAGGTGCGCCTGGAGACCGCGGCGACCATCCGCGACCTCCTCAACGAGCGCCACCTCGTGTCCCGCTACGCCGACATCCGCGGGTTCACCTCCCAGGCGCCCAGCCGCCTGGAGATCCTCGCCTCCGACCGCGACCCGGCCGTGTCCGAGGCGTTCGGCGACGAGGACTACCGGGAGGTGGCCCGGATCGTCGAGCACTTCTACTCCATCTGCATCACCGACTGCGGGACCGGGCTGCTGCACGCCGCCATGCGCGGCGTCCTGGGCCTGGCCGACCAGGTCGTCCTGGTGAGCTCCGCGTCCGTGGACGGGGCGCGCAGCGCCAGCGCCACCCTCGACTGGCTGGAGGCGCACGGCCACGAGGGGCTGGTGCGCGACGCGACCGTCGTACTGTCCATGGTGCGCTCCGACAGCAAGAGCAGCGTGGACCTCGACCGCCTCGAAGGCCACTTCGCCGCCCGCTGCCGCGCCGTGGTCCGCGTCCCCTGGGACGGCCACCTGGAGGAGGGCGCCGAGGTGGACCTCGACCGGCTCGCACCCGCCACCCGCGACGCCTACCTGCGGCTCGCCGCCACCGTCGGGGAGGGATTCGCCCGCCACGGGTGACGGTCCGAGGATTGACGGCCCCCCTTACCGACAATGAACCGGGAAGAGGGGGGTCGAAGGATGAGCGAACGGAAGCGTCCGCCGGCGGTGGTCGTGGGAGTGGACGGCACGTCCGGCGCCCGTGCCGCACTGGCGTGGGCGGTCGGGGCGGCCGCGCGGCGCCGGGTCCAGCTGCGCATCGTGCACGGGCTGGGCCCGGAGGCGGTCGTCGGCGCCGCCGCCGTGGGCCGAGGGACCGCGGGGCGCGGGTCGGCGGGCGAGGCGCGCGCCTCGGCGCACGAGCTGCTCACCGAGAGCGCCGAGTACGCCCGCCGCGCCCGCCCCGACGTCGAGGTGATCACCGTCCTGGCGGTCGCGGACGCCCCGGCCGTCCTGTTGGAGGAGGCCCGCCGCGGCGACGTCATCGCGGTCGGGTCGCGGGGGCTCGGCTCGGTGCGCGCCATCATGCTCGGCTCCATCGGCGTGCGCACCTCCGCGCACGCGCCCTGCCCGGTCGTGGTCGTCCCCGACGCCGAGCCCCGCGGGTACCGCGGACGCGTCGTGGTCGGGGTGGACGGCTCGCCGTCCTCGCGGCGGGCCCTGCGCTTCGCCCTGGAGGAGGCGCTGGCCACCGACGCCTCCGTGGTCCTGGTCCACGCGCTGGGGGAGGACGCGCCCGCCGCCGACGCGGCGACCGGCGACGAGGCGCCCGACCGGCGGCCGGATGAGGTCGTCGACGGGGTGCTCGCCGACGTCGTGGACGAGCGCACCGGACACCTCGACATCAGCGCCGTGCGCGTGCGGGCCGACCCGGTCCGGGCGCTGCTCGACGCGGGCGCGGACGCCGACATGGTCGTCGTCGGCTCGCGCGGCCGCGGCGGAGTGCGCGGCCTGGTCCTGGGCTCGGTCAGCCAGGGGGTGCTCCACGACGCGGGGATCCCGGTGGCCGTCCTGCCCCCGGGTTCGGACGGGGCCGACGGACGTCCCCCGAACCGGTGACCTTGCGCCCTGTGCCGTTCCGGGGCCCATGGGGTGTACTCGGTGATGATGGGTGCCTAGAGGGGGTTGTCACATGGTGAACGAGGACCGCACACCGCGCGTGGTGGTGGGCATCGACGGATCGGACAACGGGCAGGCCGCCCTGGAGTGGGCCGCGGCCGAGGCGGACCGCCGGGGGGTGCCGCTGCGGATCGTGCACGCCCTGGGCATGCCGCTGATCGTGTCCGCGTACGGCGGCCCCGCCCGGTTCGAACCGACCGAGGAGATCCAGGGGCAGGCCACCGAGGTGCTCCAGGACGCGGTGGCGCACGTGGCCGAGGGGCGGCCGGACGTGCGCACCGAGACCGTCACCGCCCTGGAGGAGGCGCCGCTGGCTCTGCTGCGCCAGAGCCACCGGCACGACCTCCTGGTGGTGGGAACCCGGGGGATGGGCACCGTCAAGTCGATGTTCGTCGGCTCCGTGAGCATCCGGGTGGCCGCCCAGGCGCCCTGCCCGGTCGTGGTGGTGCCCTCGCAGGGGGGCGGGCCCGCGACCACGGGGCTGAAGCGGATCGTGGTCGGCGTCGACGGGTCCCGCAACGGCCGCCGCGCCCTGGGCCTGGCGGTCGCCCTGACCGCCGAGACCGAGGGCGAACTGGTCGTGGTGCACAGCTGGGAGGTGCCCTACCCGTACGACCCGGTGGCGATGACCGCGGCGGGCTACCAGCCCCAGGAGGACCTGTTCGAGAAGCAGTCCGAGGAGCTGGTCGCCGAACTGCTCGCGGAGGCCATCGACGAGCAGCGCGACGACGTGAACATCGACGTCACCGTGGTGCGCACCCAGAACGGGCCCGTGAACGCCATCCTGGAGGCCGCCGAGGGCGCGGACGCGATCGTCGTCGGCTCGCGCGGCCGCGGCACCGTCCGGGGCCTGCTCCTGGGCTCGGTCAGCCAGGGGGTGCTCCACCACTCCGAGATCCCGGTGATCGTGCTCCCCAGGCACGCCGACGAGGACTGAGCGCACGCCCCGGCGGGAACGCCCCGCCGGGGCCGCCGCTTCCGCGCGGCGGCCGGCGCTCCGAGCCCCGTGTCTCCGGCGCTACCGGGCCTCGTACTCCAGGCAGAAGGGGTGCCCGGCGGGGTCCGAGTACACCCGGAACCACACGCCGGTCCCGTTCTCCTCGGTGCGCAGCAGCGTCGCGCCCATCTCCAGCACCCGCTGCTCCGCCGTGTCGATGTCCTCCACCCAGATGTCCATGTGGGCCTGCTGCGGCCGCTCCGGATCCGGCCACCGGGGCTCCTTGAGCCCCTCCACCGCCTGGAACGCGAGCACCGGCCACTGCTCCCGGTCGCCGATGACCACCCACCCCTCGTCCCGCAGGGTGACGGGCCGCCCCAGCAGCTCCGAGTAGAACCCCGCCAGCCTCTCGGGGTCGGGGCAGTCGTAGACGAATGTGTGCAGCCGTCCGATCATGACGGCAGCCTTTCACGGCCCCCTCGGGGGCCAAGCCCTTTCCGCGGCGCGGCCGGGGACCGGGCGCCCGCCGCCGGGGTCCGGCCTCAGTCGTCGATCTCGATCCCGCGGGCCCGCAGGACCTCCTGCAGCTCCTCGTTGAGAGCCTCGGCGAACTCCACGCGCTTGAGATTCGGCAGCAGGTCGAGGTCCTCCAGCGAGGCGATGGCGAACAGGTCGTCCTCACCGTCCCAGACGGGGGCGCACTCCTGGTAGACCTGGTTTCCGCCGTCCAGGCACAGCTCCTCCACGCCGGCGAGGAGCTCGTCACTGATCTCCAACCGCTCGAAGAACTCCCGTGACTGCGGGACGACCTTGTAGGCGAGGCCGTTGTTGTACGCCCAGTCCCAGGGGTCGGCGCCCAGGCCCTGCTCCTCGAGGACGGCGGCGAGGCTGTAGGCGGGCGTCAGCACCTCGTCGGTGTACATGAGCTGCTCGACGACGGCGAGCTTGAAGTTGAAGTCCTTGAACCTGGTCATGGCGCGACCCTAGCCGGTCCCCCCGACGCCCCCGCCGCCCCGCCCGGCCGGACGCCGCCGGTCCGCGCACCCGGCTCCCGGCCCCGCCGAACACGAAGGGCCGCCCGCTCGTCGAGCGGGCGGCCCTTCGCCACCGCGGAGGGTGTGGGATTTGAACCCACGAAGCCCCGTCAAGGACTTGGTGCTTTTCAAGAGCACTGCACTCGGCCGCTATGCGAACCCTCCCGGTGACCCCGCGGGTCTCCGCGAGTCATCGTAGCCGACATGCCCCGCCGGTACGCGCGGGCCGGGGAAGTCGCCGGGCGGTGGGTGGCGCATTTCGGTTACTCGCGAGTAACATTCGGGGCATGGCAAACATGAACGCCGAGACGGCGGAGATGGTCAAGTCCGGTTTCCTGGCCGCGGTGCCCTTCGCCCGCACGCTCGGCCTGTCGTTCGAGTCCCTCGACTTCGGCCGGGCGGTGATGAACCTGCCGGACAGGCCCGAGCACCACAACCACATCGGCGGCGCGCACGCCGGGGCGATGTTCACCCTGGCCGAGTCCGCCTCGGGCGCCATCATCATCGGCACCTTCGGCGACACCATGGATCGCGCGCTGCCGCTGCCCACCAAGGCCGAGATCCACTTCCTCAAGATGGCCACCGGTGACATGACCGCCGAGGCCGTGCTGGGCCGTCCGCGGGACGAGGTCGTCGCCGAGCTCGACGGCGGTCAGCGCCCCGAGTTCCCCATCGACGTCGAGATTCGCATGGCCGACGGCACCGTCACCGGCAAGATGACCATCACCTGGACCCTGAAGCCGAACCGCCGGTGACACCCGCCCCCACAGCCACATCCTGAACACGATCGGCCCTGGTCGCACCCCGTTCCGCGGGGCCGCCCGGGGCCCGTCGATTTGTCGGCACCGCTGGGTAGGTTGACCCTGACCACGCCGACGAGGAGGCAGAGATCGTGAAACTCCGTGTGGACCGCGACGCGTTCGCCGAGGCCGTCGCCTGGACGGCGCGCGCCCTGCCGAACCGCCCGGCGGTGCCGGTGCTGGCCGGGATGCGCCTGGAGGTCCCCGACGGCGGTTCCGCCCTGCACCTGTCCGGGTTCGACTACGAGGTCTCGGCCCGCTCCTCGGTCGAGGTGCTGGCGGAGGAGGCCGGCGCGGTGCTGGTCCCCGGCCGGCTGCTCGCCGAGATCGTGCGCAACCTGCCCGGCGGCTCGGTGCACATCGACACCGACGGAGCCAAGGTGCGGATCAGCGGCGGCGCCGCCCGGTTCACCCTCATCACCATGCCGCTGGAGGACTACCCCACCCTGCCCGGCATGCCCGAGCGCATCGGCTCGGTGCCCGCGGACACCTTCGCCGAGGCGGTCCGCCAGGTCACCCCCGCGGCGAGCCGCGACGACACGCTGCCGATGCTGACCGGCGCCTACCTCGACTTCACCGGCGACACGCTGAGCGTGGTGGCGACCGACCGCTACCGCATCGCGGTCCGCGACCTGTGGTGGAAGCCGCAGGACCCGGCGGTCGACACCTCCGCGCTGGTGCCCGCGCGCACCCTGCACGACATGGTGCGGGGCGTCATCGGCGGCTCCAACGTGGAGGTCGCGCTGTCGCCGGGCGGGGCCGGCGGCCTGGCGCCGGGGGAGGGCGCGATCGGCTTCGAGAACGGGGACCGGCGCAGCACCACCCGGCTGATCGACAGCGACTTCGTCAAGTACGCCTCCTGGTTCCCCGCGGAGTTCTCCTCGCGGGCCGAGGTGGCGGTGGCGCCGCTGACGGAGGCGGTGAAGCGGGTGGCGCTGGTGGCCGACCGGCACACCCCGCTGCGGCTGGTGTTCACCGAGGGCGAGGTGACGCTGGAGGCGGGCTCGGGCGAGGACGCCCAGGCGGTGGAGGCGATCGCCGTGGACTACCAGGGCGACCCGCTGCGGGTGGCGTTCCGCCCCGACTACCTGATGGACGGCCTGTCGGCGATCGCGACCGACTCCGCCCACCTGAACTTCACGGAGCCGACGAAACCCGCCGTGTTCACCGATGTCCCGGCGAAGGAGGGCGAGGCCCCGTCCTTCCGGTATCTGGTACAGCCGTTGCGGGTGTCCTGATCAGGGGATTCGGGCCTTATCCACAGCTTGCCGCCGAGTTATCCACAAGGTTTTCCACAGGGTGGCGCCCAGCCTGTGGATAACCCGGGGTGATCGGTCCCGGGAGGACCCGAATCGCCCCTGATGTGCTCTCGCATTTCCGCTTTGACGTGCAAGAACGACTTCGGCGGCGATTCTGTGCACAGCCTGTGGAAAACTTCGCGGGATCGGCCTCTTTTTGAGGTCGGAAAACGTACAAAACGGGGCAATTCACTTGATCCGGTTGGATCGGGTTCTGTCACTCACCAGCGGGCAGAGTGGACGAACCCCCACCGGTTACGGACGTCTCCAGGCCGAGCTGCGCCTGCCGTCCCCGCTGGTACCCCGCCCTGGCCCCGGCCGCGCTGTGCGTCCGTTCGGGCCGGTGCTTGCGCAGCTGCGGGAACTGCTTCTGGAACTCCTCCTGGACCCGGTGCACATCGGCGCGCAGCACCAGCTCCGCACCCCGGGAGGGCGCCGCCCCGCCCTCGGCGGAACCGCCGCCCGCGCCGGTCGGGCGCGACATCTCCTGCAGCCGGCGCCGGAACTCGCGGATGCGCTCGGCCACCGCCTGCCCGTAGGCCCGCACGAACGACCGGTAGTACCGCTTGCGCTCGGTCTCCAGCTCGGACCGCGTGTAGTTGCGCAGCTCCCGGATGTCGGCCACGTGCCCCGAGCTCATGAACTTCGCCGACGACTCCATCTGCATGGAGATCGACGGCATGAGCATGCGCAGCGCGTCCAGCGCGCTCGCGGTCCCCACCAGGATGAGGATCCGGTCGGTGTTCTCCGAGGAGTTGCCCCGGACCGCCGACTGGCACCCGTAGGCGGCGGCGATGTCGGCCAGCGCCCGGACCCGGGCCTTGCCGTGGCCGCCCACCCCGGACACCGTGTAGTCCATGCGCCCGATCGCGTCGGGTTCCTCGCCCCGCTCCGCGCGGGCCTCGGCCTCCGCGATCGCATGGCGGGTCATCAGCTCGGCGGCCTTGGCGGTGAACGCCTGGCTCTCGGCATCGGTGACCGAGGGGTCCTCCGCCATGCGGAGGAGCCCTCGGACCCGCTCGACCATCTTCTGACGAGCTGCTTCAGTCATCGGCGCCCGGTTGCTCCCGTAGGTGTGTTCTCCTTCTTCCGCGACTGGGCGGAAAACACCGAGCCTACTTCTTGTCGCCGAGTACCATCGCGATCACGCCGACCGTCGCCCAGATCGCCAGGGCGGCGAACAGGCCGCCGAACAGGCTCAGGGAGAGGATCCCGTAGCCCACACCGCCCACGACGGCCGGCACGGCCGCGTAGCGGAAGGGGTAGTTGGCCGCGTAGCGGCGGCCGCGCCGGTCGGACTTCTTGCTGATCACGCCGCCGACGCCGCCGACGAGGGAGAAGAAGATCACGGCCGCGCCCAGGCCCGACATGACGGCGGGGAGCAGCCCGCCGCCCAGGTTGAGCAGGAAGAAGAGGGCGCCGCCAGCGGCGCCGCCCAGCACAGACGTCGTCCAGGGCCAGATCATCGTCGCCGAGGCGACGGGAGTGAATGCGTTACCGCGCTCCAGCGTCATGTCCACCGCTCCAGTCCGTTCGCGTGACGACCGCTCCGGACGGGCCGTCTCCACCAGCATGCATTGCCCCGGTCCGCGCGCACATCAGGGCACATCCCTGACTTACCCCGGAGTGTCCGCGGCCGCACCCCGCGGGTGCGGCCTGTGGATGTCCGGGAGAGCGCGGACCACGAACGGTCAACGAACGGCCGGCCCCGGGAGTGCCCGGCCCGGCACGGCACCGCCGGTCCGCCTTCGCGCCGGCCGCCCGCCGTCTCCTACGGGCCCCGTCCGCCGGACGGTCTCCCGCCGCGGTCCGGACCGCACACCCTGAGGAGTACCCCAGCAGGACCGGGTGGAGCGCACCATGGGCGGGAGCGCGCCGGGTGCCTAGCGTTCTCCGTATGACCCTCCCCGCGCCCGCCCGCCCCGCCCACCCCGTCCGCCCGGCCCACCGGGGCGGCCCCGCCCGCGCCCTCCGCGGCGCGTCGGCGCTGCTCGGGGCCTGTGCGCTGCTGCTCCTGTCCGCGGCCCCCTCGGCGGCCGCGGCGGTCGCCTCCGCCCCGCCTCCCCCCGCCGGGGCGGGCCCGGCCACCCCTTCTCCGGAGGCCGTCGACGCCCTGGTGGAGGACTACCGGGAGGCGACCGGCCTGCCCGGGGCGGCGGTGGTGCTGACCCACGGTACGGACATCGTGCACGTCGGCGGTTACGGCACCACCCCGGACGGCGCCCCGGTCACCGGCGGCACGCCCATGGCCATGGCGTCGGTCAGCAAGTCGTTCACCGCGCTGGCGGTCCTCCGACTGGCCGAAGCGGGGGAACTGGACCTGGACGACCCGGTGCGCGAGCACCTGCCCGAGTTCACGATGGCCGACCCCCGCGCGGAGCGGATCACCGTGCGCCAGCTGCTCGACCAGACCTCCGGCATGTCCGACGCCGAGTTCGCCTCCTACAGCCGGGGCCGGGAGACCCTCACCCTGCGCGAGTCGGTGGCCGACCTGCGCGGCGCCCGCCTGGCGGCCGAGCCCGGCACCCGCTGGGAGTACCACAACCCGAACTACCAGGTCGCCGCCCGGCTGGTCGAGGTGGTCGGCGGTCGGCCCTTCGCCGACCACCTGAGGGAGGAGGTGTTCGCCCCGCTCGGCATGGACGCCACCACGACGATCGACACGGACCTGGACCTGCCCGCCGGCGCCCGGGGCCACATCGTCGTGCTCGGCCTGGCCCTGCCCGCGGACGAGCCGCCCGGGTTCGGGAACGGCTCCGGCGGGGTCGTCAGCACCGCCGAGGACATGGGGGCCTGGCTCACCGCCCACACGGAAGGGGGCCGCGGGCCGGACGGGGCGGAGACGGGCCTGCTGTCCCCCGAGGGCTTCGAGGCGCTGCACACCCCCTCCGAGGCGTCCGGCTCCTACGCGCTGGGGTGGTCGCTGGGGCGGACCGCGTCGGGCGCGCGGGTCGTGGAGCACAGCGGGCAGATCATGACCGCCACCTCCCACCAGGCCCTGCTGCCCGACAGCGGGCACGGCATCGCCGTCATGGCCAACACCGGCACCTCCGGCGCGGGGGCGAGCGGGCTGGCCGACGCGCTCGTCGAACTCGTGGACTCCGGCGCGGCCCCGGAGCGGCCCGGGGCCGAGGGGGCGTGGGCGGCGCGGACCGACGCGGTCCTGCTCCTCCTGGCCGCCGCGACCGTCCCGCTCAGCGTCCGCGGGGTGCGCAGGGCGGGCGGATGGGCGCTCGCGCGCTCGGGCCGGGCGCGGTGGGCGACGGCGGCGCGCCTGCTGCCGTACGCCCTGCCGCCGGTCTCGGCCGTGACCCTGCACGAGGTGCTCGGATGGCTGTACCAGGGGCGCGACATGGCCTGGTTCCAGCCGCCCTACCTGTTCCCCGCGTTCTGGGCGGCGCTGGTCGTGTGCTCCCTGGGCTGCTGCGCGGTGCTCGCGGCCCGGCTCGCGCGCCTCGCCGCGCCGGCGGGGCCGGGCCGACCCGGGGACCCGGAACGGTCGTCGGCCGCGGGCGTGCGCACCGACGGCTGAGGACGGCCTCGGAAACCCCCGGCCCGGAATCCCCGCGCGGGGCCCGGCGCCGCCGGCGTCAGCCCGCCGTCTCCACCGACCTCTGCAGGTCCGCCACCAGGGCCGGCCACGCCGTCCGGAACGCGGGCAGCAGCGGCAGCGCCTCCGCCGCCGTCACCGGGACCCACCGGACCTCGATGCTCTCCGAGTTGGCGGGGGAGAAGGGGGCCAGCTCCGGCACGCTCAACAGGAACGTGTCGTACCGCCACACCGCCAGGTCGTGCTCGTGCGTTCCCACCACCGTGTACCCGCCCAGGTCGCCGGAGATCTCCTCGCGGAACTCCCGCACCGCGGCCTCCAGCGGTGTCTCGTCCCGGTTGCGCGCACCGCCGGGGATCCCCCACATGCCGCCCATGTGCGTCCACTCGGCCCGGTGCTGGAGCAGCACGTGTCCGGTTCCGGCCATGTCGGTTCCGTACAACAACAGCCCCGCGGCACCGTAGACTCCCCAGCGCCTGGACCCGTCCGGCAGGTGCACCCAGCCGTTGCCGTCGCCGTCCTCCATCAAGCCCTCCTGAATTCCCACGCGTCCCGCCCCCGCGCGCCGACCACCGTCCGCGACCGGGGGCCGGACACGGAAAGCCGCACCTCGTCGCGGTCCCTCCGTTCCCTACCCTCTACCCTTCTGAGAACCGATGGCCCGCTCGACGACTTCCGCAGCCCTGTTGCCCGTGTACGCGCTCGGCCTGGCCGCACGCTACTGGGTCCCCCTCCTGTGCGTCCACACCGTCGGCATGCTCGTGCACGCGGTGCTGATGCGCGGCCTGGTGCGCCTGTCCGACGTCGAGCAGACGCTCTCCCTGACGGGCCTGGGCCTGACCCTGCTGGTCACCCTCGTGACGTTCGTGATCATGTTCCAGCTGCTGCGCCCGGGGCTGCCCGTGATCGACTCCGAGCTGCGCTCGGAGGTGGTCCGGGAGGACCGGCAGCGCGGGTTCGTCGAACGCGAGCGCCGCGTGGTGGACGGGGTCGCCCTGGCGATCCTGCCGTTCCTGCTGTTCTACGCCGCCTGGGGCCTGATCCGCGAGCAGTACGACATGTACAGCATCGCCCTGCTCAACACCGGCGGCCTGGAGGCGTTCCAGGCGCCCGTCAACGTGCCCTGGTACGGGCTGCCGCTCATCGTCGCCGTCTCCGCGTGGCTGCTGCGCAAGCTCTGCTCGCACTTCTACCGCAAGGGGCACAGCGCCCTCCTGGGCATGCTCACCGCCCTGTTCGAGGGCGTGTGGGTGTTCATGTTCCTGTTCTCCCTGGGCATGGCGATCACCCAGGCGGAGGCCTGGGTGACCGGCCGGGTCTTCTGGGTGGAGATGCAGACCGGGGCCAAGGACCTGTTGAACGGGGCCGGCGCCCTGGTCGGCCAGCCCGAGCTCTACGCCCGCATCCCGGTGTGGTGGGCCAAGGCGTGGAAGGCGGTCTCGACGGGGTTCGTGGGCCCGCTGCTGTGGCTGACGATCGCCGCGGTCGTCTACCGCGCCCAGGTCGACGACCATGACAGCGTCTTCGAGGAGCACCGCGTCCGCAACGGCCTGGACCGGGCGGTCAACCGGCTGGCCGGCACCGGCCGCTTCCTCGACCGGTTCGTTCGCAATGACCTCAAGGAGCAGATCTACCCCTGCCTGCACGCGCTGCGCTTCGTCCTGCGCGTGGGCCCGGTGTTCTACCTGTCGTACTCCCTGTGCTTCGTGCTGCTGGAGGTCGCGTTCACACAGCTGCACCGGCTGGTGTTCGTCCTGGCGGGCCCCGGACCGCTGCACGCCGAGTGGTGGCCGCTGCTCCAGCCGATCGACTTCGTGATCGGCTCCCTGCACATGCTGCTGCGGGTGTGCCTGCTGGCGGCGGCCTTCGAGGTCGCGCTGCGCAAGGCGGAGGAGGACAGCGTCGGCCGCCGGGTGCGCCGGGTGGCGACGCACGCCCCCTCCGGCGGCTCCCGCCACGCCGGCTGACCCGTCCGGCTACTCCTCCAGCTCCTCGGCCTCGAAGACCAGGGCGTCGGGCCGGGGTCGTTCGGGGTCCGCCGAGGTGTCGACGGTGACCTCGTAGCGGAGGTCCCCGACCACGTCCTCGGGCACCAGGAACGACAGGATGATGGACTGCTCCTGACCGGGGGCGATGGTCTCGCCCTCGCCCGTGGTGCAGCCGTAGGCCCCGTCGCCCGCCTCCTCGCCGAAGTCGCGCATGGAGAACAGGTGCGTGCGCTCCCAGGAGCGGCCCCGCCCGTCCACGGCGCGGAACGCGCAGCTGTTCCGCAGCAGTTCGGCGGCCTCAGCGTCACCGGGGGTGACGCGGAAGCCGACGTCGAGGATCTCCAGCCCCTCGGGCGGCGGCTCGGAGCCGCCCAGGAACCCGGTGATGTACCCGGTGACCCGCCACCGGCTGCCCGCGAGGTCCGCGGTGTCGCCGACGTTCACGGGCCTCGGCTCGGGCGGGATCAGCCCGGCCTCGGTCCCGTCGCGCACCTCGGTCGTGTAGGGCCAGACCAGCATGACCGGGAACAGCAGCACCAGCACCGCCGCGTAGGGCAGGTGCAGGCGCTTCCACAGCGGCCGGGCGTGCCGGACGGCCTTGCCCCTGGCCCCGGTGGGCGGGGGGTCGGGCTCGCCGAAGGCGCCCGGGGGCCCGCCGTGCGCCCCCGCGAACGCCTCCGGGCCCCGGAACGGTCCGGGGCGGGGGCCGTCGAACGGCCCGCCGACGGGACCCCGGGGCGGGGGCCCGCCGACCGGGGGCCGCGCGCCGTCCACGGGCCCCGGGGGAGTCCGGCGGCCGGGCGGGCCCGGCGGGTACGCCTCGGCGGGCGTCCCGTCCCCGGGACGCCGCGGTGCCCGGCGGTGCCCGCCGCGCGGTTCCTGAGGAGGGTGCCCTCCGGCGGGACGGGGCGAGGGAGCCGGCGCGTCCGGCGGACCCGGCGCCCTGCGCCGTCCGGCCTGCGGCCCCTGCCGCGGCTCGGCGGGCGGCCCGCCTCCCGGATACCCGTCGGCCCCGGGCCCCTGCGGCGCCCGGCGGCGTCCCGCCCGAGCGTCCTGCGGCGGCTGTCCCCCGCCCGGCTGAGTTCCGGGCCCGGGCCCGTCCGGGGGCCCCGGAGCCCGGCGGCGGCCCGGGCGCGGACCCTGCCGGGGCCCCTGCTGCGGGTCCTGCCGCCGGTACGCCCCGCCGTTCACGGGGTCGCGCGGGTCCTGGGGCGGCCGCCCCGGTGCGCCGCCGAACCCCTCGGAGCCCGCGGACCGGTCCACCGGCCCCGGCCGCTGACGCACGGGGCGCCGGGGGATCCGCTGCTCCGGCGTTCCGGGAGGCTCCCCGGGGTAGCGGCCGTATCCGTCGGCCCGGCCCGCCGGGGTCGGGCCGGACGGCGGTCCGGGCACACGGTACGGCGACGCCGGCGGCCCGCCCTCCCGCGGCGCGTCGCCGCGCCGGGGCCCGCCGGGCCTGTCGGACCCGCGGGGGTCCCGGGGGTCTCCGGGCTCATTCGGACGCATCCGCGGCCTCCCCTGCGTCGTCTCCGCCCGGGCCGTCCCCGGACATGTCGATCTCGGGCCCGGTCAGCACCACCGCTTCGGGGCCCGGTTCGGCGTCGACCCCGTCCAGGGCGACCTCCACCCGCGAGGACAGCCGCTCCTCGTACCCGGGCCGGTGCGTGAGCACCAGCGTCGGCCCGTCCAGGCGGTCCGGGGGCACCTCGAACACGAACGCGCCCCGCTGCGGGATCGCGGGGGAGAAGGACCCCCGGTCCAGCGACGCCCAGAACCAGCCCCGCTCCTCGTACACCACGCCGTCGGCCATCCGCAGTTCCGCCGAGACCCCGTGCATCGTGTCCTCCAGGGCGGTCACCCGCGCCCACACGACCACCCACACGCCGTTGGCGGGGATCTTCTCGGCGTCGCCGACGACGCTGCCGGTCACCTCGATCTCGGAGGTGACGTCCACCCCGGTCACCTCGGCCTCGAACGCGCGGCTGGACACCACCGACCCCTGTGCCCCCGCGGTCGCGACGGGGTCCACCAGCGCGTCGTTGGTGACGATGAAGCGCTGGACGAAGAAGATCGCGGCGATCAGGCCGAGGCACAGCACGAGGTTCAGGGCGCGGCGCCCGAAGCCGGGACGGGACTGCGGGGGCACGGTCAGCCCTCCCCGATCGGCAGGTCGACCGTTCCGACGCTGGAGCCGGCGATCGGGGTCCAGAAGAACCCGCCGCCGCCCGTCGTGACGAGCTTCTCCGCCTGGCGCACCGTGATCCGGACCGTGTCCACCTCGTCGGGGGAGACGCCGTCGGGCAGGGGCCAGCTGAGCAGGGCCTCCTCGCGCATGTGCGGCTGCAGCCGGGTGGTGACGCCCTGGGGGTAGCGGGTCAGGGTCAGGTCGGGGTGCTTCACCCGGTGGTCGCCGGGGAACAGCCGCACGTCCATGGTCGAGCCGATGTCGAACATCGGCACCGGCAGGTCGGAGCCGTGCAGCTCCACGTCCACGAGGACCTGGACGACGGCGCCCTCCACCTCGTCGGAGGCCGGCGCCGCCTCGTGGGGGGTGATCTCGTACAGCACGTTGCGCAGCCGGGTGCCGGGCGGCTCCGGGGTGGGAGTGGCCGCGTCGAGTCCGCCGAACAGGTACAGGCCCAGCACGGCGACCGCCACGACGGCGGCCCCGACGGAGATCACCGCGGCACGCTGAACACGGTCGCCGGGGAGGAGGGGGTTGGGGCGACCGGGGGTTTCGTCCAGATGGGCGTGATGGGCCACGCGCCGCAGTGTAGGCGCAAACCCTCCTGACTCGCCGTAAACGGCCGGAAGAGGTCACACCGTCACCTGGGTCCACTCCCCGCACGGGGGACGGCACGGGGCACCCCGCCCACCGGGCCCGAACCCCGTGGGGGAGGGGGGAAACAGGGCCGTGAATGGCGACCGGATTCCTGTTTGCCCGGTGTCCGCCCGGGTATCGGAAAAGGCGAATGTGTCACCCCGGGTGCACGTCCATTCCACACTGCGTCGTTTCCCGAGCCCCCGGCTCCGGCCCCTTTCAGGGCTGTAAGTGGACTGAAAGCGGCCTGGAAGAGGATCTCTCTAGTGTCGAAGGCGTTCGGCACGACCGGTCGCCGCGAGAGGACGGCTCGCGAACCTCCCGACCGGATCGTCGTTCGTTGGACACATGCCACCCGTGGCGTTCCCTGAGGCGGAGTCCGCCACGGGTGGCCCGTCCGCCCAGAAGGGCGGTGAAGTCCGTGATGGTTCGCAGGCGACGTAGGGCCACCTTGCGGCTCTACACGAGTGCGGTGAGACGAGGAGTGCGAGTCCCCCAGATGCTGACTCTCGATGACCGCTTCGAGGAGATCGTGGCCGACGCGATGCCCGAGGCCAAGATGCAGCCCTACCGGGAGCCCGAGCCGGAGCCGGTGAAGCCGGTGCCCGCCGAGCACCCGGAGGAGGGCGTGCCCGCCGAGGAGAAGCCCGCCGAGGAGAAGTAACAGCCCGGTGTAGCCAAAAGGTCACTCCGAGTATCTTTGACAGAGGGGGAGATACTCGGAGCTTTTGGCTTGCCCGGATTCCGCTTTTCCAGAATTCCGCTTGCTAGGGTTGCTCCTTGTGGAATTCGGTGTGCTCGGCCCCATCGCCGTCTGGTCCGACGGCCGACCGGTTGCGATCGGCGGACCACGCCAGCGCTGTGTGCTCGGCGCGCTCCTGGTGAACCTCGGCCGAGAGGTCACCGTGGACCGGCTCATCACCTACCTGTGGAGCGACGACCCGCCGCGCACCGCCCGTTCGGTCATCCAGGTCCAGGTCTCCCACCTGCGCAGATCGATTCCCGGAAGTATCTCCACCACGGCCGGCGGCTACATCTTCGACGCCGATCCCGACTCCGTCGACCTGTACCGCTTCCGGCGGCTGCGGGACGAGGCCGCCCGGGCGGCCCCCGAAGAAGCGCTGGAGCTCCTCGACCGCGCCCTCTCCTGCTGGCGCGGCGTCCCCTTCTCCGGGGTCGGCTCCGAGGCACTGGAGCACACGGTGGTCGGCCCCCTCCGGGAGGAGCGCTGGTCGGCCGTCATCGCCTGGGCGACGTGCGCCCTGGGCCTGGGGCGGTACGCCGAGGTCGTCTCCCGACTCACCCCGCTGGCCCGCGAGGAGCCGTTCCGGGAACGCCTGCAGCACCTGCTCATCACGGCGCTCTGGCACGACAACGAGAAGGCCCGCGCCCTGGCCGCCTACGAGGACTTCCGGGTCCGGCTGGCCGACGAGCTCGGCGTCGACCCCGGTCCCGAACTGGCGGCCCTGCACGCGCGCATCCTCCGGGAGGACGCCGACCAGGGGCGCCGGACCGCAACGGAACCAACGGAATCCGAGACGGTCTATCGCGTCCGCAACGACCTGCCCCGGGACCTGCCGGACTTCACCGGCCGCGTGGACGTCCTGCGCAGCCTCGAAAAGATCTCCCTCGCGGACGAGGAGGGGGCCGAGGTCTGCGTCCTCACGGCCGCCGGCGGCGGGGGCAAGACCACCACGGCCGTGCATTTCGGTTACGAATCCGCCAAACGTTATCCCGACGGGCAGCTCTTCATCGACCTGTACGGGTACACGGCCGGCAAGGAGCCCCTGGACCCGTCTTCCGCGCTCGGGTCCCTCCTGCGCGCGGTGGGGGTCCCGCCCGAAACGATTCCCGAGTCCCTGGAAGAGCGGTCCGCCCTGTGGCGCGCCACCCTCATGGGGCGGCGGACCCTGCTCATCCTGGACAACGCGTCCAGCTACTCCCAGGTCAGCCCGCTGCTCCCGTCCTCCCCGGGCTCCCTGACCCTCATCACCTCCCGCAACGAGCTGTCGGGGCTCAGCGGCGCCCGGTTCCTCTCGCTGGGCATGTTCGACGAGCGGTCCGCCCTGGACCTCTTCTCCCGGGTCCTGGGTGAGGAGCGCGTCAGGGCCGAGGAGGACCTGGCCCGCGAGATCGTGCGCATCTGCGGCGGACTCCCCTTGGCCCTGCGCGTGATCGCCGGTCGCATGCTCAGCCGCCCCCGCTGGACCTTCGGGCACGTGGCGCGGCGGCTCGGCGAGCAGAACCGCAAGTTCCGCGAACTGCAGGTGGACGGCCAGAGCGTCGAGACCGCCATCGACCTGTCGTACCAGAGCCTCAACGACGAGCAGCGGAGCGCCTTCCTGACCCTGGGCCTGATGATCGGCGACAGCATCGACCTGGCGGGCGGGGCGGCGCTGCTGGGCGTTTCGGTGGAGGAGGGCGACGACATCCTCCAGGAGCTCGTCGGCGTCTGCCTGCTCGACGAACCCCAGGGGGACGTGTACCGCATGCACGACCTCATAAGGGATTTCGCGCTGGACAGGGCCACCGCCGAGTTCGGCGCCGAACGTGTGGACCGCATCCGGGGCAGGCTGGCGGAGCACTACCTGCTGACCGCCCAGCACGCCGCCGACCTGTTGGGTCCCAGGGCCCTGCACGACGACGAGCGGTCCGACTCCGGGTACCGCACCGAACTCCTGCGGCGCGAGGACGCCGAGGAATGGTTCGACCTGCACCGGGAGAACCTGGCCGACACCATCGACTACTTCGCCTCGCGGGACAACGGGGAGCACGCCTGGCGCATGGCCGAGTCGGTGTGGCGCTTCTACGCCCTGCACGGCCAGATGGGCCTGCTCGTCAGTTCCCAGGAGCGCGCGCTCCAGGTCAGCGACCGGCAGGGGAACCGGCGGGGGCGGGCCGTCACGCTCATCGGGCTGGGGATCGGCTACTACTTCGCGGGGCGGTTCGACGACGCCCTGCGCATGCTCACCGAGGCGAGGGACCTGCTGGCGGCGGTGGGGGACAGCCGGGGCAGCATCCGGGCCCTGGCGAACCTGGGGATGGTCTACGAGCGGGTCGGAAGGCTCCGGGACTCGGCCGAGGCCATCAGCGGAGTGCTCGACCACGCGGTCGCCCTGGGGGACCGGCGCCTGGAGTCCCTCCAGTGGAGCAACCTCGCGGTGGTCCGCCAGGCGCTCGGACAGTACGAGGAGGCCCTGCACTGCGCGGCGCGGTCGTTGGAGACGGCCCCCGAGGAGGACGTGGGAGCGTCGGCCGCCCTGGTCAAGCGGGTCATGGGGGAGGCCAAGGTCGGTCTGGGGGACCTCGAGGGGGCGCTGCGTGACCTCGATGAGGCACTGGAGCTGTCCCAGCGGCTGCGGTTGGTCGGCAGCCGGATCTACGTCCACAACTCCCTCGGCATCGCCTACCGGGCCGCGGGGTGTCCGGAGGAGGCCGTCGAGGCCCACCGGGCCGCGCTGGCCCTGGCCGAGGAGTCCGGGGACCGCAGCGGCGACGCCGAGATCCTCACCGACCTGGGGATCACCCACGCCGAGGCCGGCCACCACGAGGAGGCCGCGGTCGCCCTGGAGAAGGCGCACGCCATCGCCTTGGAGCGCGACGAGCGCTACACCGTCGCCCGCGCCTGCCTGGCCCTGGGCACCCTGCCCGCGCCCACGGTGACCGCCGACCGGGCCGAGGGGCTGCTGCGCACGGCGGCGGAGATCCTCACCGAGGTGGGGTCGCCCGACGCCGAGCGCGCCCGCGCGGCCCTGGCCGACCGCTTCGGCGGCTGAACCGGGCGGGGCCGTCCGACCGGCGCATCGACCACAGGCACACGGTGGCGGGCAGCACCCGCACCGGCCGGGGCACGCGGGGGTAGACGGCCCGCGTGACGGCGAGGATCCCGTCGAACAGCCGTTGCCGCCCCGGCGACCAGGGCAGGCCGAACCCGTCGCGCAGCCGTTCCGGCAGGAGCCCGGCGGTGAGCAACCGCTGGAGGGGCATCAGCGCCCGCAGCACCGGCTGACGGGGCCGGAACAGGCGGCGGGTGATGTCGCGGGCCTCGTCTCCCACCTCGAGCCGGGCCGACGCCTCCTCCCAGTAGGCGTCGAACGCCTCGGGGGTCTTCGGCCAGGCCTCGGCCGGCAGGCCCAGGGCGGTGCCGAACACCGACGCCTCCCGCAGGAAGAGCGCGTACTCCTCGTCGTCGCGGAACCCGCCGAACACCATCGTGTACACGCGGGCGGCGTTGTGGCAGAGCGTCGCGGCCACCCACAGCAGGAGGTCGTCGTCCAGGGCGCGGTAGCCGGGGCCGGTGACCTTCTTGTGCATCGCCCGGACGACGGCGTGCAGGCGTTCGCGCTCCTCGGCGGTGCCGTACACCGTCCCGTAGACGTAGGCGAGCGTGCCGAAGAGCCGGGAGAAGGGGCGGTGCTCGAAGTCGCTGTGGTGGTACACCCCGTGGGCGACGCTGGGGTGGGCGATCTGGAGCAGCACGGCGTACCCGGCCCCGCCCAGGAGGCAGGACTCCGCGGTGATCCGACGGAGCGGCGATTCATCGGACGATCGGCCCATGTCCAGGATCGTAGGAGACGAAACGCTTTCTCCAGAAGGGACACGCGCCCTACCTTCTCTCTCATGCGAGACATGCGCGACGACGACACCGCCCTCCTGCGGCTGGTGGGCGAGGACGGGCTCGCCCGGGTCGACGCCGCCATCCGGGAGCGCGGCCTCCTCGCGGGGGTCATCGCCGTCCGGGAGGCGTTCCGCCCCCGGGGCGGCCTGAGCCTGTACGACGCGAGGGACATGGTCCTCGAACGGTTCGGGGAACTCGGGATCGACCCCTGTCCTCCCACGCCCCCGCTCGACGTGGAGGAGATGGCCTCCAGGGCCGAGGGGCACCCCTCCCGGCCCCGGGAGGTCGCGGCCGTCTGGGACGGGGACGACTTCGGGTGGTACCTGGTCCTGGAGGCGCACTGCGAGGACGGGTCGACCCTGGGCCTGGGGCGGATCCGGCGCGGCGGCGACCTGAGGCTCTTCAACGGCCGGGTCCCGCCCTGGCCGGAGGCCGTGGAGGGGCGCGAGGCCGGTACGGCCCTCGCCGCCCGGCTCGGGGTGCCGTTCCGGTTCGACCATCCGGACACCCCGGGCTTCTCGGACTGACGCCGGAGCCGGTCCGGCCGGACCGGCTCCGGCGTCGGTTCCGGGGTCGGTTCCGGGGGCGGCCGGGTTCCCGTGAGACGGGCTTCAAGGGCCGGGTAAGGGAAAACTATCCCTTTGGTGAGGTCCAGTGGTCGGACCCCCATCGGCCCGGATTGGTCTACACCTCTCTGCGGCCGGACCGCCCGCACGCCGGTGCCCCCATCGCTCCTGCTCTCACTCCACGTGCCCGGCCGGTCGCCACCCGTACCAGTGGTCGGAAAGCGCGCAGTGGTCCGGAAGGCGGTCCGGTCCCACCCTCCCCTCCCGTGTCACCAGGCCCCTTGCACTCTTCGTCACAGCCTGCCTACGGTCTTCCGCAACGGGCGGGAACCCCCGGTGCACAGGGGTTTCCGGGACGACGCCGTCCGGTGCCCGGGGCCCATCCGAACCCCGAGCGCCCAGCCCGGCCCTGGACCGGGAACGGTCCGGGTCATCCCGCTACGCGTCCCCCGGTGTGCCCCCACACCATCGGGACCTTGACCCACACAGAAGGGCCCCGCATGCAGACCCGCAGGAACGACAGCCCCCGCAAGCACCGTTCGCTCCGCGCCGCGACGGCGCTCGCCGCCGCCACCACCCTCTTCTTCGGCCTCATGCCCATGGGCACGGCCAACGCGCACGGCTACATCTCCAACCCGCCGAGCCGCCAGGCGCAGTGCGCCGCCGGAATCGTCGAGTGCGGTTCCATCCAGTGGGAGCCGCAGAGCGTCGAGGGCCCCAAGGGCCTGACCAGCTGTTCCGGCGGCAACGCCCGATTCTCCGAGCTGGACGACGACAGCCGGGGCTGGCAGCGGACCGACGTCGGCCGCACCCAGTCCTTCACCTGGACCATCACGGCCAACCACCGCACCTCCACCTGGGAGTACTTCATCGGCGGCCAGCGGATCGCCGTCTTCGACGACGGCGGCGCGCAGCCGCCCTCGACCTTCTCCCACACCCTGGACCTGTCCGGCTACAGCGGCCCGCAGAAGATCCTCGCGGTGTGGAACGTCTACGACACGGCCAACGCCTTCTACGCCTGCATCGACGTCAACGTCCGCAGCTGACCCCCGCCGCACCCCCCGTGCGGCCCCCGGCCCGGCCCCGCACCCGGGCCGGGGGCCGCGGCGGTTCCGGGACCGCCGACCGCTGAGCGGATCCGCATCCGGGGCCGTGACCTGGCCCGGCGCGTTGATCCGGCGGTGAAAGCGGCCTACCGTCCGAACATGGACACCGATGCGGTCACGGTGACCGGGCTGACCGTTCGCCGCGGCGAACGGGACGTGCTCACCGGACTCGATCTGAGCGTTCCGGCGGGCGAGGTGGTCGGCCTGCTCGGACCCAGCGGCAGCGGCAAGACCACGCTCATGCGCGCGATCACCGGAGTGCAGCGGATCTCCGCCGGCACCGTCACGGTGCTCGGCCACCCGGCCGGAGCGGCCCCGCTGCGCACCCTGATCGGCTACGCGGCCCAGACGCCCTCGGTCTACGCCGACCTCACCGTCCGGGAGAACCTCTCCTACTTCGCCTCCGTCCTGCGGGCGCCCCGGACCGATCCGGACCGGGTCATGGCGGAGGTCGGGCTAGCCGACCTGGCCCGCCGCCCGGCGGGCGACCTGTCCGGCGGCCAGCACGCCCGCGTCAGCCTGGCGGTCGCCCTGCTGGGGAAGCCGCGGCTGCTGGTCCTGGACGAGCCGACCGTGGGACTGGACCCGGTGCTGCGCGAAGAACTGTGGTCGCTCTTCCACGGACTCCGCGACCGCGGCACCACCCTGCTGGTCTCCAGCCACGTGATGGAGGAGGCCGGGCGCTGCGACCGGCTCGTGCTGATGCGCGAGGGCCGCCTGGTCACCGAGGAGACGCCCGCGCGGCTGCGGGCGCGCACCGGCGTGCAGGACCTGGAACAGGCCTTCCTCCGGATCGTCCGCGAACCCGGCCCGGGGCGCGGCCGCCACGAGCGCCCGGCGCCCGGTACCCCCGGCGGGGGTGAGGGCTGATGCACCCCGCCCTCACCGGCGCCACCGCGCTGCGCATCCTGCGCCAGCTCCGCCACGACCCGCGCACGGTCGCCCTGCTGCTGCTCGTCCCGTCGCTGCTGCTGGTGCTGCTGCGCTTCGTCTTCGACGACGAGGCGTTCTTCGCCCGGCTGGCCCCGCAGCTGGTGGCGATCTTCCCGTTCGTGGTGCTGTTCCTGATCACCTCGATCGCGACCCTGCGCGAGCGCCGCAGCGGCACCCTGGAACGGCTCATGACCCTGCCGGTGGGCCGGTTCGACCTGCTCCTCGGGTACGCCCTGGCGTTCGGCCTGGTCGCCGTCGCCCAGGTGGCCGTGGTGATCGCGGTGGCGCTGTGGCTGGGCATGGAGACCGAGGGGTCGCTGTGGACGCTCGGCGCGATCTCCCTGGCCGACGCGCTGCTGGGGGTCGCGCTGGGGCTGTTCGCCAGCGCGTTCGCCCGCAGCGAGTTCCAGGTGGTGCAGTTCATGCCGGCGTTCGTCATGCCGCAGGTCCTGCTGTGCGGGCTGTTCGCCCCGCGCGAGGACATGGCCGACGCCCTGTACCTGGTCTCCGCGGTGATGCCCCTGTCCTACGCGGTGGACGCCATCACCGAGGCGGTGGAGCGGCCCGAGGTGACCGGAGACCTGCTCGTGGACACCGGGATCGTCCTGGGCTCCGCCGTGCTGGCGCTGCTCCTGGGGGCGGCCACCCTGCGCCGCCGGACACCCTAGGAGCAGGGCGTCCCTGGTGGCGGGGCTACACTGCGGCGGAACGGAACGCTTCCCCGCACCCCCGCACCAGGAAGGGCGAAACGGATCATGGGCTTCTTCGACGGCCTGCGCCGACCCCCGGCACCGGCCCGGCCGCTGGACCAGGACACCGTGGACCGGGTGCTCGTCCTCGTCCGCGACCGGCGCAAGATCGAGGCCATCAAGCTCGTGCGCGAGCGCACCGGCATGGGGCTGGCCGAGGCCAAGTACACGGTGGAGGCACTGGAGGAGGGGCGCCGCGTCCCCGTCGAGCCGGCACCCGGCCGCAGCCTCGCCGACCGGGTCCGCGAACTGCTCGGACAGGACCGCGTCGCCGACGCCGTCGTCCTGGTCTCCCGCGAGACCGGCATGACCGAGACCGAGTCCGCGCGGTTCATCGACAGCCTCGGCCGATGAGATGAACCGCAGGCTGGACGGGCTGGAGCAGCGCATCGCCGCCGCGCTGCAGATCGACGGCCGGGCCTCCTGGCGCCGGATCGCCACCGTGCTCGCCGAGCCCGAGCGCACCGTCGCCCGGCGCGGCAACCAGCTGCTGGCCTCCGGGGACGTCACCGTCGCCGGGATACTCCCCCAATCGGCGTCCACCCTGCTGCGGGTCCGCTGCGCGCCCGGCACCGCGCGCATGACCACCGAGTCCCTGGCCCAGCGCGCCGACTGCACCTTCGCCTACATGACCACCGGCGGCACCGACTGCGTCGCCGAGCTGATGTTCGACGCGGAGCGGCTGCCGCAGGTGCTCGGCACGGAGATCCCGGCCACCGTGGGCCTGCGGGCCGCGGTGAGCTACCCGGTGCTGCGGTACTTCCGCACCATCCGCGGCTGGCGCTTCGGGCCGTTGACGACCGCCCAGTCCGACGCCCTGGCCCGCGAGTACTCCGCGGACCGCGGCGGGTTCCCGGACCAGGGCGAGCTCACCGCGCAGGACCTCCAGATCGCCGGGGTGCTGGCGGAGAACGGGCGGGCCGGGTTCGAGGAGATCGCCCGGCGCACCGGCGTCTCCGAGAGCACGGCGAGCCGCCGCACCGACTGGCTGCTGCGCCGCGGCCACATCCACCTGCGCGCCCTCGTGGAGCCCGCGCTGGTCGGGCTGCCGGTGGAGGCCATGCTGTGGATCCGCTCCGCGCCCCACCGGGTGGACGGCATCGGCCGGGAGCTGGCCGGGGCGCGGGAGGTGCGCTACGCCGCCGCGCTGGCCGGGGACCACCAGATCGTGGCCAACGTGACGGTGCCCGACACCGCGGCGCTCTACCGGTTCGTCACCGACACGCCCTGGGCCGAGCAGGTCGACGCCGTGGAGACCACCCTGCTGCTGCACGCCCGCAAACGCGGCGGCCGGATGCTGTCCGCGGGCTGATCCGGCCGCCCGCCCCGGCGGCCCGCCCGGCGCGCCACCCGGACGGGCCGCGAGCCGGACGGGCCCCTGCGGCCCGCTACGCGGTGGCCGCCGCGGTCGCCACCGGCCGCAGCCGCTGGCCGGCGCCGATGTCCGGCCTGCGGTCCGCGCACCGCGTCCGGTCCTCGAACGCCTTGGCGTAGCGGAGCAGCTCCACGTCCCGGTAGTGGTCCACCGCCATCTGGAAGCCCACCGGGAGCCCGCCCGGAGTGAACCCGGCGGGCATCGCCAGCACCGGCAGGCCGGTCGCGGACAGCAGGCAGGCCGACCGCATCCAGTCCAGGTAGGTCGTGGACTCCACGCCGTTGATCCGCTCCGGGTACCGCAGCCGCGCGTCGAACGGCAGCACCTGCGCCGCGGGGGAGAGGAAGAGGTCGTAGCGCTGGTAGAACCGCCGGACCGCGGCGGCCAGCCGGGTCCGCGCCGCGGCCGCGTCGATGATCCGCTGAGCGCTCAGCCCCCACCCCGCCTCCACGTTCCAGACCACCTCCGGCTTGACCAGGTCGCGGTGGGCGCGGACCAGCGGGCCCAGCGCGGAGGCGAAGTCCAGGGCCCGGGTGGTGTGGAACACCTCGTCGGCTCCGGCGAGGTCCGGGGCGGCCTCCTCCACCACCGCACCCGCGTCCTCGAACACGCGCAGCCGCTCGGTCAGCACCGCCAGGACCTCCGGTTCCACCGGCACGCCCATCCCCAGGTCCGGGCTCCACCCGATCCGCACCCCGCGCAGGTCGCCGACCACAGGGCCCGCGAAATCGGCCCCGGTCAGCGGTGCCGGGGGCAGCACCCGCTCCGACGGGCCGGCGACCGCGGACATGAACAGGGCGATGTCGGACACCTCGCGGGCCATCGGCCCGGTACGGGCCAGCCACGCGTGGTCGTTGTCGGCGGCGGGCGCCGGGATCACTCCGTAGGAGGGACGGAAACCGACCACGTTGCAGAAGGACGCCGGGATGCGCAGAGACCCGCCCATGTCCGAGCCCTCGCCCAGCGGCTGGATCCCGGCGGCGATCGCCGCGGCCACCCCGCCCGAGGAGCCGCCCGCGCTGCGCGAGGGGTCGTACGGGTTGGTGGTGGTGCCGAAGACCTCGTTGAACGTGTGCGACCCGGCACCGAACTCCGGGACGTTGCTCTTGCCGGTGGCGATGACCCCCGCTCCGCGCAGCCGGGAGACGAGCAGGTCGTCCTCCTCCGGCACGTGGTCCGCCAGCACCGGGGAGCCGTTGGTGCTGCGCATCCCCGCCACCGCGTGCGTGTCCTTGTGGGTCATCGGCAGGCCGTGCAGGGGCGGCAGGTCCGCCCCCGAGGCGGTGAGCCGGTCGGCCGCGTCGGCCGCCTCCAGAGCCCGCTCCGGGTCCACGGTGACCACGGCGTTGACGGCCGGGTCCACCTCCGCGATCCGCTCCAGGTGCGCGGTGACGGCCTCCCGCGCGGAGACCTCGCGTCGGCGGATCGCACCGACCAGCTCCGCCGCCGACATCCGCTCAATCCCGTCCATGGGTCCTCCGAATTCCTCCACCGCTCCGGGCCCGTCAGCGGCCCGGACTCGACGCGCCCAGTTTCCGCGGTGGCGGCGCGCGCCGGAACGGTGCGGGGTGATGTGTCGCACTTTGCGGGAAACGGCCACGTCCGTGGCGATTTCCCGCATCCCTTGCCACCCCGGAGACCACTGCCCGAGGGTTGGCGCAATCGGGGAGCAGAACGCACCCCGCCCACCTCGGGAAGGAGCGTCCTCAGGTATGGCACCCCCTGTCCCCACGGTCGCCGCCACCGCGCTCACCTCCGCGGCCGAAACCGTCCCGGCGCCCGCCGCCGCGGCGGCGGACGGCATCGCGGAGGTGTCCGGGACCCCGGTCCTGTGGCTGTGCGCGCTCGGCGTCTTCGCCGTCATCTTCGTCCAGACCTTCATCTACATGCGGGCCGCCCGGGTCGCCGGACCCGACGTCGGCATGAGCCGGGACGAGCTCCGGAACGCCTACCGCGCCGGGGCCGTGGCCTCCATCGGACCCTCGCTCGCCGTCGTCCTGGTGGCGGTCGCCCTGCTCGCCCTCTTCGGCGCGCCCGCCGTGCTCGTCCGCATCGGACTGATCGGCTCGGCGAGCACCGAGGTCGCCTCGGCCGGCGTCGCCGCGGGCACGGTCGGCGCCACCCTGGGCGGCGACGGCTACTCCCCCTCCGTCTTCGCCCTGGCCTTCGTGGCCATGAGCCTGTCCGGCGGCATGTGGATGCTCGCCACCCTGGTCCTGACCCCCCTGCTCAAGCGCGGCGGCAAGAAGCTGGACGCGGTGAACCCGGCCGTGATGGCGGTCGTCCCCGCCGCCGCACTGCTCGGCGCGTTCGCCATGCTGACCGTCACCGAACTGCCCAAGTCCGGGATCCACGCGGCCACCGCGCTCACCTCCGCCGCCGTGATGGCCGGGTGCCTCGTCCTGGCCCGCGCCCTCAAGGCGTCCTGGCTCAAGGAATGGGCGCTCGGGTTCGCCGTCATCACGGCCCTGGCCGTCGCCTACCTGGCCCACACGGCGTGAGCCCCCGCAAGCGAGTGGAGAAGACGACATGACCGCGGACGACACCGGCGCCACCGCCATGGCGGCGTTCGAGAACACCACCTCACGGTGGGGACGGGCGACCATGGTCGCCGGGCTGGCACTCTCCCTGGCCGGGCCCCTCTACCTGGCGTTCTTCGCCGACCTGGGACTGGACGCCGCCCGGATCTGGGTCGCGTTCCTCGCCGTCGCCGCCACCTTCGGCGTGTTCTGGGTGCTGGAACCGCTGACCTACTACCCCATCCTGGGCCCGGCGGCCATGTACCAGGCGTTCATGATCGGCAACATCTCCAACAAGCTGCTGCCCGCCGCGGTCGTCGCCCAGGCCAGCGTCGACGCCCGGCCGGGCACCCGGCGCGGCGACCTGACCGCGGTGATGGCCATCTGCGGGGCGGCCACCGTGCACCTGACGTCGCTGCTGGTCGGCGTCGGGCTGCTGGGCACCTGGCTGATCTCCGCGCTGCCCGCCGGGCTGATCGAGGTCGCCCGGCTGTACATCCTGCCCGCCGTCATGGGCGGGGTGCTGGTGCAGTGCATCGTCACCATGCGCCGGTACCGCACCACCGCCATCGCCGTGGCCGTGGCGCTGGCCGTACAGTTCGCCCTGCTCCCCCTCGCACCGGGGCTGGCCCTCTTCTCCACCGCCCTGTGCGTGGCGGTGACGATGGTCCTGGCCTGGTTCCTGCGCGACCGCCGTATCGTGCACGGGACCGCCGCCGACAACGCCCCCGAACCCGCCCCGACCCCAGAGGAAGGCCGCCGATGACCGCCGAGACAGTACCCGCCGTCACCGACCCCGAGCGCATGCACCGGATCTACCGGCACCTGCACACCCACCCCGAGCTGTCCATGCAGGAGCACGCCACCGCCGACTTCATCGCGGCCGAGCTCGACGACCTGGGCATCGAGAACTTCCGCTGCGGCGGCACCGGTGTGGTGGGCGTCGTCCGCAACGGCGAGGGGCCCGTCGTCGCGTTCCGCGCCGACACCGACGGGCTGCCCATCGCCGAGGACACCGGACTGGAGTACGCCAGCACCGCCACCGGCACCCTGGAGGACGGCACCGAGGTGCCCGTCATGCACGGCTGCGGGCACGACACCCACGTCACGTCCCTGCTCACCGCCGCCCGCGAACTGCTCGGCCGCGCCGGCGAGTGGTCCGGGACCCTGGTGCTCGTGTTCCAGCCGGGGGAGGAGACGGCCGCGGGCGCCCGGGCCATGGTCGACGACGGCCTGTGGGACCGCGCCCCGCGCCCCGAGGTAGTCCTGGGCCAGCACGTCATGCCCTCGCGCGCCGGGAGCGTCACCATCTCCCACGGCACCGCGATGGCCATGGCCGACGCGCTGCGCGTGACCCTGTACGGCAGACAGTCCCACGGTTCGCAGCCGCAGTCCTCGATCGACCCCATCGTGCTCGGCGCGCACGTGATCGCCCGCCTCCAGACCATCGTGTCCCGCGAGCTGGACCCGCGCTCCCCGGCGGTCATCACCTCCGGCACCTTCCACGCGGGGCTGAAGGAGAACATCATCCCGGACCGGGCGGTGCTCACCCTCAACATCCGCTCCTTCGAGGAGGACGTGCGCGAGCAGGTGCTCGCAGCGGTCCGCCGGATCATCGCCGCCGAGGCCGCCGCCTCCAACGCCCCGGAGCCGCTGGTGGAGGAGATCTACACCTTCCCGCGCTGCTACAACGACCCCGGCGCCGCCGCCCGCGTCGAGGCGGCGCTGCGCGCCGAGCTCGGCGAGGACAACGTGTCCGTCGGCGAACCGGTGATGGGCAGCGAGGACTTCGGCCACCTGGCCGACTCCATCGGCGTGCCCGCGGTCTACTGGATGTTCGGCGGCTTCGACCCCGACGCGGGCGAGCCCCCGGTCAACCACTCCCCGTTCTTCGGCCCGCTCATGGAACCCACCCTCACCACCGGCACCCGCGCCGCCGTCGCCGGCATCCTCGCCTACCTCGGCACCAAGCCCTGACGGACCCCGCGAACGCCGAGAGGCCGGTCCCGAAGGACCGGCCTCTCGCTCTGTCGGGGTGGCGGGATTTGAACCCACGACCCCTTCCCGTACCGGGGCCCTCCGGCGGTCTGCGGCCCGAGCCCGGAAACCGTCCCTGACCTCGACATTCTCCCCGGACGCTTCCCACCGCTTCCCGGCCTCTCTCGGACCCATGTGCATTGAATGTGCATTGCTCCGGCCCCAGCCGCAGGGCGTCTACCTCGAGTGAGCTGGCCTGCTCCGCACGCCTGAACCATGCTGCCTCAGCCCAGGTCTTCGGTAACCATCGTCTTCGGTCCGGGGTGCCCGATGGCGCCGGGGCCGGCCACTCCAGACAGTCCGTGCCGCGCCATCGGGTGCCCCGGGATCTGAACACGTCATCAACCATTGGGACCAAAGGTCCTGACAGGCACCTGTGCCCTGAGTCACCATAGATGTCTCGGGTGGCTCTGGTCCCGCTCGCCGTACGGGCTCGTCCGAGAGACGTTGCGTGCGCACGGCCACCGGCCGTGTGCTCGGGACCGGGCGTCAGCCCGCAGCCCGAGCCACGGACGAGGGCCACCGCGACGGCGCTTGCGCCGTCGCCTTGATCCCATACAGCTCGACTCAGCAAAGATACTGATGGATTATAGCTTCTCCCTAGTAAACCTCCGTCGAATCTGGGACATCCAGACACGCAAAGGAAATTATCTATTCTCTCTTTTTCCTGAACTTGAAGAAAGTTATAAACTTTATAAAAGCGAAAGGGATGGGCTTCGAGCTGTAATAAGGGAAGGTGGGCTTGATCAAGAGACCTACAATCGGACCCGAAAAAAGCTTGGTGAAATAAAGAGGGAAGCCGAAAAGCTTATTTCTGAATACTTGACAGCGACAAGCCTGGAGATCGTATCCGATATGGAGGAGGATATTTTTTCTTGGTGCTTGGAACTCGGATCCGAGGTCGGCGGGAGGCAGACCTATCGCCTTGGAGAGGGGCCGAAATTTTTCTTTGTTGATAAACAAATGCAAAGGAACCTGCAAAGTGTTATGCCGCGACGCCAAAATTCAAGAAGTCAGATCATTTCTTCGCTCGTCGCTGTAATCGATAATGATATGCCTAAGGTAGTCGTGAGGACGGATGTTAAGGATTTTTATGGCAGTATCGATCATTCTATTATCTCCGCTATGATTGCGGATTCAAAATTGAATCCCCTTTCCAAGAAATTAATCGACAAGCTGCTTCATGAGTACTCCGAAATAACTGGAAGCCGCAGAGGTCTGCCTGTTGGTGTAGGGCTCAGCTCAAAGCTAAGCGAGCTATTCATATCTCACGTGGATAGATCCTTGCAGGAGGCTGAGGATGTACTCTACTATGCCCGTTATGTGGATGATATAGTAGTCGTTTTCAGTGCGAATGATGCAAATCCTCGATCCAAAGAAGACTTTTTTAACGTCATAAGGGAAAAGCTATCAGAAATTGGCCTGGAGGCGAACGATAAGAAAGAGTTTTTTCGAGAATTAGATGATTCAAACTCATTTTCTAGTTTTGAGTTCCTCGGCTACTCGATATCTTATTCAGGAAGAGTCAAAGTTAAGATGAGCAGTCGCAGGGTGAGGAGAATTAAGGATAGGATCGATCGGTCGTTGAAAGCTTGGTCTGTGGCCGAGAAAAATGGTGCGAACCATGCAAAGAGGAAGTTGCTTATAGACCGTTTGAAGTTCCTGACTGGAAATACCAAGCTTTTTAATAATAAAAGAAATGCCTTGGTTGGCGTGTATTTTACGAACTCTCATTTGACAGATTTCAAAGATCTGCAAGGACTCGATAAGTATTTAGATTACTGTTTGTCCCGTTTTGAAGTTCCAGAAGACCTCAGAGGGAAGATATCCAAGCTCTCTTTCGAAGAGGGTTTTCAGAAGCGGTCATTCTATAATTTCTCGGCAACCCAGTTGCGCAGGATAGTTGGAGTCTGGCATGAGCAAGAAGAAAATTAATATCAGAAAAAAAGATTCTCGAGTTCTACTTAGTGAAGTGCTTCCTTATGAAGTGCCTCCCAGTTTCAACAACAGAGGTTTCTATGATTTTCTGAATGCCAAAAGAGTCGTTTGCTCTGAAAGTGAAATTAAGGCTTTCGGGTTGAGTTCTCTTGAGGTGGCCTATCTTTCTATAATCCTCGGCAAAAAGATAGAAGTTAAAAAAGATGACAAAAAGACCAATCGAATAAATGTTGTGCTCCCGAGGGGAAGGTCAGACTTCACGGTTCCTTTTAATTTCACTATCAGGCATCAGTCTAATAAGCTGGTAACGCTTTCTATGCCTCACCCCAGGGCTCAAGTGGAAGTGATGGATTTCTATTCGAGGTACTCAAATTTGATGCTTTATTACACATCTAGGGGGTCTTTCTCTTTGAGGTCCCCTGTTCGAGTTGCTCGCTACAGCGTTGTCCGGGATTGGCTATTCGATGATAGAAGAAAAGAGCTAGACGGGGCCGAGGAAGATCGGCATGAATATGAGTGGCTCCGTTCCTACTTTAAGTATGAGAAATATAGTCTTTTGTATAGGTTCTATGATTCCAAAGAGTATCGATCCTACGAGCGAAAGTTCGGTTATCTCTTTAAAGCGGATGTCACCAAATGCTTCGATAGTATTTATACACACTCAGTGGCCTGGGCTGTTCATGGTCACGAGTTTGTCAAAACCAACATTGTGAAATCCAAAGGAAGCTTCGGTGGAGGTTTTGATAATTTAATGCAGCGAATGAATCATAGTGAGACTAGCGGTATCCTGATTGGCCCAGAATTCTCTAGGATATTTGCTGAACTTATATTGCAATCCGTCGATGTAGAAGTGGAGTCGGAACTCAGAAAGAAAAACTTGCTTAATGATAAGGACTATAAGATTCTGCGGTATGTTGATGACTACTTTGTTTTTTTGGCCTCCGAGTCAAACAAGCAAGCAATTCTCGATGTTCTCGCGCGTAGTCTTCGCAAGTTCAAATTGCACTTGAACCCCAATAAAGAAGAGGGGGAATATACGCCTTGGCTATCCCCCATCACGGTCGCCAAGCAGCGTATACCTAATCTAATTCTCGAGGGCGTAAGCCGGATAGGTGATGAGAACCCTAACGAGGGCCTTCCAAGGCCGTACATCAAGGCCAATAAAATAATCGTTGATTACAAGAGTTTGCTAGTAGGCACAGGAGTTAAACACTCTGACGTGGCTAGCTTCGCGCTGACTCACACGGAGACTCTTGTCGAGAAGCTTATTGGTGTAGCTAAAGAATCTTGGGGCAATTATGAAAATTTTCCCATTGAGGAGCAAATAAAGAGTGCCAGGTCTATTACCGGCGCGCTAATGGCTCTAGTCGAACTAGCTTTTTTTGTATATTCAGGGGATCCACGAATGACGCCGTCGGTCAAGGTGGCGAGAATAGTTAGCTCGGTTCTCAAATACTGCAAATCCGATGGCGTTCCACTGCATGAGCGTGAGCGACTGGAGATGGGGATCCGAGAAGAGTTGGTATTTCAATTGGATAGGTCCAGGGGCGGCCATCAATCCAGTGTAATCACTGCCACACTTCTAGACTGCCTGAGTGACTTGGGTCCTTCATATTCTTTGAGCGAACAAGAGTTAGCAGATTCTTGCGGTTTCTCGAAGGAGGGTAGTGATTTTTTTCCTCCGGTTGATATGAATGCATTCATGCTCTTTAGTATGCTTCTGCATATGAAAAATTCTGGAGAATACCCCGGACTTCGTGAAGCTTGCATGCAGTGGATTGATTGTCTTCAGAGCCGTCCAATTAACGACGCCGAGCGCTCTATTGTGAATCTTAATATAGTAACCTGTCCTTTTGTTGATGATGATTTCAAGAAGATAATTCTTGGATATTACGGATATCGTGGGAGTGGTGATCCTCAGGAGCTTTTCGGGAGGGGGGTCTATGGAAATATCAATTGGCAGCGCTTCAGTCTGTACTCTGCCTTGCAAGAGAAGCGGCAGCATGAGGTATACTGACCCCGCGCGTGGGCAATCCCTCTATAGGGGCACACACCAGCGCTGAGCATGATGCCCACAGAATTGCTCCCTTGGGCAGGCGTCTCTAGGCGCCTGCCCAAGCACCCAAGTTGACCGAGCAAGCGAAATCAATACCCATTGTATCCGTGAATGGTCAGCGTGTTAGGCATTAGTGTGCTTGGCGGGCGGGTATTATATTTTTCTGAATCTCGTTCGGCAAGCTGCCCGAGTTCGTGTGGATCGCCCCCGTTGCTTTGGGCAACGTAGCTCATTTTGCTTTCGTTGGGATTGTGTTCCGTGTTTCCTCGCCCTTTGTTCTAGGGGTTTTTTATATGCTTTAGAGTCATGCGCCAAGGGAATTCGCTGAGCTTTCTCGATCCACTTCTGGCTTCGTGTGGAATAAACATTCCTTGTCCAATCAGCACTTTTACATTTTCTTCTTGAAGTCTTTTTGTGTTCTCCTGGAAAGGAGTGCGGCTGGCATAGGCTGAGTTCACGAAAGGAAGTACCACGATTGGGATTCCAAGACCAATCGCCTCGTTCACAACATCCAAGGCGTAGTTGTCGGCGATGCCGTTGGCCAGTTTGTTGATCGTGTTGAAGGTCGCCGGAGCGACGATGATGGCGTCCGCTTTAGGGGAGCGAGCATCTCCCGGTACCCGATGCTGACTCCGGACAGGGCGGCCGGTCTGCTTCTCTAGTGCGTCCACGTCGATGAAGCCGACAGCGGTCGGGGTAGCCATTACTTGAACGGCCCACCCCTGCTCCTGCGCCAACCCCACGAGTGTGCCGACCTCCGAGGCCGGCCCCGCTGCGCACACCACCACGTAGAGCGTCTTTTGATTGCTCACTGATTCAGGCACCGACCCTTTCCGCGAGTTCGCTGACATTCCCATAGAGATGCCCACTCGCCCGACTGCGTATGTCATTGATTAACTGGTGCACCACCGGCCGCGCGCTCAGCTCCTCGCTCGCCATGTCCTCGACGTTGCGCAACGCCTGGTACGCCTGTTCAGTCTTCCCCCACTGCTGGTACGCGCGGGCCGCGTCGATGAACAGGGTCACACGGCGTTCCATGACCTCGATGTTCTCCAACCGCACCTGTCGCGCGTAGTCGATCGCGCTCCCCGCGTCCCCCATCTCAACCGCCGCGCTCACCCGGTGCAGCAGCACGTTCGTAGGGCCGAACGCCGTCCACTGGTAGTTGAAATCCCCTCCGAGTCTGGCGCCCGCTTCGCCAGCCTCATCAAGCAGGCCGAGCGCCTGACCCCGTTTCTCGCTCTTGGCCGCCGATACTGCTCCGCTCAGCAGCAGTGACCCGTACACCGATAGGGATTCGGGCGTGGGCTGGTCCATCGCCGCGTCCACCCGCTCTGCGGTACTCGTCGCCAGTTCCGTCGCCGCCTTGTAGTGGCGCTCTCGCATCAACGCCCGGGTGAAGGCCCGAGCGCTGGCGCCTACCACCTCGGGCCGCTCGCTGGCCTCCGCTGCCCGCATGCTCCGGTCGGCTGCGAGGTAGGACAGCCCGCGCTCTTCGCATTTCAACAGCAGGCTCGCCGCCACGTGGTAAGCCTCTGCCCGTAGCGCATGCACCCGTCCGACCTCGTCCCCCTCCACACCGGTCGCCGCGTCGTCCAACCCCCGCAGCAGGGCAGGAAGCCGTTTCGCCACCTCCGTGTAGTGGCACGCCTGGTATCCGGCCTTGGCCGCTCTGGTCCTCCGGGCCAGTTCACGCAGGTTCGTCGCCGGATGCGCCGCACCCTGGCTGCCTCCGGCGTACCGGGTCAGCGCTGCGGCTATCTCGTCCATGTCGAACAGGGAACCGGTACTCGCCTGGAACAGGGCGGTGCCGGCCAGTCCGACGAATTCGCGGCGACGCACGTTCGAGTCCTCCCCGGGGCGTGGGCTGCTCCTCGGCGCGGGCCGCATCTCTGGGATGACCGGCACCGTGCTCTCGGTGCCAGTGAACGCGCCAGGAATCACCGGTGCAAGGCCGAACAGCATCCGCGCGGTGTCCGGCATCCCGAACCCGTCGGCGATCCGCTCATAGACCTCGAACGCTGTGATGGTCTTGCGGCCGTTCAGTACCTCGCTGACACGCCCTTGCGAGATGCCGGTTGCGGCTGAGATCGCCATCTGACTCGCGCCTGCGTACTGCTGCGCGAACTGGAAAAGCGCCTGGACATCACGCCTGCGCAGGAACTCCGCTGTGCGCTCTCGCTCCCAAGCCCACGTGGGGATGGTGATCCGGCTCGTCGCGGGTCCCGTCATCCTGACTCCTCGGCGCTGCGAGTGCGGGGGGTGAACGCCAGTATCCACCTTCGTTATCCCCATCAGGAATGGGTTTCGGGAATCCGTATCGGGATTCTTGGGCCATGGACAGCAGCAGCGGAACCACATGCAGGGCATGTCGTGGCCGGGGGCGGAAGTCTCTGCGGCCTCGCCGCCTGGTCGTCGTCCGGCTCTCGACGGACAAGCAACCGGCGGTGCGTCAGGTCGTGTGCTCCTCCTGCAAGGGCACGGGCATGGACCCCGCTTCCCTGACCCCTCCGGGCAGCGGTCTCGCCTGCTGATCCATGACATGACAGACCCCCGCGACGCGGTGGAAGGCGTCCGGGGGCACGGCCAACCTGAAGGAAGCAGGCTGACGTGAGCGACCTTATCGCCCTGATTCGGGCTTTGGTGACTCTGGTACGACCGAAACGACACGGCAGGCACCACCGGACCGGCCCTCGGCCGTTCCATCTGCCCCAGCCTGCGCGGGTGGAGCTGTGGCCAGAGCCGGAACCGATCGTCATGGACGGTGGTGACCCCCGGGCCTACTCCCTGCACCGTGGCCCCTTCGTTCACTGGGAACACAGGCGCACCCTGGAGCGCGCAGAGCGGGACCGGCGGGGCCTGGACCTGCTGTTGAGCATCTCCGCTGCTCGCAGGGTTCCCGACGACCTGGCCGAGCTGCGTGACCTGGTGCGCACGGCCATCGCGGTCGGGGCGGTGCGGCGATGAACGGCGATGGCGGGCCCCTCCCCGACAGCCGCGAACCCTTGGCCGCCTGGGCGCGTGAACGGGGTGTGCGGGTGCGGGTGGCGGCTGAGGACTGGGAGTCGATCACCTATGAGGCCATCGCCTCCGGCCCGGACGGTCCCCACGTGGTGGACCGGGTCCGGTGCGCTCTCCCCGAAGCCGTGGTGCGCCGCCGCATGCTCGCGACCTACCTGGTGGGCCTGTCCCATGAGGTGGGCGGGGCCGAGTGCAGCCATGTCCGCCGCGTCGTTCCTCCGGCGCTTTTTTCCTCGGACGAGGCCGACCGCCATGACGTGACGCTCGTGGCCGCCGCCCTGGTGGAGAGCGAACGCCGCGCGGTGTGCGGTGCCACGGTGGACAACCTCACCGTGTACACGGTGCAGCGTGCCAAGGACTGGCGGCCGTTCTAGAGACCCCCGCGTGCCCTGACGTCTTTTCGAGACCACGGGGCCCAGGGCACGCGGGCCTTTCCCTCTTCAACGACGACGTGTCCGCGCCTTCGCTGCTGTCGGACTTCCCGTCGTTCGCTCTGTTCAGTGTGCTTTCGGGGCTCATATGTGGCCCCACCTGCTGACAGGGCGGGATCGTGTCAGTAAGCTACTCGACCACACGAGTACTAGAGTCACCAGGTGGACAACGTGTCGAATCTGGAGTTCGCTCCGCCCAAGTACGCGCAGATCGTGCGGGCGATCCAAGAGCGCATCGAAGACGGAACCTATCCGCTGGGGGAGATGCTTCCCTCCGAGTCCCGTATGGTCCGCGAGTTCGGGGCCGGCCGCTCCACGGTGGTGCGGGCCTTGCAGATCCTGAGCATGCAGGGGTGGATCGAGCGTGAGCACGGGCGCGGTTCGTTCGTGCGCGGTGTTCCGCAGCAGACCTCCGAGCGCTCGCATGCCGGGGCCAGTGCGTTCGACGCCTCCGAGAACAGCGTGCGCAGCCGCATCCTGTCGGCCGGTCGTGTTCCTGTGGCCGGTGCCGTGGCCGAGGCGATCGGGGTTCCCGAGGGCTCTCCGGCGGTCATGCGCCGCCGCCTGGTCCTGGACGAGGGCGAACCGAGTGAGCTGGTCACCCTGTGGTTCCCGGTGGACGTGGCCGAGGGAACCGACCTGGCGGATGATCAGCCCATCAGCATCGGGGCCCGTGAACACGTGCAGATGGTCAAGCAGCTCCGTCCCTCGACCGTGGTGGAGCGGCTGTGCGCACGGCTGGCCAATGGCACCGAACGCGAAGCCCTGGGGCTGGACGAGGGGACCCCGGTCCTGGGGATCACCGCGCGGATACTGGACGCCTCGGGAGATGTGATCGCGGTGGCCGAGGTGGTTCTCCCCGGGGATCTGCACGAGTTGGAGGACTCCTACCCGGCGGTTTGAGGGGGTCCGGGAACCGGTCGGCTTAGTCACTTGTCCGATTAAGTCTGGCCGGTTATCCTGACTTTCACTCGATCGGACAAGTAGTCGAGTGGTTATCGGAAGAGAGGAAGTGCCCATGGCTGTTCAGGGTGCGTTGCCGGTGGCGTTCGGGACCGTGTTCCCACACGGTGCGTTCGCGCTGGGGGTGGAGCCGATCACGGACTTCGAGACCAAGCGGCCCCAGCTCGACAAGGACACCGGGCTCCCCTTGTGGGCGGTGGACGTGATCGACGCCGACCCCGAGGCGCGCGGCAAGGCCAAGAGCGTGAAGGTCAAGATCGCCGCCGAGCACTGCCCGACCCTCCCCGACGAGGTCCCCGGGCTGCCGTTCCGCCCGGTGGAGTTCGAGCACATGGCGGTCATGCCCTACGTGGACGACTCCGGCCGCCGCCCCCGCGTCGCCTACTCCCTGCGCGCCCGGGGTGTGAAGGACCCCGGCGCTGCTGCGGGTGCCCGTCGCGCCCCGGCCAAGGACGCCGCCTAACCCACACCACATGAGACGGGGCGGCCTGGTGCTCCAACACCCTGGCCGCCCCTGGAACCCCTCCCTCAAGCCCTTCCACAAGCTTCACGAAGAGGTGTCTTCAGTATGTCCGACTACCCGAGCGACCTGTCCACGCTGACCGGCCCGCAACTGGTCCGCGCGTTCCTGGCCGAGATCGACAAGCCCCGCACCACCCCCGCCGAGAAGGCGGCGTTCTTCGACTTCAAGGCCCAAGTGTTCGCCGCCCTGGCCCAGCGCAACGGCGACCCCGAGGCGTTCAAAGCCGCCGAACGCGCCCGCACCCACCGAGACCGCCTCCTCGCCAAGATCGCCACCGGCGAGACGTTGAGCGGCGGTGACCTCTAATGCAGTTCACCTCCAAGGTCGGCTCCGCCCAGACCTCCCCGACCCTGCCGTCCCCTGCGCAGGGGGTGCGGTGGACGACCCCGATCGTGGAGACCCCCGGGATCGTGGTCCTGGCCTCCTGGATCTACCGCCTGGTCCGCTTCCTGGTCACCCTGCCGTTCCGCTTCCCCGTCCTGGTCGCCTGCACGACCGCGTCGGCCGTCTCCTGGTGGCTGGGGGACTGGCCCGCCCTCGCCGCCCTCTGGGGATTCACCTCCGTGGCGTCTCTGGTGTGGTGGCGCGCCTGGCCCGACTCCCACCGTCGGTGGGTGACCCTTCGGCTGCTCGCCTGGTGGCGGCACGTGTTCGTGTACCGGCGCCACTGGCAACCGGTCCTGGTCATCTCCGGGCTGGCCGAGTCCTACCAGGAACGCCGCTACCTCCCCAGGATTCGCCGCGTTGTCTGTGACACCTGGGCCGACCGGGTCAAGGTCACCCTCGTGGCCGGGACCTCCCCGGCCGAGTTCGAGACCCGCGTGGCCGAGCTGGCACACGGCTTCCACGCACCCTCCTGCCGGGTGATCGTGGACGGCCCCCGCAAGATCACGTTGGAGTTCCCCCGCTACGACACCTTGGCCGAACCCCTGGACGCCCTGCCCGTGCCCGACACCCCGGCCCTGGGTGCGCTGCCGGTCGGCCGCTGCGAAGACGGCTCTGCCTGGAACCTGTGCCTGCACGGCACGCACGTCCTGGTCGCCGGAGTCACCGGCTCCGGCAAGGGCTCGGTGCTCTGGTCCGCCATCCGCGCCATGCTCCCCGCCGTGGCCAAGGGCACCGTCCGTATCTGGGCGATCGACCCCAAGCGCATGGAGCTGTCCTACGGGCGGGACCTGTTCGCCCACTACGCCGACACCGGGGAATCCGCGGTGGCCCTGCTCGAACAGGCGGTGGCGGACATGCAGGCTCGGGCCGAACGCTACGCGGGCAGGCACCGTTCCCACACCCCCACCCGGACCGATCCGTTCGTGGTCGTGGTCCTGGACGAGGTCGCGTTCCTGACCGCCTACCACCCCGACCGCGACGTGCGCCGCCGCGCGGAGAACGCCATCGCCACCCTCACCTCCCAGGGCCGCTCGGTCGGCTTCGCCGTCCTAGCCGCGCTCCAGGACCCGCGCAAGGAGGTCATGAACCTGCGCAACCTCTTCCCGGACAAGGTCGCCCTGAGGTTGGACGAGGCATCCCAGGTGGACATGGTCCTCGGCGAAGGCGCACGCGACCGGGGCGCCAACGCTCACCTGATCGACCCCACCCTGCCCGGTGTCGGCTACGTCCGCCTCGAAGGTTCACCCGCCCCCGTACGGGTCCGGGCTTCTTACGTCTCCGACGAGGACATCACCGCCATGGCCCACGGCTACGGGGCGGGCTTCTCCTCGGGCTCTGAGGAGGGCGCATGACGGTTCTTGCGGGCAACGGCGAAGTCCCAGGTCCACAGAGCTGCGAGGGAGAGCACTGCGAATATCAGCGCCGACCGGAGTTGTCCGGAACCGATCAACATCATCACCCAGGCGAATTGGGCCATCCAGAGCATGTCACGGAGGCTCGGAAGCGTGAACTCCGCGTGGGGCGGTTTCTCATGACGGTTCTTGCGGGCAACGGCGAAGTCCCAGGTCCACAGAGCCGCGAGGGAGAGCACTGCGAATATCAGCGCCCACCGGAGTTGTCCGGAACCGATCAGCGCCATCGCGCAGCCGAATTGGGCCATCCAGAGCACGTCACGGATGCTCAGAAGTGTGAACCCCGCGCGGGGCGGTTTCGGTGGCATGGGGTGGGGGCTCCTGCTCTGTGGCCATGGTGGGTTGGTGACGCCGCGTCAATGTGGTGTCTTCTCGGGGCTGTTGGCCGCTCGGTACCGCGAGTGAGAGTGGGCTTCCCGGATGAGGTTGATCGAGTGGATCAGTGCGCTCAGCCCTACGAACCACATCGCGTACCGGTGCTCGAACCACACGAAGACCCCGACCGCAGCGGTGAGCACCAGAGCGGCGATCGAGAACTTCACCATCCACCAGTTCGCGGGCTCGGGATCACGGGCTGCACGCTCGCGTTCGAGCCTTTTCGCCTCGGGGTCGTGCGGGGCGCGATGCCGACCGGCCACGTGGGGGTTCCTTTCCGAGCCGTGCGGGCTGGGTGCTTCTGGGGTGCGAAGCGGTTCGGGGCGGTGGGTTGATGCCGACGCCTACCGGTAAGTCCACCCGGGCCGAACGCCTCGCGCAACCCCTGGCTCGTGAGGTGGCCGAACAGGTCGCCGTCGAGCACGGCGTGTGCATCCGGCCCGTGTCCCTCCGACGCACGAACCTCGCGACCGGTGCCACCGAGGTGATCGACGTGCCGTGCGGGTCCACCCTGGAATCCCGCTGTCCTGCCTGCGCGAAACGGAAGCGGTCGCTGCGGCGGACCCAGTGCGAAGAGGGCTGGCACCTGGACACCGAACCCGTGGTCCAGCCCGACCCGCCCACCGACACCCAGCGGGCCTGGGTGGAACAGCGGGCCATGGTGACGGCCGAGCGGGATCGGCTCGCCTCGACAGGGGCGGCCTCGGTGGAGGACCTGGCCGCGCTGGACGCCGCGATAGCCGATCTGGACGAGGAGATCACCGCCTCCGGGCTCCGGGGCTCGGTCACTCGCTCCTCGGACACCGCCACGACCAAGCCTCGGCGGGTGCGTTCCACCAAGCGACGGCAGGATGCCCCCGACCTGCCCAAGCGGCCCATGACCCGCAAGACGGTCGGGCGGGCCTACACCGATCCGGCCTCTGGCAAGGTGTTCCGGCCCTCGCTGTTCATCACTCTGACGTTGGACTCCTACGGGCGGGTCCGCTCCGACAGCACCCCGGTGGACTTCTCCACCTACGACTACCGGCGCGCGGCCCGGGACGCGCTGCATTTCTCCAAGCTGGTGGACCGGTTCGTGCAGAACCTTCGGCGTGTGGTCGGGTTCGATGTCCAGTACTTCGCCGCCGTTGAACCCCAACGACGGTTGGCCCCGCACCTGCACATGGCCACACGCGGCACGATTCCCCGGGCCGAGCTGCGCCAGATCGCCGCCGCCACCTACCACCAGGTGTGGTGGCCGACCGCTGACCGGGTCGTCTTTGCGGGGGAGAACCTGCCTGTCTGGGACGAGGCCACCAGTGCATATGTCGACATATCGACTGGTGAAGTGCTGCCCACCTGGGACGAGGCGTTGGACGCCCTGGACGAGGATCCCGATCCGCAGCCCCATCACGTGGTGCGCTTCGGCCGACAGGTGGACGCCAAGGGGGTCGTGGCCGGGTCCGCCGACGCAGACCGGTGCGTGCGCTACCTGGCCAAGTACCTGACCAAGGACATCGCCGAGTGCCACGCCGCCGAGACGACCCGGCAGGAACAGCACGTGGACCGGCTCTTGGACGCGCTCCGGTTCGAGCCGTGCTCGCCCCGGTGCTCCAACTGGCTGCGCTACGGGGTCCAGCCCGAGGGGGCCAAGCCGGGTATGCGCCCCGGGTTCTGCCGCTCCAAAGCCCACCGCCGTGAACACCTGGGCTACGCGGGCCGCCGCGTCCTGGTCTCCCGCAAGTGGTCCGGCAAGACCCTCGCCGACCACAAAGCCGACCGGCTCGCCTGGGTCCTGGACGCGCTCGGCGTCACCCCTGGCGATGACGGCCAAGAGGACGAGGACAACCCGCGTTTCGCGCTGCTGACAGTGGCCTCCGGCTCCTACGCCTGGGAACTCGCCCGCCCCACCGATCCCGACGTGGCCCCTCGGGAACAACGCCTCCTCCGTGCCGTCGGCGAAGCCCTCAAACGCCGCGCGCAGCTCCACGCCGCCCGGCAGAACGAACTTTCGGCAACTCCAGAGACGAGGGCGGCATGAGTGCGTCCACGGCCGGTGTGGACATCCCCGAACAGCGCCCATCCGATGCCCTGTGGTCGGTGGAGGACACCGCCGCCTACCTCCGCGTTCCGCCCAAGACCCTCTACGAGTGGCGCTACAAGGGCGACGGACCGCCCTCCCACCGCATCGGCCGGTACGTCCGCTACATCCCCGCCGAGGTCCGCACCTGGGTCCGCTCCCGCTGAACCCGAACCCGTCCCCGACAACAACCCCGGAAAGGAAGTCCCCCCATGGCCCGTGCCTGGGTCTACGACCGCACCAAGGAGAAGTCCTACGTGGAGGCCGTGAAGAAGGCCAAGGAGACCAAGCGCACGCCTCCCGCCCGCTGGATGGTCCGCTACTACGACCCCTCCGGCCGCATCAAGAGCGGCGGAACCTTCAAGAAGAAGCCCGACGCCGAGAAGAAGCAGACCGAGATCGAGAACAGCCTCCACGAGGGCAGCTACCGCAACCCCCACGACGCCAAGGTCACCGTGGCCGAGATGGCCGAGAAGTGGCTGAGCACGCGCACCGACATCAAGCGCTCCACCTGGTGGAAGTACCGGGGCCTGCTGGACGCGCACGTGCTGCCCCGCTGGGGGGAGCACCCCCTGTCGGCCGTCCACTCCGAGGACGTCGCCGTGTGGGTGGCACAGCTCCAGAAGCCCCGGGACGAAGACGGGGGCAACCTGGGCGCCTCCCAGACCCGCCACGCCTACGGCGTCCTCTCCATGGTCCTGGAGTGGTGTGTGCCTCGCCGCCTCCCGGGCAACCCGGCGCGCGGGGTCCCGCTGCCCAAGCCCTCCGAGGCCGAACACGTCTACCTCGACCACCGCCAGGTGGAGGCGCTGGCGAACGCGGCCGGCGCGCTGCGCACCAAGTACGGCCAGATCGCCGCCGCCGCGAACATCAACCGGCCCCTGATCCTCCTGCTGGCCTACACCGGTCTTCGCTTCAACGAGGCCGCCGCCCTCCGCGTGGGCAGGGTGGACCTGGACACCCGGCGCATCCGGATCACGACCGCCTTCGCCGAGGTGGAGGGCAAGCTCGTGGAACAGTCGCCCAAGACGGGCAAGAGCCGGACCGTTCCTATCCCGCCGTCCCTCGTCGCCGAGCTGCGGCCCCTGGTGGACGGCCGGCCGGACTCGGCGCTCGTGTTCACCACCAAGCGGGGGACGGAGGTGCGGCTCCGCAACTGGCGCAACCGGGAGTTCGGCAAGGCGCTCAAGGAGGCCGGACTCGACGGCATGGGCCTCACTCCGCACAAGCTCCGGCACACCGCCGCGTCACTGGCGATCGCCGCCGGCGCGGACGTGAAGGTCGTACAGGCCATGCTCGGCCACGCCACCGCCACGATGACCCTGGACCGCTACGGGCACCTGTTCCCCGACCGCCTGGACGAGGTCGCCGAGGCCATGGACGCCGCACGCCTGCGGGTGCTCGCCGCCGCCTGACCGGCTCCGCGACGGGCCTCGTCCGGCCCGTTCATGTGCAACGAATGTGCACCGCGCCCCCAGGCGCCCCGGGCCGGGAAAACGAAGAACGGGTGCCCACCTGCGTGGACACCCGTTCCTTTGTCGGGGTGGCGGGATTTGAACCCACGACCTCTTCGTCCCGAACGAAGCGCGCTGCCAAGCTGCGCTACACCCCGAAGCAACGAGCCCAAGTCTAGCGGACGTCGGGAGTGCTCGGGTAATCGATTACGGGACTGTGGCCCAGGCCTCCTCAGGCCCCTTCCGGGCCCGCCACGAGGTCCAGCAGCGACGCCTCCGGGCGGCAGCAGAACCGCACCGGCGCGTACGGCGACGTGCCCAGCCCGCCCGAGACGTGCAGCCACGCCCCCGCGTACTCGTGCAGCCCCCACGCCCGCCGCCGGTCGATGCCGCAGTTGGTGACCAGCGTCCCGTAGAACGGCAGGCACAGCTGGCCGCCGTGGGTGTGCCCGGCCAGCATCAGCTGGTAGCCGTCGGCCGCGAACCGGTCCAGGTTGGCGGGCTCGGGCGAGTGCAGCACGCCCAGCCGCAGGTCCGCAGTCGGGTCGGCCGGGCCGGCGATGTCGTCGTAGCGGTCCAGCTTGATGTGCGAGTCGTGCACGCCGCCCAGCGCCACCTCCAGGCCGCCCGCCTTGAGGGCGCCCTTGCGGTTGTTCACGTCCAGCCAGCCCGACGCGGACATCGCCGCGCCCAGCTCGCGCCAGGGCAGGTCCGGCACCCGGCGCTTGTTGTAGTCGGTCTTGCTGGTCCGCCACAGGTAGCGGGCCGGGTTCTTCAGCTGGGGGGAGAACAGGTCGTTGGACCCGTACACGAACGCGCCCGGCCGGTCCAGCAGCGGTCCCAGGGCTTCGATGAACGGCTCCACCGCGTCCGGGTGCGCCAGCGAGTCCCCGGTATTGACCACCAGGTCGGGCTCGTAGCGCTCCAGGCCGCGGATCCAGTCGATGAGCATCCTGCGGCCCGGCGTCAGGTGCGCGTCGGACAGGTGCAGGATGCGCAGGCGCGGGCTGCCCGGGGGCAGCAGGGGCAGCTCGTAACGGCGCAGCCGGAACCAGTTGCGCTCGATGACCGAGGCGTAGGTCAGCCCGGCGACCCCGAGGGCTCCCGTGACCGCGACCGCCCGGCCGGTGTTGCGCAGGAGTCGTCGCTTGTCGATGCCCATGCGGCCTTCTTCCTCGTCGGGCTCGGATGAGGGGCGGCGGGTGCGTCGTCCGGGACGGAGAGGCCGCGGAACGACGTTCCGGCACCCACGACGATGGTCTCACGCCGTCCGGGCACAAAACGTTGGTGGGCCGACGGGGGACCGCCGTAGGATCGGCCCATGTCCGAACTCAAAGACCGCCTGAAGAACGACCTGACCACCGCCATCAAGGCGCGTGACAAGGTGCGCACCGGCACCCTCCGCATGGTCCTGGCCGCGATCTCCACCGAGGAGGCCGCCGGCTCCAGCCAGCGCGCCCTGGGTGACGACGAGGTCGTCAAGCTGCTGACCCGCGAGGCCAAGAAGCGCCGCGAGGCCGCCGAGGCGTTCGAGAAGGGCGGCCGCCCCGAGCAGGCCGAGGCCGAGCGGGCGGAGAGCGAGGTCATCTCGGACTACCTGCCCAAGCAGCTCACCGACGAGGAGCTGGCCGACCTGGTCGCCGCCGCCGTCGAGGAGGCCGGCGCGCAGACCCCCCGGGACATGGGCAAGGTCATGAAGGTCCTCAACCCCAGGATCGCCGGGCGGGCCGAGGGCTCGCGGGTGGCGGCCGAGGTCAAGCGGCGGCTGGCCGGCTGACCCCCGGTAGGGGACCCCGGAACGCCCGAGGGGGCCGCGGCGTGCGCCGCGGCCCCCTCGCCGTACGTCCCGCTAGTCGCGGGTGGTGGTCGGCGTGTGCGCCGGCCGGACCCGGAACCAGCCGTCGTCGTCCTCGCCGGTGCCCGCGCCCGCGGTCCCGCCGCCCCGGCTCAGGAACACGTTGACCGTGGCCCCCTCCGGCAGGCGTGTGCCGGGGTCGGGGTTGACCGCGGCCACCGCGCCCTCCGGCTCCGGGGAGTTCAGGCGGGTGCCGGACACGTTCGCCGTGTACCCGGCCTCCTCCAGGGCCGCCACCGCGTCCGCCTCGGTCAGCCCGACCACGTCGGGCACACCGCCGTCGTCGGACGCCGGACTGGGGTCGTCGTCGGGCTCGGAGGGCGCCCTGGGCACCGACGTGGAGCCGAACCTGCCCGGTGCCGAGGGCAGCTGCTCGACCTCCAGGCCCTCGTGGGCCGCCCGGAAGCTCTCCTGCCAGATCCGGCCCGAGATCGTCGCCCCGTAGACCACCGAGAAGTAGCGGTCGCCGATGGTGACGTTGCGCAGCGGGTACTGCTGGGGGCCGCGCGGGTCGGCGACGAACACCGCGGACGCCATCTGCGGCGTGAACCCGGCGAACCAGGCCGCCGCGGAGCCGTCCGTGGTGCCGGTCTTGCCGGCCGCCGGCCGCCCGATGCCCAGGGAGCTGGCGGTGCCGCCGTTGAAGGTCTGCGACAGCAGGTAGGCGACGCCGTCGGCGACCTCCTCCTCCAGGACCCGCTCGCACTCCGGCTCGATCTCGATCGTGGAGCCGGCCTGCTTGTCCTCGATCATGGTGATGGCCTGCGGCTCGCAGTACATGCCGCCCGAGGCGAACGTCGCGTAGGCGTTGGCGACCCGCAGCGGGGACACCTCCTCGCTGCCCAGCGTGAAGCTGCTGTTGGCCAGCGAGTTCTCGTTCTCGGTGAACAGGGTGCCGTCGGCCCGTTTCAGGCCCAGCTTCTCGGCCATCTTCATGACGTCGCAGATGCCGACCCTGGCCTGGAGCTGCGCGAAGTAGGTGTTGGACGACGCCTTGGTGCCCGACACCATGTTGTGCGTGGTGCCCGCGGCGGTGTCACCGGCGTTGCTCGGCGTCCACGTGGCCAGGTACCCGCCGTTGCAGCTGCGCTGCCCGGACACGGACACACTGGTCGGCGAGTTGAACGCGGTGCTGAACGGCAGGCCCTCCTCCAGCGCCGCGGCCAGGGTGATCGCCTTGAACGTCGACCCGGCCTGGAAGCCGGTGCTGCCGCCCCGGTCGGAGTCGGTGGCGAAGTTGATGGAGGTCTCGCCGAGCTTGCTCTCGTCGGGGCCGTAGTTGCGGCCCTGCGCCATGCCGAGGATCTGGCCGCTGCCCGGTTCGATGATCACCTGGGCGGACACCTTGCGGGACTCGTTCTCGCGCGGCACCCACTCGTCGACGGCGGTCTGCGAGGCCTCCTGGACCTGCGGCCGCAGCGTGGTGTGGATCTCCAGGCCCGCGGTGCGCAGCCAGCGCGCCCGCTCGGTCTCGTTGGGGCCGAACCGCTCGTCCTTCTCGATCTCCTGGACCACGTAGTCGCAGAAGAACGGCTCGTCGCTGGGGACGCACCCGTTGGGCGGGGTGTCCAGGTCCACCTCCAGAGGCTCCTTCTTGGCCTCTTCGGCCTCGGCCTCGGTGATGGCTCCGGAGGCGACCATGCGGTCGAGGACGACGTTGCGGCGCTCGACGGTCTGCTCGGGGAAGAACCGGGGGTTGTAGAGGTAGGGGTAGCGGACCAGGCCGGCGATGGTCGCCGCCTGGTGCAGCTCCAGCTCGCTGGCGGGGATGTTGAAGTAGTGCTGGGCCGCCGACTCGACGCCGTAGGCGCCGTCGCTGAAGTAGGCGATGTTGAGGTAGCCCTCGAGGATCTCGTCCTTGGTCATCCGCTTCTCCAGCGCCACGGCGTACCGCAGCTCCCGGATCTTGCGGGCGATCGACTCCTCGCGGGCGGCGTCCAGCTCCTCCTGGGAGGTGGCGGCCTCGATCTGGACGTTCTTGACGTACTGCTGGGTGATCGACGAGGCGCCCTGGGTGTTGCCGCCCAGGGTGCGCACGGCGGCGCGCAGCGTGCCCGCGACGTCCAGGCCGCCGTGCTCGTAGAAGCGGGCGTCCTCGATGGCGAGGATGGCGTCGATCATGACCGGGGACACGTCCTCGAGGGGGACGAGTTCCCGGTTCTGGTCGAAGATCTCGGCGATGACACCGCCCTCGGCGTCATAGATGGTGGAGCGCTGCGGGGGAGGCGGCGTCTCCAGGTTGCTCGGCATGTCGAGGAACCCGGCGGCGACGTTGCGGGCGGTGATGCCCACGCCGCCGACGGCGGGCAGCGCCAGCGCGGCGACCAGAAGGCCCGCGATCGCGCTGACGACGACAAGTTGGCTGATTCTCTGAAGCAATGTCCCCTGACCCACCCCATCAGACTAAGTGACCACATGAGCGCGAAGAGGTGCGCTGTGGAACGGATGGTGCTCGGACGTACCGAAACGCCCACGGCACCGCGCGGGCCCTGCCCCCAGACCATCTTTTCACGTGCTATCGCAGCCCCTGTGTCCTTCGGTTCGGCCGTACAGGGGTTCCGGGGCATCGCGGCCGGAAGGGCTCGCGCCGGTCGCGCAATGGCCCGAGCGGACCATATTCGGTGAGATGGAATGTGGGTCGAGTGGGTTCTGTCGCGACGGCCCCGAAGTCCGTAACTTTCTGCACAGCGGGGCGGGCCTTCGTCCGTCCCACTCGTCAGCCGGAGCCTACCCGTTCCCGGCACCCGCTCGGAGCACACGGATACCCGGGCTCCCCGCGATCACGGCCCACCCACGGGGGTGCAGCGCACATGTGGATTCACCAGTGGACGACCCGGGCACGCTGCCGCCGGGTCGACCCCGACGCACTGTTCGTCCAGGGCGCGGCCCAGAACCGCGCCAAGCTCATCTGCCGGGACTGTCCCGTGCGCACCGAATGCCTGGTGGACGCGCTGGACAACCGGGTGGAGTTCGGGGTGTGGGGAGGGATGACCGAACGCGAGCGCCGGGCGCTGCTGCGCAAGCACCCGCAGGTCACCGACTGGGCCCCGGTCCTGGAGGAGGTGGCCTGCCGGGAGGGCGAGCGCGAGGGCGAGGAGGACCTCGTCCGCGACCTGGTCCGCTTCGCCGACGCCGCGGTGGCCGCGGCCGCGGGCACCGACGCCGACCGCTCCTGACCACCGGCCGTTCGGGCCGTGTTCTCCGAATCCTCGCCCCGCTTCGGCCCGCCCGTCGCCCGCCACCGCCCTCGGCGGACGACCCGCGGCCACGGGCTTTCCCCGAGCACCGGCTCCCCGGGGCTCCCGGAGCCCCGCCCAGGCGCCTCGCGACCCCCCACGACACGGGAGGACATGCGAAGCAGGCCCCGACCGTCGGGACCGCCGTCATCCCCTGAGTCCCCCCGGGTCCCCTGAGTTCCCCCGGGTCCCGCGGCTCCTCCCCCGCCCCGGCCGTCACGCGCCGCGGGCCAGGGCCTCCCCGATCCCGCGCAGTCCGTCCAGGTCGTGCACGTCCTCCGGCAGGGCCGGCACCTCCGCCACCGGCACTCCCGGGTGGTCGGCCGCGGTCCGCTCCCGCAGCCCCCGCTCCCGCCGGTGGGTGCGCACCAGCTCGGCGTGCAGCCGCAGCGCCGCCGACGCCCCCGGGTGCGTTCCCGCCGCCTCCAGGGACTCCGCGGCCGCCGTCGCCGCCTCGGCGTCCAGCCGCGCGCCCGCACCCTCCGGCAGCGGATGCGTCCGGTTGACCACCAGCCCCGCCAGCGGCATCGCGTCGGTGGCCAGCCGCCGCATGAAGTACGACGCCTCGCGCAGCGCGTCCGGCTCCGGCGCCGCCACCACCACGAACGCCGTCCCCGGCGCCTGTAGCAGCCGGTAGGTGCGCTCCGCGCGCTCCTGGAACCCGCCGAACACCGTGTCGAACGCCGCCACGAACGCCCGCAGGTCGTTCAGCAGCTGCGCCCCCAGGATCTTGCCCAGCACCGAGGTGACCAGCCCCATGCCGGCGCCCAGCAGCCTGAACGCCCCGCTGGGGGCGGGCGCGCTCAGGAACTTCACCAGCCGCCCGTCCAGGAACCTCCCGAGTCGTTTCGGCGCGTCCAGGAAGTCCAGCGCGGACCGGCTGGGCGGGGTGTCCACCACGATGAGGTCCCACTCCCCGGACTGGCGCAGCTGCCCCAGCTTCTCCATCGCCATGTACTCCTGCGTGCCGGAGAAGCTCGTGGAGAGGGTCCGGTAGAAGGGGTTGGCCAGGATCTGGCGGGCCCGCTCGGGGTCGGCGTGCTCCTCGACGACCTCGTCGAAGGTCCGCTTCATGTCGAGCATCATCGCGTGCATGCTCCCGGGGGTCCCCTCCGGCAGCGGAACCGGGCTCGGGGTGTTGTCCAGCGTCTCCAGCCCCATCGACTGGGCCAGCCGCCGGGCCGGGTCCACGGTGATCACCACGGCGTGCCTGCCGCGCTCGGCGGCCCGCAGCCCCAGGGCGGCGGCGGTCGTGGTCTTGCCGACCCCGCCCGCCCCGCAGCACACCACGATCCGGGTCGCCGGGTCGTCCAGCAGCGCGTCCACGTCCAGGCGTCCGGCGCTCACCGGCGCACCCCCTGTCCGGCCATGCGGCCGGCCAGCCCGTCCAGCGCCGCCCGGTCCGCCCCGCCCTCCAGGAGGGGAAGTTCCAGCAGCGGTGCCCCGGCGTCCGCCAGCTCCCCGCGCACCCGCTGCTCCAGCAGCACCCGCCGGGCGTGGGCGCCCACCTCCTGGGCCAGCGACTCCGCCAGCTCCCCGGGATCGTCCAGTCCGGCGGCCTTGAGCCCGGCGGCCAGCTCCTCCAGGTCGGCCTCCCCGGCGGCCGCGGCGGCCAGGAGGTCCTGCGGCAGCAGCGGCGGCCGCACCATGTTCACCACGACCATGCCCACGTCCAGGCCGAGGGCGGAGACCTCGGCGATGCCGTCCCGGGTCTCCTGGGCGGGCATCTCCTCCAGCAGCGACACGAAGTGCACCCGCGTCCGGCCGGAGCGGATCACCTCCATCACCTTGTCGGCGTGGTTGCGGATCGGTCCCACCCGGGCCAGTCCGGCCACCTCGGAGTTGACGTTGAGGAACCGGCCGATGCGCCCGGTGGGCGGGGCGTCCATGACCACCGCGTCGTAGTGGAAGGGCCCCTCCGCGCGCCGCCGGCCGCCCTCCCGGCGGCGCACCGCCTCGGTGGCCTTGCCGGTGAGCAGCACGTCCCGCAGGCCCGGGGCGATGGTGGTGGCGAAGTCGACGGCGCCCAGCCTGGTGAGGGCCTGCCCGGCCCGGCGCATGCCGTAGAACAGCTCCAGGTACTCCATGAGCGCAGACTCGGCGTCCGCGGCCAGTGCGAACACCCGGCCGCCGCCGGGCACCGCCTCGATCTCGCGCTCCTCGTACGGCAGCGGCGGTATCCCGAACAGCGAGGCGATGCCCTGCCGCCCCTCGACCTCCACCAGCAGCACCCGCCCGCCGTCGGCCGCCAGGGCCCGGGCCAGCGCCGCCGCGACCGTCGTCTTGCCGGTGCCCCCCTTGCCGGTGACGATGTGCAGCCGGGCGCCCGCGCACGCCCGTGCGGGGTCGGGGTACCGGCCTCGGTCCTCTCGCTCGCTCACTCCACGGAGTCTATGCGGGCGTCCTCGCCGCACGCGGTGGGCCGCCCGGGTGAGTAATGTGGCGGCGTCGACGTGCCCGGACCCGCCGGGCGCACCGCACAGGGGGTAGTCACCTTGAGCAAGTGGGAGTACCAGACGGTGGCGCTGCTGTCGCACGCCACCAAGCAGATCCTCGACAACTGGGGCGCCGACGGCTGGGAGCTGGTCTCCGTCGTCCCCGCGCCGCTGCCCGAGGGCACCGACCCGCGCAACCAGCAGTACGTCGCCTACATGAAGCGGGAACTCTAGCCATGGCCACCCCCGAAGCCCGGATCGCCGAGCTCGGCCTGACCCTGCCGGAGGTGGCGGCCCCGGTCGCCTCCTACGTCCCGGCGGTCCGCAGCGGCTCCCACGTGTACGTGTCGGGCCAGCTGCCGTTCGTGGAGGGCCGGCTGCCCGCCACCGGCAAGGTCGGCGCCGAGGTCTCCCCGGAGACCGCCAAGGAGCTGGCGGCGGTGTGCGCGCTCAACGCGATCGCGGCCGTGCGCGCCGAGATCGGGGAGCTGTCCGATGTCGTGCGCATCGTCAAGGTGGGCGGGTTCGTGGCCAGTGCCCCGGACTTCACCGGGCACCCCGGGGTGATCAACGGGGCCAGCGACCTGCTGGCCGCGGTGTTCGGCGACGCGGGCGTGCACGCCCGGGCGGCGGTCGGTGTCGCGGCCCTGCCGCTGGACTCGCCGGTCGAGGTTGACATGATCGTCGAGGTCGTCTGAGCGAGGGGGAGCCGATGTCGAGCGGTTCGGGCCGGAGCGGGGCCGTGGTGCCCCGTCCGGCGGCCACGGTGGTGCTGCTGCGCCCGGCGGGCGCGGGCATGGAGGTCCTGCTCATGCGCAGGGTCCGCTCCATGGGGTTCGCGCCCGGCGCCTACGTCTTCCCCGGAGGCGGGGTGGACGTGCGCGACGAGGCCGGAGACCTGCCCTGGACCGGACCGTCGCCGCAGGAGTGGGCGGACGTGCTCGGCGTCGACGTCCCGCGTGCCAGGGCCCTGGTCTGCGCCGCGGTCCGCGAGACCTTCGAGGAGACCGGGGTGCTCCTGGCCGGGGAGCCCGGGAGCGACGACCTCGTCCTGGACACGACGTCGCCGGAGTGGGAGCGGGACCGGCTGGGGCTGATCGACCGCTCCCGCTCCTTCACCGAGGTGCTGTCCCGCCGCGGCCTGGTGTTGCGCTCGGAGTGGCTGCACGCCTGGTCGCGGTGGATCACCCCGGCGGCGGAGAAGCGCCGCTTCGACACGTGGTTCTTCGCCGCGGAGCTGCCGCGCGGACAGGTCTCCCGGGACGTCGGCGGCGAGGCCGACCTGACCCGGTGGATCGATCCGGCGCTGGTGGCGGGGGAGTGGGAGCAGGGGCGGATGCCGATGCTCCCGCCGACCCTGGTCACCTGCGGACAGGTGGCCGAGTGCGGCACCCTGGACGGGGTGAAGCGCGCGAAACGGGATATCGTCCCCATTGAGCCCGAAGTGCGCGTGGTCGACGGCCGGCTCCGTGTCTTCGTCCCCGACGGGATCGACTACCCCCTTCCCAGTGAGTGAGGTGCGATGAGGATCGACGGTTCCGGCACGTTGCGCGCCGGCTGTGTCCTGTGCCCCAACCCCGGTCCGATGACCCTGGAGGGGACCAACACCTGGATCCTGCGCGAACCCGGCTCCCGCGGGGTCGTGGTGGTCGACCCGGGCCCGCACGACGAGCGGCACCTGGAGCGGGTCGCGCGCACGGTGCAGGAACAGGGCGCCCAGGTGCTCATGGCGGTCCTCACCCACCGGCACCCCGACCATTCGGAGGGCGCGCGCTACTTCTCCGAGCTGACCGGCGCCCCCGTGCACGCGGTCGACCCCGAGATGCGGGTGGGCGGCCGCGGGCTGGCCGACGGCGAGCTGCTGGAGGCCGACGGGCTGCGCCTGCGGGTGCTGGCCACCCCCGGGCACACCGACGACTCCGTCTGCCTGTACCTGGAGGCGGACGGGGCGATCCTCACCGGCGACACCGTCCTGGGGCACGGCACCACCGTCATCGACGGCGACGACGGACTGGGCCCCTACATGGAGTCGCTGTACCGGCTGCGCGACCTGGTCCGCGAGAACCAGGTGCGCACCCTGCTGCCCGGCCACGGGCCGATCCTCACCACCCCGGCAGCGGTGCTGGACTCCTACATCGACCACCGCGAGTCCCGGCTCGCCCAGGTGCTGGACGCCGTGAACTCGGGCGCCGTGCGGGTGGAGGAGATCGTCGACCGGGTCTACCCGGACATCACCGAGCAGATCCGCTTCGCGGCGATGTCGTCGGTCCGCGCCCAGCTGCGCTACCTGTCCCTCAACGGCGGCCTCCCCGACGGCGTCGAGGTCTGACCGGGCTCCGCGCGGCCCCGGCCGCGCGCCTTCCCGGGCGCTTCGCGCCCTGCCGTGCCGCGCCTTCGGTGTGGCCCGCTGCCGTGCTCCCCACCGGTCCCCTCGGCCGGGCTTCCCGTACCGCCCCCTCGCACCGGACCCGGAAACGGCGACGGGCTCCGGTCCGCGCGATTCCCGGGAGGGGATTCGACGCGGGCCGGAGCCCGCCGTGGCCCCCGCAGCGCGGGGCCGGGCACAGCCGGTGCGGCCGCTCCTAGCGGGCGCGGCGGCGCATGCGCTCGACGTCCAGCAGGACCACGGCCTTGGCCTCGATCCGCAGCCAGCCGCGCAGGGCGAACTCGGCGAGGGCCTTGTTGACCGTCTCGCGGGAGGCGCCGACCAGCTGGGCCAGCTCCTCCTGGGTGAGGTCGTGGTGGACGTGCAGGCCGTCGTCGCCCTCCTTGCCGAACTTCTCGGCGAGCTCGAGCAGGGCCTTGGCGACCCGGCCGGGGACGTCGGTGAAGACCAGGTCGGCCATCACGTCGTTGGTCCGGCGCAGGCGCTCGGCCAGCGACTTGAGCAGCTGGAGCGAGACCTGCGGGCGGCTGGAGAGGAACGGGCGCAGGTCGTCGTGGCCCAGGCCGGCCAGGACGGAGTCGGTCACCGCGACGGCGCTCGCGGTGCGCGGGCGCGGGTCGAACAGCGACAGCTCACCGAACATCTCGCCGGGGCCGAGCACCCCGAGCAGGTTCTCGCGGCCGTCCACGGCCGTGCGGGTCAGCTTCACCTTCCCGTTGAGGATGACGTACAGGCGGTCGCCCTCGTCGCCCTCGTTGAACAGGGTCTGGCCCCGCCCGAGACGCACCTCGTTGACCGAGGAGCGCAGCGCGGCGGTGTCCTCCTCGTCCAGGGTCTCGAACAAGGGGGCCTTGCGCAGCACCTCGTTGATGTCGTCCACCACGTCCTCCTAAAACCTGACCGCCAACAGTGTGACGTATATCGCACCCGGGTGTGAAACCGGGTCGTTACCGCGGCTTGTCCGCCGGGAGACCACGCGCCCACGATTGGCCGGCGTCAGCCCCTGCGATCTTAGTCGTGATCGGCTTGTAGCAGGGATGTCCGCGCCGTGCCAGCGGGACATTGGTTACATAATCCCGACGTCCGACCCCCGCCCCGGAAGGCGGGTGCCCGATCGGCGTTTCCGAGCGGATCCTCCCCACGGCCCCCTACCCTGTGACGATGCCCCGTGACACACCGAACGCGAGCGACCCCGCGCCCACCCCCACGGGTGAGAGCCGCCTCGCACTGGTCCGCCGAGCCCGCAGGATGTACCGGGAGCTCTCCGAGCTCTATCCGGACGCCCACGCGGAGCTGAACTTCACGACCCCGTTGGAGCTGCTGGTCGCCACGATCCTGTCCGCGCAGTGCACGGACAAGCGGGTCAACCAGGTCACCCCGACCCTGTTCGCGCGCTATCCCGACGCCGAGGCCTACGCCTCCGCGGACCGGGACGAGCTTGAGGGGATCATCCGACCTCTCGGCTTCTTCCGCGCCAAGGCGAACAGCCTCATGGGCCTGGGGCAGTCCTTGTGCGAACACCACGGAGGCGAGGTCCCGGGGAACCTCGCCGACCTGGTCAAACTACCCGGTGTAGGGCGGAAAACCGCAAACGTACTGCTCGGTAACGCCTTCGGTGTGCCCGGAATCACGGTGGACACCCACTTCGGGCGCCTCGTCCGGAGATTCGGGTGGACCGACGAGGAGGACCCGGTCAAGGTCGAGCACGCCGTCGGGGAGCTGTTCCCGCCCAAGGACTGGACGATGCTCTCCCACCGCGTCGTCTGGCACGGCCGCCGCGTCTGCCACGCCCGCAGGCCCGCCTGCGGGGCGTGCGTGGTGGCCCGGTGGTGCCCCTCCTTCGGCGAGGGCCCCACCGACCCGGAGGCCGCGGCCAAGCTGCTGCGCATGCGCTCCTTCGCCTGACCGGAGGGCCCGCGGCCCGGGGCGCCCGCGGGGCGGGCCCCGTCCGGGGCCTCGTTCGCCTGTCAGGAGGGGGTGCCGTGCTTTGTAGTCTGATGGTGTGAGCGTTGACACCGCCAGAGTCCTCCTGTCGGGGTCCCATCACGTGACGACCCAGGGGAGGGACGGGCCGGAGCGGTGCCGACGGCCCGCGGCGCCCCGCCGACCCGCCCCCTCTCCGAAGGCAGGTGCCGACCATGAACCCGATGCCGTCCTGGCTCGCCTCACTCGCCGACGCCGCGTCCGGTATGACCGTGCCCCCGCAGATGCGGCCGCCGCGCGACGGCGGCCGCGAGTCCGCGGTCCTCATCCTCTTCGGTGAGGGCCCCCAGGGCCCCGACGTGCTGCTCATCCAGCGCAACGCCGGACTGCGCAGGCACGCCGGCCAGCCCGCCTTCCCCGGCGGCCGGATCGAGCCCACCGACCCCTCACCCGAGGCCGCGGCCCTGCGCGAGGCCGCCGAGGAGACCGGCCTGGTGCCCGACGGCGTGGACGTCGTCGGCCGCCTCCCCGAGCTCTACCTCAGCTACAGCGACTTCCGGGTCGCCCCCGTCCTTGGCTGGTGGCGCGAGCCCTGCGAGGTGCGCCCCACCGACCTGGGCGAGGTCGCCGCCGTCTCCCGGGTCCCCGTCGCCGACCTGGCCGAGCCCGGCAACCGCGTCATGGTGCGCTACGGGGACGGCACCCGCTGGGGACCCGGCTTCCGGGTGGACGGCATGCTCGTGTGGGGGTTCACCGGTGCCATCGTCGACCGCCTGCTCGTTCTGGGCGGCTGGGAACTTCCCTGGCGCAGGGAGGGTCTCACCGATGTGTTCGAGGCGACGCCGCACGGACTGCGCCCCGTCGGCTGAGGCCCGACCCGCTCACCTCGCTCCCGTGGGTAGCGCACACCTTTGGAGGGCAATGTGCTCGACGTGATCCTGATCGTCCTGTTGCTGCTTTTCGCGGTGACCGGGTACCGACAGGGTTTCATCGTCGGTGTCTTCAGCTTCGCGGGATTCATCGGCGGCGGCGTGCTCGCGGCGCTGACCTGCCCGGAGTACATCCAGCGGTGGGTGGAGGACCCCGGCCGGCAGGCCCTGGTGGCCATCGCCGTGGTGTTCCTGTCCGCCGCCCTGGGCCAGTTCCTGCTCTCCTACCTGGGCACGATGGTGCGCAACAAGGTGACCTGGGACTCGGCGCGGGTCGTCGACGCCATGGGCGGAGCCGTCGTCAGCGGCCTGTCGGTGCTGCTGGTGGCGTGGTTCATCGGCAGCACGGTCGCCAACTCGGCGCTGCCGTTCGTCGCCGACCAGGTGCGCGGCTCCCGCATCCTCCAGTCCGTCGACACGCTCATGCCGGAGTCGGCGCACAGCGGCTTCTCGACGTTCCGCAGGGTGGTCGACCAGAGCGCCTTCCCCCAGGTCTTCAGCGGACTGGGAACGGGGGAGCTGGCCGAGGTCGACCCGCCCGACCCCGACGTGCTCACCACGCCCGAGCTCATCGAGGCCAGCCGCAGCGTCGTCAAGGTGCTGGGCACCGCCCCGTCCTGCCAGCGGCGGGTCGAGGGCACCGGGTTCGTGTACTCCGACGGCCGGGTCATGACCAACGCCCACGTGGTCGCCGGCGTCACCGACGACCTGCGGGTGGTCACCCGCGAGGGGTACCAGCTGGAGGCCACCCTGGTGCTCTTCGACGCCCAGCAGGACCTGGCCGTGCTGCACGTGCCCGAGCTGGACCTGACGCCGCTGGAGTTCACCGCCGACGCGCCCCAGGGCGGTGACGCCGTCGTCGCCGGGTTCCCGCGCAACAGCGGGTTCACGGCGGTCCCGGCCCGGGTGCGGGCCCGCCAGACCGCGCAGGGCCCCGACTTCTACCACTCCCAGCAGGTGAGCCGGGAGATCTACCAGGTGCGCGCCGTGGTGCGTCCGGGCAACTCCGGAGGCCCGCTGCTGGCCCCCGACGGCACGGTCTACGGGGTGGTGTTCGCCGCCGCCACCAACGAGCCCGAGACGGGGTACGTCCTCACCTACGACGAGGTCGCCGCCAACGCGGAGAGGGGTCTGACCGCCACCGCCGAGGTGTCGTCCCAGACCTGCGACTGACCCGCCCCGGGGGCGTGCCCCGAACGAACGAGGGCGCCCCCCTGCCGGGGGGGCGCCCTCGTCGCAATCGTGCCCGGAACCCTAGTTGGACCTCGGGTCCGGGGTGATCGGCCAGCTCATGCGCACGATGGTGCCGTGCTCACCGGGGTCGATCTTCACCTCGTCGGCCAGACCGGTGATGACCGCCAGACCCAGCCCCGGGGAGAACCCCGAGATCCCGCCGGGAGGGGTGTCCTCCCCGTCGAGGAAGAGTCCGTCGAGAAGGGGCTCGGTGTGGTCGGCCGGTTCCGGGACCTCCGTGGCCGGGGCCCGGTCGGAGACGACCACCTCGAAGCGTCGGGTCGCGCTCCCGTTGGCGCGCAGGATACGGCTCGCGGTGTCGGCACGGGGGTCCGACGCCGGATCAGGCCCGCCGTCGTCGATCAGCTGGAGCAGGATCGGCTGCGTCGGGCAGTGCAGCTTGTGCGCCGCCACCGCCCGGGAGCACGCCTCACCGACCGCCAACCGGATCTCGTCGATGGTGGAGGCGGGGATGCCCGCCCGCCGGGCCACGGTCGCGGCCATGAGCCGGGCCGTGCGCACGTGGGCCGGAAGCGCACTGATCGTGAGCGTGATGGTCGCCATCGCTCGCTCTGTACTACTTCGCCGAACGCTTGTCGATGGCTTCCTGAACCGTGTTGTGGATACCGAACACCTTGGTCAGGCCGGTGATCCGGAAGATCTTGAGGATGCGCTCCTGGGTGCACACCAGGTCCAGGGTGCCGTCGTGCGCGCGCACGCGCTTGAGGCCGCCCACGAGCACGCCCAGACCCGTCGAGTCCAGGAACTCCACCTTCTCCATGTTGACCACGAGGTGGAAGTTGCCCTTGTTGACCAGATCGATCAGCAGCTCACGGAGCCGGGGTGCGGTATAGACGTCGATCTCACCCTCAACGACGACGATCTCGGTGTCGCCCTCGGTGTAATGATCAAGCTTCAAGTCCACTAGTCCTCCAGCGCCGATGATCTCTGCCGGGCGTTACCCCACCAGCACGCATTCAACCACGGGTGGCGTGCCGGTCCTCCCGTGATGCACGGAAAAACGGTGACACCGCGCGACCGTTCCCCCGGATGACACACTGAAACCAATGTCCGCCCAGTGAGGAGGGGTCCCGGATGACGCGACCGGAGTCCGTGCTTCCCGGTGTGTGGCGTGACGATACCCGGTACCCGCAGGTGACCCACGTCGAGCACGTGGCGCGGCACGACGGGGTGAGCGGGCGGTGGCCGGAATGGACCCCGGCCCTCCTGGTCGAACGCCTGGCCGACCGGGGGATCACGGAGCCGTGGTCCCACCAGGTGGCCGCCGCCGACCTCGCCCGCTCGGGCCGTGATGTGATCATAGCCACGGGTACCGCCTCGGGAAAGTCACTTGGCTTCCTTATGCCCGCGGTGGAGGCGGTTGACGCGGGCGGAACCGTTCTCTATCTCTCACCGACCAAAGCGCTGTCCCGGGACCAGCTCCGCGCCATCGAGGACCTGCGGCTGCCCGGCCTGCGGGCGGCCGTCTACGACGGCGACACCCCGCCCGAGGAGCGCACCTGGGTGCGCGAGCACGGCAATTACGTGCTCACCAATCCGGACATGCTCCACCACGGCATGCTGCCCCGGCACGAGGCATGGCGGCGCTTCCTGAGGCGGTTGCGCTACGTGATCGTGGACGAGGCGCACCTGTACCGCGGGGTGTTCGGCTCGCACGTCGCCCAGATCCTGCGCCGGCTCCGGCGGGTGTGCGCCCGGCACCGGTCCGAGCCGGTGTTCGTGCTCGCCTCGGCCACCTCCGGGAGCCCCGGGGAGAGCGCCGGCCGGCTCACCGGGATCCCGGTCACCGCCGTCACCGAGGACGGGTCGCCGCGGCCGGGGATGTCGGTGGCGCTGGTGGAGCCGGAGTTCACCGACCTGACCGGCGAGCACGGCGCCCCGGTGCGCCGGACCGCGCCCTCCCACGCCGCCGAACTGCTCGCCGAGCTGGTCAGGGAGGGTGTGCGCACGCTCGTGTTCGTGCGCTCCCGGCAGGGCGCCGAGCTGGTGGCGCTCACCGCCCAGCGCCTGCTGGAGCCCGATCTGGCCCGCCGGGTGGCCGCCTACCGCGGCGGCTTCCTGCCCGCCGAGCGCAGGCGGCTGGAGGAGGCGCTGCGGACCGGGGAGATCCTCGGGCTGGCCAGTACCAACGCCCTGGAGTTGGGGGTGGACATCACCGGCCTCGACGCCGTGATCATCGCCGGGTGGCCCGGCACCCGGGCCTCCCTGTGGCAGCAGGCGGGGAGGGCCGGGCGCGGGGACGACGCGGCACTGGCCGTGTTCGTGGCCCGGGACGACCCCCTGGACACCTACCTGGTGCACCACCCGGAGGCGATTTTCGGTCAGTCCGTAGAGACCGCCGTACTGGATCCGGAAAACCCGCACATCCTCGGCCCGCACCTCTGCGCGGCCGCCCAGGAGTTCCCGATCACGGAGGACGACTTCTCCCTCTTCGGACCCACCACCCGGGAGCGGCTCGACGAACTCGTTCACCGGAAATTCCTCAGGAAGCGGCCGAGGGGGTGGTTCTGGACGAGCAACGAAAGGGCAAGTGACCTGGCCGATATCCGGGGTTCCGGGGGGTCGCCCGTGCAGATCGTCGACACCTCGACGGGCGGACTGCTCGGAGAGATCGACGAGGCGGCCGCCCACGGCACCGTCCACCCCGGGGCGGTGTACCTCCACCAGGGCGACACCTACCTGGTCGGGGAGCTGGACCTCGACGAGGGGGTCGCCCTCGTGCGGCCGGCCGAGCCCCCGTACAGCACGTGGGCGCGCGACACCACGGACATCACGGTCCGGTCGGTCATCCGTGAGGAGCGGTGGGACAGCGGGGTGGTGCTGCGCTTCGGCGAGGTAGAGGTGGTCCGGCAGGTGGTCGGCTACCTCAAGCGGGACGTGCGCACCGGCGCGGTCCTGGGCGAGCAGTCGCTGGACCTGCCCGAACGAACCCTGCGCACCCGCGCCGTGTGGTGGACGCTGCCCCCCGAGGCCGAGGAGCGCCTGCGCAAGGAGGAGGTCGGCCTGCTCGGCGCCGCGCACGCCGCCGAGCACGCGGCGATCGGCATGCTGCCGCTGCTGGCCACCTGCGACCGCTGGGACATCGGCGGGGTGTCCACGGCCACCGGCCGGGTGGAGGTGTTCGTCTACGACGGCCACGAGGGCGGCGCCGGGTTCGCCGAACGCGGCTACGCGGCGGCCCGGGAGTGGCTCACCGCGACCCGGGCGGCCATCGCCGACTGCGCGTGCGAGGCGGGGTGCCCGTCCTGCATCCAGTCGCCCAAGTGCGGCAACGGCAACGAACCGCTGAGCAAGTCCGGCGCCCTGCGCATGCTGGACGAGGTGCTGGGCGCCGCAGGCTGAGGCGTTCAGAGACCCGGGAGCGGTCGGGGGCGCGCGTCGAGGCGGGGAGCGCGCCCGGGCGGGGCCGGGGGCGCCGGGAAGGGGGCGTCGCCCACGGCGGCGTACAGCAGGAGCGGCAGCTCGGCGTCGTCGTGGACGAGGGCCAGCGCCGCCCAGCGGCCGGTCTCCGGGAGGCTCCACACCCGTAGGTCGCAGACCGCCGTGTAGAGGTGGCCGAGCGCGGACGGGAGCTCCGCGCCGTCGAGCGCGGCGTCCGCGTAGGGGGCCGGGTCGACGAGCCCGGGGGCGCCCCAGCGTTCGGTGAGGGCTGCCTCGACCTCCGCCAGGTCGGCCTCGATCGCGGCCTGGGCGGCCTCGACGGTCCCGGGCGAGCGGTCGTCCCAGAAGTCCCGGCTCATGGCCAGGAGCGCCAGGTGGAAGTCGGCGCCGCCGGAGGGCTGGGGCCGCCCGGGGGAGTAGGGGCGGGCCAGGTCCGCGTCGATCAGGCGCAGGCGGGCGCGGACGTCGGCGGGAGTGTTCACACGGATCCTTCGGGCGTCGGGTTCTCCCGGCGGGCTCTTCCCGTCCGGGGGCGGCGGCCGCGGGGCCCGGCGGCGGCCACGGCGCCATCATCGCGCGGGACGGTCCGGCAGGGGCGGGGTGCGGGCCGGGCAAAGTTATCCACAGGCTGGGGAAAGCCCTTCCGTCGCCTCCCCGGGCCGCCCACCCTGGAAACCGGGGCGACATCCCTGTCACCCCTCCTACCAGGGAGGTTCCGTGTTCTCTTCGGCATGCCTTGCCGCCGTCACCCGCTGTCCGCTGCCCCTCGCGCGGCGGCACCCGGCCGCGGACGCCGACCGCGGCATCACGACGACCGAGTACGCCCTGTGCATTCTCACGGCGGCGGCCTTCGCCGGGGTCATGTACGCGATCGCCAAGAGCCAGGCCGTCAACGACGCCTTCACCGGGATCGTCGTCAATGCGCTCAACAACGGCTTCTGACCGGGGGGCCGTCACCGTCGAGTTCGCCCTCACCCTGCCGGCCCTCCTCCTCGTCCTGGCGCTGGCCGTCGGTGCGGTCACCGCCGCCGACGCCCGGCTCGCCTGCGCCGACGCCGCACGCGTGGGCGCCCGGTCCCTGGCCCGTGGCGAGAGCGAGGCACAGGCCCGGGAGCTGGCCCGCGCCGCCGCCCCGGACGGCGCCCGGGTCGGCCTGGGCCGGGACGGCGGGACGGCGCGGGTCACCGTCACCGCCCGGGTCCGGTTCGGCCGCGTCCACCTCCACACGGTGGAGGTGAGCGGCACCGCCGCCGTCCTCCTCGAACCAGGGGTCCCACCATGACCCCGGGCCCTCGGAGCGATGTCCGGGCCGGACCCGGGCCCCGGCCCGGGGGCGTTCGGGGCACGACCGGGTCCCGCCCCGGAACCGGACGCGACCCCGCTCCCGACACCGGGGCGGCCGCCGTCCACTGGGTGGCCATGGCGGTCCTGCTGTGGACGGTCGCCCTGGCCGCCGTCCTGGCGGCGACCGCCCGGTTCGACCGGGACCGCGCCGGCACGGCGGCGGACCTGGCCGCCCTCGCGGCGGCCTCCGTCGCCGTCCACGGGCGGGACACCGCCTGCGAGCGGGCCCGCCTCACCGCCGAGGCCAACGGGGCCTCCCTCGACACCTGCGAGATCACCGGCCACACCGCCGAGGTGGTGGTCGCCGTCCCCTCTGTTCTCGACCTGTCCGTCAGCGCGGGCTCACGTGCCGGGCCGGTCCACGGAGCCCTTCCGGAGGAAGCACCATGACCCTGCCCGCCCTGATGTGCGCCCTGCTCCTCAGCGCCGCCCCCGACCCCGCCCCGCCGTCCCCCTGCCCGCCGCCCACGGAACTGCGCGCCCACCCGCCGGTGCACGCCGTGCCCTGTACCCGCCCGTGGACGGAACCCCCGGAGTGCGTGCCGCTCCGGCTGCCCCTGTCGGCGGTGTCCGGCTCCCCCCGGCCACCGGAGGAGAGCGCGGCGTCGGTGGCGGACGCGGAGCCGACGGCCCCGCCACCGGCGCGTCCGGCCTCCGGCGACGGCGGCCCCGTCCGGGCGGTCTCCAGCGGGGAGGCTCCGGCGGCGGAGCCGACCTCCGTGCCGGCGGTGCTTCCGAGCGGCGGCCCGAGCCCGACTGCGGAGCCGAGCGAGGCGGAGTGGAGCGGCGGCCCGGACGCCGAGACCGGCGCCGTCCAGGTGGTGCACCACGTCTCCACCACGCCGGCCCCGGCCGACACCGTCGCCCGGGTTGTCGGCAACACCTCCACCGTGCTCCTGGCCCTGCTCGCGGTGACGTCGCTCGCCCTGCGCCTCACCGTGGGCTGGCCCCGCTTCCCGGAGCCCTACCTGGGCCGCCGCCGAGCGGGAGGAGACCGCGACACCCACTGGTGACCCCCCACGCCCCGCCGAAAGCCCCGCCCCGGCCCGCCGCCGGATGAGTGCGAGCGTCACTCGTGTCCGCGCGCCGCCGTGGGTAACGCCCTTATGCCTGTGGGGTGCCCGCCGTGACACGGTGATGGAGGCATGCGCAGATGTCGATCGGTCCGTCCTCATCCTGGCCCGCCGCCAGGCGGGCGCGGGTGCTGCCGACCCCCGGACCCGCCCTTGCCCGGATCCCGGCCACCGCCAGGTGGCTGCTGCCCGGGCCCGGCCTCGTCCAGGACAGTCTCCGGGCGGGTGCGCGGGGGCGCGATCGGCCTGGGGTGTGGCCGTCCGGGTGGGGCTCGGGTGCCGTCGCGACTGTTGTGGGGTGGGCGGGCAGGCGCGGTTCCTGAGCCGGGGGGCGGATGGCCGGGGCTACGGCCGGATGGATGAGCGGGGGTCGTCGCCGGGCGGGGCGGGGCGGCCCGGGGGCGGTGCTTCGGGCCGTCGTGCCCTGGTGGGTGGGCTTCGGGCGCCCTCCCGCGTTCCGGAAGCCGCAGGTCGGCCACGGCGGGGCCGTAACGGTCGTACCCTCCGATGTATGGGACACCGACACCCGAGCAAACTCAAGAACACCGAGGTAGGCCATGCCCGGGCGCGGTGGCTGCTGCGGGCGGAGTTGGCGGGGTGCGCCGAGTGCCGGGCCGAGGGCGACCGGGAGGCCCTGGCCGACCTCGACCAGGAGGGCGTGTTCGACTCCCTGATCAGCGGGTTCGTGCTCGCCCGGGTCCAGCAGTGGCGGGCGCCGGGCCGACCTCCCCGCTACCCGGCCACGGTGTACCGCCTGGCCCCGGTGGACGAGCGCGACTTCTGGCGCGCGCCCACCCAGCACTGCATGCGCCTGTGCACGGTCGAGGGACCGCGCGGCACCCGGGTGAACACCCTGCCCGCCCTCAAGGAGTTGCGGCTGATGCCTATGCGGGACCGCTCCCTGGTGCTGGACGACATCATCGACGGCCTGAGCGAGGACGAGGCCTGACCCGCCGCCTCTCGGCAGCCTGACGCCGATCCCCTGTCCCGCGCCACGCCCCGGTACCGGCGGCCCCCGCTCCGGTGGCTCGGCCGGGATCACCCGCCCAACGCGCGCGACAGCAGGTCCACCACCATCGGGACCACCCCCACCAGGAGGAAGGACGGCAGGAAGCACAGCGCCAGCGGCATCACCACGAGCACCCCCAGGCGTTCGACCCGCGCCGACGCCAGAGAGCGCAGCTCCCTGTGCAGGTCCGCCACGTGCCGGTCGAGCAGGTCGGCCACCGGCGCCCCGGTGTCGGCGGCGCGGGCCAGGTCGCGCCCGGCCGCCACCAGCGGCTCGGGCAGCACCCCGGCAGACTCCGACCAGGCGGAGGCCGGATCCGCCCCCAGGCGCAGCCGGTCGGCCACCGATGCCAACTCCGCCCCGAGCCTGCCGGGGGCGGCCCGCGCCACGGCCGCGAGGCAGGACACCAACGGCGCCCCGGCCCGCATCCCGGCGGCGATGAGCCCGATCACCACGGGGACGTCGCCGGTGAGCGCGATCCGGTCGTCCCGCGTTCTCCCCCGGGCGCGCACCCACCATCCGACCCCGCAGGCCGCGACCACGGCCGCGCCGAGCGGCCCGAACAGGGCCCCGGCCACCGCCGCCGCACCCGCCGCGGCCGCCGTCAGGACCAGCAGCCGACCGGGGAGGCGGGGCTTCGCCTCCGTTGGCGGCCGCAGCCGCATTCCGGGGCCGCCGCCCATCGCGATCCACACCCCCACGGCCCCGCACACCACGGTGATGACGATGAACACGCTCCCCCCTCACTTTTCCGTCCCTGCCATCCGTTGGCCACGGGTGCCCCGAGCCTGTCCGGCGGACGCCCCCGGCCGGTCCGGCGCGTGCGCCCGGCGGGCGCGGGATCCGCATCGGACCGCCCCTCACGATGGCCGCTGCGGGCCCTCCCGTGCGCGGTCACCGCGGAGGGCGGCCGTGTTCCGACGAGCCGGGCATGCCTAGTCCTCCCGGTCCCCTGTGGGCCCTCCCACGCGCGGTCACCGCGGAAGGCAACCGCGCTCTGACGAACCGGCACGGCTAGTCCCCCGTTCTACTGCGGGCCCTTCCCGCGCGGTCACCGCGGGGGGCGGTCGCGTTCCGACAGCCGGGCACACCTAGTCCCCCCGGTCTACGGCGGCGCGCACCAGCCGCGAGATCCACCACAGCCCGGTGAGGTTCAGCAGCACACCGAGCACCAGGCAGAGCAGCCCCAGCGGGGTCGTGAACAGGAACACCAGCGGCGAACCCCCCAGCCCGGCCGACAGCAGCAGCCCCACCACGGGGAGCAGGCCCAGCACGATCGCCGTGGTCCTCGGGCCGCCGGTGCGCGCCGAGATCTCGGCCCGCACCTCCTCCTGCGCGGTGAGCTCGTCGGCGAGCGCGTCCACGACATCGGCCAGCCCGGCACCGGTGTCCGAGGCCACCTCCCAGCACACGGCCAGGTAGGCGAGGGCGCGCAGGTCCGGATCCGCCTCGGCGGCCCGCACCGGGGCCCGGGTGCCGAACCCGTCGCCCACCGCCCGGGCCACCTCCGGCCCGGCCTCGGCGAGCGCCGCCCCCAGCGCGTCCTCGGGCGGCCTCCCGGACCGCAGCTCGGCGGCCAGCACCCGGCACAGGGTGATCACCCCGCGCCGTTTCTCCCGGCCCGGCGCCGTCCTCCGCCGCAGCACCGACGCCCGCACGCGTTCCAGCACCCCCACCGGCCCCGGACCGCGCGGCACCTGCCATCCGATCCGCCCCGTCCCGGCGTCGACCAGCACCCCCAACAGCACCAGCCCCACCGCGCACACCCACACCCCGACCACGCCACGCCCCCGAACGTCCCTCGTCCCCGCCCCGCACACCCGTGTTCTCCGAAGACCCCGCGCACCCCGGCCGTTCCGCGGTTCCCGGGCCCCGGCCCGGCCGGCGCGCAGTCCTCGGGCGCCGCCGCCACGGCTCCCTCGCGGTGCCTCCCGCGCCGGTGCTCATCGGCGCCAGCCGTCGCCGACACGGGCGGTGAGGACGCCGACCCCCGGGTGCTCGCGCTGGGCCCCGCCCGCGGCGAACGACACCGCGGGCACCGTGTGCACCAGCCCCTGGCGGTCGTGGTCCAGCACCCGGACCTCGGCCAGCCGCCGGACCCCGGCCTCCCGCACCAGGTGCACCACCAGCACCCCGGTGGCCGCCAGCTGGCTGTGCACCGCCTCCCGTCCGAGCCCGGCCGCGCAGCCCAGGGCCTCCACCCGGGCCGGCACGTCCCCCGCGCCGTTGGCGTGGAGCGTCCCCGCACCGCCCTCGTGGCCGGTGTTGAGCGCGCCCAGCAGGGACACGATCTCCGGCCCCCGCGCCTCGCCCACCACCAACCGGTCCGGGCGCATCCGGAGAGCCTGGCGGACCAGCACCTCCAGGGTGACCTCGCCGCTGCCCTCGATGTTGGCGGGACGGGTCTGCAGGCGCACCACGTGCGGATGGTCGGGGCGCAGCTCGGGGGAGTCCTCGGCCAGCACGATCCGCTCGCCCGGGTCCACCAGGGACAGCAGCGTCGAGAGCAGGGTGGTCTTCCCCGTCCCCGTGCCACCGCTCACCAGGAAGGCCGCCCGCGAGTCCACCACCGCCCGCAGCAGCGCCGCCCCGCGCCGGGTGAGCGTCCCGCAGTCCACCAGCCGGTCCAGGGTGAACACCCGGCGGGGCGGCATCCGCAGCGACAGGCACGCACCGGTGGGGGAGACGGGCGGCAGCACCGCGTGCAGCCGCGCTCCGTTGGGAAGGCGCGCGTCCACATAGGGCACCGCGGCGTCCAGCCGCCGCCCGGCCTGGGCGGCGAGCCGCTGGGCCAGCCGCCGCACCGCCTCCGCCGACTCGAACCGCACCTCCACCCGGCGCAGCCCGCCGCCGTCGTCCACCCACACCTCGTCCGGCCCGTTGACCAGGATGTCCGTGACCCCGGAGGTCATCAGCTCCTCCAGCGGCCCGGCACCGGCCAGGTCCGCGGCCAGCCGCCGGGTCAGCGACAGCACCTCGGCGTCGCCCAGCACCCCGCCCTCCGCCCGCAGCGCCGCCGCCACGTTGCCGGGGCTGACCACCACCCCCGAGGCCACCAGTCGGTTGCGCACCGCCTCCACCAGGTCGGGCCCGGCGGAGCCGCCGGTGCGCCGGGGCGGCGGCCCGTCCCGGAGGAGGGTGGAGCCGGTCACCGACGGCCGCCGCAGCGCCCGCTCGGTCAGCGCGCTCACCGCGGCACCCCCGTCAGTTCGGCGACGAGCCGGTCGGCGAACCCGGCCAGCGGCGAACGCGGGTGGTCCGCGGGCCGCCGTCCGGCGGCCAGCGCACGCTCCAGGCCCGGCTCCGGCGGCAGGTCCGCTCCCAGTGCCAGCCCCAGCCCCCGGGCCACCACGTCGGCGGTCAGCCCGCCCGAGGCCCCGCGCACCACGGCGCGCACCTCCCGGGACTCCGCCCGCAGCCGCGGCACCATCGCCGACGCCGACACCACGGCGGCCACCTGCGCGGGCACGACCAGCAGCACCAGGTCCGAGCGGTTGAGGAAGGCCGTGACCGCGGCCCCGAACGACCGCGGGAGGTCGACGACCACCAGGTCGCACCCCTGCCGGGCCGACTCCAGCATCGACCGGGCGGCGGCAGCGGGCAGCGGACCCCGGCGCGCGTCCGGCCCGTGCACCCAGGTGAGCACCGAGATCCCGGCCGGTCCGGGCAGCCGCGCCGCCACGTCCGACCAGCGCAACCGGCCGCGCCGGTCCGTCAGGTCGTCCCAGCCGAGCCTGCCGTCCACCGGGTCGCGCTCGCAGCCGAGCAGGATGTCGGGACCGCAGCCCAGCGGGTCGGCGTCCAGCAGCGCGGTGCCGTGCCCGCCCCGCGCCCCGGCCAGTGCCAGGGCGACGGCGAGCAGGCTCGCCCCGGCCCCGCCGCGCCCGCCCATCACGGCCACGGTCGGCGCCCGCCGCCCGGGCTGTCCGCTCGCGGAGATCAGGCCGGTCAGCAGCATCTCGTCCCGGGGCAGCAGCATGGTGCCGCCCGCCCCGCCCGCACCGTTGGGCCCGCCGTGTCCGGGACCCGGCCCGGGCCCCGCGTCCGGACCGCCGCGGGCCACCACGACGAACCGGGCGTGCGGCGGCCGCTCACCCGAACGCAGCTCCGGGTACAGGTCGGCGCCCAGCACCACCAGCGGCGAGCGCGGCCACGACAGCAGCGCGCGGTCGACGGTGTCGGCGGTGTTGACCCGGACCGAGGCGGCGGCCGACAGCCGCAGCAGGTCGTCGAGCAGTCCGGTGTCGGCGGTGGCGATGAGGGGAACGGCGTCCATGGGGCCTCCGGGCAGGGGGAGGGGCACCCTTCGACCATCGCCGATCCCGGGGGTCGGCGAAAGCCGGACCGTCGATCTGTGGATAACCCGTCCGGGGCGGGGCCGTGGGCCGCACCGGACGGCGGGGCGCCGGTCAGGGCCGGGACGCCGCCTCCGAAGACCTGCGGGCGGGATGCGCACACGGGGGCGGATGCACATCCCACCCGGCAGGCTCGGCGAACGGGCCTCGTGCGATGTCCCGCGTCAGGGGGGCGCGCGGGTGGATCGCCCTCTCGACCCTGGGGGGAGGGCCGGGCCCGCCCTTCGGAAGGGTCGACGAGGGGAGGGGAGCCCCCGGACCACCGAAAAGCGCGTCGGGACATGCGTTCCGCCCGGATCCGGCCCCACCGGGCCGCACACGAAATGCGCGCACGCCACGGCTTTTGCCGAAGTGGTGTGAACCGGTTCCCGTCGGAACGACGGAACCGACGCTACCACGTGACACTGCGTATCGGTTCGGGAATCCAGGATGAAAAGTTGGACCAACCACCTTTTCGAAGCCCGGGGACCGGCGTAGAAAGAAAGGGATCGGTGGCGTAGACCCACCCCGACAGGTGAACCGGGAACCCACGCACCAGCAGGCCTCGTAGGGCCCGCCTCGACCGAGACGCTCGATGAAGCGCCTGGTCAGGACAGACGAATGGATGCTTGTTAACCCGGTGCAGCCGGTCGGAGACGGCGCCTCGCGGATTCCCCGCGGGGCGCCGTTCGCCGTGTTCGGCGAGAGGCCGGGGCAATCCCGAAACATTGGGTAACGGACAAGCGTGACCGAACCGATATCGTTCGTGCCTCTACCCGTTGGTAAATGGACGAGTAACAAGCGCGGTTTCCGTTCACGGACCGCTCCGCGCCGCCCCGATCCGCCGCCGGCCGGGCCGTCCCGGCCGGCCCTCGCCGTGCCCCGGCCCGGGGCCCGCCCCGGCCCGCGACACGCCCGGCCCTCAGCCGCGCTTGAGCGCCTCGCAGGTCGCCAGCGAGTCCTGCGCCCCGGCCCGCACCGCCCGGCAGCAGTACACGACCCACCCGGCCACGCCCTCGGCGGTCCCGGACATGTACCCGCGCAGCGCGGGCGCGTACTCCTCCGACAGCGTCCGGTGGCCCAGCTCGGACGGCACCAGCGATTTGGGGTCCAGCCCCCGCTCGACCAGCGTCAGCCGCTCGGCGGCCCGCGCCACGATCCCGTCGCCCCACCCGAACGGGCGGATCGCCATCAGCTCGCCGTGCACCAGGGCCGACGTCACCAGCGCGGGCACCGAGGTGCGCGCGCCCAGCAGCGCGTACAGGCCCTCCAGACGGGCGAGCGCGGCCTCGGGGGCGAGCGCCTCGCCCAGCTCCAGCGGGTCCTCGACCCGCTCGCCGGCCATGCGCGGCCGCCCCAGGGCGTCGGCGGACACCGCGTCCGCGGCGGCGAGCGTGTGCAGCCGGGCCAGCACCTGCCGCGGCGCCTTGGGCCAGGTCTCCACCAGGGTCCCCAGCTCGCCGCCCACCCGCAGGGCGCCCTTGATCCGGGTGTCGTACACGTGCCCGGCGCGGATCTCGTCCATCGAGACCTCGGCGCCCTCCAGCGCGGCGGACGCGCACGCCCCGCGCAGCGAGGACTCCATGGACACGTCGCTGCTCCGCCGGCGCAGGATCCGGTGACCCAGCAGCCGGTCCACCAGGGTCCGGGTCTCCTCCACGGCCTCGGCCACACCGGGCAGTGCGGCGATCCTGGCCAGCGGGTCGGTCTGGGCGGCAGAAGTCGTTTCGCTCACGAGAACCAACATACGCGCCGGTAACACCGGCCACCGCGTGCCCTCCGCCGGTCGTCCGTCCCCCCGCTCCCGCGCCGGCGACCGTTCGTCGCCCGTCGGCGACCGCTCACCGGCCGTTCGTCGCGCGCCGGGTCGCCCCCGGCGCTGGAACCGACCCTGCCTGTTCCACAGGTCCAGACCACATGATTAATTTGGTGTGAACCAGCCTACGTAAGGAGAATCACAGTGGCCGACAGCACTCCCCCGAGCCAGGAGACACTGTCCAACCTTCTCCATGAAACACGCAGCTTCCCCCCGCCGGCCGATCTGGCCGCGAACGCCAACGTCAAGGCCGACGCCTACGACGAGGCGGCCGGGGACCGGCTCGGTTTCTGGGAGGAGCAGGCCCGCAGGCTCCAGTGGGACCGGCCCTGGGACACCGTCCTGGACTGGCAGCCGCCCTTCGCCAAGTGGTTCGTCAACGGCAGGCTCAACGCCTCCGTCAACTGCGTGGACCGCCACGTGGCCAACGGCCTGGGCGAGCGCGTCGCCTACTACTGGGAGGGCGAGCCGGGCGACACCCGCACGATCACCTACGCCGAGCTGAAGGACATGGTCTCCCAGGCCGCCAACGCCCTCACCGAACTGGGCGTCACGCGGGGCGACCGGGTCGCCATCTACATGCCGATGATCCCCGAGACGATCGTCGCCATGCTGGCCTGCGCCCGCATCGGCGCCGTCCACATGGTGGTCTTCGGCGGCTTCTCCGTCGACGCCCTGGGCCAGCGCCTGGACGACAGCCAGGCCAAGCTCGTCATCACCGCCGACGGCGGCTACCGGCGCGGCAAGCCCAGCGCGCTCAAGCCCGCCGTGGACGCCGCGGTGGCCGACCGCCCGGCCGTCGAGAAGGTCCTCGTCGTCCGCCGCACCGGCCAGGACGTCGAGTGGACCGACCGCGACGTGTGGTGGCACGACCTCGTCGACTCCCAGAGCACCGAGCACACCCCCGAGGCGCACGACGCCGAGAACCCGCTGTACATCATGTACACCAGCGGCACCACGGCCAAGCCCAAGGGCATCCTGCACACCACCGGCGGCTACCTCACCCAGGCGTCCTACACCCACTGGGCGGTCTTCGACCTCAAGCCCGAGACCGACGTCTACTGGTGCGCCGCCGACATCGGCTGGGTCACCGGCCACTCCTACATCGTCTACGGCCCGCTCTCCAACGCCGCGACGACCGTCCTCTACGAGGGCACCCCGGACACCCCGCACCGCGGCCGGTTCTGGGAGATCATCGAGAAGTACAAGGTCACCATCGCCTACATGGCCCCCACGGCGATCCGCACCTTCATGAAGTGGGGCGACGACATCCCCGCAGGGTTCGACCTGTCGAGCCTGCGCGTCATCGGCTCGGTGGGCGAGCCCATCAACCCCGAGGCCTACGTCTGGTACCGCAAGCACATCGGCGGCGACCGGACCCCGGTCGTGGACACCTGGTGGCAGACCGAGACCGGCGCCATCATGGTGAGCCCGCTGCCGGGCGTCACCTCGGGCAAGCCGGGTGCGGCCATGCGCGCCCTGCCGGGCATCGTCGCCGACGTCGTGGACGAGAACGGCAACCCGGTCCCCGACGGCGAGGGCGGCTTCATCGTGATCCGCGAGCCCTGGCCGTCCATGCTCCGCGGCATCTGGGGCGACCCGGAGCGCTACAAGGACACCTACTGGTCGCGCTTCGAGGGCCTGTACTTCCCGGGCGACGGGGCCAAGAAGGACGAGGACGGCGACCTGTGGCTGCTCGGCCGCGTCGACGACGTCATGCTCGTCTCCGGCCACAACATCTCCACCACCGAGGTCGAGTCCGCCCTGGTCTCGCACCCGAGCGTGGCGGAGGCCGCCGTCGTCGGCGCCACGGACAAGGTCACCGGCCAGGCCATCGTCGGCTTCGTGATCCTGCGCAGCGGCGCCGAGGAGGTCTCCGAGGAGACGGTCAAGGCCCTGCGCGACCACGTCGGCGCCTCCCTCGGGCCGATCGCCAAGCCCGCCCGCCTGCTGGCCGTGCCCGAACTGCCCAAGACCCGCTCGGGCAAGATCATGCGCCGCCTGCTGCGCGACATCGCGGAGAACCGCGAGGTCGGTGACACCTCCACGCTCACCGACTCCTCGATCATGGAGGTCATCGCCAAGCAGCTGCCCTCCGTGAAGCAGGGCGACTGACACGCGCACCCGCGTGCGGGGCGCCCCGGGCCGCGGGCCCGGGGCGCCCCCGTCGTTTCCTCGTCCGGGCACGGATGCTCACCCGCGTGACGAAGGCGGAGCCCCGTGTTGTGCGTGCCGTGAGGGACACCGGTGGCGGCCCATGTGCGAGGATGCGGAGGATCGTCCGCGTGTTCTGACCGACAGAAGGGAAACCCCGCGATGGTGGACAAGCCGGGAACCGGCGGGCCGGGTGCCGTCGGAGACACCGACCGCTCCGTCGGTGAACTCGTCTCGGACGTCACCGGGAACTTCTCCCGTCTGGTGCGCCTCGAACTGGAGCTCGCCAAGGCCGAGGCCAAGCTCGAGGCGGCGAAGGCCGGCAAGGGCATCGCGGGGTTCGCGGTGTTCGCCGTCCTCATGCACATCTTCGTCATCCTCCTCTCGGTGACCATCGCCTTCGTCCTGTACGAGGTGGCGGGCCTGCCGGGGTGGGCCTCCTTCGCCATCGTGACCGGCTTCTACCTGCTCGTCGCGATCGTGTTCGCCCTCTTCGGCCTGGTCAGCTTCCGCCGGATGCGCGGCCTGGAGCGGACCCGCCTGACCACCTCCCGCCTGGGCGCCATCCTGCGCCGCGAGATCACCCCGCCGGGCTCGGAGGTCGCCGCCGCCGGCAGGGCCGGGGCCACGGCCACCACCGGAAACTAGACGCCCCACCGTGCTGGACGATTCGGCCGCCTACGTCGAGGGCCCCTGGGCCCACCGGACCGTCGGGGCCGCGGGCGCCCGCTTCCACGCCGCCGAGCTGGGGGAGGGGCCGCTGGTGCTGTTCCTGCACGGCTTCCCCCAGTTCTGGTGGGCGTGGCGGCACCAGCTCACCGCCGTCGCGGGGGCGGGCTACCGGGCGGTCGCCGTCGACCTGCGGGGGTACGGCGGCAGCGACAAGACACCCCGCGGGTACGACCTGGTGACCCTCGCCCAGGACGCCGCCGGACTGGTCCGGGCCCTGGGCGCGCGCCGGGCGGTCGTGGTCGGCCACGGCGTCGGCGGCATGGTCGGCTGGACCATGACCGCCTACCACCCGGGCACCGTGCGCGCCCTGGCGGCGGTCGCGTCCCCGCACCCGGGCCGGGCGGCCCGTCTGATGCTCTCCGCGGGTCCGGGCGCCCGCCACATGCTCCGTGCCCAGCTGCCGATCCTGCCCGAGCACCGGCTCCTCGCCGACGGCTGCGCCAGGGTCGGCGACCTGCTGCGGGAGTGGTCCGGCCCGGGCTGGCCCGACGCCGAGGCCGAGAAGATGTACCGGATCGCGTTCTCCATCCCCAAGGTGTCCCACTGCTCCCTGGAGTACCACCGCTGGATCGCCCGCTCCCGGCTGCGCCCGGACGGCCTGCGTTACCACGCGCGGATGCGGACGCCGGTGCGCGTCCCGGTGCTCCAGGTCCACGGCTCCCTCGACCCCGTCTGCCCGCCGGAGACGGCCCGCGCCTCGGAGCGCTCGGTGACGGGGGCCTACCGTTGGAGGGGGATCCCCGGCGCCGGGCACTTCCCCCACGAGGAGCGCCCGGACGCCGTCTCGGACGAGCTCACCCGGTGGCTCGACTCCCTCCCCGGTGACGACTGAGGAAGAAGGTGGACACGGTGAACGCGGACCGCGACCGCGCCCCGGACGGGCGCGCGCAGAACCAGCGACCCCGCGACCGCTACGGCCGGCCGATGCCGCACGGCAGCGCGGGCGAGGTGGAGCGGGTGCCCGACGACGCCGAATTCTCGGCGGAGGAAGGGCTGGAAACGGCCCAGGACCTCCTCGACCGGGGGTACGCTTTCACCGCCCACGAAGTCCTCGAGGCCGTCTGGAAGTCCTCCCCTGAGTCCGAACGCGAACTGTGGCGCGGACTGGCGCAGACGGCCGTGGGCGTCACCCACGCCCAGCGCGGCAACCTCACGGGCGCCGCCCGCCTGCTGCGCCGCGGCGCCGACCGGGTGGAGCCGTACGGCCCGGACGCCCCGCACGGTGTGGACACCGCGGCGGTGGCGGCCTTCGCCCGCTCCCTCGCCGACGACCTCGAAGCGGGCCGCGCCCGCCCGGGCGACGGGGTGGACCCGTCCCGGATGCGTTTGCGCTGAGGCCCCTGGGGCGGCTTCCCGTTTCATTCCCTTATGGGAACTTTAACGTTAACACCGCATTAAGTCGTTATGCAAGAAGAATATCGCCGATAAATCCATTTATCCGTTTTTCGAGATCACCGATGGATCACATCTTTGATCGTTCTCGAAAAAACCCCTAATCCGCTCTCTTCTTTTTTCTTCGGGCTGCGTAGGATTTCCGGATCACCGCCCGTGAGCACGTGGCGCGGGCAGTGTGCACCAAACCGAAGGTGGCACCGCTTCGACCCCGGACCACGTGCCGTCGGGCCAGTTCAAGGCTCCTTCCGGACGGCGGTACGGGCACGGTTCCGCGCGGGATTCCCCGCGCTTCGCGTGCGCGGGGGAGAAAAGGTCGTGCCCGTCGCAAGGAGGACGGATTGTCTGGGCTCAACCTCGCCGCGCCAAGCGGCACGGCCCTAGAACTGCAAGGCATCGACTTCACACTCGTCATCATCGTCATGGCGGTCGCGCTCCTCGCGCTCGCCGTCGCGGGGATGCTGGTACGTGAAGTCCTCGCCGCCGGACAGGGCACCGAGCGAATGCGCAACATCGCCGTCGCGGTCCAGGAAGGAGCGGGTGCGTACCTCCGACGGCAGTTCCGCACCCTCGCGGTCTTCGTCGTCGTCATCCCCCTGCTGCTGCTCCTGCTCCCCGCCGACTCGTGGGCCATCTCCATCGGCCGGTCCGTCTTCTTCGCCCTCGGCGCCCTCCTCTCCGCCGCCACCGGCTTCATCGGCATGTGGCTCGCGGTCAGGGGCAACGTCCGCGTCGCGGCGGCCGCCCGCGGCGGCACCGCCGCCGACAGCCGCACCGCCATGCGGATCGCCTTCCGCACCGGCGGCGTCGCCGGCATGATCACCGTCGGCCTGGGCCTGCTCGGCGCGGCCGTCGTCGTCCTGCTGTACCGGGGCGACGCCCCGATCGTCCTGGAGGGCTTCGGCTTCGGCGCCGCGCTCCTGGCCATGTTCATGCGCGTCGGCGGCGGCATCTTCACCAAGGCCGCCGACGTCGGCGCCGACCTCGTCGGCAAGGTCGAGCAGGGCATCCCCGAGGACGACCCCCGCAACGCCGCCACCATCGCCGACAACGTCGGCGACAACGTGGGCGACTGCGCGGGCATGGCCGCCGACCTGTTCGAGTCCTACGCCGTCGTCCTCGTCGCCTCCCTCATCCTGGGCCGCGTCGCGTTCGGCGTCGAGGGCCTCGTCTTCCCCCTGCTGGTCCCGATGATCGGTGTCCTCACCGCCATCATCGGCATCTTCATCGTCGCGCCCTCCGCGCGCGACAAGACGGCGATGTCCGCGATCAACCGCGGTTTCTTCATCTCCGCCGGCATCTCCGCCCTGCTCGTCGTCGCCGCCTCCTTCTGGTACCTGCCCGGCAGCTTCCAGGAGCTGTCCGGCGTGAGCCAGAGCGTCCTCGACGAGATCGCCGAGGCGGGCTACACCGACGCCGACCCGCGCGTCATCGCGATCGCCGCGGTCCTGATCGGCCTCGTCCTCGCGGCCGCCATCCAGCTCCTCACCGGCTACTTCACCGAGACCGACCGGCGGCCGGTCCGGGAGATCGGCGAGAGCTCCGAGACGGGCGCCGCCACCGTCATCCTGTCCGGCATCTCCGTCGGCCTGGAGTCGGCGGTCTACTCCGCCCTGCTCATCGCGGGCGCGGTGTACGCGGCGTTCCTCCTGGGCGGCGGGTCCATCACCCTCAGCCTGTTCGCCGTCGCCCTCGCCGGGACCGGCCTGCTCACCACCGTCGGCATCATCGTCGCGATGGACACCTTCGGCCCCGTCTCCGACAACGCCCAGGGCATCGCCGAGATGTCCGGCGACGTCGAGGGCAAGGGCGCCGAGATCCTCACGAGCCTGGACGCCGTCGGCAACACCACGAAGGCCATCACCAAGGGCATCGCGATCGCCACCGCGGTCCTGGCCGCCACCGCCCTCTTCGGAGCGTTCCGCACCTCCGTCCAGGAGCAGCTCGGCGGCGACGAGGTCTTCTCGCTGTCCCTGGACAGCCCGGACGTCCTCGTCGGCGTCATCATCGGCGCCAGCGTGGTGTTCTTCTTCTCCGGCCTGGCCATCATGGCGGTCGGCCGCGCCGCCGGCCGCGTCGTCCTGGAGGTGCGCGAGCAGTTCCGCACCCGCCCGGGGATCATGGACGGCACCGAGAAGCCCGAGTACGCGCGCGTCGTCGACATCTGCACCCGCGACTCCCTGCGCGAGCTCATCACCCCCGGCCTGCTCGCCGTGCTGGCCCCGATCGCGGTCGGCTTCGCCTTCGGCTACGCCCCGCTGGGCGCGTTCCTCGGCGGCGCCATCGCCGCGGGCGTCCTCATGGCGGTGTTCCTCGCCAACTCCGGCGGCGCCTGGGACAACGCGAAGAAGCTCGTCGAGGACGGCCACCACGGCGGCAAGGGCTCGGAGGCCCACGCCGCCACGGTCATCGGCGACACCGTCGGCGACCCGTTCAAGGACACCGCGGGCCCGGCCATCAACCCGCTCCTGAAGGTGATGAACCTGGTCGCGCTGATCGTCGCGCCCAGCGTCGTCATCTTCCAGGACAACACCGTCCTGCGGGTCGGCGTCACCGTCGTGGCGGTCGCCATCCTCGTCGGCGCGGTCCTGTGGTCCAAGAAGCGCGGCTCGGGCACCGAGACCGAGCCGGCCGAGCTCGGCCACGGCGCGCCCGAGAGCGGCGACGACGATGAGACCCCCTCCGCCGGCTCCCCGGCCGTCGGGGGCGGCGGCATCACCGACGAGGCCGCCGGGACCGGTGGCAGGGAAGAGGCCCGCACCAACTAGGCACGCACGACGAGGGGCCGCCGGGAGCACCCGGCGGCCCCTCCTACTCTGGAGCGAAGAACGTACTCAGGGGGGCTCATGTCGGGAATGAAGGGTCTGTTCGTCATCGTGGGGGTGATGGTGGGGTTCATGGTCCTGCTCTCCATCGTCGCGACGGTGATCGCGTCATGACCGACCGGACGCTGCTCCTGCTCCGCCACGCCAAGGCGGAGGCGGGCTACGGGGTCATCGACTACGACCGCGCCCTCACCGACCGCGGCCACGACCAGGCCCGCCGCGTGGGCCGCCTCCTCGCCGAGGCGGGGCACACCCCGGACCACGTCATCTGCTCCGCGGCCAAGAGGACCCGCCAGACCCTCGAAGGAGTTCTGGAGACCCTCGGCACCACACCGGAGATCGACTACTCGGAGTCGGCCTACACCGCCGGCGTCGACTCCCTGGTCGAGCTGATCACCTATGTCGACCCAGGGGTGCGCACCCTCCTGGTGGTGGGCCACAACCCGACCATCGCCCAGCTGGCGGCGACGTTCGTGGGCAACGAGGCCCTGGTGTCGTACTCGCCGGCCACCGTCTCCGCGGTGGACATGGAGGTCGAGTGGCTCTACACGGCCCCGGGCATGGGGTCCGGACGCATCCTCGGCTGAACCTCCCCGCAGGCGAGCCCGCGGGAAGCAGCAGGTCAGAGTGTGCGCCCATGCCATCGATCAAGAAGATCCAGGTCACCTTCGACTGCGCGGAGCCCGAGCGTGTCGCACGCTTCTGGTGCGAGGTGCTGGGGTACGTCCTGCCGCCGCTGCCGGGCGAGTTCTCCACCTGGGAGGACTACAGGAACTCGCTGCCCCCCGAGGAACAGGGCGTATGGTGCGCCTGCGTCGACCCCGCGGGGGAGGGCCCGCGCCTGTACTTCCAGCGCGTTCCCGAGGGAAAGGCCGCCAAGAACCGGGTGCACGTCGACGTGCGGGTCGCCTACGAACTCGCGGGCGAGGAACGCCTCGCCGCCCTCGAAGCCGAATGCGCCCGCCTGGTCCGACTCGGCGGGGCACACGTGGAGACGCTGTACGACGGCAACGACGCCTGCATCGTGATGCAGGACGTCGAGGGCAACGAGTTCTGCCTCACCTGATCCGAAAGCCGGCCGACCACGCCGCCCCGGCCCGGACGATCAGGGGACACAGAGTGAACCCCTCCACCTCGGGACGAACCGCAGCACCACCAGCGGCCTCCGGGCCTGCGCCCCCGAGACCGATGATTGTGACCCAGGACACGCCGACGAACGTTTGCTTCGCTCGCGGTCGAGGGGTAGTGTTCTCCGAGTCGCCTCCAACGGGTCCAAGACCCGAAGGGGCACGACCGAGCGAGCCGAACGCGAAAGCGGGCGGGCCGGTCGATCTTCTTCTCTCCGAAATTCAGCGGTCCGAAGCAGTGCTGCGGACATGTAAACTCGGAGAGTGCTCCCAAAGGAAACAGCGGGAGCGACGCCTTCACTGAAATCAGAAGGACCCGGAAAACGCCGATTTGGCGGGGAACGGGAACACTGATAAAGTGAAGACACAACAAAGCGGAAACGCAG
>NZ_JBHVLR010000022.1:63421-120899 GCF_042797335.1 Nocardiopsis sp. NPDC057823 | reverse complement strand
GGGGCTGGGGCCGCCCGCACCGGCGCCCGTGGGGGCCGGGTCAGCGGCCGACGGGGGTGAAGTCGCGCGAGGCGAGGAACTCCGGGCGCCGGGCCGGGGCGCTGAACGGCTCCACGCAGGCGTTCTCGACGCTGTTGAACACGATGAACACGTTCGAGCGCGGGAACGGCGTGATGTTGCCGCCCGAGCCGTGCATGCAGTTGGAGTCGAAGACCGTCACGCCTCCGGCCCCGCCGGTGAGCACGTCGATGCCGTGCCGTTCGGCCAGGCGGGACAGGGAGCCCTCGTCCGGGGTGCCGATGTGCTGGCTCTTCAGCGAGGCCCGGTAGTGGTCCGCAGGGGTCTCGCCCACGCACGACACGAACGTCCTGTGCGAGCCCGGCATGATCATCAGGGCGCCGTTGTGCGTGTAGTTGTCGGTCAGCGCGACGGAGAAGCTGCACGCCCGCATCCGGGGCATGCCGTCCTCGGCGTGCCAGGTCTCGAAGTCGGAGTGCCAGTAGAACGAGCCGCCGCCGAAGCCCGGCTTGTAGTTGACGCGGCTCTGGTGCACGTACACGTCCGAGCCGAGGATCTGACGCGCCCGGTCGACCAGGCGGGGGTCGTTGACCAGGTCGGAGAACACCGGGCTGACCTTGTGCACGTCGAACACCGAGCGCACCTCCTCGGAGGCGGGCTCGACGACCAGGCGCTCGTCGCCGCGCAGCGCGGGGTCGTTCGCGAGCCGGTCCAGTTCGGCCCGGTAGGTCGCGACCTCGGCGTCGGTGACGAACGCCTCGATCCGGGTGTAGCCGCGCCGGTCGTATCCCTGGAGCTCCTCCTGGGAGAAGGGGCCGTCACCGGGCCCCCAGACGACGGGGTCCCTGCGGTCGAGCAGCGCTGGTTCGGGGGCCTTGCGGGTGGGGTACTCGTCGGCGGTCGATGCCTGAAGATCCATCTGCAGAGTCATGGCCGAATCCCCTGGCGGGGTCTCATCCTCTCCGGAGTCGGTGGTTTCTCCTGCCGAAACGGGAACTTAACAAAGACCCGGACGCCCCTTATCCGCCGTTCGCGGGGCGATGTGTTTCATGTTCCGGCCGCTCGGGTAGGGCTCCCTTACTATATGGGCGGAAATTCTCCGGAGCCGGATTTCTCCCGCCCTTCTTCCCCCGTTCGTCCTGGTCGTCGTCCTGCTCACCTGCATAGAGGTACACGGGGTGCGGAAGTGGACACCGGTGGTCATCACCCCAGTTCGTCGCCCTATGGGCCCCTGTGGGAGAGGTCCTCGCATTGATGCACACTTGTGCTATGCGCTAGTTCACACGAATTTGATGCAATGCTCGGTGCAGATCACTGGTCGCCGCCCGAGTTTCGCCAGGGGCCTTTGTGGTTCGCTCGCACCCGGGCGGCGGATGGAAAATCCGGGCGTGTTCCCCCCGGTCGGTCGAAAGCGTGTCCTCGATGGCGGTTCCCGGGCTGCGCGCCTTTCACGGGACGCGACCGGTCCCCTTTCCGGCGTTCTCCGGGAAAGCGGAGCGTGCGATCCGGCGCCCGGCCAGGCCCCGCCGGGGCCCGGCCCTTTCTCCGGCACCGTCGTCGGCGGTGTCGGTGCGGTGTGGTTGGCTCGTCCCATGGGTGTGGAGATCGAACGGTTCCTGCGGTTGACGGAGGCGCTGCCCGAGTGCGAGCCGCAGCGGGGCGAGAAGTACACGACGTTCCGGGTGCGCGGGAAGCCGTTCGGCTACCTGTGGCCCCGTACCGCCACCGTGGGGCTCAAGCAGACGCTGCTGGAGCAGGCCGCGCTGGTGGCCGAGCGCCCCGAGGTGTTCGAGGTGCAGTTCACCGGAGGCGGGTTCGGCTGGGTGGTCGTCCACCTCGACGGGATCGAGCTGGACGAGCTCAGCGAACTCCTCCTGGAGGCCTGGTTCCACACCGCGCCCGAGGAGCTGCACCCCGTCCAGCCCACCCCCGAGGAGCTGGTCGGGGCCTGACCGCCGCGGCCGCGGTCGTCACCGGGGTGCGGGCACCACGCGCAGCGCGGGGCGGCCGCGGTCCCGTCCCGGGCCGCCGCCCCGGCCGGGGCGGGAGGTGAAGGAGAGCCCGAACATGAGGGAGTTGAGCTCCGAGAGCGGGATGCTCAGCTCCTCGGCCACCCTGCCCGGCGTGGTGCCCCTGCCGCGCAGCAGGGAGAAGACCTTGGGCAGGAGCTGCGAGGTCTCGCGGGCGATCCCGTCCGGTTCGGCGGTGCGGTAGCCCATCTCGGCCAGCTGCCGGCAGGTGGACCGGTACTGCCAGTCGGTGAGCAGTTCCAGGTCGTGCAGCCGGTGGGTCAGGGCCATGGCGGAGACCCGCCAGATCGACTTGGCCTTGAGGATCTGGTCGACCTGGGCGCCCGCGGGCATGCGGCCGACGACGTCGGCCCGCGGCATGAGGAAGGCGCTGGCGAACCGGTTGGCCTCGCGTTCGGCCTCCGGGCCGCTGAGCGGCCGCTCGTCCCCGTGCATCACCAGGTGGCCGAGCTCGTGGGCGCAGTCGAAGCGCCCGCGCTCGCCGCTCTTGGCGGTGTTGAGGAAGACGTAGGGCACCGAGTCGCGCCAGAACCCGAACGCGTCCACCTCGTGGTGCTCGGTGTCCAGGGAGAACACGCGGATCCCCTGCGCCTCCAGCAGGTGCACCATGTTCGGGGCCGCGGTGTCGCCCAGCTCCCACAGCGCGCGCACCGTCTCGGCGCAGTCCTCGGGGGAGGGGCGGCCGTAGGTGGGGACGTTGGGCGCGGGCAGGGCGAAGTGCGCGGTGAGCCAGTCGTTGAACTCGATCGCCAGGGCGGCCTGGGAGCGGACGGCCTTCTGCTTGCGCATCGAGGTCTTGGTCCGGGCCCGGAACGCCACCGCCTCGGAGGCCACCTCCTCGACCTCGTCGGCGGAGAAGAACCCCACCGGGAACCCCAGGGCCTCGGCGATCCGGCCCAGGGTGGGCCCGGTGGGGGCGGAGCGGGCGTTCTCGTAGTTCGACAGGCTCTGCTGCGATATCCCCGTCAGGGCCGACAATCGCGCCAGGGTGAGCGCCCTTCGCTCCCGTGCGAGTCGGATGCGTGACGGCGTGACCATGGTGTGCGCTGCCCTGTCGGTTGTGGGCCCGGCGGGGCCGCCACCGGGCGTGTTCGTCGCTAACGGAAGTCGACCGGGACGTCGATCGGCTCCATGTCCCCGCCCTCGTCGGGGAAGACCACGCTCCCGATCGTCACTTCGGGGAACAGGATGCGGTCGTACCAGGCGGTGATGTACCCCCGCTCGTCGGGCGGGCAGGGGCGGGACAGTTCACTATGCCAGACCACGAGATCGCTTTCGGGCACCTGCTTTCGGTAGGTGAGGAAGACCCACACCTCCAGGCCGTCGAGGTCGGAGGGCTCCGCCGGGGGCGGCAGGAACTCCGTCGGCAGGCCGGGCAGGGAGAGCTGCTCGAACGCGGTCTCGTCGGTGAGGAGGTGGCGCCCGTTGGGGCCGCGCGGGTGCTGGCTGTGCGGTACGGCCGTCGGGTCGGGGTTCCCGGTGTTGGCGTCGCCGCTCAGCGTCTGGATGCCGACGGTGCGCTCGGGGTTGACGGTGAGGTCGATCTGGAAGCGGCTGACGTTCTCCCAGCCGTACCGGACCTTCTGCTCGGACCGCAGCGCGGCGAGCCGTTCGTGGTAGGCGTACTGGCCGGAGGCGGTGCGGCCGTGGCTCTCGGTCACCCGGCGCAGGCCCGCCTCGCTCATGCGCAGGGCCTTCTCCATGACCGGCCAGGAGGTGCCCAGGAGGGCGAGGCGGTCGTCCCGTCGGGGGAGTTCGTGTGCGGCGATCAGCAAGAGACACCTCTCGAGGTCTGTGCACTTGAAGGAACCCTACCGCGATCGTGGTCGGATTTCTTCAAGTCGAAGGCGGGCTGGGGGTGTCGGTGCCGTCCATGGTGCCCGGTGCCTCGGACGTTCCGGGGCGCGACCGGAAGTCCATCCCGCCACCGTCACCCCGCCGTTGCCACCGCCACCGACGCCGCGACCCCGGCCGCGCGGGTGGCGCGGCCGGGGCCGGAGCGGAGCCGGGCCGGCCCGGAGCGGGTCCGCGGCGGGGGCCGGTCACAGGTCCCAGGTGGTCCCGTACCTCGCCGTCAGCTCCTTCACGTCCTCGGGCGCGAGCGCGGAGTACTCCCGGCCGTGGAGCGAGACGGCGATCCGCGAGGCCTCCTCCAGCTCGACGGCCCCCTCCAGGGCCGCGGCCGGGTCGGCGGCGGCCGCCAGCGACCCGTGGTTGGCCAGCAGCGCCGCGGCGAACCGCCCCGGCAGGGCGGACAGGTTCTCGGCCAGCCGTGTGCTCCCCGGCGCCGCGTACGGGACCAGGGGCACCCGCCCGACCCGCATCACCAGGTAGGGGGTGATCGGGGGCAGGGCGGAGGCGGGCGACCACGGCGGCAGGCACGAGGCCGCCGTGGCGTGCGGCGAGTGCAGGTGGACCACCGCTCCGGCCTCGGGGAGCCGGTCGTACATCGACCGGTGGAGCGGCAGCTCCTTGGAGGGCGGCGGACCGGAGACCGGGGTCCCGTCGGCGGCCACCACGGACAGGCCGTCGGGCTCCAGGCGGTCCAGGGGGACCCCGGTGGGGCTCATCAGGACGAGGCCGTCCACGCGCGCGGACACGTTGCCGGAGGAGCCCGGGCTCAGCCCCAGCTCCACGGCGCGGTGTCCGGCCGCGCACAGCTCCTCGGCCGCCTCGCGTGTCGCACGGTTCACGCCCCCTCCTCCCACGCGCGGACGAACAGGTCCTCGCGGCCGAAGTTGCCGGACTTGAGCATCAGGCGCAGGTCGTCCCCGTCACCGGAGCCCCCCGTCCGGGCCAGCATCCAGGCCACCCCCGGGTCGACCTCGGGTCCCACCGCGAGCGGCCCCACCCCCAGGCGCCCCACGACGGCGCCGCTGGTCTCCCCGCCCGCCACGAGCAGGGCGCGGACGCCCGCCGCGACGAGCCGTACGGCGGTCTCGGCCAGGGCCTCCTCGATGAGCGGGGCGTCGGCGGCGTCCACGACGTGCTCGGGCGCGGCCGTGGCGTAGACGACGAACGGGGCGTCGGCGGGGGCGCCCAGGGCGGCTTCGGCGGCCCGCGCCACGGTGCCGTCGAAGTCGGTGCGCAGGTCGCCGGGGGCCAGGCGGTGCCCGGAGCCGGCGGCCAGGGCGTGGCGGACCTGGCCCTGGGTAGCCCGGGAGGCACTGCCGGAGAGCACCACCCGCGGTCCCTCGGGCGGGGTGAGCGGCAGGTGGCCGACGGGGTGCGGCCCGGGCAGCCACCGGGCGAGGGCGCTGCCCCCGGTGAGCAGTCGCAGCCCCGACGCGGCGCGGGCCAGGACGTCCAGGTCGTCGTCGGACAGGGCGTCCACGACGGCGAACCGGGCACCCCCGGCGGCGGCCCGGGCGAGGGCCGCGCGCACCGCGTCCACTCCCCGCGAGACCACCGGCCAGGGCACCAGGGCGATGTCGTCCCCGCCCCGCGACACCTGCGGTTCGAGCAGCCGCACCAGGCTGGAGTCGGTCATCGGGGTGAGCGGGTGGTGGCGCATGGGGGACTCCTCCAGGAGGTCGTCCCCGACGAAGAGGTGGCCGCGGTAGACGGTGCGCCCGTTGGCGGGGAACGCCGGGGCGATCACCGTGGCCTCCTCGCCCAGCGCCTCCAGCACCGCCTCGCAGACCGGACCGATGTTGCCCTCGGGAGTGGAGTCGAAGGTCGAGCAGTACTTGACGTAGAACCGTTCGCATCCGGCGGCGCGCAGCCGGTCCAGGGCCTCCAGGGAGGCCGCGACGGCCTCCCCGACCGGGGCGGTGCGCGACTTCAGCGCCACCACGAGGGCGTCCGCGTCGGCGGCCGCGCCCCCGAGCGGGACGCCCTCCCCCAGGACGACGGCGGTCCGGTGGCCGGCGGAGGTGAGGGCGATCGCGATGTCGGTGGCGCCGGTGAGATCGTCGGCGATCACGCCGAGGGTCGCCATGGTGTCCTCCTGTGCTGGGTTCTCTCGTTCATGCGGGCCGCTCCCGCTCCCCGCGGCACGGCGGCCGGGGGAGGCGGGGCGGCCCTTCGGTCAGGGGCGGGGGATCAGATGACGCCGAGGGTGGTCATGGCGTAGAGCACCGCGAACCCGGTGACGCCGGAGATCGCCGAGGCGACGCCGATGGAGCGGATGCCCTGGCCCACGGTCATGTTGGACAGGGTCGTGGTGACCCAGAAACCCGACGAGTTCGCGTGCTTCATGATCTGGGCGCCGGTCGCGCAGGCAAGGTAGACCGCCAGCGGTGCGAGGTCGAGTTCGGGGAGCAGGGGCTGCATGATGGCCGCCGAGGTCATCACACCGAGGATGTTCGAGCCGGTGATGGTGCACACGGCGGCGGCGACCAGGAACGGGATGATGATCGGCGACAGGCCGGCGTTCTCGATGCCCGCGGCGATGTTCTCGGCCACGCCGGTGTCGCGGATCACGGTGGCCAGGGCACCGCCGACACCGGTGAGCGCCATGGGCATCGCGGCGATGCGCAGGCCCGACTCGAACAGGTCGTTCAGGGTGGCCTTGTCGTGCCAGCGGCCGCGGAACAGCGGCAGCGCGAGCAGGCAGGCCAGGAACAGGGCGATGGTGGGCTCGCCGACGAACAGGATGACGGAGGTGACCGGGGACCCCTCGGGCAGGACCGGGGCGGCCAGGGCGGCGATCACGATGAGGAGGATGGGGGCGAGGATCGGCACCAGGGAGCCGAACAGGCCCACACCCGGGGCGCCGTCCGCGGCGGAGCCGGTCCCCGCGGAGCCCGTTCCCGGGCCGGCCGCGCCCGGGCCGGCCGCACCCGTTCCCGTACCGCCGGGGACCGTCTCGGAGCCGCTCACCAGGTGTTCGACGAACTCGGGCTTGGGCGCCACGTACGTCTTGATCCGGGACAGGTAGAGCGTGGCCGCGAAGACACCCGGCAGGCCCACCACGAGGCCGTAGAGGATGGCCTCGCCCATGGACACGTCGAGCAGCGACGCGGACGCCAGCGGCCCGGGGCCCGGGGGGACGACCGAGGTCATCACGTAGGCGCCGATGTACAGGATCGGCCCCAGCTTCATCATCGAGATGCCCGTGCGGTACGCCAGGGCGGACACGATCGGGATGAGCATGACGACGGCGGTGTCGGCGATCAGGGGGATGCCCAGGACCACCGAGGCGAGGGCGATCGCCCACGGGACGCGCTTCTCGGCGAACATCCGCAGCGCGGTCTCGGTGATCTTCAGGGCCGCGCCGCTGAGTTCGAGCATCTTGCCGAGCACGCAGCCGAAGATGACGAGCAGGCCGACGTTGGCCAGCGTGTTGCCGAAGCCCGTCGTGACCAGCTCGATGGTGCCCTCGCCGCCGATGCCCAGGACCAGGCTCAGGGTGACGACCACGATGAAGAGCGTGGCCACGGGGTGGACCTTGAAGCGGGCGATGAGGAGGACGAGGACGACGATGGCGGCGAGGAACGCCCCGAGGGTGTAGAGGTCCGACATGTCACCGGTTCCGATCGTTCACGAGGCGGGTCCGGGCGTGCCGCCAGGCGTCGACGAGGACGCCGTCGGGGTCGGCGAGGTCGTCCAGGCGCAGCAGGGCTCCGGCGGGGATGTCGCGGGCCAGGGTGGTGTGGGCCGCGAGGTAGAGCGGGGCGGTGTCGGCGGGCGCCTGCGCGGCGTCCAGCAGGACGGGCGCCACTCCGGCGACGTCGTGGTGGTGGCCGCCCATGTCGAGCCGGGTGCCGGCGGCCAGCGGGCCCCTTGCGCGCCCGGCCAGGACGGCGTGGGGGCGGGGGCGGCGCGGCCCGGCGGCGCGGTGCCGGTCGGCCGCGTCGAGGATGCTCAGCGGGGTCTCGACGCCCATGAGGTGGTAGGGCAGGTACAGGCACGCGTAGCGGCCCGAGCGGGAGACCACGTGCCCCTTCTGGGCGAGCAGCTCCCAGGTGACCGGGTCGCCGGTGCGCACGACGGCGAAGACACCGCCCGCGAAGGAGGCCTCCTCGGGCAGGCGCAGGACGCTGAAGACGTCCACCGCGCCCGGCCGGGAGAGCACGCCGCCGTCCTCGGCGAGCGCGTAGACGTCGGCGAGCTCGGCGACCCGGGCCACCGGGTAGTGCAGCGACTCCGTGTCGGGGACCAGGCCGGTGTGGTCGGCGACGACGCCCATCTCGCAGTAGTCGGCGGTGGCGGCGCGGGTGAGGCCCGAGACGGCCTCGGCGCGGGCGCGCAGGGTGGCGGGCACGTCCGGGCCGAGGGTGAGCAGGTCCGCGAGGGCGGGGGCGTCGACCTCCTGGTCGAGCTGCTTCACGCGTCCGGTCGCGGGGTCGAAGACGAGGTCGTACTCACCGGACTTGCCGACGGCCACGACGTCCAGGCCCAGGAGCCGGGTGCGCTCGTACCACTCGATGAGGTTGGCGGGCTGGTCGCCGATGCCGGGGGTGTAGACGACGCCGTGTTCGTCCGCGAGGTCGGCCAGCGCGGTCCCGGAGACGGAGGCGACCTCCTTGGAGACCATGACGACGTGGTGTCCCGTCGTGATGGCGGTGCGCGCGGCCCGGGTCCCGGCGCCGGGGCTGCCGGTGGCCTCGACGAGCACCTCGTAGTCGGCGTGCGCGAGGAGGGCGGCGTCGGCGATCACGGCGATGCCCCCGTCCTTCGCTGCGGCGAGTTCGGCGGCGTCGGCGCACACGTGCAGGTCGGCGGGGTCGTAGCCGAGCTCGGTGCACAGGGCGACGGTGCCCTCCGGGTCCAGGTCGCACAGGACCGCGGGGTGCAGGCGGTCGATGCCCCTGGTCTGGGCGAGCAGCGTGCGTGCGAATCCGCCGCGTGCTCCGGTGAGCGCGTACCGCACCGTGGAGGTCGGCGCGGTGGCGGCGTCGGTGTCTTGCATGGGTTCTCCTTCTCCCGCCGTGCGGAGGGCGCGCGTGGTGGCGTCCCGCGACGACGATGACCCAAGTCTTAACATTGCATGCACATAAGAGTCAATAATCGTCACATCTGAGATCATCTGGTAACGCTGGCCGATGATGGACGCGCAACGGGGCGGGGGCCCGGGGGCCCGGGGGTCCGCGGGCGGAACGGCGATCCGGTGCGCGGCCCGTCCGTCCGCGAGCCCCACTCGTTCCTGCTCCCGCCTGGTCCGGCGGCGCGACGGCCCCGGCGGGGCGGTCCGGGTGTCGCCGCGCTTGTGGGGGGTGGTGCGCCGGGGGTACCACCGCGAGCACGCGGAGGTACAGCGGCGTAACATCTGAGATCATCTGGGAACTCTGGATTACCCTGACGGGTGAGACCGACCCGAAGGAGGACGATGATCCCGGCGCAACGGCGTGAACTGCTACTGCGGGAGCTGCGCGGTACGGGGGTGCTGAGCGTGCGGGAACTCTGCGACATCCTCGGGGTCTCCCACATGACCGTGCGCCGCGACATCATGACCCTGGAGGGGGAGGGGCGGGTGCGCTCCGTCCCCGGCGGCGTCGAACTGGTCTCACAGGTGCGCGCCGAGCCCTCCTACCGCGACAAGTCGCGCGCGGACGTGGCGGAGAAGCGGGCGATGGCGCACGCCGCGGCGGCCCTGGTGGGCGACGGCCAGACCCTCTACCTCGACGCCGGTACCACGCTGGGGCACCTGGTCCCCCTGCTGTGGAACACCCTCGGGCTCACCGTCATCACCAACGACATCACCACGGCGGCCTCGCTCAGCGACCACCCGGACGTCACCCTGTTCCTCATCGGGGGGCGGATCGACCGCGAGAACCGCTCGTCGGTCGGCGACATCGCGGCCGCGACCGTCGCCGAGTTCAACATCGACACCGCGTTCATCTCCACCAGCTCCTGGGACCTCAACCGCGGCTCGACCACGCCCTCGCGGGAGAAGGTCGCGGTCAAGCGGGCGGCCATGGCGGCGGCCTCGACCTCGGTGCTGGTGGCGGGGGCCGACAAGTACGGGGCGTTCGGCACCTTCAAGGTCGCGGCGCTCACCCGCTTCTCGACCGTCATCACCGACGACCGCCTCCCGGAGTCGTCGGCGCGCGCCGTCCGCGACCTGGGGGTCTCCCTGGAGGTCGCGGTGCCCCGGCGCGGCGCCGAGGAGGCGGGGGAGGGCCTCGGGGACGAGGAGCCGTCCGCCTGAGCGGTGCCCGGGGGCGGTGCCCCCAGGGCCCCGTGTACCGGGAACCGGGCGCTCAGGGGAGGACGTGAATGCCGCCGCCGAAGCGGTCCAGCGCCTCGCGCACCCGGTACAGCGTGTCGGCCGCGTCGGGCAGGGACGTGGTGGCGATCGTGTGGCCCCGGTCGGATCCCAGGACGCCGTGGCGCTTCAGCCACGCCTCGTCGGGGGCCCGGCCCCGGGCGAACTCCACGGTGACGCCCACCTCGATCCCCTTCCCGGAACCGGGGCGGGCGGCCTGGGCCCGGACGGACCGCAGGCGGTCCCAGGCCAGGGTGAAGGAGCGGTCCCGCAGGCGCAGCCACCTCCTGTCGACCACGCGGATGCCCCCGCCGTCCACGATGAGGAGGTCGTGTCCGGCGGAGCCCCCGTCGAGGAGGGCGAGGACGGCCGCCGCGCTGTAGAGCACGACGAACAGGGGCGTTGTGACGATGTCCCCGGCGAACGCGAGGGCCTCGTCGAAGCCGGCGTCCGGGCCGCCGAACAGCAGGCCGAAGAGCACCGCGCCCACGAACAGGGCCGCCACCAGGGCGACCACGTAGCGCACCTCCGAGAACCGTTCGACGACCCTGGTGGCGGCCGTCGTCATCTCGAAGGCCCGCGGCACGTCCTGCGGGTCCCGTGCCTCCTCCGAGGCCCCGGCCCCCTCCGGAGCCTTGGCCCCGCTCGGTGCCGCGCGCGGCCGCGGCGGGAACGGCGCCCGGCCGCCGTTCGCGGGACCGCCCGGTGCCGTCCCGGGGTCGACGAGGGTCTCCAGGAGGGTCTCGTGCCGCCCGATGACCTCGGTGAGGTCGTCGGGGAGCCAGCCCCGCCCGGGGCTCCCCGGCTCCGGGGGCGCCGCCTCGGGGAACCGCCGCAGCAGGTCCTCCGGCCGGGGCCGGTCCCGGGGCTCCTTGGCCAGACAGGCGGCGACCAGGTCGGCCAGGGGACCCGGGATCCCCTCCAGGTCGGGGTCGGCGTGTACGACCCGGTAGGCGACGGCGTGCGCCGGACCCTCCCCGAAGGGGCTGTGCCCGGTGGCGGCGAAACCCAGCACACAGCCCAGGGAGAACACGTCGGAGGCGAAGCCGGTCTGCTTCTCCGCCCTCGCCTGCTCGGGCGACATGAAGGCGGCGGTGCCCAGCACGGTGGAGGTCCGGGTGTGGGACGTGGCGTCCAGGGCGCGGGCGATGCCGAAGTCGATGAGCCTGGGTCCCTGGGCGGACAGGATCACGTTGGCCGGCTTGAGGTCGCGGTGCACCACCCCCTGGGCGTGCACGGCGGCGAGGCCCTCGGCGAGCCCGGCGCCGAGCGCGGAGACCGAGTCCGGCGGGAGGGGGCCGCGGTCGGCGACGGCGCGGTGCAGGGAGGGGCCCGGGATGTAGGAGGTGGCCAGCCACGGCGGGTCGCCGTCGGGGTCGGCGTCCACGACCTGGGCGGTGTACAGGCTCCCCACCGTGCGGGCGGCGGTGATCTCCACCGCGAAGCGGCGGCGGAAGTCCGGGTCGTCGGCGAGCTCCGGGCGCACCGCCTTGACGGCGACGGTGTGCCCGCCCGGGGAGCTTCCCAGGTACACCAGCCCCATGCCGCCCGCGCCCAGCCGGGCGTGCAGGCGGTAGGGGCCGATCTCCCGGGGGTCGGAATCGCGCAGGGGGTCCGGCATGGCACCGCTTCCGCTCGGGGGTGGTCGGCCCCGATCATGGCAGAGGCGGCGGTCCCGTGGGGGACGCCCGTCCGGTTCCGGCCGTGCCCGGCGCGCGGGGGAGGGGCCGGGGCGCCGCGGCCTCACCGGGCGTGGAAGGCGGAGAGGTCGACGGCCGGGGCCGGGGCGAACTCCACACCGTGCTCGGGCGGGACCGGTTCGCCGGAGGCGGCGTCGGTGCAGTGGGCGTCGAACATCTGGGCCTCGTCGAGGGGGACGAGGGCGTGGTCGGCGGCCCGCCAGCCGCGGACGACCTTGACGGGGATCTCGGTCCCGTCCGGGAGGGTGTGGGAGATCCGCGGTGTGAAACTGCGCAGGATCACGGCGGCGCCGTGGCCGCCGGCCAGGACGGCGGAGAGCCGCTCCACCACCGGCGGGTGTTCGATGTCCCAGCCGCCGGTGTGCAGGACGACCGAGGTGGACGCCGTCCGGTCGGTGTGCACGGTGAGGATGTGGTGCCGGTCGGGAAGGTCCCTGAGCAGGGCGGACAACAGGATGCGGGCGCGTGAGGTCAGCATGCTCCGAGTATGTGCTCCCCGGGCCGCCCGGATCGGGTTGTCCACAGGCCGGATCCGCGCGGGGCCGCACGGGTTCCCATGGTCGGCGGGGTGCCCGGCCGGGCCCGCGGCGGGGCGCCGGCCGGTCCGGGGCCGGTCAGCCGGGCTTGCGCAGGACGGTGATGCGGTCGCGGTACTTGGCGACGGTGTACTGGCCGCGGTCGCCCCAGGAGTCGCGCTGCTCGACGACCTCCAGGCCGTGGTCGGCGGCCCAGCGGGCGAAGGCCTCGGCGGAGACGTCGGAGCGGTTGCCGTCGTCGCGCCAGCGCCGCTGGCTGATCCAGCGCTGGGCGACGCGGCCCGCGCGCCCGGCGCGGCGGGTGGCCGGGGCCAGGCGCAGCGACCAGTCGGGCTTGCCCGCGTGGTGGACGACCGCGGTCGCGCCCGGCACCATGACCCGGGACATCTCGCGGAGGTAGCCGGTGACGACGTCCGGGTCCAGGTGGACGAAGACGTCGAAGGACCACACGAACGCGATGGAGGCGTCCGGGACGGGCGCCATGCCGCAGTCGGCGGTGTGGTGGACGCGCAGGCCGGGGTGGTCGGCGAACCGCTCCCGGCAGTGGTCGAGGCAGTTCTCGTTGACGTCCACGATCCACACGTGCGGGGAGCGCTCCAGCAGGTGCTCGGTCCAGCGGCCGTGGCCTGGGCCGATCTCCAGGGAGGGGCCCCGGGAGGCGCCCGGGACGAGCAGGGTGTCGATGAGTGAGGCCTTCCACTCCTCGTAGGGCTGGCCGCAGTAGGCGGCCATGAAGGACCACTCGTCGCCGTTCTTGTCCCAGGAATGCGTTTTGCCCCACGCCTTGCGATTCCATTCGACTGTCGGCATTTTCTCTGTTCCTCCTGTTCACGTGCCCCGTGGGAGTATTGGGAATTTCCCTCCGAAGCGGAGAATGCGCGTTCCGAATCCTACTCCCGGGTTGTCGGAGGAGTGTTTTCTCTTTTCTTTTCGGAGGTGCGGAGTGCTCCGTGCGGGGAGTGTGGTGCGCCCGGGGCGGCCCCGGGGATGCTGCCGTTCAGGGCGTCCCGGAAAATGGTGAAATGTAATGATCTACGCTATAAAGGTGGCGCATGAGTCGATGTGCACACCCGTGCGTTCATTCGATCCGATAACGGGCGGATCCCGTCCTGCGCCGCGCACGGCCCGGGCACGGCCCTGAAACGCGGTCTCCGGCCGGGCCGTGCCCCGCGGGGGTCAGGGGGTGCGCAGGCGGGCGGCGGTGGCGGGGTCGAGGTCGTCCAGCGCCGCGAGGGACGCGGCGTAGGCGGCGGCGCCCTCCGGGCCCAGGGCCTCGGCGTAGGCGTCCGCGGAGACGGCGGGGACCTCCTGGCCGTTGGCCTGGGCGGTCAGCAGCCAGCGGGCGACCTCGTCCGGGGCGAGCCCGGCCCTGGCGCAGGCGGCGGCGTGCAGCGGGACCAGGGCGGCGGCCTCCGCGGCCGGGGCGGCGGGGTCCGCCAGCAGCGGCACCGTGTGGTCGATCAGGACGATGGCGCGGCGGGCCAGGGATTCGGCCGCGGCCCACTCGTCCAGCCCGGACAGCGCCTCCACCTCGCCCACCACGTCGCGGACGGCCGCCGTGTACTCCTCGGCGCGGTCGGGGACGGCTGCGGGGTCGGCCAGCAGGGCCAGGGGGTCGGGGCCGGGGAGGAGTTCGTCGGGCAGGTCGGGGGTGTCCGGGAAGGAGGCCATGGGGCCAGTGTCCCGCGTCCGGCCGCCGGACGGCGCCGACGGGAGGCGCGCCGTGCCCGCACAGCGAACCGGGGCCCGGACCGAACGATGCGGTGGGACCTCTCAGGGGGCCGCCGCCGGTTCCCCGCCCGGAGTCCGCAGACGGGCCAGGAGGAAGGCGGCCCCGGCCAGGACCGTGGCCGTCCCCGAGCACACCATGAGGGCGCGGGCCCCGTCGGCGCCCGCGGCGGCTCCCAGCAGGTGGCCGGTGAGCAGGCACGCGGTGAGCGTCCAGCGGAACGCCGCCCAGGCGCGGCCGTGTTCGGCCGGGGCGACCCGGGTCCAGATCGCTGTCGCCAGTGCCGTGTTGAACACCCCGTTGGCCAGCCCGCCGACGGCGAACGCGGCCAGGGCCGCCCAGGGCAGGGGCGCCAGCGCGGGCAGGGCGATGGCCGCGCCCATGGCCATGGCGGACACCGGCATCGCGGCCCGGCGGCGGGCCCATCCGCCCGCCAGGGCGGCGCCCGCCGCCACCCCCGCCGACCAGGCGGCCAGGGCCGGCCCGTAGCCGCCCGGGCCCATGCCGGTGAACCCGGTGAGGACGAACACGCCCGCGACCGCCTCGACGGAGGTGCCCAGCAGCACCCCGACCGTGCACAGGGCCCCGGTCGCGCCGAACACAGCCGGAGAGACCAGGCGGCGGAACCCCAGCAGGGCCGAGGCCCGGCCTGCGGGGGCCGCGCGTGCGATCACCGCGCCGCGGGCCACCGCCGCCGCGCACACCGCCAGGACCAGCAGCGCGCACCCGGCGACGACGAGCAGGGTCCCCCGGCTGCCCGCCGCGAACGACACCCCTCCCAGCGCCGTGCCGACCACCGCCGCGGCCCCGGTGGCGGCGGTGTGGGCGCGGGCCGCCCGCTCCTCGCGCCCCCGGCACAGCGCGCCCAGGAGTTTGCTCCCCACCGGGCCGAGCAGGGCGGTGATGCTCCCGTTGAGGGCGACCCCGGCGACCAGGTGCCACGGGGTGTGCAGGTGGGCCAGGGCGATGAGCACCGCCGCCTGCACGGCCAGGGCCGCGGGCCACCACCACGCGCGCAGGTGCCGGTCGGCGACCACCCCGCCGACCAGGCCCAGGAGCATCTCGGGGACGGCCGAGGCGAGCAGGATCGCGGCGAGCAGCGCGCTGGATCCGGTCTCCGCCGCGTGCAGGGCGAAGGCGATGTCGGCGAACCGGTCGCCGACGGAGGCGACGAAGAGTCCGGCGACGAGCAGGAGGGCGCGGCCTCCCATGGGGCACCGTCCGGTTCCTCGGGGGCGGGACCCGGCGACCCTAACGGCGGCGGGGCCCGCGGGGCGAGCGGATTTCCCGGCACCCGCGGGGCGCCACAATGGGAGGATGTCGCAGCGCAGAACACCCACAGGTACCCGCCGCCCCCTGGACACCGACGCCTGCCCCTGCGGGGGCGGGGAGTACGGCTCCTGCTGCGGCCCGGCCCACCGTGGGGACCGGGCGGCCGCCACCGCCGAGGCGCTCATGCGTTCGCGCTACAGCGCGTTCGCCGTCGGGGACCGCGCCTACCTGGAGCGCACCTGGCACCCCGACACCCGGCCGGCCCGGGTGGAGGCCGGTCCGGGCACCGAGTGGACCGGGCTGGAGATCCTGGAGACCGGCGGCGGCACCCCCTTCCACACCGACGGCACGGTGCGGTTCCGCGCCCGCTACCGGGAGGGCGGCCGGACCGGGGAGATGGTGGAGCACAGCCGCTTCACACGCCTGGGCGGAGCGTGGGTCTACGTGGACGCGCTGCCCGCCTGAGCGGTCATCCCGGGCGGCGCAGGGCCCGGGCCAGGAAGGCGGCGGTGCGGGACCGGGCGGCCCGCTCGGGGTCGGGGTGGAGGCGGCCCAGCGCCTCCAGGACCTGCACGGTGTCGGGGTGGTCGGTGCGGCGCAGCCGGTCGACGTCGTCCAGGATCAGGGATTCCAGCCCGCCGGTGGCCGGGGAGGCGAGGAAGTCCGCCAGGCCGTCCTCCCCGGCGGACAGCGCGGCGGCGAGCATGTCCACGACCACCCACGGGCCGCGGCCCGCCATGATCCGGTCGATCTCGTCCTGGCGCAGCATCCGCGAGCCCAGCAGCACGATCGCCGCCAGGTGTGCCAGGGCCGGGCGGTCGCAGGTCAGCAGGGCGCGCAGCTGCGGGCCCAGGTGCGAGCTGGTCAGCTCCAGGACCGCGGCGCCCTCCCAGCGGCGCGGCTCCGCGCCGGGCCGGTCGACGGCCTCGCAGATCTCCCGCAGGGCGCGCGCCGGGGTGCGCGCGGCCAGCCAGGAGTCGATCGCGATGATCCGCCCGTCGGGGGAGAAGGACTGCAGCGAGTCGAGGAACGCGCCGGCCTCCACCCGGCCGACGTCGTCGACGAGAGGTGCGGGGACCCCCACCGACAGCAGGATCTGGCGTACCCCGTAGCGGCCCAGCGGGGTGAGCCGCACCAGGCACGGGCCGCCGCCCGGGCGGCGGTGGTCGAGGTGGACGGCCCCGGTCTCGGCCAGCTGGCACAGCATGTGCAGGAGCAGGTCGGGCAGGCGGCGGCGGATCCGCGCCGTCACCGGCACCGCTCCGGGGGCGGCCAGCAGCGCGGCGATCAGGTCGGTGAGGGGGACGCGGGAGCGGTCGGGCGCCTCGTACAGGGAGCGCAGTACCGGGGGCAGCAGGTCGGGGCCGGTGGTGCCGGGCTCGGTGGTGGTCAGGTCGCCGCGGGCGCCCTCGACGGCGGCCTCGAACATGTCGGTCCACCACAGCAGGATCTGTCTGGGGTCGCGGGCCCGCTCCTCCAGGTCGGGGGCGGGGCGGGCCTGTCCCGCGGCGAGTTCGACCATGCCCAGCCGGACCGCCTCCCACCAGGGCAGGGCGAAGGCGGGGGCGGGCGGGTCGGACGCCCGGTCGCCGTCCGGCCCGGGGGGTCCGCCCGGCGGGGGGTCGGCGGGCCGCAGGGAGAGGGTGCGCACGGCCTCGCGGATCAGCGGGGTGTCGGGGAACCCGCGCGCGGTGACCGGGACGGTGGGCCCCGTCCAGCGGGCCAGGGCCAGGGCGTTGGCGTACAGGGGGCAGTGCGAGGCGGCGAAGGCCAGCTGTGTGCGGGGATGCAGGCGCACCGGGCGGGCCGAGACCCGGGGCGGGTCCGGCGGGGGCGGGCGGTGAGAGGGCGTGTCCACTCCCGGATTCTCCTTACGAGGAGGGAACCGACGTCACCTTCTCTATCGCCCCGGGGCCGGGTCTCGGGCGGTTTTCCGTGACATCGGTCCGGAAAACCCGGCCGACGGGGGCGGCGAACCGCGCGTTCGGTGGGAAAAGGGGCAGGTCGGCCGGTCCCGCCGGGGGCGGTCGGCCCGCCCCGTCCCGGCCGGGGTCAGTGGGCGGGCGGGGCCGGGGCCCAGCGGCCCGCGATCAGGTCCACGCTGCGGTCGGCCAGGTCCTGGCCCAGGGCGTCCAGTTCGTGCAGGGCGTCGCGGAACCGCGCCACCTGCCGGAACATCTCCCCGTGGCGGCGCTGCTCCTCCACCGGAAGGACCGGGAGGCGCGTGCGTGCCGGGTCCACGCGCAGGCTGCCGCGCGTACTGCTGCCGACCCGGGCGATGGTGCGGCTCTCGGCGGTGCTGGTGACGAACCCGGCCAGGAACCACGGGTCGACCGCGCCCGGGTTGGTGCGCACCACGTACAGGCCCGGCCCCGGGTAGGCGCCCGCGTCGGCCGCGGTGGCGACCCGGGCCACCGGGCGGGCGGCCACCGCGGGGATGAGCACGTCGCCCTCCTGGACCGGGGGGTTGCGCATGGGGTCGGCGTCGACCTCCTCGGTGCCCGAGGCGGGGCGGCCCCGGGCGACGTCCTCGCCGGAGATCACCCGGGCGGTGGTCCGGGCGTCCCCGGTCCGGTGGTCCCGGTCGGTGCGGCGGGCGGCGGGGCGTCGGATCGTCACGGACCCGGCCTTGGCCAGCTCCGCCAGGGTGACCACCCGGGTGGGCTCGGCGCCGGGCTCCTCCCCGGGGGGCCGGGGCACCAGCGTGCGCAGGGCGCGCAGCGCGGACTCCACGCGGCGGCGGTCGCGGGCGAACGTCTCCAGGTCGACGGCGGCGCCGCGGGGGACGGGCAGGCGCGGGCGCGGGGTGAGGTCGACGTCCTCGTCCAGCAGGTCCACCACGTCCACGCCGCGGGCGACGCCGGGTTCCGCGACCGCGTCGGGGTCGGCGAGGAAGGCCCGCCACAGCCGGTCGACGCGGTCGACGACGGAGGCCTCGTCGGCGGGGGCGCCCGGGTCGTGGGGGGAGGTGTCGGCGAGCAGGACCGGCCCGGGGGCCCGCCCGGGTTCGGGGCGGCGCAGCACCCACAGCTGCAGGGGGACGGCGTAGTGGGCGGCCAGGCCCGGAGGCAGGGAGATGACGGCCCGGAACACGCCCGCGCGCAGCAGTTCGCGGCGGATGCGGCGCCCGGAGGGGCGGGCGGCGGCGCCGGGCGGCATCACCATCACGACGGAGCCGCCTGGGCGGGCCAGGGCCAGGCAGTGCTGGGCCCAGGCCAGGTCCGATTCCAGGCGCGGCGGGATCCCGTACACCCAGCGTTCGTCCTCGACGAGGTCCTCGGTGCCCCAGTTGCGTTCGCCGAAGGGCGGCGCGCACAGGACGGTGCCGGCGCCGCCGGCGGGCGGTGCCGGGGAGCGCAGGGCGTCGCCGACCACCAGGTGCAGGCGGTGGTCCAGCAGGCCGGCGAACCCGGCGCGCAGGGCGGCCAGCCGGGCGGAGGGGGCGTCCCGGTCCTGGCCGTGCAGGGGGGAGTGCCCGGCCCGGCCCGCGGCGAGCAGGAGTTCGCCGCGTCCGCACGCGGGGTCGGCGACGGCGCCGTCGCCGGCCGCGGGTCCGGCGAGGCGGACCATGAGGTCGGCCAGGGCGGGCGGCAGGGTGTGGGAGCCGGAGGGGGCGCGCTGGTCCAGGTGGGCCAGCAGGCGTTCGAAGGCCGTGGCGGGGCTGCTGCCGCGGGCGGCGCGCACGGCGGCGTCGGCCAGGACGGGCAGCTGGGCCCGGGGCGGCGAGTCGGGCCCGACCAGGTGCTCCAGGCCCGCATCGGCCAGGGACGCGGCGAACCCGGTGCGGGCGGCGTCGAACAGGGCGTCGGGGTCGGCGGCCCCGGCGGCGGGCGTGCCGTGGCGGTGCAGGTGCAGCAGCAGGATCCCGACCCAGGCCAGGGCGGACTCGGCGGGCATGGACGAGCGCAGGGAGTCCACCGCCTGCCACAGGCGCTGGTCGGGGTCGATGCTGGGGGCGCCGCGGTGGGCGGACAGCCAGCGTTCCACGGCGGCGAGGTCGAAGCGGGGGCTGCGGTCGGTGCCGCCGACCGGGCGCGGGAAGTCGTCGTGGCGCCGCCGCCAGTTGCTGACCGCTGTGGGTTTGACCCCGGCGATCCTGGCGATGTCGGCGGAGGTCACCTCCACGTCACCGGTGTCCATGAGGTGTCCCATCCACGCTGGCGAACGAACAGGGCACGAGTGTACACATGCGGTTCCGAACACCGGTCCGGGCACAGCCGAAAAGGTGGTTGGCCGGATTCACATCCGGTGCTCCGGGCGGGGGCGGGGACGGCGGCGGAGGCGTCGGTCCCGATTCGGACGAACACCCCGCACGGCGGCCCCGCGCGGTCTAGCTTCGTTTCCATGGCCGATGACACGATCGGGGCGTCCTACCCCGCAACGGTCCCCGCAGCCCTGGCGGAGACCCTGGAGAAACTCGATCTGCGCGAGGGGCTGCTCCGGGAGCTGCAGTGCTACCCGGAGGAGGCCGGCACCATCCTGGTGGAGACCGCCGAGCACCTGCTGCACGAGGGGGAGCGGGAGCAGGGGCTGCGGTTGCTGGAGGCCCTGCGCGACCACCCGCCGGCCCCCGAGGACGCCCAGTACGCCCTCATCGAGATCGCCCGCGACCTGCGCGAGCAGGGTCGGGGGACGGAGTCGGAGCGGATGGTGGAGGACCTGCTGCGCACCGGAGGGCTGCAGCCGGGCCCGGCCGGGCTGCTGGCCGACCTGTTCGAGGGCGACGGGGACCCGGTCCGGGCGCTGCACTGCTACAACATCGCGGCCCGGGAGCTGCTGGCCCACCCGGACGAGTCCCTGGCGGGGGCGAGCGTGTACGACATCGGCCCCCTGGTGGGGCGGGCCCGGCTGCGCGGCGAGGCCGGGCTGGAGCCGGACGGCCATGACCTGGTGGCGCTGGAGGCGGCCGGAAGGTTCTGGAGCGAGCGCCAGGGGGAGGCGTGGCCGCCCCCCGGACCGGGGGCCTGACGGCGCGGCCCCGGCCGCGGCGGCCCGCCCCGGCCGGGCCGATCGTGTGCCCGGAGCGGCCGCCCGACGGACCCCGGCGCCGCCCCACGGCGCCCGCCCGTGGCCTACGATGCTGTCCCTGAGGGTGCGTGCGGGCGCCCGGAGGTTTCTCTTTGGAGGGGTCCGTGGCCGTCGCACCGGGTTCGGGTGAGGGGCTCGTCCGCGTCGTCCCCGGGTCGCCGCTGGACGCCGCGCTGCCGATGGAGGGCGGGCGGGGCCGCCTGGCGGTGCGCGACGGCGTCGAGGGCGTCCTGCACTGCGCCCTGGTGATGGAGGACGTGCGGCTCACCGCCTCCGAACGCGTCGGCCTGGGCTGGCTGCTGCGCGAGCACCAGGAGTTCACGGCCTCCTCCTTCGTGCCCGGGGACGGTGCCGGGTTCGCGGAGCTGTGCGCCGGGCTGCGCGAGGGCGGCCCCGGCTGCGGGGTGGTCCTGGGCCTGCCCGGCGAGGGCCGCACCGCCACCGCGGTGGCCGCCCTGTCCCGGGCCGGGCTGGTGGTGCGGCCGCTGATGGCCGACACCGACGAGGACGACCCCTTCCAGGGGGTGTGGCCCGAGGAGGGGCGCGGCTACCTGGTGGACGTGTCCGGGGCCGGGCCGCTGCCGGACGCGTTCCTGCGCGCGCTGGGCGGCTTCGCCGGAGTCGCCGCCCACGGCGGGGCGGCCCTGGTGGTGGTCGCAGAGCCCGGGCAGTGGGACGCCGCCCCCGTCCCGGGGGCCGTGCACCTGCGGGTCCGGCCGCCCGAACGGCGGGAGGTGCTGGCCGCGCACCTGGGGTGCCTGCTGGGCGACCGCCACCGGGCGGCGCGCTGGGCGCGCGAGCTCGACGGGCGCGGGATGCTGCGCGGCGCGACCCCGGGGGAGGCGGCCGCCCTGGCCAGGAGCGCGCACGCCGTGCTCACCGGCCGCGAGCGCGGGGCGGGCGAACAGGAGCAGATCGCCCTGATCCGCGAACGGCACCGGGGCAGCGGCGAGGTCGCCGCCTGGTTCGCCGGCGCCACCGGCCCCGACGGGGTGTGGAGCCGGGTGGTGGTCGCGGCGCTGGCCGTCCTGGAGGGGGAGCCGGTCGAGGCCGCCCTGGCGGGCGCCCGTGGCCTGGCCGGGGAACTGGGGGTGGAGCCCCGGGAGACCGACGGCATCGCCGGGGCCGGCGTCGGGCCGACCCTGGAGCGCGTGGGGGCCCGGCGCACCGCCGCCGGAGAGGTGCTCTTCGAGCGGGAGGACCGCGCCGACGGGGTGCTGGAGCACCTGTGGGCCGAGCACCCGGGCGTGCGGTCGGCCCTGGTGCGGTGGGCGGCCGCCGAGGCGGTGCGCCGCGGCGGGGAGACCGCGCACCGGATCGGGGCCCGGCTGTTCTCGCTGTTCGACCGGTGCGACGCCCCGGCCGCGCTGGTGGGCCTGTTCGACGCCTGGGTGGGCGAGCCGGACCTGGTGGACGCGGTGGTGGCGCTGTCCTCGGCGGCCCTGGTGCACCCCCGGTTCGCGCGGGCGCTGCGCGAGCGCCTGTACGAGGAGGCCCGGGCGCCCGCATCGGTGGTCACGGCCCGCGTGGTGGCGCGGGTGTGCGCCGAGTACGGCAAGGCCGACCCGGTGGGCGCGCTGACCCGGCTGAAGTGGCTGGTGGAGGTGGACGAGGACGCCGAGGCCGCGCTGGGGGAGCTGGCCCGCCACGAGGGCCTGCACCCGGCTCTGGTGCGGGCGGCGCTGGAGTGGATCGGCGGCGCGCTGCCCTGGAACACCCAGGCGACCTCGCCGGTGCGGGCCGACGCCGGGGTGCGCCTGCTGGAGGGCCTGATGGCGGCCGAGGCCGATGGTGTGCCGGTGCTGCTGGCCCGGCACCTGCGCGAACCCGGCGAGGAGGGGGAGCGGCTGCTGGGCCCGGCCTGGTACGCGCTGCTGGAGTTCGGGGCGCACGAGCGGGTGCGCGGCGCCCTGAGGCCGTGGCTGCGGGCGGCGCTGGCCGACGCCGCCGGGTTCGACGAGGTGGTGTACACGCTGGGGTGCGCGGTGGCCGGGCTGGCCGGCGCGGAACCGGACGCGGTGGCGCGCCGGTCGGCACGCCTGGACCGGGCGCTGTCCGAGGCGTGCGCACGGGAGGGGCTGGAGCCGACCGAGGGCGAGCGGCTGCGGGAGGCCCTGGGGCTGGCCCCGGCCCGGGACCGTACCGCCTGACCCCCGTTCTGGCGCGGGGTCGCGGCACCTGCCCTCCGCCCCGGGCCAGGGCCGTGCGGCCTGACCCCTGCCCCCAGCTGGAGCCGCGGCGCCTGACTCCCGACCAGAACTGGAACCGCGGCGCCTGGCTCCCGCCCCGGGCCGGGACCGCAGCGCCTGGCTCCCGCCCTGGCCCGGGACCACGCCGCCTGACTCCTGCCCTGGCGCGGGGCCGTACCGTCTGATCTCCTCCCCGGCGCGGAGCCGAGGCGGGACCGGGCCCAAGGGCGGGGCGGTGCCCGGCGCGGCCGCCGACGGCGTTCCGGCTCGGGGCCGTGCCTTCTGCGGCCCGTACGGCGGCCCCCGGTCGCCGCGCCCGGGCGGCACGGGGCGTGGCGAGGCCCTGCGCCCGGGGGCGCGGCCGGCCCGTACGGGTCAGTCGGGCAGCAGGGCCCCGGCGGCGGGCGGGGTCGGGTCGGCCCACGGCAGCGGGGCCTCGGCGGCGACCTCGCGCATGCGCCGGTAGGCCGCGTCGTCGGAGGGGCGCGGCGCCCCGTCCTCGGCCAGCAGGTGGGTCAGCGGCGGGGCCGTACCGCCGTCGTCCAGGACCACCGTCTTCTGCCGGGCGCCGTCGCGCAGGGTCAGCCGCACCTCGGTGACGTTGTCCGCGCTGCGCAGGTGGAACAGCCCGGCCAGGTCCACCCGGCGGGCCAGGATCTGCTCGGTCAGCGGGGCGGGCAGGTGGCGCTGCCCCGACGGCGGGGTCAGGACGTGCCGGAAGGTCCCCATCGGCCGGGGGTCCTCCAGGTTGAACAGGTCCGCGCCGCGGGTGACCTCCACGACCTCCACCTTCACGGCGTGGGCGCCCTCCAGGAACCTGCGGTAGGCGGCCGAGTCCGACAGCGGGGCGCAGCGCAGCGACAGGCGCCCGCCCAGCCGGGCGTCCACGCACCGCTTGAGGTGGTCCAGCAGGATGGTCCCGGCGCCGCGGCCCTGGTGGCGCTCGGTCATCGCCAGGGCGTGCGCGCCGCCCCGGGGCACCACCAGCAGGGCGCGCAGGTGGGTGGTGGCGGCCTCCTGCGCCCCGTAGTGGTAGGGGTCCCGGTCCTCGGCGACGCTGCGGATGGTGCCCGGGGTGCCGAACCTGCCGTAGTCCAGCCGGATCTCGATCTCGCGGTCGCCGGTCCGGCGGTGGTCGCCCACCGACAGGTGGGAGCGGCGCTCGGGGTCGGTCACCGGTCTCTCCTGCAGTTCGCGCACGGCGCCGTGGAGGAGGTCGAGCAGGTCGGTCCCCTCGTCGTCGAGGCGGTCCACCGGAGGGTGGTCGTCCGGGCGTCCGGGCGGGGCCGCCCACAGCCGGTAAGCAGCGAAACCGTGAGTGGCCACGCATGTCCTTCACGTCGTCGGTCCGGGTGCGCGGCCCGGGCGGGCGGCGCGGAACACCAGGGTAATGGGGGTGCGGCGGTGGTGCGCCGAGTGCCGCGGCCGGGGACGCGGCCGGAGGCCGGCCGGGGCGTCCGTGTCACCGTGCGCCCCCGTGGACGCGGCACGGCGGGCCCGCCTCCCGGACGAACGCGGTGCGCGGGGCGGGGACGCGTGCCCGGGGTGCTCGGTGGACCGTTGCGCCGGTGTCGAAGGGGAACGGGCGGAGTGCCGAGGGCGGGGCGGGGCACAACACCGACCATGGGTGTATTGGTACTGGTCAGGCACGGACAGACCGAGTGGAGCAAGGGGCATCGGCACACCGGCCTCACGGATGTTCCACTGACGCGGGAGGGGGAGCGGCAGGCCGAGGCGCTGCGGCCGCTGCTGGCGGACCGCGGGATCGGGCGGGTGATCACCAGCCCGCTGAGCCGGGCGGCGCGCACCGCCGAACTCGCCGGTCTGACCGTGACGCGGACCGATCCCGACCTGCGGGAGTGGGACTACGGCGGATACGAGGGGGTGACCACCGAGGAGATCCGCCGGGAACGGCCCGGCTGGTACCTGTGGCGTGACGGGGTGGTCCCGGGCGATACCGGGCACCCCGGCGAGCAGGTGGAGGAGGTGGCGGCGCGGGTCGACCGGGTGCTGGCCCCGCTGGCCGCGGAGGTGGGGGACCCGGGGGTGGCGGACACGGCACTGGTGGCGCACGGCCACGTACTGCGGGTGCTCACGGCGCGGTGGCTGGGGCTGGAGGGCCGGGAGGGGGCGCTGTTCCGGCTGGGGACCGGGGCGGTGTGCACGCTGGACCGGGAACACGGTCGGCCGGTGATCTCCTCCTGGAACCTGGTGCCGTGACGGCCCGGGGCCGGGGATCGGGGACGTGCGGAGGGGCGCGCCCGGGGACCGGAGCGGGGGAGGGACGGATCTCCCACCGACGGTCAGGACCGGACGGACTGGGCGCCGGGGGTGGCCGTTGGCCTGGCGCCGCGTTCCCCGGTGAAGGGGTGGTCCTGTCAGGGGTGAGCAGGGGAAACTCGGGGCTCGACGGACCGGAATCGACGCCCGCCTCGTGGCGGGGTCGGTCGTTTCTTTTGACGTGAGGTCTATGCCACCGGTTCCTCAGGGGCCACATGAGGCCACTCTGGAACCTTTTGCCTCAACCCGTGCGAGACGGGGACGGCCGGGCCTCCTCATGAACAGGGGACATGGAGGAGACCCGACCGCCGAAGCCCCTTCTCCAGATGAGAGGGGCGGTATCCGCCGGTGGTTCCCCGGGGGCCGGGGGAGGCCGGGAACACGCGGCGAAGGCATGCGGACACGCAGGGTGCACCGCCGGTGGCAGGGTCTTCCATGAACGGAGGTCACGGAGGACCCCGCCACCTCGGCCCGCCGTCCGCGCGGGGGCTGCCGGAGGGCGGGCCGACGGTGGCGGCGGCACCGGAGGTGCGGGGTGCCGCCGCTAGGGGAAGGGTCTAGGCGGCGTTCTCGCGGTCGAGCGCCGCGCCCGGTCTGAGGCCGAAGGGCACGCCGAAGCCGGTGAGCCGGCCCGTGCGCTCCAGGCGGTCGAAGATCTCCTGGGTGACGTCGTGGTCGGGGGCCGACCGGGGCGGCCACCCGAAGTGCTCGGCCACGGTGGACCAGCTCGGTCCGTGCCCGTGGTCGGAGCGGTACCGGGCCACCCAGTCGACCACCTCGGCCGCGCGCCCGCCCAGCAGCGCGTCGGCGCGCTCGGACACCGGGGTGTCCAGCGGCGTCGTCGCCGGGGAGGTCCGCGGCGGGGTCGGCGGCGGCGGGGCCAGGGGTGCCAGCCAGGCGGTGGTCTCGCCCAGCTCCGCCTCGATGACCGCGCCGTCGTCGCGGACCGACACGATCCACTCGATGCGCTCCAGCCACTCCAGCAGCTCGGTGAGCTCGTCGGGGCCCGACAGCGCGCACGCCACGGTGACCTCCACCCGGGGGACCCGGATGCGGCCGCCGGGCAGGGCGCGCGACGCCAGGTAGGCGCCGGTCAGACGGAGCCGGTTGGGCTTCTTGCGCATCTTCTTGTGCCCCATCGCCCGGCCCACCCAGCCCGAGGCGCGCGAACGCACGCCCTGGCCGATGTTCCAGGGATTGCCCTGGAGGTCGGGCAGGTCGCACAGCGCCGGGTCGGAGGGGTGGGACTCGATCACCCGCTCGGGGGTGGTGACCAGCCAGCCCGAGGCGATCAGGTCGCCGAGCGAGGCGCGCGGGTCCTCCAGGCGCAGGATCCGCATGTCCTGTCCGAGCAGGTAGACCGCTCCGCGGATCGCCCCCCGCAGGGCGCAGACCAGGGCGAGGTAGCGGCTGTCGGGGTCGCCGCCCACCTGCTTGGCGGCGACGTAGGCCCATACCTCCCGCAGGAACTCCATCTTGTGCAGGGTGATGGGCAGGTCCCGGTTGGGGTGCGGGGTCGGCGGGGGCGGCCCCTCCCGGCGCCTGGGCGGCTTGGGCGGCCAACCCGGAGGGTTGACCACACCCTGCTCGTGGCAGCGGACGCACTCCATCGCCGCGGCCAGGTCCGGATTGGGCCTGTGGAACCGTGGTCGCCGGACCTGACCGGCGGGGGCCGTCCCCGGGGTCCCGTTGTGCTGCGTCATGGCAAGGAGACTAGCGGTACCGGTCCCGCGGGGAGCGGTTGTCGGAGGGAATCCCGGGGGCGACCCGTAATCCGAATAACCCTCCCGCGGAGCCGCGGGATCCGGTATAGGGCGCCGCGGGGGCGCCGGTCGCGGTGGTGGCGCGCGGGGCCGGGTCACGGGGAGGCGCCCTCCCCCTGCGGACACCACCCCCGGTAGGGGCAGGTCCGGCAGGCCGGTCCGGGCACGGGGGCGTAAACCCGGTCGCGGTGCCAGGGGGCGACCAGCGCGCGGACGGTGCGCTCGGCGGCCGCCAGGACCTGCGGCGAGGCCGGGTCCATGGTGTCGACGCGGGCGCCGTCGGGGCCGAGGACCTCCACCTCCACCGCCGGTTCGGGGCCGGCGGCGATCACCCCGGAGGCGAAGAACAGCACCCCCAGGGCGGCGCGCGGGTCCTGCGCGAAGAGCGCGGGGCCGGTCGCCCCGGGCGGTCCCTCCTCGGAGATCAGGACGCTGCGGTGGACCCAGGAGCCGCGCCGGTGGTGCAGGACGTCGGTGCGGTACACCACCAGCACGTCGGCCTCGGTGTCGTCGGCGGTCAGGGTGGGCCCGGAACGCACGTGGTCGCCCGCGGGCAGGTCGCGCAGCGGGCACACGGGGATGTGCGCGGCGAGCAGGGCGGCGGCCCGCCGGGCCCGCGCGCCGAACAGCCGCCGTCCGGCGCACGCCCACCGCGCGGGGTCCACCGGCAGGTCGGCGGGCTCGCAGGCCCGTCGCGGCAGCCGTTCGTGCGCCCGCTCCAACCAGGCCCGCACCGCCCCCGCCACCACCCCGTCCCCGGGCCCGCCCGGCGGCGGGCCGCCGCCGGACCCACCGCCCGCGCCTGGACGCTCGGCCCCCGCGGCCCGAGAGGGAACGCGCTCCCCGGGCTCCCCGCCACCGGCCCGCCCCGGGACCGCCGGCGCCACGTCCTCGCCATGCGGGGCGGGCACACCGTGCGGGAGGTCCTCGGCGCGCAGGGCGGAAACGTTGCGCGGAACGGCCTCATCGCGCTGGCCGGGTACGCCGCATGGGGCGGGTATGCCGCGCGGTGCGACCTTCTCGTGTGGGGCGGGCGTGCCGCGCTGGATGTCCTCGTCGTGCGGGGCGGGGGCTCCGTATGGGACGGGTGTACCGCGGGGTGCGTCCTCGCTGCGTGGGGTGGTCTCGCTGTGCGGGGCGGGCACCCCGCGTGGGGCGGGTTCGCTGTGAGGGACGGCTATGCCGCGAAGGGCGGGAACCGCACCCTCGGGCACGGGGCCGGCTTCCCGCGCGCCCGGGCGGTGGGCGGGGCTTCCGGACGGGCCGGTTGCTCCGGGCATGCCGGACGCGGCGGCGGCACGGGGGGCGGGCCCGGCGCCTCCTGGTGCGGGCGGCGGCGCCGGTGGCCGGAGGCCGGTGGGGGCTGAGGGAAGGCCCAGGGCGCGGAAGTGGGCGCGGGCCGGGCAGAGGGCGTGCTCGCGGGTGGTGGCCGGGGACCAGGAGCGGCGTTCGCCGCCCGGTCCCAGGCCCAGCAGCCCCGGGGCGCGGGGCAGGCGGCCGCAGCCGCTGCGGACGGCGCAGGCCAGGCAGTCCGCCCCCGGGGCGCGGGCCCCGCCGACCAGGGCGGAGCGCAGCCCCTCGCGGCCCCGGGCGACGAACAGCGCCTCGGAGTCGGCGGCGGTGCCGTCGAACCGGACCTCCGTGGCGCCGTCCAGGCACGACACGCGGATCACCCGCACCCGCTCCGGCGGGTCGTCGCGGCGGCGCATCGGGTACGGGGCGCCGCCGTGGAAGCGCTCCGGGGCCGCGGCGTAGGCCTCCCGGTCGACCGGTGCCCCCGTGGCCAGCACGTACGCGGCGACCGCGAGCCCCGCGTCGGCGGGCGCCCGGCGCAGTCGGCCCGGCACCGGCACCCACAGTTCGCGGACCGCGCCGAGGGTGTAGCAGCGGCCGGTGGCGCGCACCTCGTACGGGCGGCGGTGCCGGGCCCCGCGTTCGGGCATGTACTGGCGCACCCGGAAGTCGGGGACGGGGGTGCGCCCCGCGGTCGCCGCCAGGTGGGTGCGGGCGGCGTGGCGCACCCACCGGCGCACCCCCTCGTGCACGGGCGGCACCCGCTCGCCCAGCACGGTGACCGGCGGACGCCCCGGCGGCGGCGGATGGGCGCAGGCCCGCTCCAGCGACCAGCCCCGGTGCTCGACCAGGTCCAGGACGGCGTGCAGGACGGCCGCGGGCACCTCCCGCGGCCGGTGGCGGGCTGGGCCCAGGGAGAGGTCCGCCCGCACCCGGCGGTGCGCCGGGCAGCCGCCGAGGGGGAGGACGGCGGTGTCGCTGAGGAGGCGGACGACGGGAGGGTGACCGGTGTCGGTGGTCATGTGCGGCACCTTCCGGAGGGCTTCTCCCCAAAGGGTGGCACGGACGGCGGGATCGTGCCGGGGGCCTGTGGACAACCCTTCCGGCCGCTGCGGCCGGGGGTTCCGCGCGGCCCGTCCCCGAACGCGCTCCGTGACGGCCGCGGCCCGGCGCCGGGCTCGGATCCGCTGTTCGGAGGGGGCGGCACGGCCGATCCGAGGAGGGGATGAACCCACGTAAAAAGTCACTCACGGTGACGTTTTCGACGCCTTGGGAGGCGCGGCGAACCCACACGCCGCCCCCTCCGATCATGTTGAATGTCGACCATGATCGTGCGTCGAGTACTTCCCGATGAGATGAGCGCCGTCAGCGAGCTGCGGGTGATCGCCTATACGGCCGACGGACTGTTGGATGTCAACCCGGTCTACGTCGAGACGCTGCGGCTGCTGGGCACCGACGGTGAGGGCGAGGTCCTGGTCGCCGAGGACGGCGGTCGCCTGCTGGGGACGATCATGTTCGAGCCCTGGTCCCCGCGCAGCGAGATCGCCCGGGGCGCGGACGAGGCGGAGGTGCGCGCGTTCGCGGTCGCGCCCCAGGCCCGGGGCCGCGGGGTGGGCCGCGCCCTGGTCAACGCGCTGGTGGAGCGGGCCCGCGAGGAGGGCGTCTCCCGGCTGCTGCTGTCCACCCAGCCGCAGATGCTCTCGGCCCAGTACGTCTACCGGGCGCGCGGGTTCGTCCGGGTGCCCGAGCGCGACTGGTCCCCGCTGCCCGACGTCACGCTGCTCACCTACGAGCTGGTGATCAAGGACTGAGGTCGGGGCCGGGCCGCCCGCCCGCGGCCCGGCGGTCAGCCCGCGCGGACCCGGCGGGCCGCCCGGGCCAGGTCCAGCCCCAGCTCCCCGTCGGCCAGGCGGTCCAGGACGCCGTCGGCGGCCGGATGCCCGGACGCGCGCACCGAGCGGACGAACCGGGTGGCGTGCGGGGCCAGCCGCTCCCGATCGCCGGCGGGCAGCGGGAGCCCCGCCTCGGCGAGCGCGGCGTAGTCGTCCAGCAGGGCCCACGCGGTGACCGGCGAGGTCGGCGGTTCGGGGGTGCCCGGCCGCAGCCGCCGCACCCACCCGCCGAGCACCGGGTGGTTCAGGTGGGCGCGCAGGGCGACCTCCGGGTCCGCGCCGCGCTCGGCCAGCAGCGCGAAGACCTTCCTGCGCCGGTGCCAGGCCCGGGGCTCGGTGCAGGCCTGGAGCAGTTCCCCGGCGACGGCGCCGATGTCGCGGTCCCGGGCCCACCGGTCCAACAGCCCGTCGGTGTCCACCGGGCGGCCCTCCTCCAGCAGGGCCAGCACCTCGCGGACGCCCATGTCGGAGATGGCGCGGGTCACCCGCACGGCGGCGCCCGCGCGCTGCAGCTGGCGCACCATGAAGTGGTCGCCCAGCCGCGCGATGCGGAACCGCCCGCCGGCGCGGTGCACCGCGTCCAGCTCGGCCAGTACCTCCAGGGCCGCGCGCACCCGCTCGGGACCGGCCCCGCCCCGCCCGCGGTAGGCGGCGGCCACCTCGGCGGCGGTGCGCTCGCGGCCCGACAGGAACAGGTCGGTGAGCGCCAGCAGAGCGGCGGTGCCGTGCTCGGCGGCCATCGCGGGCAGTGCGTCGGCCCAGGCGTCGGCGACCGCCCCGGGCACCCCCGAGGACCAGGCGTAGGCGGCGCGCCCGGTGAGCACCCGGGTGTAGGTGGTGCGCAGCAGCCGGGCGGCGCGGGCCACGCAGAACAGGTGGTCGACGTCGGCCGGCGTCGTCTCCAGGTGGGCGGCGGCCGCCAGTACGTCCTCGGCGCACAGGGCGTCGCGGCCCCCGGGGTCGGGGCGCAGCACCCTGCCCCGGTCGACCCACACGGTCAGGCGGGCGGCGTCGGCCAGGGTGCGGCAGCGGCGGGCGGCGTCGTCCAGGTCCCCGGGCTCCGCGGGGGTGACCGGGCGCGGCGGCGCCTCCTCGAACCGGTCCGCCAGCACCGGTGCGGCCGCCGGGACGGCGGCGGGGGCGGTGTCGGAGCACGGGTCCAGGTCGGCCTCCTCGACGGCGGCCCGCAGCCGCCGCGGGCTCTCGTCGGAGAGCAGGCCGCCCTGGTCGACCAGGTGGTCGCACCAGGTCAGCCAGGTCGAGCGCAGCACCTCGGCGCCCCCGTCCGACCCGTCGGCGCCGCGCAGGCCGTCGAGGGGCAGGGCCCCGGCGCGCACCGCGCGCGCCACCTCCCGGACGTCGTCGACGCACCAGTCCCCGGGCTCGGGCGCCCCGAGGTCCCGGTGGGCGGTGAGCAGCAGGGCCAGGGCGCCGGGGTCCGGGGCGGGTCCGGTGTCGGCGTCCTCCGCCCAGTCGAGGCAGGCCCGCACCGCGGAGGCGACGCCCTGGGTCATCGCCCCCTCACCGAAAGTGGTGGTACTCACGGCTTCAGACTAGCCGTGCGCGGAACCCGCGGGGCCGGGAACCCCGAAAACGCACCAGGTCCGGGCACCGGTCACCCGCACAGGGCGCGTGGACCCGGGGCCCGCGCTCACCCCGCCATGGAGAAGCCCGGGTCGCCGCTCACCCCCAGGCCGTCGACGTACCCGGTGATCCGCTCCACCGCCGCCCGGTACACCTCCCGTTCGTGCCCGGGCAGGTCGGGCGAGGCCAGCTCGTCGGCCAGGTCCACCACGCGCAGCGGCTCCAGGGCGACCCAGGTCGGCCGCATCTCCAGCGCGGACGACTCCCAGACCCCGGGCTCCACCTCGGTGAACTCCACCCGGGCCAGCACGCCTTCGCGGCGCGAGTCGATGGGCGGGGACGACTGCCCGGCGACCTGGTTGCCCAGCCCGTAGACCACCCATTCGCCGCCGATCCGCTCCGCCGACTGCACCACGTGCGCGTGGTGGCCCAGGATCAGGTCGATGTCGGGGGAGGCGATCAGGTCGGACAGTCCCAGCTGGAACCCGTCGGCCTCGTGCGCGTACTCGGTGCCCCAGTGCATCGACAGCACCACGATCTGCGCGCCCAGCTCCCGGGCCAGCGCCGCCTCGGCGCGGATGGCCTCCTCGTCGATGAGGTCGGCCATCCACTCCTTGCCCTCCGGCGGCAGGAACCCGTTGAAGCCGTAGGTGTAGGACAGGTGCGCGACCGGTACCGGGTCGCCCCCGTCGGCGGGTTCGACCCGATAGATCCGCGGATCCCGCGACTCCTGCTCGGTGCGGGCGCTGCCCGCCGCGCCCAGCCCGGCCGCCTCCAGGGCGTCCAGGGTGCGGACCACTCCGGCCTCGCCGTTGTCCAGGGTGTGGTTGGAGGCGGTCGAGCAGCCGTCGTAACCGGAGTCGGCGAGCCCCTGGGCGACCTGCGGGGGCGCGCTGAACACGGGGTATCCGCTGAAGGGCCCCTCCTCCGGGGCCAGGGGCACCTCCAGGTGGCACAGGGCCAGGTCGGCGCCCTCCAGGGCGGGGAAGATGCCGGAGAAGAGCGGGGCGAAGTCGAACTCGCCGCCCCCGTCCTGCCGGGCCTGCTCCCAGACCGAGGCGTGCACCAGTACGTCGCCGCCGCCGATCACGCTCAGGGTGCGGGGGACGTGCGCGGTGGGGGAGGGGCCCGGCGGGGCCGCGCCGGCGGTGTTCTCCACCCGGGGGGCGGAGCAGGCGGTCGGGGCCAGGGTCGCCGCGGTCAGCAGGGACAGGATGCGCAGGCCGGTCCGGGTCATCGTCCCACGGTAGGAACGAAGTGGGTGATAAGGGTGGTCAGCGGTGTCATCGGTGGCAAAGGGATAAAACGCCTTTTAACGTGATGAAACCGTTCCAAGGAAGCAGAAAGGCGAACGCTCTCCTTTCATGTCCCCTCCGGTGTAGGGATGCGGGCGAGGACGGATCATCCGATGGCACCGTCCGAGAGCAAGGTTTGACCCCGCTCGCATATGAGCACATAGGAATGGGAATCGGTCCCGTTCCCCCTTTAGTGTGCTTTCGCCCCAGGAGGACACTCGTGACCGACGACCCCGTCACGACAGCCCGTCCCCACCAGGAGGAATGGCCCGCCGGGCTGGACGTGCAGGACCTGCTCGCCCAGGGATGGCGCCCCACACCCTTCCTCCAGTTCATCCTCAAGGTCCACAGCCGCTGCAACCTCGCCTGCGACTACTGCTACATGTACGAGATGGCAGACCAGGGGTGGCGCCGCCAACCCCGGCGGATGGCCCGGCCGATCGTCGACAGGGTCGCCGAACGCATCGCCGAGCACGCCCGCGCCTACGGCCGCTCCCGGGTGGACGTCATCCTCCACGGCGGCGAACCCCTGCTGGCCGGGGTGGACCACCTCCGCTACGTCGCCGACGCCCTGCACAAGACCTGCGACCCCGACGTGCACGTGTCCCTGCGCCTGCAGACCAACGGCGTCCTCATCGACGACGCCTTCCTCGACCTGTTCGAGGAGGAGGGGATCCGTGTCGGCGTCAGCATCGACGGCGCCGAGGAGGACCACGACCGCCACCGCCGACGCGCCAACGGACGCGGTACCCATGCCGAGGTCAGGGCAGGGCTGGAGCGCCTCAACGGTCGCCGCCTGCTCTCCGGGCTGCTCGCCACCGTCGACCTGGAGTCCGACCCCGTCACGACCTACGAGGCACTGCTGGAGTTCGACCCGCCCGGTGTCGACTTCCTGCTGCCCCACGGCACCTGGGACGCGCCGCCCCCGGGGCTGACGGGGGAGGGCACCCCCTACGGCGACTGGCTGGTCGCCGTCTTCGACCGCTGGTACGGGGCACCCGTGCGGGAGACCGACATCCGCCTGTTCACCGAGATCATCCGACTCGTCCTGGGCTCCCACTCGCGCACGGAGACCATCGGCCTGTCCCCGGCCGCCATGGCGGTGATCGAGACCGATGGGTCGATCGAACAGGTCGACACCCTCAAGGCCGTGGCCGAGGGGGCTGCCGCCACCTCCTTCCACACCCTCACCCACAGCTTCGCCGAAGCCTTGTACTCACCGGGCATCGTCGCCCGGCAGATCGGCCTGCGCGCCCTGAGCGCCACCTGCACGGCCTGTCCCCTGGTCCGGGTGTGCGGCGGGGGCCTGTACACGCACCGCTACCGGAGCGGCAGCGGCTTCCGCAACCCGTCCGTGTACTGCGCGGACCTGGCACGCCTGATCACCCATGTCCACCGCGCCGTGGCCGCCGACGTGGCCCGCATCCGGGAAGAGGAGGCGGTCTGATCCGCCCCCTTCCCCAAGGGTGCGGCTCCCCACGGGGGTGCGGACCGGGCCGGTCGTGCGTTCCGGAACACACGACCGGCCCCGGTATCAGATCGGGATGGGGTCGAAGTCGAAGTGCAGCCGCCGTCCGTTGAGGAAGGCCTGGGTGAACTGGTGCTCGCGACCGTGGACCCGGACGAACAGCGGTTCGACCTGCTCGCGCAGCGCCTCCGCCTGCTCCGCCTCGTCCTCGGCCCGCAGATCCAGGGAGAGGTTGGCGGCGCAGTTGAGGGTCAGCGGGTGCTCCTCGCCGAGCAGCGCGCGAAGCCGTCGCAGGGTGCCTCTTCCCAGGAGGGCCGCGTTCTTGGAGTCCCCGAGTTCGGCCAGGTCGCCGGCCAGGTTCAGGGCGACGCCCAGGGAGAAGTGGTGGTCGCGGCCCAATTTGGCCTCCAGGCCCGCCAGGGACTTCTCGTTGAGCTGCCGGGCGCGTTCGGGGTCTCCCAGCATTCTGTACAGGAGGGCGACGTTGCTGGTGCAGCCGTGGTTGTAGGGGTGGGCGGCACCGTAGACGCTGTCGTAGCGCTGGTCGGTGTCCTCTGCCAGTTGCAGGGCCTCGCTCAGCGCCCCGGACATGCGCCAGGTGTTGGCCAGGCACATCGCCGCGGCCAGCGTGTGCGGATGGTCCAGGTTGTACAGCCGCAGGTGCCGGGAATGGCCGTCCTGGGCCAGGTCCAGGGCATGGTCCACGTCCCCCTGCAATCGAAGGGAGGTGGCCAGGTCGATCTGGACCCGGAGCGTACGCGGATGATCGGCGCCGAGCTGTTCGCGCCCGTAGGCCAGAGCGTCCTCTCCCAGGTCGCAGGCCTCGGTGTAGTTCCCCAGGAGCCGCATGACGATGGACAGGCCCGTGAGGTAGGCCAGCAGGATCGGTGACCCGGGCGTCCGGGTCTGCCGGTTGTGCAGCAGGTAGACGCGCTCACTGAGCTCCCTGGCCTTCTCGAACTCACTGGTGAGCGTGTAATCGATGGACAGGTTGTGCATGGCGCGCAGAGTCGCGGGATCCGTGGGTCCCAGGGCCTCCTTGTGGAGTTCCAGGGTCTGTTCGGCATGGGTCCGCGCTTGGTGGAAGTCCCCCGCCGCCTGCATGTCGGCGCCCAGACCCGAGAGTGCCATCAGGGTCAGGGGGTGGCTGCGTCCCAGGTGCTCCTCCGCCCGCTCCAACAGCGACCGGTTCAGGTCGTAGGCCTCCTGGTAGCGGCCCGACTCGCGCAGCCGGTTGCCGTACTTGATCTGAGCCTCCAGCACCTCCGGGATGTTCGGGCCGGAGTCCGCCGTCCAGCGGTCGATGAAGCCGCTCGCGTAGCGTTCGACCATCGAGTAGTTCCCCGAGGCGTACAGGAAGTCCAGGATGCCCAGAGCGAACTGGCGGACGTCGGCGAAGGTGCTCTCGGCGACGTTCGAAGGGTTCAGGTGCGGGATGAGCTCGAGGTAACGCGCACGGGAGGTCTGGTCGACCAGGTTGGGAGGGGCCGCAGCCGCCAGGAGGACCCAGACCTCCTCGCGGATGGGACGCCGCTGCTCCTCGCTCAGCTCCGCTCGCACCAGGGCCTGGATCAGCCGGTGCACCTGGATGGTGCGGTTGGCGTTGTCCAGCCGGATCAGGGCGTAGCGGGCCAGGTGGCCGATGGCGCGGCTCAGCCGGATGGGATTGTTCAGCAGCTCCGTCATCACCGGGCGGATCCGCTCGTCCTCCATCGGGAAGAAGATGTCCCGGGGAATGGGGTCGGGACCGAAGAACGAGCAGCATCGGAGCAGTTCCGTGGCCTCGGGCAGGTTCTCCTGGAGCTTGCTCACCGACAGCTGCCAGGCGGCGGTCATGGGCGCCGGGTACTCGGACGGCTTGCCCTCGCGCAGCAGGGAGGCCGGCTGGTCGGCGAGCAGCCTCAGGTACTCGGCGTTGGACATGCCCGTTTCCGCACGCAGGGCGCCGGCCTGTTCCAGGGCCAGTGGGAGGTGCCCCAGCGCCTCCGAGAGCTCCTCGGCCTCCTTGCGGCTGATGCCGCGCGGGATGCGCTTCTTGAGGAACTCCACACTCTCGGACTCGGGGAAGACGTCGACGGAAACGGTCTCGGCGATCGCCTCCCAGCGATGGTTGCGGGAGGTGATGAGCACATGCCCGTTTTCCCCGCCCTCGGGGATGACGTTGTGCAGGTCCTCGGGCTCATCCGCGTTGTCGTAGATCAGGAGCCACCTGCTGTGCGGTTCCCCTCGGCGGAGTGCGTCCAGGACGTTCTCTGAAGCCTCCTCGATGCCGGAGGAGTTCGCTCCGGGCAGGCCCAGGTAGGGGGCCAGGTGCGCGAGGGATGAGCGCACCAGGCCCGGCTGGTCGGCGTTGATCCACCACACCACGTCGTATTCGTGCCGGTAGAGATGGGCGTACTCCACCGCCATGAGGGTCTTGCCGACACCGCCGTAGCCGTGGAGCGCGTGCGGAACGACGGCGGTGATCTGGTTCATCAGCCCCGACCTGAGCTGTTCGAGCTGCCGGGTTCGTCCGGTGAAGTTCTTGCTGCGTGATGGCACCCCGCCCCAGACCTCGGGAAGGCGTTCGGAGGTCCGGTTGCTCTTCGGCTTGTGCACATCGGTCACTCGGTTATCCTCCGGATTCACATATGTCACACCGGAAACTTCTCTTCTGATTCCGGTTCGGGGGCAGATTGCGGTTCGGGGCTTCCGATTCCCGGTGTATTAATGAAGACAGGTGGACTTCAGGGTAGGACATCGACCAGTGGAAGGACAGTGGGGAGAGGGCTGGAAAGTTCACGGGAGGCGCGCGACAATGGTCTGTGAAAGTCGTCGAACATCGCACTTGCCCAGGTGCGGGGAAGAGTGGACGGTGAGAATCCAGGAACCGGTCGGGTGTCTTCCCGAGCTCCCCATCTCGGGATGGACCTTGCACGACGTGGACGCCTTCGGCGAGACCGCCATCGCAGCCGCGCTGCGGACGATCCTCGATCCTGAAGGAGCGGACGGCGAAGCCGTGGCCGCCTTCGAGAACGACAAGTAGGAGAGGGGGACCGCGCTCCGGCGCGGTGCCGGGGCGGCGGTGTCCACGAGGCTTCCGGGACCGGCGCCTCTGCTCAGGGGCGGCGGATTCCGTGCGGGAACCGTTCCGGTTCGCGAGGGCGGCCGGGCGGGATTCGCCCCCACTTCTCGCACGGTTGCTTCCGACGTTCTGTTGTCGCTGGTCAGGTGCTATTCCATGAAACAAGACGACATCGATCGTGAGAAGCCCCCGGGGCCGTTCATCGGTTCGCGGCCTTTCCGTGCCCTGGATCGCCTTTTCTTTCACGGACGCGAGAAAGAGACCGCGGAACTCGTCTCCGCGTGGCGGAACCACCGCCTCACCGTTCTGCACGGCGACACGGGGGTCGGGAAGACCTCCCTGCTGCACGCGGGCGCCGTCCCCGCGATCACCGACCGGGCCGGAGAAGTGCTGGCCGACGGCGGCCGGCGGTGGTCGGACGCGGGGCTGCCCGCCGCCGTCCTGCCCGACCAGAACCCCTACACCCGCGCGCTGGTCTCCTCCTGGGACCCCGACGGCCCTCCCGGCCGCTCCGTCGCGGACCTGGTCCGTGCCCGCGCCCGCGCCGACCGTTACGGTCTGCCGGTCCCGGTGTTCGCGGCCGTGGACCGGCTGGAGTTCCTCCTGCGCCCCGGCGGAGCGGACGAACAGAGCCGGCGCGACCTGCTGGAGGAGCTGTTCTCCTGCCTGGAGGAACCGGGGGAGCTGCGCCTGCTGCTCTGCGTGCGGGCCGACCACTGGGACGAACTGCGCGGCCTGCTCGACAAGCACGCCCTGCGGTTCGCCGAGGTCTCCCTGGGCCCGCTGTCGGTCCGGGCCGCGGCCGACGCCGTCGACCGCTCCCTGGAACGCGTGGGGCACGGACTGGACCCGGGACAGGGACGGCTGCTCGCCCGGGCGCTGGCCGCCGCGGCCCCGGGAGGGGACGGCGACGGGACCGTGGACCCGGGGCTGCTCCAGCTCGCCGGCCGGGCGATGTGGGAGGAACGCGCCGACCGGGACCGGTCCCTCAGCGGGGATCCGGACACCGACACCGACCGGGCCCTGCGCGCCCATACGGCCCGCGTCCTGGCGGAGACGGCGGCCGAGTGCCTCCTGTCCCCCCGCGCGCTGCGGGGCTGGCTCGACCGCGTCCTGGTGTCGGGGGACCAGGGGATGCGGCCCTTCCGCGGCGGCGAGAACGCCGCCCGCGCGCTCCAGGACGGGCACCTGCTGACCCGGCACCACGCCGACGGCGCCTATGTGGTGCGGCACCCCCGCCTGGCCGGGCCCCTGGCCTCCCCGGGCCGGCTTCCCGAGATCCCCCGCGACGCCGGCGCCCACTTCTCCTTCGCGTGCCGCAACAGGGAGCAGGGCGATCTCCCGGTGGCCCGCGAGCACGCGCGCAGGGCCCTGGCCGCCCGGCCGGTGCCCCGGTCCGGGGGGCGCGCCCGGATCGTCTCCCTGCTCGGCGACCTGGCCTTCCAGGAGGGCGACCTCCCCTCCGCGGCCCGTCTGTACCAGGAGGCGGCCGGCCTGTGGGCCTCGGCGGGGGAGGGCACGGCCGTGGGGTACGTCCTGGTCGCACAGGCCCGCTGCCTGCTGCTGGCCCGCGACCGGCCCGCCGCGCTGAACGTCCTCGGGGCCTCGGCCGGCCGGGCCGGCACCGACCCCGGGCTGCAGACGGGCCTGGGCCAGGCCCTGTGGCACGCGGGCCAGGCCGAGTCGGCCCTGGACGTCCTGGACAGGGTGCTGGCCCGCGACGCGACCAGCACCGAGGCCCGCCGGACCCGGGGCGAGATCCTCGCCGACCAGGGGGAGGCCGCCTCCGCGCTGCGCGACCTGGAACGTCTGCGGACCCCGGACAGCCCGTCCACCCGGACCGCCCGGGCCCTGGCCCAGGCCACCCTGTCCGGTGTCGGCACCTGGTCGGAGGAGCTGGACGAGGCCCTGGCCCAGGCCCCCGACAGCGGCCCTGTCCTGCTGCGCGCGGCCCGGGTGCGACGCCTGCGCGGGGACCGCGACCTCGCCGCCCGGCTGGCGGTACGCGCGGTCAGGGCGCACCATCCGCCCCTGCCACCGCACCAGGTGTCCACCGCCGCGCGGCTGTCGGAGGAGGGGTGACGGGAGTCCTGGCCCAGCTGTCCGATCCGACCGTGCTCGTCGCGCTCATCACGGGGGTGACCACCGCGACGGCCACCATCACCGCCTCGGCCGTCACCGGCGGGCGGGCGGTCAGGGCCGAGGGCGAACGGGCCCGCCACGCCCTGGAGGCCGAGCGCGTCCGCTGGGAGCGGGAGGACCGGGACCGTGGGGCGGAGTCCTTCGAGCAGCGGGTCGACGACGTCCGCAGCACGGTGCTGCGCTTCAACGTCACCGCCCGGTGGATCCTGCACGTGCGCAGGACGGGTCCCTCGGGACAGGGAGGGGACGACCTGGCCGGGCTGCTGGAGCGGCTGCCCGACGAGGTGTTCGCCGCGCTCACCGCCGTCGAGCGGCTGCGGACGGCCCTGCCCGAGCGGGAGCGCGGCCTGGCCGCGGAGCTGGCGGGGGCGGTGGAGGAGGTCTCGACCCGGGTGATCTCGCGGGAGCACATCACCCCCGACGAGATCAGGGAAGGGCCGGACGCGGCGCTGCGGCGCCTGCTGGACGCGGTCTCCCCGCCGCCGACCGTTCCAGAACAGGGAGCAGGAGCGTGACGGCCAGCGCGACCACCCCGACCCCGGCCAGCAGCAGCACGGAGGCCGTCCTCGGGGACAGATACTCCAGCAGGTAGCCGCCGCACACCATGCCCAGGGGCAGGGCGCCGCTGGTGAAGACCCGGTCGGTGCCGACGACCCGGCCCAGGAGCCGCGGGGGGACGTGCAGGGCGCGGTAGGTGCCGCGCGTGACGTTGATGTGGGCGCCGACGAACCCGATGGTCCCCCAGGTCAGGGGCAGCCCCACCATGAGCCAGTGCGGGTCCAGGCTCAGGGCCAGCACCAGCACGCCCAGGGACAGCACCCAGGTCCACACGCACAGGGCCACCATGCGCGGGACCGAGACCCTGCTCACCAGGTGCGGCGCCAGGGCCGAGCCGAGCAGCCCCCCGACCCCGGTGGCCGCCAGGATCGCGCCGATGAGGTGGGGCGGCAGCCCCCGGTCGGTGGCCACCAGCATGATGACCAGCCACACCACCTGGAACACGGCGTTGGTGACGGCGCACACCACGAGCGTCAGCGTCAGCAGGCGGTCGCGGAGCAGCAGGACCAGTCCGGCGGAGAACTCGCGGACCAGGGAAGGGCGCCGATCGGGCGCGGGCCCGTCCTCCGGGCGCATCCCGCGCGGAAGGAAGACGGTCCCCGCCAGCACGCACAGCGACACGACGGCGTTGGACAGCACGGGCGCCCACGCCGCCAGCCCGAACAGGAACCCGCCCAGGGGCCGACCGATCATCTGGGTGCCGTGGACGTGGGCCTCGTTCTTGGCGGAGGCGGCGGCGAGCTCGCTCCTGGGCACCAGGCAGGGGACGGCGATGGTCGCCGCCGCCTCGAACAGCGTCGAGCAGACGGCGTGCAGAGCCGTCGCCGCGGCGAGCAGGTGGACCGGCGCCGACCACAGGACCACCGGGGCCACCAGCAGGACGATGACCATGAGCCGCCCCGTCTGGGCGGCCAGCATCACCCGGCGCGGGTCCCCGCGGTCGGCCAGGACCCCCAGGGGCAGGTGCAGCACGAGGTTGGGGACCAGCCCGGCCGCGGCGATCCAGGCCGCCGTCACGGGCGAACCCGACTGCGCCAGGGCGAGCAGCGGCACCATCAGGGTGAAGGTCATGGTGCCCAGGCCGTTGAGCGCCCCGCCGCTCCACAGCAGGGCGAAGTGGCGCCGCCACGGGGGGCGGGCGCCGGTGTTCTCGGGAACGGGGGGCGGTGCCGCGGCGCGGGTCCGGGCGGTCACCCCGTCCATGCGGAGGTCTCGGGCATGGCCTCGGAAGGAAGTCGACGTCGTTGTCCGACGGCGGCCGGGGACCCGGTGGCATCCCCGTGGTGCCGTCTTCTCCTACCTGCCTCGGTGGCCGGATGGGCCGTGAGGCGGCGCCGCGACCGTGTGTCGTCCGTGCGGCGCCGCAGTGGGACGGCGACAGCTTAATGCGCTGCGGGAGCGCATGCGCCCGCAACACGTCAACAGCGGGTGAAGTCGATCAGGGCCCGGTGCCGACGAGGGTGAGGCGGTGGGCCTCGGTCGGGTCCGGGTGCTCCCAGCGGCCGACGAGGCGGTCGACGACCGCCGCCGGGACGGGGGCGGGGCGGCGGTCCAGGCGGGCGCGCAGCACCCCGGGCGGGGCCTCCACGGCGGTGATCTCCACGCGGGCGCCGTAGGCGGCGGCCAGTCCGGTGCAGCGGTCGCGCAGCGAGCGGGAGATGTTGGTGGCGTTCCAGACGAAGGACCGCCGTGCCCGCAGGTGCTCGCGGGCGCGCTCGTGGGCGGCGGCCGCCACGGGCCGCTGGTCGTCGGTGGGCCTCACGCCCAGCTCCGCGCGGATCGCGTCCAGGCCCACCACCGGCAGGCCGGGGCGTTCGCGGGCGATCCAGGTGTCCTTGCCGGCGCCGGGCAGGCCGGACATGACGGTGACGGTCATGCGGGTGTCGTCGTAGGCGTCGTGGTCGGGGTCGCGGTCGGGGCGGCGGAAGAACCAGAACCGGGCGTGGTCGGAGGGGAAGGCGCGCGGGCGGTCCAGGCAGGCCTGCTCGGCGCAGTACTCGCGGTACAGGCCGATGTTCTCCAGCACCTCGGCGGTGTCCCGGCAGTGGCGGCCCAGGATGTCGGCGGTGGCGAGCAGAGCCAGGTCGTCGTTGCGGGCGGTCAGGCTCACCCGGAACGCGATGCTGCGCAGGTCGGGGCGTTCCAGTGCCCAGAACGGCACCTGGTGGTGGCGTACCAGCGCCGCCACGTGCTCGCGTTCGGCGACGGGGGCGCCCAGCCGCCACAGGAGGGCGCGCACCATGAGGTCGCCGCGGCGGGAGTGGCCGTGGGCGGTGACGCGGCCGTCGTCCTCGCGGCGGGTGCACAGGGGTTTGGCGACGTCGTGCAGCAGTACGGCGACGAACAGCCGCGCCCGCTCGTCGGCGGGCCGGGCCCGCCATTCGGGCAGGGAGGCCAGCGCCTCGCAGGCCATGCGGGTGTGCACGGCCACGTCCCCCTCGGCGTGGTGGACCGGGTCCTGTTCGACGCCCTCCAGGGCGCGGACCTCGGGCAGGGCGTCGCGCACCCGGTCCCAGTCCAGGTCCCAGGAGGGCGGGGCGGGGCACAGCCCGGCCAGGTCGGCGTACTCAGTGGGCGTCCGCATAGAGCACCTCCGGGTCGGCCAGGCCGTTGGCGATGAGGGGGCGGTCCATCCAGTGCGTCCCCGAGTCCAGGACGGCGGTGGTGAAGTCGGCGCGCACCCACTTGTAGCGGTCGACGGTGCGCCCGCCCTCCTCGACCTTGATGTACAGGCCCTCCATGAGATCGGAGCCGTCGCTCTCGGCCAGGGCGCGGTCGGGGTCGGCGCCGCCGGCGCGGGCGGCCTCGGCCAGGGCCTCGCGCCAGCGCGGGGTGCGGCATGTGGAGGGGCCCACCAGGGCGGTGAGGTCGGCCAGACGGTCCAGGGGGCCGGTGTGCAGCACGGGCACCGACGCGACGGGCAGCCCGGCCAGCATCTCCCGCCGCGCGGGGGTGTCCAGGAAGGCGCCGTCGCGGGTGTCGAGGATGTCGAACTCGCAGAACAGGTGGGGCAGCGCGTCGTAGTACACGGTGTGCTTGGCGTACATCCACTCGCCGTACAGCACGTACCGGTCACCCAGGCGCTCGCGCAGGCGCGGGGCGAGGGTGGCGGCCCAGGCCTTGAACGGCGCGAACTGCCGCTCGCGCGGGCCGCCGGTCAGGTAGTGCCCGCGGCTCTGCAGGAGCAGCTCGCCGCCGGGGCCGAAGCCGATCCCGGCGTTGGCGCCGTCGAGCTTCTCCTCCACGACCAGGTGCCGTCCGGCGATGGCGGAGAAGGGGACCGCGGACAGGTCCCGGTCACCGGGCTGCAGGCGCGATCCGTGGATGTGCCGGGTCCGCGGGTACTTGTGCATGGGGACCGTTCTAGCGCGGCACGGGGACCGGCGGCCAGGGATTTTCCGGCCCCCGCCGGTGCCCGCCGGACCCCGCCGGGCGGCCCCGGCCGGGCTCAGCGGCCGGTGACGGGGCGGCGCGAGCCCAGGGAGGCGGCGTCGGCGGCGGCCCGCCCGGCGTTCCACCCGTCCTCGCTGTAGGGCCCGCGCATCCGCGAGTAGGTGAGCTCGCCGAACGCCTGCTCCACGGCCTTCTCCACCTCGCGCTCGCGGGCGGCGAACAGCGGCACCAGGTCGCGTCCGGCCTCGGCCTGGGCCGCGTCGCGGACGCTGCGGGCCGCCTCGGCGAGGCGTTCGCCCACGCGCACCGCGAACGCCGACATGAACGAGGACCGGAAGTCCCTGCCCGCCCGGCGCCCGGACCGGTCGCGCACCGAGCTGCCCGCCCGCATCGCCGCCTCGGCCTGCACCAGCAGCGAGGTGAACAGCAGGTCCACGGCGTCGACGTCGTCGGGGAAGCCCATGACGGTGCACGTCTCCAGCTCGCGGTGCCACACCGCCCGGCAGTGGTTGGCCTCGGCGACCTCGTGCAGCAGCACGGCCTTGGAGTCGTCGTAGGGGGCGTCCACGGGCACCCGCCGGGCGTACCCGGCCTCGGAGGACTCCTCCTCGTCGGCCTCCAGCAGCGCCCGGTCGATGCTGTGCCGGGCCATGAGCTCCTGGGCGCGGGCACTGAGCGCTTCGGCCTCCTCGGGGAACTCGGTGGACTCGGCCTTGGCCAGCAGGGCCCGGACCCGGGCGAGCTTGCCCCGGTCGACCTCGGTGCGCGCGCGGGAGGGGCGTACCCGGCCGGGGCGGTGGGAGCCGGGCACGTCCATGAGGCGCTGCAGCGGCGGCAGCGCGCGCAGCGCGGCCAGGGTCCGCAGCACCAGCTCGACGGCCTCGAAGCGCAGCAGGCCGTGGGCCCGGCCCAGGTGCTCCAACGGGTCGGCGACGGTCTCCAGGGCGCGCACCTGCGCGGTCCAGGCGGGGTCGACGGTGGCGGGGGAGTGGCGCTCCAGGTCGGCGGCGGCCGCGTGGGCTCCCACCGCCGCGGCGGCCGGACCCAGCAGGCGGTCCAGGCGGCGCACGGCCTCGGCGGGCTGCCAGCCGCGCGCCCACACCGACCCGGCCGCGTCGCGCAGGGCCGCGGTCAGGGCCTCTTCGGCGGCGCGCGCCCGGGCCGGGTCCTCGGTGTCGGCGAGCAGCGCCGCCGCCAGGTCGACGCCACCGCCGCCGCGACCCGTGACCAGGGCGTCGACGGCCTCGGTGACGATGTCGGCCGCGGGGGACGCGGGCGCGGGGCCGTCCCAGTCGGGCACGGCCCGCTCGCGCGGCGCGCGCCGCTGCTTCCTGCTCCCCACCCGTGGCCCCCGTGTCCCGTCGTTCGTGGTCGGTGGACGATCCTACCGAGCGGCGCAGGCCCGCCCCGCACGTGAGAGAACGGAAATACCCGTGAAAAACGTCCGGTCCGGAGTATCCGCGGCTTCGCCGGGGAAAGGGGTCCGTGCCGCGCATTCGCCCGACAACCGCCCCCGCCGGCCGTACGGATCGCGCTTCCGGCGCCCGATCCGCCCGGTCGGCGGCGGTTCCGTGCGCCTCGGTCCGCAACGGCCGGAACGTCACCGTCGGTCCGCCGGAACGCCGAACACGTGCCATATCCCTCAATCCGGTCTCGCCCCCGACCGGGATCGAGTGTCGGTCGCGGAAAGGTGGACCTTTCCTCGCGGAAGCATTCCGGAAACATCCCGGTCCTAGCGTCTCCTGCATCCGCCGCCACCGAGGAGTCTCCATGAACCAGGGAACCGGCCCCGCCGACCATGAGGGCCCCTCGGCCGCGGGCCCGGCCCGCTGCCCCTACAGTGCGAACGGGGCCCTGGCACTGCACCGAGGAGGCGAGCTGCCCTGGCGGCAGCTGCGCGAACGCCACGGCGGACTGGTCCCGGTGGAGCTGGACCCGGGCGTCCCGGGCTGGCTCCTGCTGGGCTACAAGGAGAATCTCCAGGCCCTGCGGGACCAGACCCACTTCTCCGCGGACCCGCGCCCCTGGCGCGCGGGCGGGGGACCGGCGCGCACCGAGGCGCTGGGACACGACGGGGCCGAGCACCAGCGCCTGCGGATCCCCATCGTGGACGCGCTGGCCAGGGTCGGCACCTCGCAGCTGGTCCCCGTCGTGGAGCGCGCCGCGGTGCACCTGCTGGGCCGGGTCGCCGCCGAGGGCGCCGCCGACCTCATCGGCCGGTACGCCGCCCCGCTGCCCGCGATGGTCCTCAACGAACTGTTCGGCCTGCCCGACGAGTACGGGCGGATGCTCGCCGACCTCGCCGAGCGGTCCTGGAGCGGGGACCCCGAGGAGACGGCGCTCGCCGCGCGGGCGGTGCGCGGCTACTTCCAGGGGCTGGTGGAGCGCAAGCGCCGCGAACCCGGCGAGGACCTGGCCGGCCACCTGCTGGCCCACCCCAACGCGCTCACCGACGAGGAGGCGGTCGAGGCGCTGACCCTGCTGTGGCGGTCCGGGCACGAGCCCACCACCCACCTGATCGGCAACGCCCTGCTCAAGCTGCTGGAGGACCCCGGCGTGTGGACCGCCTACCTGGGCGGCACCCTCACTCCGGAGGACTTCATCGACTACGTCATGTGGACGGACTCTCCCCTCCAGGTGCTGGCGGGGCGCTACTCCACCATGGACATCCGGTTCTCGGGCGCGCACATCCGCCGGGGCGAGCCCCTGCTGTTCGGGCTGGCCTCGGCGCACACCGACCCGTCGGTGTCGCGGCACGGCGAGGACGCGATGGTCCTGGCCGGGAACCGGTCCCACCTGTCGTGGGGCGCGGGCGCCCACCGCTGCCCGGCCACCGCGTTCTCCCGGGAGCTGGTGCGCACCGCCGTCGACCTCGCCGTGGACCGGCTGCGCGGCATGGTGCTGGCGGTGGAGCCGGCCGACCTGCGGTGGCGGCACTCGCTGTCGGTGCACGGGCTGGAGGAGCTGCCGGTGTGGTTCACCGCCACCGGCGAGCGGGTGGAGCAGGGACAGGGAGATGAGCCCCGGGAGAGGAGGCCGGCCCGCACCTGGATCCGGCGCAGGCGCCGCCCCGCGGCCCAGGGCGCCCGGTACCAGGCGCCGCTGGCCCGGTCGGGCGGGGAGGACGGGAGCGACGGGGAGCGGACCGAGGCGGTGGCCGTCGCGCCCCGGCCCCGCAGGCACCGGTCCCCGCAGGGCGCGGGCGCCCGGTACCAGGCGCCCTTCGCGGAGAAGGAGGCGGCCCCCGACCCGCTGGACCGGCTCCTGGCGCACTGGCGGCCCCGCGGCTGAACGCCCGCCGCACCGGCCCGGGGTCCTCCCGGGCCGGCGCGGCGGAGGGCTTCAGGGGCCGGTCTCGACCAGCAGGACCTCCAGGGTGCGGGGGCCGTGCACCCCCTCCACCCGGTTCAGCTCGATGTCGCTGGTGGCCGACGGCCCGCTGATCCAGGTCAGCGGGCGGGCCGGGTCGAGCAGGCGCACCGCCTGGGGCACCCCGTCCACGACCTGGTCGGCGCGCACGACGCACAGGTGGTAGTCGGGGACCAGGGAGATGGCGCGCCGGCCCTGGTCGGGGCCGCCGTCCAGCACGATCGTCCCGGTCTCGGCGATCGCGACCGCGCACGCGGTGACCACCCCGTCGGCGGCGTCCAGCTCGTGCACCCCCAGGGGCGCCTCCCGCGAGTCGGCCAGGGTCTCGACGCCGGCCTGTTCCGTCCACTCGCCGGGCAGCCCCTGGGGCACCACCACACGGCGGGCGCCGCGCCGGGCCAGGGCCGCGGCCACCTCCGCGCCGACCCGGTCGGCGGGCACCCGGTGCACCAGCGCCTTGTAGTCGACCAGCCGGTCCTCGAACACCTCCAGGGTGGGGCCGACCGCGTGGGAGTCCAGGTAGGTCCGTTCGCGCGGACGGTGCACCGGCTCGTCGGCGGGGACGTCGGCCAGGGCGGCCCGCACCCGGGCCAGGATCGCCTCCTTGGCGCTCATCGGTCCTCCTCCCGCGCACTGTCGCGCTCGTTCCACCAGCGTCGGAACGACTCCGCCGGGACGTCGGGGACGTCGCGTGTGTCGGTCCAGGCCCCGGCGAGCCCGGGCAGGTGCCGGGGGACCAGGCCGCGGCCCAGCCCGGCGGCGCGCTGGACCGCGCCCAGGGCCCGGGAGGACGAGAACACCGTCTCCGCCCCCGCCATCAGGGCCTTCTCGCCCGCGTGGCCGCGGCGCCCGGCGACCTCCTCGCGCAGGTGCACCAGCACCTCGGGGATGTCGATGGCGACGGGGCACACCTCGTAGCAGGCGCCGCACAGCGAGGACGCGTACGGCAGGGCCTCGTCGACCTCCGAGCCCATCCCGCGCAGCTGCGGGGTGAGGATCGCGCCGATCGGGCCCGGGTAGACGGAGCCGTAGGAGTGGCCGCCGGTGCGCTCGTAGACCGGGCAGGTGTTCAGGCAGGCCGAGCAGCGGATGCAGCGCAGCGCCTGGCGGCCCACCGTGTCGGCCAGCACGTCGGTGCGGCCGTTGTCCAGCAGCACCAGGTGGAACTCCTGCGGGCCGTCGCCCGGGGTCACCCCGGTCCAGGTGGAGGTGTAGGGGTTCATCCGCTCGCCCGTGGAGGAGCGCGGCAGCAGCTGCATGAACACCTCCAGGTCGTTCCAGGTCGGGACGATCTTCTCGATGCCCACCACCGAGATGAGGGTCTGCGGCAGGGTCAGGCACATGCGCCCGTTGCCCTCCGACTCCAGCACCACGAGCGTTCCCGAGTCGGCCACCGCGAAGTTGGCGCCCGAGACGGCCGTGCGGGTGCGCAGGAACCGCTCGCGCAGGTGCGTCCGGGCGGCCTCGGCCAGCGCCCGCGGATCGTCGGTCAGCCCGGGCGGGGCGGGCGTGCCCCACTCGGCCATCTGCTCCAGGAAGATCTCGCGGATCTGGGAGCGCCCCAGGTGGATGGCGGGCACCAGGATGTGCGAGGGCAGGTCCTCGCCCAGCTGGACGATCAGTTCGGCCAGGTCGGTCTCGTAGGCGGTGATGCCCGCGGCCTCCAGGGCGTTGTTGAGCTCGATCTCCTGGGTGGCCATGGACTTGACCTTGACCACGTCGGTCTCGCCGGTGGCCCGCACCAGACCGGTGACGATCCGGTTGGCCTCGGCGGCGTCGCGGGCCCAGTGGACGTGCCCGCCCGCGCGGGTCACCGACTCCTCCAGCTGCTCCAGGTAGTGGTCGAGGTGGCGCAGGGTGCGGTTCTTGATCTCGGCGCCCTCGGCGCGCAGCCGCGCCCAGTCCTCGCCCAGCTCGTCCACCACCAGGCCGCGCTTGTCGCGGATGGTGTGGGTGGCCTTGCGCAGGTTGTAGCGCAGCCGCGAGTCCCGCACGGCGGTGCGGGCCGCCTCGGGGAAGGGCGGCATGCCCAGGAACGTGGCGCTGCTCATCGGGTCGCGCCCTCCTTCTCGGTCCGGCCCCGGCCGGTCTGTTCGGTCCCGGCGCCCTCGAAGTCCTTCTCGGTGCTCGCCAGGATCTCGGCGATGTGGGCGACCCTCATCCCGGCGCGCTGGCGCGAGAGGATGCCGCCGATGTGCATCAGGCAGGAGTTGTCCACGGCGCACAGCACCTCGGCGCCGGTCTCCAGGGCGTGGCGGGCCTTGTCGGCGCCCATGGCCGAGGAGACGTCGCCGTTCTTGACCGCGAACGTGCCGCCGAACCCGCAGCACTCGGTGGCCCCGGGCAGCTCGACCAGCTCCAGGCCGCGCACCGCGCGCAGCAGCTCGTAGGGGCGGTCGCCCAGGCCGAGCATGCGCAGCCCGTGGCAGGTGGGGTGGTAGACGACCCGGTGCGGGTAGTAGGCGCCCACGTCGGTGACGCCCAGGACGTCCACGAGGAACTCGGTGAGGTCGTACACGCGCGGGGCCAGGGCGGCGACCTTGCGGGACAGGCGGCTGCCGCTGCCGCCCAGGCGCGGGTAGTTGTCGCGGACCATCGCCGCGCAGGAGGCGGAGGGCACCACGACCGCGTCGGCGTCCTCGAAGGTGCGCACGAACCGCACGGCGAGCCTGCTCGCGGGGCGGCGGTAGCCGGTGTTGTAGTGCATCTGCCCGCAGCAGGTCTGGTCCGGGGGGAAGACGACCTCGTGGCCGAGCCGCTCCAGGAGGCGCACCACGGCCCGGCCGGTATCGGGGAAGAGCGTGTCGTTGACACAGGTGATGAAGAGCGCGATCCGCATGGGCCTCCTTCGTGCCGCGCCGGACCGGCGGCGGCCTGCTCGCCACGAGCCTCTGAGTGGTCAGACCACTTTGTCACACGCGAACAGAAAAGAGCAAGAACCAGCCCCTTGATTCAGATATGGAGGTGTCGTCGGATCGAATTGGTATGATCACTTGCCCGGGGAGGTGATCAGAAGGCGTCCCCGGCGCAACGACCACAGGGAGCGGAGGGGTGCTGCATGGACGACCGGACCCCGGTCACCCAGCGGGCCGTCGAGCGCATCAAGGAGATGATCGCCTCCGGCGAGGTCGGCCCCGGCCAGCGCCTGCCCACCGAACGCGACCTCGCCGCCCGTCTGGACATCTCCCGCAGCTCCATGCGCGAGGCCATCCGCTCCCTCACCACCCTGGGCGTCCTGGAGGCCCGCCACGGAGCCGGCGTCTACGTCACCGCCTTGCGCCCCGCCGACCTGTTGGAGACCTTCTCCGTACTGGCCGAGGTCTCCCGCGGCGACACCCTCCTGGAGGTCCTCCAGGTCCGCCGGATGATCGAGCCCGCCGCCACCGCCCTGGCCGCCGCCCGCGCCACCGACGACGACCTGAGGCGCATCGGCACGCTCCTGGACCGCATCGACGGCGCCCCCGCGACCGAGGCCGAGACGGTCGCCGCCGACCTGGGCTTCCACCAGGCCATCGTCGCCAGCACCGGCAACGCCACCCTGGCCGCCGTCAGCCAGGGCCTGTCGTCGCGGACCTTCAACGCCCGGGTGTGGGCCGGGCACCGCGAGGCCGGGTTCACCGACGAACTGCGCGAGGACCACCGGCGCATCCACGAGGCCCTGCTGGCCCGCGACCCCGACGCGGCCCGCGCCGCCGCCACCGTCCACGTCATGCGGGTGGAGCGCTGGCTCGCCGCCGACCTGGCCGACCGCGACGGGGCCCCGGGGGCCTGAACCGCGGCCGCCCCTCACACACCGCGTTCGCGCAGCCGCTCGGCGAACTCCTCGGCCCGCAGCACCCGGGCCAGGTCCTCGCGCCGCGGCGCGGGCGCCCGCCCGTCCTGCGGCCCCTCCTGCGGATCGGGCGCCTGCTCGGCGACCTCCCTGCGCAGCTCGTCGCCGATCCCCAGGGAGCCGCGGTCCTCGATCTCGTCGATCCGCAGGCCGTGCGGGTGGTCGAGCAGGTACTCGGCCACCGCGCTGTCCTGGTCCGGGGCGCCCACGTCCATGTCGGCGTCCACGTCGTCGATGTCCTCGGACCGCTCCCAGCGCTCCCCGTCCGACCCCTCGCTTGCTCCGGCCACGGGCGTCCCCCTCACCCTCGGTCATCCCTACTTTCCGATCATGCCTGGTCGAGGCGGGGTATTCCAGTGTCGGAGCGGACAGAGCAGGGCAAGGGGGAAAGCGGTGTCGGTTACGGACGGTAGGCTTTTCCGGCCGAACCCCGACCCTCCCCCAGGAACGGAGCCCCCTGTCCCGTGACACTGCGCCAACGGGTCCGCACGATCGTCGACGCCTCCTGGTTCCAGGGCACCGTCGTCACCCTCATCCTCGTCAACGGCGTCATCCTCGGTGTGGAGACCTCGCCCCGGATCATGGAGGAGCACGGAACGCTCCTGCACGGCATCGACCTGTGCATCCTCGCGCTGTTCGTGGTCGAACTGCTGCTGCGGATCTACGCCCACCGGGCGGAGTTCTTCCGCGACCCGTGGAGCTGGTTCGACCTGGTGATCGTGGGCATCGCCCTGCTGCCCACCTCCGGGCCGTTCTCGGTCCTGCGGGTGCTGCGCGTGCTGCGGGTCCTGCGGCTGCTCTCGGTCATCCCCAGCCTGCGCCACGTGGTCGCCGGGCTGTTCCGGGCGCTGCCCGGCATGCTGTCGATCCTGTTCCTGGTCATCCTGCTGCTGTACGTGGCGGCGGTGATGGCCACCCGGCTGTTCGCCGACGTGTCCCCGCAGTACTTCGCCGACCTGCCCACCTCGCTGTTCACGCTGTTCCAGATCGCCACCGCCGACGGGTGGGGCACCATCGCCAAGGACGTCATGGAGCACATGCCGATGGCGTGGATCTTCTTCGTCGTCTTCGTGCTGGTGTCGACACTGGTCGCCCTGAACCTGTTCATCGCCGTGGCCGTGGAGGCGCTGGAGAAGGACGACGACCGGCCCGGGGGCGGCGGTGAGGGCCCGGTCGGCGGCGGCCGCGCCGGCCCCGACGGAGAGGGGCCCGACGGGCAGCGCCTCATCCTCGCCGAGCTGCGCGCCCTGCGCGCCGAGGTGGCGCAGCTGCGCCGCGAGCGCGAGGAGGTCGGCCGGGGCTGACCCGCCCCGTCCGGCGGGAGCGGAACAAGGCCGCCGGGGCCGGGGTTGTGGAAAACGCCGCGCGGGCCCGCGGACGTGGCAAGGTGGTCTTCACAGCCGCGGCGCGGACGTGCGGGCACGGTCCGAGCCCCGTGCCGCCCGCCGCGCACCTGGACCTTACGGACGACGAGGAGCGACCGGATGTCTGCCACACCCCTCCCCCGCACAGAGGACACCGGAGAACGGGCCGGGACGGCCCCGGCCCTGGACCGCAGGGACGAGTGGGCGGCCCTGGGCGCGCACCGCGAACGGCTGGCCGGCACCCACCTGCGCGACCTGTTCGAGGCCGACCCCGCCCGCGCCGACCGGTTCACCCTCGACGTCGGCGGCCTGCACGCCGACTACTCCAAGAACCTCGTCACCGACGAGACCCTGCGCCTGCTGGCCGACCTGGCCGGGGCGACCCGGGTCGCCGGGCTGCGCGACGCCATGCTGCGCGGCGACCACGTCAACCTCACCGAGGACCGGGCCGCGCTGCACACCGCGCTGCGCGCGCCCCGCTCGGCGGTGATCGAGGTGGACGGCCGGAACGTGGTCCCCGAGGTGCACGAGGTCCTGGACCGGATGGCGGAGTTCGCCGACCGGGTGCGGTCCCGGCGCTGGCTCGGCCACACCGGGCAGCCGGTGCGGAGGATCGTCAACATCGGCATCGGCGGCTCCGACCTGGGCCCGGCCATGGCCTACGAGGCGCTGCGGCCCTACAGCGACCGGGGCCTGGAGTTCCGGTTCGTGTCCAACGTCGACGGTGCCGACCTGCACGAGGCGCTGGTGGACGCCGACCCCGCCACCACCCTGTTCGTCATCTCCTCCAAGACCTTCACCACGATCGAGACCATCACCAACGCCACCGCGGCCCGCCGGTGGCTGGTGGAGGGCCTGGGCGCGGAGGAGGCCGTCTCCCGGCACTTCGTGGCGGTCTCCACCAACGCCGAGGAGGTGGCCCGGTTCGGGATCGACACCGGGCACATGTTCGGCTTCTGGGACTGGGTGGGCGGCCGCTACTCCTACGACTCGGCCATCGGCCTGTCGCTGATGGTCGCCATCGGTCCGGAGCGGTTCCGGGAGATGCTCGCCGGGTTCCACCTGATGGACACCCACTTCGCGACGGCGCCGGTCGAGCGCAACCTGCCGTTCCTGCTGGGGCTGCTCGGCGTCTGGTACGGCGGGTTCTGGGAGGCCGAGAGCCACGCGGTGCTGCCCTACAGCCACCACATGTCCCGCTTCGCCGCCTACCTCCAGCAGCTGGACATGGAGTCCAACGGCAAGTCGGTGCAGCGCGACGGGCGGCCGGTCGGGTGGGCGACCGGGCCGATCGTGTGGGGCACCCCGGGCACCAACGGCCAGCACGCGTACTTCCAGCTGCTGCACCAGGGCACCCGGTTCGTGCCCGCCGACCTCATCGGGTTCGCCGAGCCGGCGCCCGACCTGCCCGAGGCGCTGGTGCCCCAGCACGACCTGCTGATGGCCAACATGTTCGCCCAGGGACAGGCGCTGGCCTTCGGCAAGACCGCGGAGGAGGTCGCCGGGGAGGGGGTCCCGGCCGGGCTGGTCCCGCACCGCACCTTCGCCGGGAACCGCCCCACCACCACCATCCTGGCCGAGCGGCTCAGCCCATCGGTGCTGGGGCAGCTGGTGGCCCTGTACGAGCACAAGGTGTTCGTCCAGGGGGCGGTGTGGAACATCAACTCCTTCGACCAGTGGGGTGTGCAGCTGGGCAAGGTGCTGGCCAAGCGGGTCGAGCCGGCGCTGACCGAGGGGGCGCGGGTGGAGGGGCTGGACGCCTCCACGGCCGGGCTGGTGGCCCGGTACCGCACGCTGCGCGGACGCTGACCGGCGGCGGCCCCCGCCGCCGCGGGCGGGGGCCGGGCCCGCTGCGGGTCCCTCCCTGGGAAGGTACGGCCGGTGCCCCGGCGGACGCACCCCGGGCCGCGCCCGCCCCCGGATGGCGCGCCGGGGCACCGCCCTCCCAGGCTGTCGACCTCCCGGGCCGGTGCCCCTCGGGGCCGTCGGTCCCGCGGGCCGCGGAACCTCCAGACCGGCGGGCTCACGCACCGCACCGCCCCGCCCCGGACCGGTGCCCTTCGGGGCCGCCGGCCCCGCGGACCCAGGAGTCCCCAGGCCGCCGATCTTCCGGTCCGCCGAACCCCGAACCGTTGTTTTCCCGGGCGCCGAGCTTCTAGGCCGCCGGCCTTCGGGACCCGGTGCCCTGCCGGTCCGCCGAGCCCCGGACCGGGGTCGACGAGCCTCCGGGCCGGCGGCCGGTGGGGGCGGTGACGGCCGGGGCGCCGCACGCCCCGGACCGGCGGGAACGGGGGAACGCGGGGCCGGGATCGGGCCGCGGCGGTACGGCGGGTTCCGGGGCGTCCTGCGCGTTCCGGGCGCAGGCCGGGGTTCCGGCGCGGATGTTGGAAATCGGCACGCCACTCGTGCAAGCTCTACGTAGTCGATCTACTACGTAAAGCGACCTACGGGGGGCAGGGCCACACATGACCGCGCCGATGGACGTGCCCGAGTCGTCCCAGCACGCCGAGCCCGAAGCCGTGGCCGCGGGGGCGAAGAACGCCGCCGGCCGCTCGCTGCGCCAGATCGCCTGGCAGAGGTTCCGCAAGGACAAGGTCGGCATGGCCGGCGGCATCGTCGTCATCCTGCTCATCCTCGTCGCGGTCTTCGCCCCGCTGCTGACCGCCTGGTTCGGCTACCCGCCCAACCAGTTCAACCAGCAGCTCGTCGACCCCCTCACCGGCGGGGTCCTGCGCGACCCCGCGAACCCCGCCCTGGGCCTGGACCCGTGGGGCGGGATCAGCGCCGACCACCTCCTGGGCGTCGAGCCCGTCAACGGCCGCGACCTGTTCAGCCGCATCGTCTACGGCGCCCGCACCTCGCTGCTGGTCGCCACCGTCGCCACCCTCGTGTGCGTCGTCATCGGGACCGTCCTGGGCGTCGTGGCGGGGTACTTCGGCGGCTGGGTCGACACCGTCATCAGCCGGGCCATGGACATCTTCCTGGCCTTCCCGCTGCTGCTCTTCGCCATCGCCCTGGTGGGCGTCATCCCCGACGGGGCCTTCGGCCTCACCGGCAACGGGCTGCGCATCGGCGTGCTGATCTTCATCATCGGGTTCTTCAACTGGCCCTACATCGGGCGCATCGTGCGCGGGCAGACCCTCACCCTCAAGGAACGCGAGTTCGTCGAGGCCGCCCGCAGCCTGGGCGCGGGCAGCGCGCACATCGTGTTCAAAGAGATCCTGCCCAACCTCGTCACTCCGATCCTCGTCTACTCCACCCTGCTCATCCCCACCAACATCCTGTTCGAGGCGGCCCTGAGCTTCCTGGGCGTGGGCATCAACCCGCCCACGGCCACCTGGGGCGGCATGCTGGAGAACGCGCTGCGCTTCTACACGACGTCGCCGCACTTCGTGATCATCCCGGGTCTGGCCATCTTCGTCACCGTGCTCGCGTTCAACCTGTTCGGCGACGGCCTTCGGGACGCCTTCGACCCGCGCTCCTCCGACTGACCTCCCCGGCCGCCGCCCGCCCAGGGCGGGCCGGCCTCGGGCCGTGCACCGCTCACGGCCCCGGCGGGACCGATCCCGGTTCCGCAGCAACCCGATCCTGGAGGCAAGGTGAACACCCACCACCACGGCACACCCCCGGCGCCCCGCAGGCGCCGGTTCGCGGCCCCCGCGGCCGCCGGCACGGCCCTGGCCCTGATGCTGACCGCGTGCGGCGGCGGGGGCGGAGGCGGCGGAGGAGGGGAGGTCGACGCGGAGTTCAACCAGGCCGAGACGGAGATGGTCAACCCGTCCGACCAGACCGGCGGCACCCTCCGGTACGCCATCTCCTCGGACTTCGACTCCCCGGACCCGGGCAACACCTACTACGCGTTCAGCTGGAACTTCACCCGCTACTACGCGCGCACCCTGCTCACCTACACCGAGGCTCCGGGGGAGGAGGGCACCCAGCTCCAGCCCGACCTGGCCGAGGCCATGCCCGAGGCCAACGAGGACTCCACCGAGTGGACCGTCCGCCTCAAGCCGGGGCTCAAGTACGAGGACGGGACGGAGATCACCGCCCAGGACGTCAAGTACGCGATCGCCCGCAGCAACTTCGGCGACCAGGCCCTGCCCAACGGTCCCAAGTACTTCCAGCAGCTGCTGGCGGACAGCGAGGACTACGAGGGGCCCTACGCCACCGACGGGGACCCGCTGGAGGGCTTCGACGGCATCGAGACGCCGGACGACCACACCCTGGTCTTCCACCTCAACGAGAGCTTCTCGGAGTTCCCCTACATCCTCATCCAGCCGCAGACCGCGCCGGTGCCGCCCGACGCCGACCGCGGCGAGCAGTACCAGAGCCGGGTGGTCTCCTCCGGGCCGTACAAGTTCGACGGGGAGTACCGGCCGGGCGTGTCCCTGAACCTGGTCCGCAACGACCAGTGGGACGCCTCGACCGACCCCACCCGCCGGGCGCTGCCCGACCGTATCGAGGTGCAGCTGGGCGTCGACCAGAACGAGATCGACCAGCGCCTGGTCAACGGCGAGCTGGACGTGGACCTGGGCGGTGTCGGCGTGGGTCCGGCGATGCGCGGCACCCTCATCACCGACGAGGCCCGGCGCGCCAGCGTCGACAACCCGCAGACCAACACCCTGCGCTACGTCAACATCAACACCGTGGTCGAGCCGCTGAACAACCTGGCCTGCCGCGAAGCGGTCATGTTCGCCGCCGACCGGGACGCCCTGCACCGGGCCTGGGGCGGTGAGACCGGTGGGGACATCGCCACCCAGATCATGCCCTCGGCGCTGCCCGGCGCCGACCCGAGCATCGACCCGTACCCGTCCGACGACAACAAGGGCGACCTGGACAGGGCCCGGGAGAAGCTGGAGGAGTGCGGGCACCCGGACGGGTTCTCCACCTCCATCGGCGCCCGCGCCGACCGGCCCTCGGACGTGAGCACCGCCGAGGCCGTCCAGCAGGCGCTGGCCCGGGTGGGCATCGAGGTCGAGATCAAGCAGTACCCGTCCGACACCTACACCAACACCCAGGCCGGGTCCCCGGACTTCGTCCACGAGAACGACCTGGGGCTCACGGTGTACGGCTGGGCCCCGGACTGGGCCACCGGCTACGGGTTCATGAGCAAGATCCTGGACGGCGACGCCATCCAGGACGCGGGCAACGCGAACATCTCCGAGCTCGACGACGACCAGGTCAACGGCTGGTTCGACGAGGTCGTCACGGTCGAGGACCCCGAGGAGCGCTCCTCGATCTACACGCAGATCGACCAGCGGGCCATGGAGCAGGCGGTCATCCTGCCCGCGGTGTTCGAGCGCACCGTGATGTACCGGCCGCCGAACCTGACCAACGTGTACTACCACGCCGGCTACAGCATGTACGACTACATGTCCTTGGGCACCACCAACAGCTGACGGTGACCCGCCAGGGGCGGCGGCCCGCCGCGACGCGGGCCGCCCCCCCCCCCCCGGTGCCGGGGGCCCCGGGGCCACCCCCGCCCCACCCCGCGGCGGCGGGGCCCTGGGCGGGGGGTGCACCACCC
>NZ_JBHVLR010000022.1:0-63411 GCF_042797335.1 Nocardiopsis sp. NPDC057823 | reverse complement strand
ATCACCCCCCCCTCTAAATATTTTCTTAATTATTTTGTTGGCCACCCACACCCCGTGCGGGGGCCCCCCCCGGGGGGGGCGGCGCGCCCACCCCGGCCCCCCCGCCCCCGCCCGTGTCCGGAGGCCCTCGGGCCCTCCGCAGCCGCACGCCGCGTCGGCGGTCCCGTGGCCGGGGTGTCCTCGACCGGGCCGCAGGTCTGAGGGGAAGCGGGAGGGGGCGGTTCCGGGATCATTCGATCCCGGTCCCGTGGAATTCGAGGGCGCCGACGACGCCGCGGGACACCTTCCCCACCCGTGCCCGGGCCGCCGTCCCCGGCCGTCTCGGGGGCACAGGTACACGCCGCGCGATCAAGCGTGATCATTCAAACACGCTGCGTTATCTTGGTCGTCTCAGGCCGAAACTTCGCGCCCCTGCCGATTTCCCTTCCAGGGCGGGCCCGACGACAGAAAGACACGCGCCTTGCTGACCTATATCCTGCGCCGCTTGGGCGCCGGTCTGCTGCTCCTGGCCGTGGTCACCATGGTCACCTTCGGCATCTTCTACGTCGTGCCCAAGTGGGCCGGCCGGACCACCGAGCAGCTGGCGACCATGTACGTGGGACGGGCGCCCACCCCCGAGGCGATCCAGGCGACCATCGACCGGCTGGGACTGGACAAGCCGGTCATCGTGCAGTTCGGCGAGTTCGTGCGCGGGATCTTCTTCGGCGCCGAGTACCGGTTCGGCCGGGACACCATCGAGTGCGCCGCGCCCTGCTTCGGCTACTCCTTCCAGACCTACCAGGAGGTCTTCCCCGAGATCGTGTCCCGGCTGCCGGTCACGTTCTCGCTGGCCCTGGGGGCGGGCGTCATCTGGCTGGTCGGCGGCATCGCCGTCGGCGTGGTCTCGGCGGTGTGGAAGGGCAGCCTCTTCGACCGGATCGCGATGGCGATCGCCCTGGCCGGCGTCTCCCTGCCGATCTTCTTCACCGGCCTGCTGGTGCTGGCCTTCCCGGTGCACGCCTGGGGCTGGTTCCAGACCCCGCGCTACGTCCCCCTCACCCAGGACCCGCTGGGCTGGGCCGCGGGCATGTTCCTCCCGTGGCTGACCCTGGCGTTCCTGCACGCCGCCATGTACGCGCGCCAGACCCGCGCGGGCATGTTGGAGGTCCTGAGCGAGGACTACATCCGCACCGCGCGGGCCAAGGGGCTGAGCGAGCGCAAGGTGGTGCTCAAGCACGCCCTGCGGCCCACCCTGACGCCGATCGTGACGATCTTCGGCCTGGACCTGGGGCTGGTCCTGGGCGGCGCGGTCCTGACCGAGCAGGTGTTCTCCCTCAACGGCATCGGGCGCTACGCGGTGAACGCCATCACCCAGAGCGACCTGCCCGTGATCCTGGGCGTGACCCTGTTCGGCGCGTTCTTCATCGTCGTGTGCAACCTGGTCGTCGACCTGATCTACCCGCTCATCGACCCGCGCGTGCGGGTCCACTAGCGGGCCCCTTCCCGCATCCACCACTCCGGACCCAGAGAGCAGAGGCCTCTCCTATGAGCGAATCCGCACCCGAGCCCGTCGTCCGCGTGGACGACCTGCGGGTGGCGTTCCCGACCATGGACGGCGATATCCAGGCGGTGGACGGGCTGTCCTTCGAGGTGCCCGCCGGGGGAGGGCTGGGCATCGTGGGCGAGTCGGGCTCGGGCAAGAGCGTGACCTCGCTGGCCCTGATGGGCCTGCACCGCGGCAGCCGGGCGAAGATCACCGGCGCCATCGAGGTGGCCGGGAAGGACGTCAACAAGCTGACCGACGGGCAGCTGCGGGCGATGCGCGGCAACGACATCGCGATGGTCTTCCAGGACCCGATGCAGTCGCTGCACCCGCAGTACACCATCGGCAACCAGCTGGTCGAGGCGCTGCTCGTGCACCGGCCGGGCGTGTCCAAGACGGAGGCCCGCAAGCACGCGGCCGAAGCGCTGGACCGGGTCGGCATCCCCTTCCCGGCCAAGCGGATCAATTCGTATCCGCACGAGTTCTCCGGTGGTATGCGCCAGCGTGTGGTGATCGCGATGGGGTTGATGTGCGATCCCAAGGTGCTGCTGGCGGACGAGCCGACCACCGCGCTGGACGTGACGGTGCAGGCGCGCATTCTGGACCTGTTGGACGAGCTGCGCCGGGATCTGGGGATGGCCCTGATCCTGGTCTCGCACGACCTGGCCGTGGTGGCGGGGTCGGTGGACGAGGTCGTGGTGATGCGCCACGGTGTGGCGGTGGAGCGCGGGGACGTGCGCACGGTGCTGTCGGAGCCGGAGCACCCCTACACGCAGGCGCTGCTGGCGGCGGTGCCGCGGGTGGAGGTCTCCCGGGCCCAGCGCCGCGCCCAGGACCGCGCCGACCGGGCCGAGCGCGAACGCGGGGAGCAGCGGGCCGCGGGTGCGGTCACCGGGGAGACCCCGGGGCGGGAGGGGTTCGCGGCGTTCACGCCCAAGGAGCCCGATGGCGGGCGGGAGGCCCTGCTCACGGTCTCGGGGGTGGGCCAGCGCTTCAAGGTGCGCGGCGGGATGTGGGGGCGCTCCACCGACTTCTGGGCCGTCAAGGGCGTCAGCTTCGACCTGTACAAGGGCGAGACGCTGGGGATCGTGGGCGAGTCGGGCTCGGGCAAGAGCACGCTGTCGCGGATGGTCATGCGCCTGCTGGAGCCGACCGAGGGCACCATCGTGTTCGAGGGGCGGGACATCACCCACATCGCCGAACACCGGATGCGTCCGTTGCGGCGTGATGTGCAGATGGTGTTCCAGAACCCGTACTCGTCGCTGAACCCGCGTGTGACGGTGGGCGACGCGATCGGGACGGCGCTGCGGGTGCAGGGCGAGCGCGACACCAGGAAGATCAAGCGCGAGGTGCAGGAGCTGCTGGACCGGGTCGGGCTCCAGCCGAGCCACTACAACCGGTTCCCGCACGCGTTCTCGGGCGGTCAGCGCCAGCGGATCGCGATCGCGCGGGCGCTGATCCTCAAGCCGAAGCTGATCATCTGCGACGAGCCGGTGTCGGCGCTGGACGTGTCCACGCAGGACCAGGTGCTGCGGCTGCTGTCGGAGCTGCAGGACGACTTCGGGCTGACCTACATCTTCGTGGCCCACGACCTGGCGGTGGTGCGCCAGGTGAGCGACCGGGTCGCGGTGATGCGCAAGGGCGAGATCGTGGAGCTGGGCGACAGCGACTCCATCTACGAGAACCCGCAGAGCGACTACACCCGCCAACTGCTCAACGCCGCACCCGTGCTCGACCCGGACCAGGCGCGCGAGCTGCGCGCCGAGCGGGTCCGCGAGCGCGCCGAAGGGGCCTGAGCCGGGGCCCGGCCGGGGCGCCGCCCCGGCCGGGACCGCCGGCCCGAACCGTCAGAAGAGGTCGCGGCGCCCGGCCAGGGCGTCGATCCACCGGTCCAGCTCCCGGCTCCAGTCCATCGCGGCCGCCTGCTCGTGGGTGACGTTGAAGCTCTTGAAGGTGTCGCGCCCCTCGGTGAACAGCCCCGGCTTCTTGTCCAGCTCCAGGACCACGTCCATACCGTGCTCGTCGGTGACGAACGACAGCTCCAGCTGGTTCAGGCCCCGGTAGCGGCTCGGGGCGTAGTACTCGATCTCCTGGTAGAAGGGCAGCCGCTGGCGGGTGCGGGCGATGCGCCCGCGTTCCAGGTCGGCCTTCTTGAACCGGAAGCCCAGGGAGTCCAGCGCGAGCAGCACCGCCTGCTGGGCGGGCAGCGGCTCGATCGCCACCGGGTCCAGGTCGCCGGGGTCGACGGCGCCCGCGACGGCCAGGCGCGTGTTGACGCCGAGGTTCATGCCGTACAGCCGCTGGCCGCCCAGGGACGTGACGGGGGCCTCCCAGGGCACGGGCAGCTCGAAGGGGACCTCGAACCGCTGTCCGGGGACCAGGCCGGTCCGCCCGCCCAGCCGGACCCGGTGGAACTCCATGTGGGAGGTGACCTCGCTGTCACCGATCTCGGACTCGACCGCGGCCTGCAGGCCCACGGTGAGCTCCTCGACCTCCTGCTCGACGTTCCCGCCCTCGACCAGGACGGTGCCGCGCACCGTGCCGCCGGGACGGGTGGACGCCGAGTCCAGGTGGGTCTCGACCGAGGCCCCGCCGAAACCGATGCCGGCGAGCAGACGCTTGAGAACCATGGGCCTTTCCTGTTCCCGCCCCGGCGGTGCCGATCCGGGCGGGGCGTTCGGGAGTGTTCGGGCATAGGGGAGAGCGGCACCCTCACACGTACAGACGGCCGGCGGCGGGTCCCGGTTCCCCTCAGGCCGCGAGTCCGCGCAGCAGGGCCCGCAGCCCGTAGTGGAAGCGGGCGGCGGCCTCCTCCGCGTCGGGGGCGTCCTCGTCGTCCTGGTGGCGGACCTGGTGGACGACGGCGCCCAGGCAGTGGGCGTACAGGGCGTCGGCGGCGCGGTCGAGGTCGCCCTCGGGCACCCCGGCGTCGGTGAAGGCGCGGTGGACCAGCGCGCGGGCGGCGGCGTCGGCGGGAGTGGCGGGTGCGCGGTGCACCAGCAGGGACAGGGCGCCGGAGTACTCCAGCAGCCGGGCACGGTACCCGTCGGCCCAGGAGGTCAGGCGCTCGTCCCAGGGGCGGGTGTCGGCCTCCTCGGCGCCGTCCTCCTGCGGCTCCCCGCCGTCCTGGTCGTCGGCCTCCTCCGGGAGGGCGTCGCCGGTGGCGCCGGGGGAGGTCACGTAGGCGGCGATGGCGTTGAAGAGCTGCTCCTTGCCCAGGGGGAAGTGGTGGTAGATGGCCATGGCCTCCACCTCCAGGGCGTCGCCCAGCCGCCGCATGGACAGCCCGCCCAGCCCGCGCCCGGCGATGATGTGGAGCGCCTCCAGGATGATGCGCTCCCGGCTGAGCCCCGCGTAGTTCCTACTCACTTGTTTCCTTTCGGAAGTTTTGTCATCAAATGTGGCGTTTTCTGTGCGTCGAGGCCATCACCGACGCACGATCCGGCTCGCCTCATGATCCACGTCACCACTACAGTGCCATTGCAGGCGGTGTACCCGGTGAACGGAGCGAGCGATGGGACTTGGCGGACGAGGCACGGCGCAGGCGCGGGAGAGCCTGGTCGCCGACCGCGAACGGGCCGGACGGCTCGACGACCTCCTGCGGGAGGTGGCGGCCGCCCAGGCGGCGCTGGAGGAGGCCCGCGAGTCGGGGGCCGCGGTGGAGGAGCTGCACGAGCGCGCGCTGGCGCTGGACACCGCGCTCACCGAGGCGATGCGGGCCGCCTACGCCCGCGAGCGCGTGCTCGTCGGGGAGAAGGGCTACCGCGACCGCATCCACCGGCGCAAGCGGCTGGCCCGGCCCGCGGTGCGCGAGGCCACCGAGGTCGCCGAACAGCTGCTCACCGCCCGTGAGGCCCACCGGCTGCACGGCGTGCCGCGGGTGCCCCGCACGGTCGGCGCCCTCTGACGTCCGCGCCGCCCCGCTCCCCCCGCGGGCGCGGGGCCCGCACGCACGGTAGTTTTGGGCGCGAACGGGTATGGGGCCCGGAGCACGAACGCCGAACGTGGGGAGCGCAGGAGGAGATGGCGGAGTTCATCCGCGTCGACCCGACGTCGAAGGTACCGCCCTATGAGCAGATCCGGACGACCGTGGCGATGGCGGCCGCAGCCGGGGAGCTCCCGGTCGGCTACCGGCTGCCGACGGTACGGGCGCTGGCCGGGGACCTGTCGGTGGCGGTCAACACCGTGGCCCGCGCCTACCGCGAACTGGAGCAGGCCGGGGTCGTCGAGACCCGGGGCCGCTCGGGCACCTTCATCGCGGCCGCGGGGGACGACCAGCGCGCGGAGGCGCTGGCGGCCGCCCGCGCCTACGCCGAGGTGATCTCCCGGGTGGGGCTGGACCACGACGAGGCCGTGGACATCCTGCGCGCCGCGCTGGACTCCGCCCGGCCCACGGGCTGAGGCTCCGCGGGCCGGGCGCCGCTCAGCGGCGCAGGCCCAGCACGGAGACGAGGTAGAAGAGGATCAGGCCCGCCCACACGGCGGCGATGGCGGCGGCCCCGCCCACCATGGCCGCGACGATCGCGGTGGCGGGGAGGCTCACCCCCAGGCACACCAGGGACAGCACCATCCGCACCGTGTTGGAGGGGACCCCCACCTTCTCCTTGTGCTCGCGCTGCCGGTGTTCCAGGTGGCGCCGGACGCTGGTGTCGATGGCGTCGTCCATGCGCTCGATCAGAGAGGTCGCCAGCGCGTCGTCGTACTCGGGCCCGAGCTCGCGGCCGGCGCGCAGCGCGGCGGCGATATCGGCCTGCCGCTGGGAGGTGCTGTCGGTCATCTCCCCATAGTGGCACCCGCCGAGGACCCCGGGAGCCCCTCGGCCCCGATCCCGGGGAAGGTTCAGGGACATCCCCGATCCCGGACACACCGAAGGGCCGCCCCCCGGTGCGGGAGGCGGCCCCTGTCGGCGGCTAGCTGGCGAAGTCGAGCAGCTGCTGGGCGCGGCTCGGGTGGCGCAGCTTGGAGAGCGACTGCTTCTCCAGCTGCCGGATGCGCTCCCGGGTCAGCCCCAGGTGCTTGCCGATCTCGTCCAGGGTGCGCGGCCGGCCGTCCATCAGGCCGAAGCGCAGCGACATGATGGTCGCCTCGCGCGGCTCCAGGTCGGACAGGGCGTTGCGCAGCTGGTCGGCCATGAGCTGGCGGTCGACCACCTCGGAGGCCTCCGAGGCGTCCACGTCCTCGATGAGGTCGCCGATGCGGGTCTCGCCGTCCTCGCCGATGGTGGAGTCCAGGCTGATGGGCTGGCGGGTGACCCGCAGCAGCTCCTCGATCTGGGCCGGGGTCTTGTCCAGCTCCAGCGCCAGCTCCTCCGGGGTGGGCTCGCGGCCCAGCGCCTGGTGCATGTCCCGCTCCAGGCGGCTGACCTTGCTCAGCAGCTCCAGCACGTGGACGGGCAGGCGGATGGTGCGCGCCGAGTCGGCGAAACCGCGCTGGATCGCCTGGCGGATCCACCACATGGCGTAGGTGGAGAACTTGAAGCCCTTGGTGTAGTCGAACTTCTCCACCGCGCGGATCAGGCCGAGGTTGCCCTCCTGGACCACGTCCAGCAGCGACATGCCCCGGTCGCTGTACTTCTTGGCCACCGACACCACCAGGCGCAGGTTGGCCTCCAGCATGTGGGACTTGGCCTTGCGGCCGTCCTCGGCGATCCACTCCAGCTCGTCGCGCTCGGCCTCGGACATCGGCACGGAGGTGTCGACCTCGCCGTGCAGGCCCAGCCGGTACTCCGCGTACAGGCCCGCCTCGACCCGCTTGGCCAGCTCGACCTCCTGCTCGGCGGTGAGCAGCTGTCGGCGGCCGATGGCCTTGAGGTAGGTGTGGACGGAGTCGCCCATGGCGGGGGACTGGTCGTCCAGGTCGGCCTCGCCGGTCTCCGGGTCGATGGTGGCCTGGGATGTGTCCTCGGTCTTCTTGGTGCGCCGCGTGGTGCGGGTCTTCCTCCGGGGGGAGGGGCCCTTGCGCGGTGCGACCTTGCCGGATGCGGCCTTGGGTGCCTCGTCGGTGTCGGGCACCGTCGCGATGAGAGTGTTTTCCAGCACGTCGTCCTCGGCGTCGGGTTCGGCCACCGGTGCGGAGTGGTCGCCCCCGTTGGCGAGCCGGACCCCGTGGTCGGTGAGTTCACGCAGGATGGCACGGCCGTCGCCGGCGGAGACTCCGGCCGCGGAGAAGGCGGTGCGCAGCTCGGCGAGGGACAGGTGCCCCTGGGCGCGCCCGCGGGCGAGCAGGTCGGTCAGCGCCGCGCGGTCCGCCGCGAGCGGAGCGGTGCCGTCGGTGGGCGCCGAACGGGTCCGGGCGGAGCTCGTCATCCGGACACCTCCCTCCCTTCCATGACGTGTGGCACGTGGCGGAAGGCTCCCGCCGACTGGACGCGCCAATATGTCCAACGTGTCGGGGTGTCAAATGTTCCCCGTCTCGATTGGATATCTTTCGAAGTGGTATGGATCACCGCGCGTTCAGTGGCGGGCGGCGGGAGGCAGCGGGTATGGGAGCCCGCCCGGGCGGCCGTGCCGGGGCGCGGCGCTCCGGGCGCGGGGGAGGGCGCAGGGGCGTGGGCGGGTGGACTCGTGGCTGTCGCCAACTGCGGACCTCCTTGGCAGAGGGGCCGTGGGGTCCGGGCATTCGGGCGGCCCGGATACTCAGGTAGACGCCGGGCGGCCCGGGGAAGTTCCCCACATGGGCGGACATGTCCTCCCATGTGGTGGCGGCCGGCCCCGGTCGGGGCACGGACCGCCCGCCCGGCCGCGGCCTCAGCCGCGGCGCAGCGCCACCAGGTCCGGTTTGCCCGAGGCCAGCATCGGCAGCCGGTCGCGCACCTCCACCTCGCGCGGGGCCGCATAGGCGGGCAGCCGGTCGCGCACCACCGCCCGCAGGTGCTCCAGGGCGGGCGGCGCGGCCGGGTCGGCGGGCACCACCACCGCGCACACCCGCTCCCCCCACTCGGGGTCGGGGCGGCCCACCACCACCGATTCGGCCACCGACGGGTCGGCCATGATCAGCGCGTTGACCTGCCCGGGAACCACCTTGTGGCCGCCGGTGTTGATCACCTCGTCCATCCGGCCCAGGATCTCCAGCCGCTCCCCGTCCCAGCGCCCCAGGTCGTTGGTGCGCAGCACCCGGGACCCGTCGGCGGCGGTGTCCGGGCCCGGCACCGGATCCGCCCCCGGCGCGGTCCGGTAGCGGGTGAGCAGGGTCGGCCCCGACAGCAGCACCCGGCCGGCGCCGTCCGGGCCCGGGGCGTCGGTCGCCACCCCCACCCCGTCCAGGGGCACGCCGTCGTAGACGCACCCGCCGCAGGTCTCGCTCATGCCGTAGGTGGTGACCACCCGGCCGCCGGCGGCGCGCGCCGCCGCCAGCAGCTCGGGTTCGGCGGCCGCGCCGCCCAGCAGGATCACCCCGAACACCGACAGGTCCGCGCCCGCGGCCAGCAGCCGCCGCAGCTGGGTCGGCACCAGGGACACGTGCGGGCGGAGCCCCTCCGCCAGGGAGAGCACCCCCTCCACCGAGAACGGGGCGTGCACCGCCCCGGTGCCCGTGACCAGGGCGCGCAGCATCACCTGTAGACCGGAGATGTGCCCGGCGGGCAGTACGCACAGCCAGGAGTCGCCCGGCCGGGCCCCGATCCGCGCCACCGACGCCCGCGCCGAGGCGAGCAGCGCCGCGGCCGACAGCTCCACGCCCTTGGGCGCGCCCGTCGACCCGGAGGTGGTGACCACCAGGGCCGTCCCGGGAGAGGCGGGCAGACCGCCCTCCAGGGGAGACTCCCCCTCGGGGGTCAGCACCGAGGAGGGGCGCATCGCCCCCAGCAGCTCGCGCACCCGGGCGTCCGGGGTCCCGGCGGGCACCGGCATCAGCGCAGGGCCCCCGCCCTCCAGCGCCGCGGCCAGCAGGTCGGACAGGTGATCCGGCTCCAGCCCCACGGCGGCGCGCAGCGCCGGGCCGTCGGCGGTCGTCGGGTCGGGGACGTCGGGAAGGTTCACGGAAGCCACGGGGCACAAGGGTACGCCCGCCACGCTCCCGGGGGGCGTACCCGGTCGTCCCCGTCGGCCTGGCACAATGCGTAGGGTTGACGCGGGGGTCGCCCCGGAGGGGGCTCCGTGGGAGCCGGTCCGGGCGCCCGCCGTTCCGATGTCCCGTGAGGAGAAGCAGTAGCCGTGAGCAGCGTGATCGACTGGCAGCGGTCGGGCGAGTATTCCGACATCATCTACGAGACCGCGGAGGGCATCGCCAAGATCACGATCAACCGGCCCGAACGGCACAACGCGTTCCGGCCGCAGACCCTCTTCGAGCTGCAGCAGGCGTTCAACATCGCCCGCGACGACTCCGAGGTGGGCGTGATCATCTTCACCGGCGCGGGCGACCAGGCGTTCTGCTCCGGCGGTGACCAGAAGATCCGCGGCGACGACGGCTACATCGGCGACGACGCCGTGGCCCGCCAGGGCATCGGCCGCCTCAACGTCCTGGACCTCCAGGTGCAGATCCGCCGCCTGCCCAAGCCGGTCATCGCCATGGTCGCCGGCTGGTCCATCGGCGGCGGCAACGTGCTCCAGGTGTGCTGCGACCTCACCATCGCCGCCGACAACGCCAAGTTCGGCCAGACCGGCCCCAAGGTCGGCTCCTTCGACGGCGGCTACGGCTCCTGGCTGCTCGCCGAGACCGTCGGCCTGAAGAAGGCCCGCGAGATCTGGTACCTGTGCCGCCAGTACAGCGCCCAGGAGGCGCTGGACATGGGCATGATCAACACCGTGGTGCCGCTGGCCGACCTGGAGAAGGAGACCGTCTCCTGGGCCCGCGAGCTGCTGGAGAAGTCCCCCCTGGCGCTGCGCATGCTCAAGGGCGCCATCAACGCCGTCAGCGACGGCGCCGCCGGGATGCAGCAGTTCGCCGGCGACGCCACCATGCTCTACTACATGAGCGAGGAGGCCCAGGAGGGCCGGGACGCCTTCAAGGAGAAGCGCCGTCCGGAGTTCGACAAGTTCCCGCGCCGCCCGTGACACCGTCCCCCGACCCCGCCGCGGAGACCGGCCCCGGAGCGGGCCGGGCCTTCGCCATCGGCCTGCGCAACCGGTTCCGCGGTATCACCGTGCGCGAGGGCATGCTGGTGCGCGGGCCCGCCGGGTGGGGCGAGTTCTCGCCCTTCGCCGAGTACGGCCCGCGCGAGTGCGCCCGCTGGTGGGCGGCCTGCCATGAGGCCGCCCACCGCGGGTGGCCCGCCCCCGTGCGCGACCGGGTCGCGGTCAACGTCACCGTCCCGGCCGTGGACCCCGGGCGGGCCCACGCCATCGTCGCCGCGGGCGGCTGCGCCACCGCCAAGGTGAAGGTCGCGGAGCGGGGTCAGGACCCCGCCGAGGACCTGGCCCGGGTGGAGGCGGTGCGCGACGCCATCGGCCCCTCGGGGAAGGTGCGCGTGGACGCCAACGGGGCCTGGGACGTGGACACCGCGGTGCGGATGGTGCGCGCCCTGGACCGGTACGGGCTGGAGTACGTCGAGCAGCCCTGCGCCACCCTGGACGAACTCGCCGCGGTGCGCCGCCGGGTGGACGTGCCGGTGGCCGCCGATGAGTCGGTCCGCCGCGCCGAGGACCCCCTGAAGGTGCGCGCCGCCGACGCCGCCGACATCGTCGTGCTCAAGGTGCAGCCCCTGGGCGGGGTGCGCGCCGCCCTGCGGGTCGCCGAGGCCTGCGGGCTTCCGGTGGTGGTCTCCAGCGCCGTCGAGACGTCGGTGGGCCTGGCCGCCGGGGTGGCGCTGGCCGCCGCCCTGCCGGAGCTGCCCTACGCGTGCGGCCTGGCGACCATGCAGATGCTCACCGCCGACGTCACCGCCGACCCGCTGCTTCCCGAGAACGGGTACCTGCCGGTACGGGCGGTGGAGGTCGACGAGGAGCGGCTGCGCGCGGTCGAGACCGAGCCCGGGCCCTGGCGCGCCCGCGCCGCGGCCGCCATTGCCGCCGACCGCCGGGATTGACCGGTACAGGACACGGATCACACGGGCGGGCGTTCGCCGTTCGCGCCCGAACGGGGTTCACTGGGAGGTGTGCGCCCGTGAGAAGAGGGGTGCCGGGCGGCACCCCGGCGTCCTGCGGTGATACTTGTTGCACACTTTGACGAACGAAAGCGTTTGGATGAATCCGTCTACCGCCCTGGCGCGGGTCCTCGTCGACGAACTGGCCCGCTGCGGCCTGGCCGAGGCCGTGGTCGCGCCGGGGTCCCGCTCGACGCCGCTCGCGCTCGCCCTGGTCTCCCACCCCGGGATCCGGGTGCACGTGCGGGTGGACGAGCGGTCGGCGTCCTTCCTCGCGCTGGGACTGGCCCGGGCGTCGCGCCGCCCCGTGGCCGTGGTGTGCACCTCCGGGACCGCCGCCGCCAACTTCCACCCCGCGGTGCTGGAGGCCGACGAGAGCGGGGTGCCGCTGCTGGTGCTGACCGCCGACCGGCCGCCCGAGCTGCGCGGCACCGGCGCCAACCAGACCGTGGACCAGATCGGCCTGTACGGCGGTGCGGTGCGGATGTTCGCCGAGGTCGGCACGCCCGACCCCGTGCCGGGGATGGTCGCCTACTGGCGCTCGCTGGTGGGGCGCGCCTGGGGCGCCGCCCGCGGCGGGCGGCCCGGGCCGGTGCACCTGAACGTGGCGTTCCGCGACCCGCTCACCCCCGACGGCCCCGGCCGGGAGTGGCCCGAGCCCCTGGAGGGGCGGGCCGGCGGGGCGCCGTGGATCTCGCGCCCGGGGCCGTTCGCCGAACCCCCGGCGTTCGTGCTGCCCGACGTGGAGCGCGGCGTGATCGTGTGCGGCGACGGCGACTACGACCCGGTGCCGTTCCTGGCGCTGGCCGAGCTCACCGGCTGGCCGCTGCTGGCCGAACCCACCTCCAACGCCCGCCGGACGGGCGCGGTCTCCGCCTACCGGCAGCTGCTGGCGTCCCCGGCGATCGCCGCGGGACCCGCACCGGACCTGGTGGTGAGCGTGGGGCGGCCCAACCTGTCCCGGCAGACCCTGGCGTTCCTGCGCCGGGCCCGCCGCCACGTGGTGGTCACCGCGGGGTCCCTGGGGGACCCGTGCGCGGCGCTGCCGGACGGGTTCGCCGACCCGGCGCGCACCGCCACCGACGTGGTGGCCGCCGTCGCCGCCCCGCCGGCGCTGACCTTCGACGAGCCGCGCCGCACCGACTGGTCGCGGCTGTGGCTGCGGGCCGAGGCCGCGGCCCGCGCGGCGCTGGACGCGGTGCTGGACGAGCAGGAGACGCTCACCGAGCCGCGGCTGGCCCGCGACCTGGTGTCGCACCTGGCCGCGGGGTCGCTGCTGTTCGCGGGTTCGAGCATGCCCATCCGCGACCTGGACGCCACCATGCGCGCCCGCTGCGGGGTGCGCCTGGTCGGCAACCGGGGCGTGAGCGGCATCGACGGCACGGTGTCCACGGCGATCGGCGCCGCCCTGGCCCACCAGGCGGCCGACCCGGCCGCGGGGGCGTTCGCCCTGCTGGGCGACCTGGCGGTGCTGCACGACCAGAACGGGCTGATCATCGGGCCGGGGGAGCCGCGCCCGGACCTGGCGATCGTGGTGGTCAACAACGACGGCGGCGGGATCTTCTCCGGCCTGGAGCAGGCCGGGCACCCGGACTTCGAGCGGGTCTTCGGGACCCCGCACGGGGTGTCGATGGAGCGGGTGGCGGCGATGGCGGACGTGCCCTACGTCCACCTGGAGTGGGCCACCGACCTGCCCAAGGCACTGCTGGGGGAGGGGGTGCGCATCGTGGAGGTGCGCACCGACCGCGCCGAGAGCGCGGCCCTGCGCAGACGCCTGCAGACGGCGGTCGACGCGGCCCTGGCCGAGGCCCTGTAGCCCCCGGCCGAGGCCCTGTAGCCTTTGTGCCCACCGCGCCCCGCCGGACCCGGTCCGGCGGGGCGGTTCTTTCCGCGAGGTCTCCGCGATTTTCGCGCGTCGCGATGAGTCCCGGGGCGTTCGGTGGTCGTACCGTCGAACCCGGAACCGAGGAGGAACCCCCGATGCGCAACGTGACCTGTTCGATGGGCGTCTCGCTGGACGGCTACATCGCCGGGCCGGACGGCGGATTCAACTGGTCGCCGCCCGACCGGGACGTCTTCGAGCTGGCCACCGACGAGGTGCGCCGGACCGGCGCCTACCTGCTGGGGCGGCGTCTGTACGAGACGATGACGTACTGGGAGACGGCCGACCAGCACCCGGAGCACGACCACCCGACGCGCGCGTTCGCCGAGCTCTGGCGGGCGCTGCCCAAGGTGGTCTTCTCCTCCTCGCTCTCCGAGGTGCAGGGCAACACCCGCCTGGCGTCCGGCGGCCTGGCGGAGGAGGTCGAGCGGCTGCGGGCCGAGCCGGGGGAGGGCGACATCGCGATCGGCGGCGCCACCCTGGCCGCCGAGGCGGCCGCGCTGGGCCTGATCGACGAGTACCGGCTCCGGGTCCACCCGGTGCTGGTCGGCGGCGGCACCCCGTTCTTCCCCCGGGCTGAGCGCCATGTGGACCTCGATCCCGTCGAGTCCCGCCCCGTCGGCTCCTCGAAGGTGGTCTACCTCCGCTACCGCGTGGTCCGCTGACCGGCGCGGCCGCACGCACGGACCGGAGCCCGCCTCGGCCGCGTTCGAAATCGGTCACGGTGTCGGAGAACGCCGCCGGTTCCGCCCAGCCCGCCGCGGCGTAGTGGCGGACGATGTGCGGGCCGAAGACGGCGCGGGCGGCCTCTCTGGTCTTCTCGGCCCGGCTCGAGACTCCCGGCGGCACCGACCAGATCCGACCGCGGTGTCCCGGGCCCCGCAGCCCGCGGGACCCGGGGGCACGTCCACGTCACGGTGCTGTCCGGCTCACCCGTGCATGAGCACGAGGGGTGAGAGCCGCGACGGATGGGCGGGCTCATCCGGCGTGGGCGGAGCCGTCCCGTAGGGCGTGTTCCACCCGGAGCCGCTGGGTGTGGTGCATCGGCAGGTCCTCGATCTCGGTGGGCGCGAACCAGCGCACCTCGTGCGACTCGTCGCTGACCGCGAGTTGTCCGCCCATCACCCGGGCCCGGAAGCACACGTTGAACTGGCGGCGGACCTCGCCGTCGCTGTAGGCGATGACGTGCCGGGCGTCGGTGTAGGTGCCGACCAGGCCGGTCACCTCCACCTCGTACCCGGTCTCCTCCCGTACTTCACGCACCGCCGCCTGCGGCAGGCTCTCGGTCATCTCCATCGCCCCGCCGGGCATCGCCCACAGCCCGTTGTCCACCCGCCGCTGCAGCAGCAATCGTCCCTTGCCGTCGATGACGGCCGCGCTGGCCGCGACCACCAGGCTGTTCGGGACCGGCGCGGCCGGGTCGTCGTAGTACTCGGTACGGGCCATGTTCCGGTTCACCCCTCCAACGGGCGGGCATCGTTCCATACGGCTTCCATACTGGCGGCGTAGGCGTCGAACAGTCCCCTTCGGGTGGTTCGTTCAAGCCGTAGTAGCGGGTTGCCGTAGGCGTTGACCCCGTACAGGTGGGTGTTGACGTACATGTGGTTATCGGCCCGGTAGAGCGAGTTGTACAGCGTCGTGGAGTGCACCCGCACCGCGGCTCCGGGCACGATCGCCAACGGCCGGTAGTGCATCGCGGCCAGGTGGCACCGGGACTGGATGCCGTGACCGAAGTTCTCCTCCTCCCCGCGTACACGCACGGCTTCGCAGCCGGGGTCTCCGATGAGCACACGCACTCGGACACCGTTCTCGGCCTTTTCTCTGAGCAGGTCGTTCCAACCGGGGATCTGCTCGTGGAGGAACAGGGCCGCGTAGACCAGGATGTCGATCGACCTCGTCGCGGCCGCGAACATCGTCCGCCACTGCTCGATCGGTACCTCGGAGCGTTGAAGGTGAACGGACTTCAGGTCCTGTTCCGCGCCCGTTCCGTTCTCCCTCCTCTGCTCCAGAGAGGGCCAGAGTTCGTGGACGTCCACACCGAGTGTTCTGGCCACCGCATGGGCGTTGCGACGGTGGGGCACACGCCCGGTACTGATCCAGCGGGCCACGGTCTTGGGGTCGGTGTGCACCTGCTCGGCGAGTGAGGCCACCGTGTGCCCGGACTGCTCCAGGCAGAGGCGAAGCCGTTCGTTAGGGGGCATGGGGACGTTCTATCGCAGCAGGACGTCCTTCGAGGTGTCCTTCGTGCGGTAGATCCGTCCTCCGGTCCAGGAACAAACTGAGGACCACATCACCGGCGCACACGAAGGAGCGTGCAGCGATGCAGGAACACGCCCACCCCGTACAGGCGGTGGAGGTATCCGGACCGGAACCCTTCTTCCCCGACGTCATCGAACTCGGCGATGCGGTGGAGATGACCGAGGGGACGAGCAGCCGGAGCGGCACCGAGGACAAGCGCTACAAGTACCAGTGACCACGCGCGAGGTCAGTGCCTCAAAGACAGGAGAAGCCATGGGCTGGTTCGGCGGGGTGGTCACCGCCTCCACGTCCTCCGCCCCGCGACCGATGTCCCCGACCTGGTCAGTGGAGCTCTCCTGTGGGGCGCTGTGGACGGTGGGCCCGGGTGCCGGGCCCACTGTCACCGTCGCCGGGGCCGGCCCGCTGACGGGTGCGGTACTCGGCAGCCACACGGTGTCCGAAGACGATCTGCGCGCTTGGCTACAAGGAGCCTGGCGTGCAGGACCTCCCTCGTGGGCCGGCACGTACGCGGTGGTCGTCGCCCACCATGGCGGGGCGACGGTGTTCGCCGATCCCGTACACGCGCTCCCCCTCTACTTCTGCGAGGTGGAGGGCTCAGTGGTGTGGGCGTCCTCCAGCCGTGCCCTGTCCGGCCTCACCGGTACCGGAGTGGACCTGGCCTGGGTGTCGGGCCTGCTCGTGGACCCGGCAGGACCGCACCTGCCTGAGCGAAGCGCATTCCAGCAGGTGTACGCCGTTCCTCCAGGGCACCGCTTGAATATGCGTCGCGGAGGACAGGCCGTGGCCGACCGGTGGTGGTCATCGCCCAGGACGCTGCCCCGGACCGAGGCCGTGCCCCGGTTCGGGAAGGCGCTGACAGGCGCCGTGGAGGTGCGGCTCGCACAGGCGGAGCTTCTCTCCTGTGATCTGAGCGGAGGCCTGGACTCGACCTCCCTGTGTCTCCTCGCCGAGCAGCGGGCCACGGGCGCTCGGCATTTGACCGCCTGGACGGTCCACCCCGTCTCCAGAGACCACGGCGGCGACCTCGATCATGCACGAGAGGCCGCGCACGGACGGCTCGGCATGCGCCACGAACTGCTGGCCCTGAACGAGAGCGAACTCCCCTACAGCGGCCTGGCACGAATGCCGCCGACTGATGAGCCTGCTCCGTCCACCATCACTTGTGCCCGGCACATCGTCGCCTATGAGCGGATCAGGATCGCGGGAAGCACCCTGCACATGACCGGTGACGGCGGCGACGCGTTGCTGATGCAGTCGCCCGAGTCCGCGTTGAGGTCGGCGTCGCGAGGTCGCGTGATCCGTGCCCTTCGTGACCTGCACGGGTGGGCCAAGCTCGACCGGCGTTCCCCGGTGGGCCTCCTGCGACAGTCGCCCCGGGCCGGGGACGGGGTCTCCTCCCGCTGGCTCACCTTGAAGGCACAGACCATGGCGGCCCCCGGAGGCGGCCGTGGTGTGGTCGGCTTCCTGCGCTCGGACGCGGAACTTCTCGCGTTGCGCGGTATCGGGCGCACCGCCCATGCCGATGCGCAGTTCGCCGGGGCTTTCGGGGTTCGTCTGGAGGCTCCGTTCCTGGACAGGGCCGTCATGGAGACCGCCCTGACATTCCGTGTCACGGATCGGGGGTCGCCGTGGAGTTACAAGCCGCAGCTGGTGGCGGCGATGCGCGATGTCCTGCCGGAGGCGATCACGCGACGCCGCACCAAGGGAGGCACCGATGCCGACCACCACCTGGGGTTGCGTGCACGGCTTTCGGAGGTGTCGGACCTCTTGGACGGCTGGTTGGCCGGTCACGGTCTGATCGACCCGAAAGCGCTACGACAGGAGCTCTACCTGGCGGCGCTGGGCAGGGACGCCCCCTGGGGGCTGCTGGAGCCGGTGGTCTCCGCCGAGGTGTGGGGACGTGTGGTCGAGGCGAGCCCTCCGACCGAGTGGACCCGGAGCCGGGAACGGCAGGAGGCGGGATGACGGCACTTCCACCGCACCTTGTGCCGGCCTCGCAACTGCGGCTGATCTGTTTCCCGTCCGTCTGTGTCGCCCTGGACGTGGAGACGGGGGCCTTGCTGCTGCTCTCCGGGGAGGCCGCTCGGCTGATCTCGCACCTGGAACGTGCGGGAGGCGCGACTTCGGTCCTGTCTTCCTCGGCTCGGGAGCGAGCCGTCGCGGCGTTGGTGAACTCAGGAGTCCTCGTCGGGGGAGAGGAATCCGAGGCCTGGGACAGGGTGAGACCGGGGATCCCCTCCTCATCCAGTTGGGGAACACGGGAGAGCCCCGCCGCGCTCGCGCCGATTCCCCGTTCCTCGCCGCGTTGGTATGCGTTGGGAGCCTGCGCGCTGCTGCTTGTCCTGGGTGGTGGGGTGCTCGGTCGTACAAGAGCGTTCGCCCGTACCCGGCGTCTGGTCGGGCGGACGGCGATGGGTCCTCCCGAGCCCGCCGCGGCGGAGGCGGCGGCGTACGCGGTAAGGAGGATCGGCCGCCTGCTGCCGCTGCGCGTGGCATGTTGGGAGGAGGCCGCGGCGACCACCGTCGCCCTGCACCGGGCGGGGTACCAGGCCGTGTTCCGGCACGGGGCGGCCACCGATCCGGTGCGGTTGCACGCTTGGGTCGAGGTCGGCGGCCGACCGGTCGCCGAAGCCGACGACATCACCGATTACACATCCTTCGAGGAGTCCTGTGAGTGACATCGCCGAACCGGTTCTGTGGGCGCGGGTCGAGGGCATCGCGCTGGGGGCGCTGCGGGCTGATCTGGCCCGGGAGTACTGGCGGTGGGAGAGCGATCCGGGTGCGGTGCTCGGATACGGGCGGCAGGTTCCCGAGAGCGCGGAGTCGCGGGCCGAGGGACTGGAACACCAGCTGCGAGGGGCGCCCGACCAGGTACGATTCACCGTCTACGACACGCAGGGCGGTGGACCGGTGCCGTGCGGGTTGGCGAGTCTGCTGATCGACCACCAGGTGCGCACGGCGGAGTTCGTTCTGGTCGTCGCGCCGGAGAGTCGCGGCCGGGGTGTGGGGACAGCGGCCACGCGGCTGACCCTGGACTACGCCTTCCATGTGATCGGGTTGGAGATGGTCTGGCTCAAGGTGCTCGAGCCCAATGCCGCAGGGCGCACCGCCTACGCCAAGGCTGGGTTCCGGGAGGTGGGCATGCTGCGTAGCGCGGGGGCCTGGCGGGGGCGGCGCTGCGGGGAGGTGGTCATGGACGCCCTGCCCGAGGACTTCCCATGGCCATCGGTGATCGTGGGCGAGGGTGACTGATCCGGACCGTACGGACATCGGCTTCGGCGTATGCGGCCGTTCATCATCGGGGGGAAGGGCGACGGAGGGTGAAGCTTCCCGTGCTTGCCGAGCCGACCGACCGCATTCGCGCCTCCCCGGCCCTGTGGACCTGAAGTACCGCCGACTCACCCGGGGCCGCCCCTCGGGGCAGGGGCGGCCCCGGCGTGTCCCGTTTCAGCCGGCCAGGGCGTCGGCGACCCGGCGCCAGGTCGGGAGGCCGCCGGTCGGGCCGCGCAGGAGGGTGACGTGGGGGACGGCGTCCAGGGAACCGAGGCTGCGGTCCCAGGCCGGGTGCCCCGCGAGCGCGTCCCCGGCCTTGGGCACCAGGAACGTCGGCACGCCGCGGCCGATCATCTCGCACACCAGCGCGACCGCGAACGTGTCCGTGATGCCGAGCGCCGTCTTGTTGGTGCTGTTGAACGTCCACGGGCAGGCCAGGACCGCGTCCGGCGGGGGCAGGCTCACGCCGGTCCCCGGCCGGCGGAAGTCCACGCGCACCGGTTCGCCCGTCAGCTCCTCCAGCGCGTCGAGGTCGTGGAAGCGGGTGCCCGTCGGCGTGCACAGCACGGTGACGCGCCACCCCTCGTCCTGGAGCAGGCGGACCAGGTCGGGGGCGGACTCCTCCGGTGCGGTGGTGGCCCCGGAGAGTGTGAGGTACAGGGTTCGCATGCGGTCCAGTCTGGCCGCCGCGGGCGGACGGCGCCCCGCCGGGGAGGCCCGGCGGGGCGTTCGCGTCAGCCGCGCTCGAAGTGGCGGCGGCGCTCGAAGTCGGTGACGGTGGCCGAGAAGGCCGCCAGCTCGGCCCGCCCGGCGGCGGCGTAGTGGCGGACGACGTCCGGACCGAAGACCGCGCGGGCGATGTCGCTGTTCTCCCAGGCCAGGACCGCCTCCTCCAGGGAGGCGGGCAGCCGCGGCAGGTCCGGGGCCGCGCCGGCGTCGCCCGCGGTCGGCTCCGGCAGCGGCAGCGCCTGGTCGATCCCGTACAGTCCCGCGGCGATGATCGCCGCCACCGACAGGTACGGGTTGGCGTCCCCGCCCGGCACCCGGAACTCGATCCGCGCCGACTCGCCCTGCCCCACCACCCGCACCGGGCAGGTGCGGTTGTCCAGCCCCCACGCGATCGAGCTGGGCGCGTAGGCCTGCGGGGACAGCCGCTTGAACGAGTTCACGTTGGGCGCGTACAGCAGCGCGAACTCCCGCATGCACGCCAGCTGCCCCGCCACGAAGTGCTCCATGTGCCCGGACATCCCGTACCGCCCCGACCCGTCGTCGGCGAAGACCGGCGCCCCCGCCCCGTCGCGCAGCGACAGGTGCACGTGGCAGGAGTTCCCCTCGCCCCCGTCGTACTTGGCCATGAACGTCAGCGCCGCGCCCGCCTGGGCCGCCAGCGCCTTGGCGCCCGCCTTGTACACGACGTGGTTGTCGCAGGTCCGCAGCGCGTCGTCGTAGCGGAACACGATCTCGTACTGCCCCGGGTGGCACTCGCCGCGCGCCGACTCCACCCGCATCCCCGTCCGCTCCATCGCGGTGCGGATCCGCCGCATCAGCGGGTCGATCTCGGCGACCTCCGGCAGCGCGTAGTCGGAGTTGAACCGGGTCGCGGCGGTCAGCCCCCGGTAGCCCCCCTCGAACGCCTCCTGGTAGGAGTCGCGGAACACCAGGAACTCCAGCTCCGTCCCCGCCAGCGCCCGCCACCCCCGCTCCGCCAACCGCTCCAGCTGCTCCTTGAGCACCTGCCGCGGCGCCACCGGCACCGGCCGCCCGTCGGCGTCCAGCGCGTCGCCCAGCACCAGCGCGGTCCCCGGGTCCCAGGGCAGGTACCGCAGGGTGCCGGGGTCGGGCAGGATCGCGAAGTCGCCCAGCCCCCCGCCCCACGGGTCGGTGGCGTACCCCGGCCGCGACTCCATCTCCACGTCGGTGGCCAGCAGGTACAGGCAGGCGTCGAACCCGTTCTCCAGCACCCGTTCGGCGAAGTCGCGCGGCGCCACCCGGCTGCCCTGCACCCGCCCCTGGAGGTCGGGCAGGGCCACGATCACGTCGGTGATCCCGCCCGCCTCCACGTCGGCGCGCAGCCGCTCCAGCGGCACCGGGAACGGCGGCGGCGGGGGCGACGGCGGCAGGGTCTCGTACAGGGGCGGCAGTCCGTCGCCGATCGTCGTGCTCATCGCTTCTCTTCCAGGGTGTGCAGCGGGTTGGGGACCGGCGGGGCGTCCAGGTGGAACTCGGCGTCGCGCTCGGCGCGGTCGTGGTAGCCGCCGCCCAGCAGCCGCTCCCGGTTCAGGCACACCCGCTCGTACTCCGGCGCCAGCAGGTCGAACAGCGCGAACCGGTCGGCCAGCTCGGGGAACTCCGCCCGGTACCGGTCGATCTCGGCCCGCACCAGCGCCCAGAACCGTTCCTCGCCCACCCCCAGCTGCTCCTCCACCAGCGGTGCCAGGTACCGGAAGTGCCCGATGAACAGCGACTTGGCCACCGACGAGGTCAGCTCGCGGGCGTCGAAGCGCATCAGCACCCCCAGCGCCTCCGCCGGCAGCCCCTCGTACTCCGGCAGGTCGGCGTCCAGCAGCTTCATGTCGTCCACGAAGTCCTTGACCGCCAGCCGCACCGGCCGGTCCCGCTCGTCGTAGACGACGATGGTGTTCTCCCCGTGCGGGTTGAACGCCAGGCCGTACCGGTACAGCAGGTGCAGCAGCGGCGGCAGCACCGTCCCGAACAGGGCGGCCAGCCACTCCTCGGGGTCCAGCCCGGACCGCTCCACCAGCTCCGCCGTGAACGCCCGGCCCTCGCCGTCCACGTGCAGCAGCGCCGCCAGGGTCCGCGCCCGCTCGCCCGGCTCCAGGAAGCCGGCGACCGGCTCGCGCCACAGCGCCCCCAGCAGCTGCCGGTGCCGGTACGGGGCGTCCGGGATGTCCTCCAGCACCGGGTGGCGCACCGCCACCGCGGCCACCTCGCCGGGCAGGATCACCCGGTGGCGCTCGGCCAGGAACGCGTCCCCGGCGCGCAGCGCGTGCACCCACCCCGTGCTCACCGGGGCGGCCCGGCACAGCTCCGTGGGGATGCCCCGGTAGACCATGGTGTTGAGGATGGCCAGCGACAGCTTGACGTTGAACCGGTCCGGCCGGGTCAGGTTGGTGAACGTGCGGATGGACTGCTGGGGGAGGTGGTCGTCCGCGGCCTCGCCCAGCGGGACGATGAGCCCGTGGGCGAGTTCGGCGGCGAACAGGGGCACCACCACCTCGTCCCACTGCCACGGGTGCACCGGCAGCCACACGAACGCGTCCGGGTCGGCGCCCGCCGCCGCCAGCCGTCCGGTGAACCGGGCGACGGTCTCCCCGCCCAGCTCGCGGGCGCGCAGCACCTGCTCCTCCAGCCCCGGCACCCCGTGGTACTCGGCCAGGGAGCGGTGCACCGCGATCCACGGCAGCCGTACGGGCCGCCGCGCCTCGGGTGGGAAGTCCGCGCGGTCGCGGGCGGAGAAGCCCACCCGCCCCTTGTTGGCGAAGATCCACGGGTGCCCGGTCTGGTGCCCCTCCAGGTCGGCGTAGGGCAGGTCGGCCAGGTCGGCGGCGGTGCGCCGCTCCACGGCCAGCCGGGCGTCCGCCGACAGGGTGGCGGTCAGCTCACCGACGGTGAACGCCTCCACCGCCGGGTCCACGACCCCGGCCGCGCCCAGGTCGCGCAGCAGGGCGAACGGGGAGGCCGGGGCCTCGGTCCCGTCGGCGCCGACCCGGGTGACCCCCGGCAGCACCCGCCACCCGTCCAGGAGGGTGCGCCGGCCCTCGAACCGGTAGCGGGCGGCGCCCACGGCGGCGCTCCAGCGGCCGGGGCCGTCGGCCTCGGGGACCAGCGCGTACTCGAAGCACAGCTCGGCGACCATCTTGGCGGACAGCAGGTCGCAGGCCCGGTCCCAGTGCCCGGCGGTCAGCTCGGCGGGCACCGGCAGCGGTGCGGCGGGGGTGCGGGCCACGTCGTTCACTCCTCCTCCCCGGGGACGGCCAGCGGGTTGTCCACCAGGCCGTGCATGACGTCGAACTCGGCGTCGCGTTCGGCGCGCTCGTGGAACCCGCCGCCCATGAGCTGCTCGCGGTTGAGCGCCACCCGCCCCACCCGGGGCGCCAGCAGGTCGAACCAGGCGAAGCGCTCGGCCAGCTCCGGGAAGCGCGCCTGGTAGGCCAGTACCTGGGCGCGGGCCAGCGCCCACAGCCGCGCCCCCGGCACCCCGAGGTCGTGCTCGACGATGTCGGCGAGGAACCGCAGGTGCCCCGCGCAGATCGCCGACAGCACCGAGTGCGCCAGTTCCTCCGGTCTCCAGCGGTGCAGCACCGACCGCACGTGCTCGGGGATCCCGGCGTACTCGGGCAGGTCGAAGGGGAGCAGCTCCACGTCCGACCCGAAGTCCTTGAGTGCGATGCGCACCGGGACCTCGTCCTCGTCCAGGATGAGCACCACGTTCTCCCCGTGCGGGGTGAAGGACGCCCCGTACCGGTACAGGTAGTGCAGCACCGGCGGGAACAGGGCGGCGACGAACCGCTCCAGCCAGGCCTCCACGCCCAGCCCGGAGCGCTCGATCAGCTCGGCCACCAGCGGCCGCCCGTCGGAGCCGCGCAGCAGCAGGCAGGCCATGGTGCGGGCGCGCTCGCCCCCGCGCAGGTGGCGGTGGACCGGCTCGCGCCAGATGGCGCCCAGCAGTTCGTGGAACCGGTACGGGGCCTGCGGCATCCGCGCGAACACCGGGTGCGGGACGGTGGCCGAGGCGCGCTCGGCGAGCATCACCACCCCGGTCTCGGCGAAGTAGGCGTCGCGTTCGGCGAGGTCGCGCAGCCAGGTGCTGGTGTGCGGGGCGCAGCCGGTCTGGGTGCCCGACAGCCCGCGCCAGACCAGGGTGTTGCGGATCATCAGCGGCACCTTGACGTTGAGCCGGTCGGGCCGGTCCAGGTTCATCAGGGTGCGGATGGACTGGAAGGGGCGGTAGCGGTCGCGGCTCTCGCCCAGGCGCACCACCCGGCCCAGGGCGATCTCCGCGGCGAACAGCGGGGCGACGACCTCGTCCCACTGGAAGGGGTGGACGGGGACCCACAGGTAGGCGTCGGGGTCGCCGCCGCGCTCGCGGATCCGCTCGGCGAACTCCGCGCGCTGGTCCCCGTCGATCTCGGCGGCGACCAGGGCGGCCCGGTCGGTGCCCGCCATGGACTGGAAGGCGCCCAGGTCGGGGTGGACGGCGATCCACACGAGGTGGAACGCGCCGCGCGCCTCGGGGGTGTAGCGGGCGGCGTCGTCGGCGGAGAAGCCGAGCCGGCCCTTGTTGACGAAGATGCAGGGGTGGCCGGTCTGGTACCCCTCCAGGTCCTCGTAGGGCAGGTCGGCCAGGTCGGCGGCCGGGAGGGCGGCGGCCAGCAGGCGGGCGTCGGCGGCGTGGGTGGCCAGCAGGTCGCGCACCACCTCGGCCAGGGAGTCGCCCGGCAGGCCCACGGTCTTCTGGGCGTCGGTGACGAACCGGGTGGGGTCCCAGGCGGGCTCGGGGCCCTCGGCGCCGGTGCGGACGAAGGAGTCGGCGTCCACGTGCCAGGAGCCGAAGCCGCCGCGCCGGGCGGTGAAGGCGTAGGTGACGCCGTCGTCCACGGGCAGCCGCCAGGCGGGGGAGCCGCCGGGCGCCCCGGGCCCGGCCGCGGGCTCGGGGACGATCATCTCCTCGTAGGCCATCTCGCCGACCATGTGGGCGAGCAGGCGGCTCCCGGCCCGGCGCCACAGGTCGGCGTCGTGGGTGGACTGTGCGTTCTCAGACATGGTGCGGTCTTTCGGTGCGGTGCGCGGACGGGTCGTCGGAGGTCCCGGGCGGTGGAGGCGGCCGCGAGGGGAGGCAGAGCAGCAGCGCGAGCACCGCGAACAGCCCCGCCCCCGCCGCCAGCGGCAGCCCCGCCCCGCCCGCGGCCAGGGCCGTGGCGGCCACCGGGCTGACCAGGGTCGCGGCCACGCGCACGGTGGCCACGGCGGAGAACGCCGGACCGTCCGTGCCGGTCACGGCGAACACCCTCAGGTCCAGGGCCACGTGTCCCAGCCCCAGCCCGACGCCGAACACCACCCGGCCCAGCGCCAGCGGAACGGGGTCGACGGTGAGGAACTGCCAGGCCAGCCCGGCCGCGGCCAGCAGGCACGCGGCCGGCAGCAGCGCCCGGCCCAGCAGGGCGTGCGCCCGCCCGGCCAGCGGCAGCACCGCCAGCACGGCCACCTGCGGGAGCAGGAAGAGGACGGCGGCGGCCGTGGTGCCGGCGCCGCCGTCCTGGGCGTACAGGGTGAAGAACGGGCGCACGACCAGCCGTGCGGTCTCGACCGCCAGCACGACGGCGCTCACCGCGGCGATCGCCGCCACCGCGCCCCGCGGAGCCCTCGTCCGGGGTTCGGGGGCGGAGTCGGCCACCGCGGGCGCGCGCCGCTCCCGCGGCAGCCTGCGGTGGCACAGCACCGCCAGCGCCACGTACAGCAGCGCGCAGGCGGCGATGCCCCAGCGGGGCTGGGGCAGGGCCATGATCCCCGCGCCGATGAGGGTTGCCGCCACCGTGCCGCCGTTGACCACGTAGGCGAACACGGTGACGTCGCGGACCCGGTCGGCTCCGGTGCCCACGAACGCCGGATAGGCCAGGGTGAACGCCATCGTCACCGCCACCTGCACCGCCGACAGCACCAGGAACACCGGGTACGCCGGGGAGGCGGCCAGCGCCAGCTCCAGTACCGCCGCCGCCCCCAGGGAGCCCAGCACCAGGGACGACAGCGAGAACCGGCGGGCGAGCAGGCCCCACAGGGGCATGGCCGCCAGCGCGGTCACCCGGCACACCCAGATGTACACGCCGGTGGCCGCCGGGTCGGTGACCCCGAACAGCCGCTCGAACAGCTGCGGGTAGAACGGGCTCAGCGCCACGTCGCCCACCAGGTGCAGCAGGACGACCAGCAGGTACAGCCGGCGGAACGAGGCCCCGCTCACCGCCGGGCCCCGGCCGGGGCGCCGAACGACGTGAACGCCGTCCGCTCCGGCAGCCGGTAGGCGGTGCCCCCGGTGAGGGAGTTGAGGATGACGGCCGCCCGCCAGGCGCCCAGGCCCAGGTCGGGGGCGCCCACGCCGTGGGTGTGCAGTTCGGCGTTCTGCACGTGGATCGGGGCGGTCAGTGCCGGGTCGGTGGCCAGGCGCAGGTTTCCGTCGATGAGCGGCCGGCCCCGTCCGTCGGTCTCGATGAGCTTGGCGAGGGGCGCCAGGAAGCCGGGGGAGCGCTGGGCGTACCCGGAGGCGGCGACCACCGCGCCGGTGCGGACGGTGAACTCGGCGTCCTGCTCGCGGTGGCGGAACCGCAACGCGAACCCGTCCCCGTCGGCCTCGGCGGCCAGCAGCTCGCACTGGGCGCGCAGGCTCACCCCCACGTCGGCGCCCGCGATGCCGCGCTCGTAGAGCACGTCGTGGATCTCGGCGATGGTGTCGCCGCTGATGCCCTTGTACAGCTGCCACTGGGCGGGGACCACGCGGTCCTTGGTCTCCTGGGGCAGGGCGTGGAAGTAGCGGGTGTAGTCGGGGGTGAAGTGCTCCAGCCCCAGCTTGGAGTACTCCATGGGGGCGAACGCCGGCGAGCGCGTCACCCAGTGCACGGTGGTGTCGCGGTGGGCGGGGGAGCGCAGCAGGTCCAGGAACACCTCGGCGCCGGACTGGCCCGAGCCCAGGACGGTGATGTCGTCGACCCCGTCCAGGCCCGCCGCCCGCTCCAGGTAGTCGGCGGCGTGGAACACGCGCTCGCCCACCAGGGGGCGCAGCGGCCCGGGCAGCACCGGCTCGGTGCCGATGCCCAGCACCAGGGCGCGCCCGCGGGTGCGGGTCACCGCCCCGGCGGCGTCGGTGTGCTCCACCGTGAAGACCCCGTCCTCGTGGTGGACGGCGTCCACGCGGGCGTCGAACCGGCACGAGCCCAGGGAGCGGGCCACCCAGCGGCAGTAGTCGTCGTACTCCCGGCGCGGCACGTGGAAGTGCTCGGAGAAGTAGAAGGGGAACAGCCGGTCGTGCTCGCGCAGGTAGGACAGGAACGACCAGGGGCTGGTGGGGTCGACCAGGGTCACCAGGTCGGCGAGGAAGGGCACCTGGAGCCGGGCGCCCTCCAGCAGCAGGCCCGGGTGCCAGGAGAAGTCGGGCCGGGCCTCCAGGAAGCGCGCGGTGAGGCCGGGCACGCCGTCGGCCAGGGCGGCCAGGGCCAGGTTGAACGGGCCCAGGCCGACGCCCACCAGGTCGTACGGTTCGTCGTCCCCGTGGGCGAGGGGGCGGGGGGTGGCGGTCAACGGGACTCCTTCAGGGCGGAGAGTTCGGTGTCGCCCGCGGCGGCGACCTCGGCGAGCAGGGCGGTCGTGTCCTCGACGGTGGTGGCGGGGTTGAGCAGGGTGAGCTTGAGCCACACGCGGCCGTTGATCCGGGTGCGGCCGACCACGGCCCGGCCCTCCTGGAGCAGGCGGCGGCGCAGGCGGGCGTTGACCTCGTCGGAGTCGGCCCCGGCGTCGTAGCGGAACACCACGGTGGTGAGGGAGGGTGAGTCGGCCAACTGGAGCCGCGGGTGGGCGGTGACTTTGGCAGCCGTACGCAGGGCCAGGTCGCGGCAGGCGTCCACGAGGCGGCCCAGCCCGTCGGTGCCCAGGGCCCGCAGGGTGACGGCGATCTTGAAGACGTCGGCCCGGCGGGTGGTGCGCAGCGAGTACCCGAGCAGGCTGGGGTAGCCCGCCTCCTCGTCGTCGGCGGGGTTGAGGTAGTCCACCGAGCGCGAGAGCGGGGCGAACAGGGCGCGCTCCCGGGTGAGCAGGACCCCGGCGGCCACCGGCTGCCAGCCGAGCTTGTGCAGGTCCAGCCCGACCGAGTGGGCCCGGTCCAGCCCGGCGAGCAGGCCGCGCAGCCGGCGGGAGAACAGCAGCCCGCCGCCGTAGGCGGCGTCCACGTGCAGCCACACCCCGTACTCGCGGGCGATGTGGGCGATCGCGCCCAGGGAGTCGATGCCGCCCAGGTCGGTGGTGCCCGCGGTGGCGACGATCGCGACGGGGATGTCGCCGTCGGCGCGCATCCGGTCCAGGGCCTCGCGCAGGGCGCGCGGGCGCATCCGGTGCCGGGAGTCGACGTCGACGGTCTCGACGGCGTCCTCGCCCAGGCCCAGCAGGGCGGCCGAGCGCTGGACGGAGAAGTGGGCGGCGGCCCCGCACAGGATGCGCGGGCGGGCTCCGGCGGCCGCCCGCGCCACCCCGTGGCGGACGGGGTCGCGCTCGGGCCCGGCCAGGGCGTGGTCGCGGGCCAGCAGCAGGGCGGTCAGGTTGGACTCGGTGCCGCCGGAGGTGACCACGCCGCCCGCCGTCTCGGGGTCGTACCCGGCCAGGCCGGCGAGCTCGCCGATGACCCGGGTCTCCATGGCGGTCGCGGCGGGGGCCTGGTCCCAGGAGTCCATGGACTGGTTGAGGACGGAGGCGACGGCGTCGGCGGCCACCGCCACGGCCAGTGGCGGGCAGTGGAGGTGGGCGGCGCAGTGCGGGTGGGCGGGGTCGGCGGCGTGCACGGCCAGGGCGTGCGTGAGCCGGGTCAGGACCCGTTCGGCCAGGTCGGGGGCGTTCCGGTCGCCTTCGGGTGCGGCGGTCGGCGGGCCCAGGGCGGTCCGGACCGCCTCGGCCACCTCCTGCGGTGTGCGGGCGGGCAGCGGTCCGCCGCGCTCCTCGCGGGCCGCGGACAGGGCGTCGGCGGCCGCGGCCAGGAGGGCGGCCACGGCCTCGGGGCCGCCGGGGGCTCCGGCCAGGGCGTCGGGCAGCAGGGCGGAGGCGTCGGCGGGGACGGTGAGGCCGTCGGCTCCCCAGGTCACGGTGTCGCCACCGGGAGTGATGGTCATGGGGCGTGGGGCTCCTGTTTCTCTCCGAGGCGGTTCGGGCGCGCGGACGGGGCAGGGCGGGGGAGTCCCGGGCCGTGGGGCCCGGTCGGTGCGTTGTGCCGGGGGCGGCGGGGGAGGCCGCGCGTCCCGGTGCCCGCCGGGCGGGGCGGGCGGGAGGGGGAGCGCCGGCGCGCACGGCGGCGTGCGCACCGGGGGCGCGGGTCAGCGCAGGGGCATGGTCAGGGCGTGGTGGCGGCGCCAGCCCGGATGGGGCTCGACGTCGCCGACGTGGGTCCAGCCGTTGCGCAGGACCAGGTCCAGGGCGTGGGCGTTGGTCTCGGCGACCAGCCCGGCGGCGCGTTCCTCGGTGCGCCCCTGGACGAGGAGGGGGAAGGCGCGCTCGACCACGCCGGATCCCCGGAACGGTTCGGGGACGAGGGCCTCGCACAGGGCGAAGGTGCGGCCCGGGTACTCGGCGGTGACCTCGTCCGCGTCCACGCCGGGCAGCGGGGTGAAGCCGTTCCACCAGCCGGTGGTCACCGGCAGGGGGTACCCGTAGGCGAACCCGGCCAGGACGCCGTCGGCGTGGCAGGACGTGAGCCGGAAGCCCTCCCGCCGGGCGCTGAAGGCGAGGCGTTCGGCGAAGGCGGGGGTGCGGTGGTCGGGCAGGTGCAGGGCGTGCGCGTAGACCTCCTCGTAGGCCCGGACCCAGGGGGAGGGGTCGGCGAGGACGTCGGCTCCGGTGAGGTTCTCGATCCGCCAGGTGACGGAGGTCGGGTCGGCCGTCGGGACGGGGGAGGCGGACACGGTGGGATCTCCTTGTCGGGGACAGGGGTACAGGGCCGGGGGAGGCCGAACCAATTAGGGCAGGCTTACCTAAGTCGTGTCAAGAGGGGGATGCATGTCCCGCGCCACAGGGGTCGCGGTCAGGGCAGCCGGGAGTCCACGGTGGTGCGCACCGCAGGGGGGTGCCCCAGGAACGCGGGCATGGCGAACTCGAACCCGTACGCGCCCGCGTTGGGGAAGACCAGCACGTCGCCGGCGCGCACCGACGCCACCCGCACATCGCGGGCCAGCACGTCCTCGGGGGTGCACAGCTCGCCCGACACCGTCACCGATGCCCCGCGCGCCTCGGGCCGGGGAACGCCGGACGGCCACAGGTCGTCCGCCAGCACGGCGAAGTTGTGCCGGATCTCCCAGGAGGTGGGCAGCTGGAAGTGGTTGATGCCGCCGCGCACCACGGCGAAGGTCCCGCCGTAGGACGCCTTGACGTCCGTCACCCGGGCCGCGTACCAGCCCGCCGGGGCGCCGATCCACCGGCCCGGCTCGAACACCACCTCCACGCCGGGGTCGGGGGCGTCCGCCAGCGCGGCGCCGAACCCCTCCAGGTCGAAGGCGTCGTCGCCCGCCTCGAACGGCACGCCCAGGCCGCCCCCCACGTCCACCGTGCGCAGGTCGACCCCGTGCCGGTCGGCCGTGCCGCGCGCCCACTCCAGGCACCACAGCACGTAGGCGGCGTGCGCCGCGGCGTCGGTGTTGCCGCTCACCGCGTGCACGTGGAAGCCGGTCAGGTCCAGGCCCGGCAGGGAGCGCACCGCCTCCACCGCCGCGGGCACCTCCGCCTCGGGGACCCCGAACGGGCCCGGAGTGCCGCCCATCACCAGGGAACCGCTCACCGGCACCCGGGCGGGGTTGACCCGGATCGTCACCGGCAGCACCGTGCCCGCGTCGACCGCGGCCGCCGAGGCCCGGTGCGCCTCCAGGACGCTCTCCAGGTTGACGGCCACGTCGGCGCCGTGTCCGGCGCGCAGCCGGGCCAGCCCGGCCAGCAGTTCGGGGGTCTTGCCCGGACCGCTCACCGCGATCCTCCCGCCGGGGCCGCCGCGCCGCTCGCGCAGCGCCGCCAGGGAGGCGCGCGCCTCGCGCAGCGAGGCCGCCTCGAACCCGTCCACGGCCTCGGCCAGGTGCGCCAGCACCGACTCGAAACCGTTGGCCTTGACCGCGAAGTACACCCGGGCCCAGTCCGGCAGCGCCTTGCGCAGCGTGCGGGCCCGGTCGGCGGCCAGGGCGGGGTCGTACACATAGCCCGCCCCGGTCCTGGCGGCCAGTTCCAGTGCGGCCGCCCGCACGGGGGCGGGGATCAGGCCGGCGTCCAGGCAGGGGGCGTGTTCGAAGGAGCGGGGCGGTTCCACGGGGTCTCCCGGTGTGGTGTCGCGGGGCGGCGCGGGTGCGCGGCGCCGGGCGGGGCGCCGCGCACCCGTTCGGGGAAGGCGGGGGCGCGCCGTTACCGCTGCGGGTCGACGCCGAACATCTCGGCCAGGTCGTCCAGCACCGCGTGCGCGGCGATCAGGCCCACACCGGAGATCCAGTACTCGTCGTCCACCTCGGTGATCTCGCCGGTCAACTCGCCCCACAGCGGAGCGGCCATGTACTCCTCCTTGCTCTCCTGGACACCGTCGGCGCCGCCGTCGTCGTAGGTGGCGACGAAGATGTGGTCGGCGTCCAGGTCGAGCAGGCGCTCCTGGCTGTGGTAGGTGACGATCTCCTCGGACTCCGTGTCCACGCCCGGGCCGGGCTCCAGGCCCACGTCCTCCAGGATCACGCCGATGTAGGACTGCGGGGTGTACAGGCGGACGCCGTCGGCGTCGCCGGCGAACCGGACCGCCGACACGGTGGGCGCCTCGCCGCCGTTGGCCTCCACGATCGCCTCGCCCAGGGCGGCGGCGCGCTCCTCGAACTCGGCGACCAGCCGCTCGGCCTCCTCCTCGGCGTCCAGCGCGGCACCGGTGAGGACGAGGTTCTCCTTCCAGGTGGCGCCGGTGGTCTCGGACATGACCGTCGGGGCGACCTCGGAGAGCTGCTCGTACCCGTCGCCGTGGCGGACCTGCGCCGACAGGATCAGGTCGGGGGAGGTCTCGGCCACGGCCTCGGGGTCGACCTCCCACAGCAGGCCCACCGGGACGGCCTCGTCGGCGGTGCCGACGTTCCAGTCGCTCTCCACCAGGTAGTCGGGGAGCTCGGTGACGTCCTCCGCGAACGTGGTGAAGCCCACCACGTTGCCGCCCAGGGCCAGGGTGGAGTCCACGTAGGCGGCGTCCAGCGGCAGGACGCGCTCGGGGGCCGCGGTGATCTCGGTGGAGCCGAGGAAGTGCTCCACGGTCCGCGGGTAGCCGTCGGAGGGCTCGTTGGAGGCCTCGGGGGCGGCTTCGGGGCCGCCGGCGCCGCAGGCGGTCAGCATGGCGACCGCGACGGCCGCCGCGGCGACGGACGGGAACAGCCGGCGCGGCCGGGTGGACAGGGTCATACGGGGGCTCCATGAGGGTCGGGGAACACGTTCGGTCCAGGGCGGGTCGGTCCAGGGCGGGCCGGGGGGCGTGAACCACGGGGCGGTGTGTCGTTCCAGGCCGGGACGTGGCAAACTTAGGCCATCCAGATACGGCTAGGCAAACCTAACTTAGGATTGCCTGGCCTTCGTCATGATAGGAGTCCGGGTGCACGACACCTCCGGGCCGCCCCCCGGTAACGCGGATCCCCCCGCGCCGCGGGCGATCGCGGCGGACACCGCGGTCGCCGCACGCCGCTCGCGCCGCCTCGCCGGGCTGGCGGTGCTCGTCCTCCTGCTGTGCGCGGCGTCCCTGGGCAGCGTGCTCATCGGCGCCCGGGCCCTGAGCCCGGACACCGTATGGCAGGCGCTCACCGCCACCGCCGGGGCCGAGGCCGACATCATCGTCAACGACATCCGCCTGCCCCGCACCGCGCTGGGGATCATGGCGGGCGTCTCCCTGGGGCTGGCCGGGGCGCTCATGCAGGGCCACACCCGCAACCCCCTGGGCGACCCCAGCATCCTCGGCGTCACCTTCGGGGCGGCCCTGGCCGTGGTCCTGGGCATCGCGCTCTTCGACATCACCGCCCTGTACACCCAGGCCTGGCTGGCCTTCGCCGGGGCCGGCGCCGCCGCGGCAGCGGTCTACCTCATCGGGTCCGTGCCCGGACGCGGACCCACGCCCGTCACACTGGCGCTGGCCGGGACCGCGGTGAGCTGGCTCGCCTACTCGGTGGTGTCCGGGCTGGTCCTGCTGGACCGCTCCACCATGGACGACTTCCGGTTCTGGCGGGTGGGAGCCCTGGTCGGCCGCGATCCCGAGATCCTGCCGCCGATGCTGGCCGTGGTCGCCGTCGGCACCGCCCTGGGCCTGGCCAACGCCGGGGCGCTCAACGCCCTGGCCCTGGGCGAGGACACCGCCAAGGCGCTGGGCCACCGTGTCGGCCGGGCCCGGGTGGTGGGCCTGACCGCGATCACCCTGCTCACCGGCGTCACCGTGGCCGCCTGCGGCCCCATCGCGTTCGTCGGCCTGATCGTCCCCCACCTGGCGCGCGGGATCGTCGGCGCCGACCACCGGTGGCTGCTGCCCTACTCCGCCCTCATGGGGGCGATCCTGCTGCTGGCCGCCGACGTGCTGGGCCGCTTCCTGGCCCCGCCCGGCGAACTCCAGGTCGGCATCGTGCTCGCCCTCGTCGGCGCGCCCTTCTTCATCTACATCGTCCGCCGCCGGAGACTCCTCGCCCTATGACCCCCGTCGCTCCCGAACCCCCGGCGCACCAGGTGCGCGACCGGCTGCGCCGCAGCCGCCCCGCCCTGCGCCTGGGCCCCGTCGCGCTGCGGCTGCGCCCCCGCCTGATCGCCGTGTGCCTGGCGGTCCTGGCGGTCCTCACGGTGCTGCTCGCCCTCAACCTCTCCCTGGGGCGGACCCCGCTGACCCCCGCCCAGGTGTGGGCGCACATCATCGGCACCGACTACGAGCACTACTTCACGGTGTGGCGGGTGCGGATGCCGCGCGTGGTGACGGGCATGCTCGCCGGGGCCGCCCTGGCCGCAGCCGGGGCGGTCACCCAGACCATCATGCGCAACCCCCTGGCCAGCCCCGACCTGCTCGGCGTCACCCACGGGGCGAGCGCCGGGGTGGTCGCCGTCCTGGCGTTCGGCGGCAGCTACGGCATCCTCTCCGGCGGCGGCGCCCTGTCCTCGCTGGGCGTGCCCGCCGTCGCCCTGGCCGGCGGGCTGGCCGCCGGGGCGCTGTGCTACACGCTGGCCCGCCGGGGCGGCGTCGACGGCTACCGGCTGCTGCTGGTGGGGGTGGGCGTCTCCACCGTCCTGATGAACCTCACCCTGTGGCTGCTCACACTGGGCGAGGTCACCGACACCGGCCGGGCCATGGTCTGGGTCGCCGGCAGCCTGAGCATGCGGACCTGGGAGAACGCCGCCCCGGTCGCCCTGGCCCTGGTGCTGCTCCTGCCGCTCGCCCTGGCCGCCTCGCGCACCCTGGACGCCCTGTCCTACGACGACGACGTGGTGCGCGGCCTGGGCGTGGACCTGGAGCGCGCCCGCACGGCCATGCTCGTCCTGGCGGTGCTGCTGGCCGCGTTCGGCACCTCCGCCGCCGGGCCCATCCTGTTCGTGTCCCTGGCCTGCCCGCAGATCGCCCTGCGCCTGGCCGGGCCCGGCACCTCCCGGCCGCCCGTGCTGCTGTCGGCGCTGGTGGGCGCCGCCCTGGTCAGCGGGGCCGACCTGGCGGCCCGCACCGCGCTCGACAACATCCAGCTGCCGGTCGGCGTCGTCACCGGCTGCCTGGGCGCCCTGTACCTCATCCACCTGCTCGTCCGCGCCAACCGGAGGACCCAAGCGTGACCGCCCCGCAGACCACACGCACCGAGGGCACGCCCTCCGACGCCCGGGCGCGCCTGAGCGCCCGCGGCCTGACCCTGGCCTACGACGACCGCGTCATCGTCGACGGCCTGGACGCCGACATCATCGAGGGGACCGTCACCTGCGTCATCGGCCCCAACGGGTGCGGCAAGTCCACGATGCTGCGCGCCCTGGGCCGGCTCATGCGCCCCAGGTCCGGGCTGGTGGAGCTGGACGGCCGCGACATCCACCGCACCCCCACCCGGGAGGTCGCCCGAGTACTGGGGGTGCTGCCCCAGCAGCCCACCGCCCCCGACGGGCTCACCGTCGCCGACCTCGTGGCCCGCGGCCGCCACCCGGCCCAGCGCTGGTACCGCCAGTGGTCGGGCGACGACCACGAGGCCGTCGCCCGGGCGCTGGAGCTGACCGGGCTGGCCGACCTGGCCGACAGCCCGCTGTCGGAGTTGTCCGGCGGCCAGCGCCAGCGCGCCTGGATCTCCATGGTGCTGGCCCAGGGCACCGACCTGCTGCTGCTGGACGAACCCACCACGTTCCTGGACCTGGTCCACCAGGTGGACGTGCTCGACCTGGTGCGCGAACTGCACGACGAGGGCGGGCGCACCATCGTCATGGTCCTGCACGACCTCAACCTCGCGGCCCGCTACGCCGACACGGTCATCGCCATGCGGGACGGGCGGGTGCTGGCCAGCGGCGGCCCCGCCGACGTGCTCACCCCCGAGCTGCTGCGCGAGGCGTTCGGGCTGGACGCCGTGGTGGTGGAGGACCCGGTCACCGGCGGCCCCATGGTGGTGCCGGTCGGCCGCAGCAAGGGGAGGGGATAGGGCGCGGCGGAACCGGGCAGGGGCAGGGGAACGGGAAAGGGCCCCGGGCGTGGGGTCTGGACCCGGTGGTCCGCGGTGGTGGATCATCGCGGACAAGGGCCGACGGTGGGTGTTCACCGAGTAGCGAAGAGTGATCAACTCAGCGCTGCGCGGGAGTTGTAGGGGCGTTCACCTCGGTTTCACCCGTGCGTGTGGAACCTCGGCCAAGGTCGAGAGCGACCGGTGGGACCACCCCGCCTGCCGCGACCCCGCACGGCCCCGACCCAGCCCCGTACCAGGGCGGAGGCCGCCGGGGGGAAGCAACGATCCCCGAGGAGAAGGTGTGCCCGAATCCGCGCCCCGCCGCCGCTTGCTGCCGTTCGTCGACACGGCCGGCGGTGGCCGTTCCCGCAGGACCTGCGAGCTGCGCTGCGGTGATGCCTGTTTCCACCCCGCTCCCAACAAGAGCGACAACGCCTACTTCGGTGACATCTTCGCCAAGGCGCTCTCCCGCCGCTCGATGCTGGGCGCCGCAGTGGTCGGCGCCGGTGCCGGCGCCCTGGGCATGGCCGCCCCCGCCGTCGCGGACCGGGGCCCCGGCCGCCCCAAGCCCGCTCCCCGGCCGACCTTCCGAAGCGTCCTGCCCAACAACGACGACAAGGTCACCATCCCCAACGGCTACGAGCAGCACGTCATCGTCCGCTGGGGCGACCCCGTCCTGCCCGGGGCCCCGGAGTTCGACATCGAGAACCAGACCGCCGAGGCCCAGGCGCAGCAGTTCGGCTACAACTGCGACTACGTCGGCCTCCACCAGCTCGACGAGAACCGCGGCCTGCTGTGGGTCAACCACGAGTACACCAACGAGAACCTCATGTTCCGCGGCTACCGGAACGGGGCCTCGGCGACCCCCGAGCAGATCCGGATCGCCATGGCCGCCCACGGCGGCTCCATCGTCGAGGTCGAGCGCGTCGGCCGCACCGGCCAGTGGCGCCTGAGCACCGGCGAGCGGCGCTACAACCGGCGGATCACCACGGACACCCCGTTCACCCTCACCGGCCCCGCCGCCGGGCACGACCTGCTCAAGACGGAGGAGGACCCCACCGGGACCACCGTGCGGGGCATGCTCAACAACTGCGCGGGCGGTTACACCCCCTGGGGCACCTTCCTCAGCGGCGAGGAGAACTTCAACCAGTACTTCGGCAACGCCCCGGCGAGCCCCGAGTACGCCCGCTACGGCCTGTCCACCGGCGCCTCGGGCCGCCGCTGGGACCGGGTCGAGGAGCGCTTCGACCTCTCCCGGCACCCCCACGAGGTGAACCGCTTCGGCTGGATCGTCGAGACCGACCCCCTCGACCCCTCCGCCCCGCCCGCCAAGCGCACCATGCTCGGCCGCTTCAAGCACGAGGGCGCCACCGTCCGCCTCGCCGAGGACGGCCGCGCGGTCGCCTACATGGGCGACGACGAGCGCTTCGACTACATCTACAAGTTCGTCAGCGCGAAGAAGTTCCGCGAGGGCGACACCCGCCACAACCTCACCCTCCTGGACACCGGCACGCTCTTCGTCGCCCGCCTCACCGGCAACAGCCCGGAGGAGGAGATCGACGGGTCCGGCGCGCTGCCCGCCGACGGCGAGTTCGACGGCTACGGCGACTGGATCCCGCTCACCAGCGACACCACGAGCTTCGTGGACGGCTTCAGCGTCGCCGAGGTGCTCGTCCACACCCGCCTGGCCGCCGACGCCGCCGGGGCGACCAAGATGGACCGCCCCGAGGACATCGAGGCCAGCCCCGCCACGGGCAAGGTCTACGTGGCCCTGACCAACAACTCCGCCCGCGAGCCCGGCCAGGCCGACGAGCCCAACCCGCGCGGCCCCAACAAGCACGGCCACATCCTGGAGATCATCGAGCACAACGGCGACGCCGCCGCCGAGGCGTTCGCCTGGACCGTGCCGCTGGTGTGCGGGAACCCCGAGGACGAGGACACCTACTACGCGGGCTACGACAAGTCCAAGGTGATGCCGATCTCCTCGCCCGACAACGTCACCTTCGACAGCGACGGCAACCTGTGGATCTCCACCGACGGCCAGCCCGGCACCCTGGGGATCAACGACGGCCTGCACGTCATGCCGGTCGAGGGGCGCTTCCGCGGCGAGCTGAAGACCTTCGCGACCGTTCCGGTGGACGCCGAGGCGTGCGGCCCGTTCATCACCAAGGACGACAAGACGGTCTTCCTGGCCCCGCAGCACCCCGGTGAGGACGGGACCTTCGAGGCGCCCACCAGCGTGTGGCCCGACGGCGACTTCCCGCGCCCGTCGGTGGTCTGCATCTGGCACAAGGGCGGTCGCGCCGTCGGCAGGTGACCGGCGCCCCCGAACACCGGCCCCGGGACTCCATCGTGGGGGAGCCCCGGGGCCGGTTCGTGTCGGCGCGTCCTACAGGGTCTTGCCGAAGCACAGCGACGAGGGCTCGTCGGCGTAGGCGCCGAAGGGCTCCACCGGGGTGTAGCCGGACTTGGTGTAGAACCGCACCGCGTCGGGCTGGCGGTCGCCGGTCTCCAGCCGGAGCCGCTTCCACCCCCGGTCGCGCGCCCATTCCTCCAGGGCGGCCAGCAGCCGCGGGGCCGCTCCCGACCCCCGGTGCCCGGGCAGCACGTACATCCGCTTGACCTCGCCGCCCTCGTCCGGCCCCAGGTCGCGCAGGCCCCCGCAGGCCACGGCGGTGCCGTCGGAGGCCCGGGCCAGCGCGAACACGGCGATGTCGGACGCCGAGGGGGGAGTGCCGGGCTCGGAGTCGGGGGTCCCGTACCGTTCGGCGATCTCGGCGCGCTGCCCGGCCCGGAGAGCGGTGGCGTCGGGATCGTCCCAGGCCACGAAGTCGATCTGCATGGCGTGACGGTATACCGGGCGTGTTACGGGCCGGTTTCCCGTTCCGCGCCGCGGGGCGCGGCCCGGCTCACCCGTCGGTGAGGGCCTCGCGCACCGGCCGGAACTTGGACTCGGTCTCGGCGATCTCCGACTCCGGCTCGGACCCGGCGACGATCCCGCACCCGGCGAACAGCCGGGCCGTCGCCCCGTCCACGTGGGCGCTGCGCAGGGCGATGCCCCATTCGGCGTTGCCCGCGCCGTCCACCCAGCCGACCGGTCCCGCGTAGCCGCCCCGGTCCATGCCCTCCACCTCGTCGATGAGGCGCATCGCGGTGGCGGTGGGGGTGCCGCCCACGGCGGCGGTCGGGTGCAGGGCCGCCACGGCGTCCAGCGCCGACACCCCCGGCCGCAGCCGGGCGTGCGCGCGGGTGGCCAGGTGCTGGACGTTGGCCAGCCGCAGCAGGTGCGGCCAGGCCGGGACCACCAGCTCCTCGGCGAGGGGGGCCAGGGCGTCGCGCAGGGAGTCCACCGCCAGCCCGTGCTCCTCCACGTCCTTGGCCGAGGACATCAGCTCCTCCGCGAGCCGCTCGTCCTCCTCCGCGTCGGCGCCGCGCGGGCGGGTGCCCGCCAGCACCAGGGAGGACAGCTCCTCGCCCTCCCGGCGCAGCAGCAGTTCGGGGGTGGCGCCGACCATGCCCGCGACCGAGAACGTGAAGCACTGCGGGTAGCGGGCGTGCAGCCGCTCCAGCAGGGTGCGCACGTCGATGGGGCCCTCGGCCCGGGCGACGAGGTCGCGGGCCAGCACCGCCTTGTCGAGCTCCCCGGCGCGGATGCGCGCGACGGTGTCCGCGACGACGCCGCCCCACTCCCGGGCGGTGAGCTCGCCGGTGTCCCAGGAGAGGGGGCCGACGGGGCGCGGCGCGGGGGCCGGGTACAGCAGCTCCCCGGGATGGACGCCGGGCTCGTCGGTGACGGTGGTCAGCCACGCCCGGTCGCCGCGGCGGCCCAGCAGGACGCGGGGGACCACCATGGTGGAGCCCGTGGAGGTGGGGGCGAAGGTGAACGTGCCGAAGGCGACGGCGCCGGTGCCCGGCAGGCCGACCTCGTCCTCCACCACGGCCCGCTCCAGCACCCCGTTGAGCCAGCGGGCGGCCTCGGTGAACCGGGTGGTGTCGGTGGGCTCGGTGCCCGCGGGCTCGGCGGCCGGGCTCCAGTGGGCGGCCCGGCCCCAGCCGACCAGGCCGTCGTCGCCGGTCAGCCAGGCCAGCGGGGCTCCGGCGGGCAGGCGGCGCACCAGGGAGTCGGCGCCGCCGCGCAGCGGAACGGTCCGGACGAAGAGCTTGGGAGGGCACACAGCGGCGTTCACGTCACCCGAGTCTAGGTCGCCCGGTGCCCCCGCGAGCCCGGACCGGGGGCCGGGGGAGGGGAGGGTCAACCCCCCTGGCGGTGTGAGGGGGCCCGCACCGCGACGGTTTCCGTACCCGGGGCCGGTGGAGCCATGGGGATCCGGGGTGCCGCATTGACCTGGGGCGATGTTCCCTTCCCGGGGCTTGTGCGAGGTTGTCCACAGATTGGCTCAATCGTGTCCGAAAATTGACATTGTCCTCTACTCTGGTCCACGGCACGGCGCTCCGGGGAACGGGCGCCGCCCCGGCTTCCAAGAGGAGACATCGCTTTGAAGGGTTCTGTGGCACGGGCCGTGGCCGTACCGCGCGCCGCGCGCTGGGCGACCATGGCCGCCGCGTCCACCGTCCTGCTCGCCGGATGCGCCGCGGGCGCCCCGGGGGGAGCGCCCGGCGACGGCGCCAGCGGGAGCCGCAACGACACCGGCGGCACCGTCCGGACCGCGGACGCGCTGTGCTCGGCCGACTCCGCGCGGCAGATGCGCGGCGCCTGGCTCACCACCGTCCGCAACATCGACTGGCCCTCCGAGCCCGGCCTGTCCGCCGAGGAGCAGCGGGCGGAGCTGGACGCCTACCTCGACGACGCCGTCGCCATGGGCCTCAACGCCGTGTTCCTGCACGTGCGGCCCACCGCCGACGCCGTGTACGCCTCCGACAAGGAGCCCTGGGCCCGCTACCTCACCGGGGAGCAGGGCGGCGACCCCGGGTACGACCCGCTGGAGTACGCGGTGGAGCAGGCGCACGCCCGCGGCCTGGAGCTGCACGCCTGGTTCAACCCCTACCGGGTGGGCCTGCAGGACCCCGACATCGAGAACCTGGTGGACGACCACCCGGTGAAGCAGAACCCCGAATGGCTGGTGGACTACGGCGACGAGGCCTACGTGGACCCCGGCAACCCCGAGGTGCGGGCCTGGGTCACCGGCGTGATCATGGACGTGGTCGAGCGCTACGACATCGACGGCGTCCACTTCGACGACTTCTTCTACCCCTACCCCAAGGACGGCGAGGAGTTCGACGACGACGCCTCCTGGGAGGCGCACGGCGGGGACTTCGACGACCGCGGAGACTGGCGCCGCGACAACGTCGACCAGCTCATGCGCGACGTGCACGGCGCCATCCAGGAGACCGAGCCGTGGGTGAGCTTCGGCGTCTCCCCGTTCGGCATCTGGCGCAACCAGAGCACCGACCCCAGCGGGTCGCCCAGCTCCGGCCTGCAGTCCTACGACGCCCAGTACGCCGACACCCGCACCTGGATCCAGGAGGGCACCGTCGACTACGTCGCCCCCCAGCTGTACTGGGAGCGCGGGTTCGGCACCGCCGACTACGAGGCGCTCACCGACTGGTGGGCGGACGAGGTCGAGGGCACCGGCGTGGACCTGTACATCGGCCAGGCCGCCTACCGCCTGGGCGAGGACGGGTGGACCTCCGACGACGCCCTCTCCACCCAGCTCGACTACTCCGGCGGGCTGGAGGGGGTCGGCGGCGACATCTACTTCTCCATCAAGAGCCTGCGCGAGAACCCGGACGCGGTGGACCACCTGCTCGGCGGCCACTACGCCGAGCCGGCCCTGCCGCCGCGGACCGACTCCGGCGAGGAGGAGGCCCGGGTCGGCGCCGTGGCCGGGGTGACGGCCCGCGCCGGTGAGCACGGGGTCGAGGTGTCCTGGGAGGAGGCCGAGGGCGCCCGCTTCTACGCCGTGTACCGGCTGCCCGCCGAGGCGGCCGAGGCCGGGGACGAGACGGCCTGCGAGGCGCTCACCCCGGAGAACCTCGTCGGCGTGACCGGCGGCACCTCGTTCGACGACACCGGTGCGGGGGACGACACCGTGTACGCGGTCACCGCCCTGGACGACTACCGGGCCCAGGGGCCGGTCGGCGAGATCGCCGCCCCCCGCGGCTGACCGGTACCGGACGCGGCCCCGGCCCCCCGCGGGCCGGGGCCGCGCCGTGTCCCGGAACGCCCGCCCGGCGGCCGCGGCCCTGCCCGGGCGAGCCCCTCCGCACGGGCGCCGTTCGGACGATCATCCGACGAATGCGGCCCTTTCGGCGCGAAAAAGCTGTGATCCGCCAGCCCTGAGGGGCTGTTGCCCTCGCATCTGCGAGCGGTAGATTGCTCCCATGCCGACCTTCCAGATCAGCGAGGCCGCCGAACTGCTCGGCGTCAGCGCCGACACCGTGCGCCGCTGGGTCGACGCCGGACGCCTCAGCGCCTCCCGCGACGCCTCCGGCCGCCGCCTCCTCGACGGGGCCGACCTGGCCGCCTTCATGCGCGAGGGGTCCCACCAGGACCCCGACCGCCACCGTTCCTCCGCGCGCAACCGCTTCCACGGACTGGTCACCGGGATCGTCCGCGACACCGTCATGGCGCAGGTGGAGGTCCAGGCGGGGCCGCACCGCATCGTCTCGCTGATGAGCCGCGAGGCCGCCGACGAACTCGGCCTGGAGGTCGGCGCCACCGCCACGGCCGTGGTCAAGTCCACGAACGTGATCGTCGAGACGAGCGGAGACCGCCATGCGTGACACCCCCCTGCGGCTCGTCGCGGCGCTGGCCGCGGCGGCCCTCGCCCTCACCGCCTGCGCGGGCCGGGACACCGGGGCCGGACCGGAGGGACAGGGCTCCGGGGGCCCCGCCGGCGAGCTGACCGTCTTCGCCGCCGCCTCCCTCACCGACGTCTTCGAGTCCCTGGCCGAGGAGTTCGAGACGGACAACCCCGGGGCGGAGGTCGTCTTCAACTTCGCGGGCAGCAGCGAGCTGGCCGCCCAGATCGGCTCCGGCGCGCCCGCGGACGTGTTCGCGGCCGCGAACACCGCCACCATGGCGCAGGTCGCCGAGGGGGAGGGCCTGGACCGGGAGTGGGCGGACGAACACGGCGACGGCGCGGTCTTCGCCACCAACACCCTCCAGATCGCCGTGCCCGCCGACAACCCCGCCGGGATCGAGGGCCTGGACGACCTCGCGCGGGACGGCGTCTCCGCGGCGTTCTGCGCACCGGAGGTCCCGTGCGGCGCGGCCACGGCGACCGCGCTGGACGCCGCCGGGCTCGACGTCACCCCCGTCACCTACGAGGAGGACGTCCGCGCGGTGCTGACCAAGGTCGAACTGGGCGAGGTCGACGCCGGACTCGTCTACCGGACCGATGTGATCGCCGCAGGGGAGGCCGTCACCGGCATCGCCTTCCCCGAGGCGGACGCGGCCGTCAACGACTACCCGATCGCCCTGCTGGCCGACGCGCCCGAGCCGGACCTGGCCGCCGCCTGGATCGACCTCGTACTCTCCGGGACCGGCGCCGCCGTCCTCGCCGACGCCGGGTTCGGCACCCCGTGACCCGCGGCTCCGCGCGGACCGGGCCCGCCCTGCGGGCCCGGTCCGGCAGGCCGCCCTGGCCGCTGGTCCTGCCCGCCCTCGCGGGCGTCGCCTTCCTCGTCCTGCCCCTGCTCGGGCTGGTCGTGCGCGCGCCCTGGCACGACATGGGGCGCCGGGTCACCGAACCCGAGGTGCTGGCCGCGCTGTGGCTGTCGCTGTCCACCGCCACCGTCGCCACCGCCCTCTGCCTGGTCCTGGGGGTCCCGCTGGCCTGGCTGCTGGCCCGCACCGACTTCCCCGGGCGGCGGATCGTGCGCGCCCTGGTCACCGTGCCCCTGGTCATCCCGCCCGTGGTCGGCGGCGTCGCGCTGCTGCTCGTGCTCGGCCGCAACGGCCTGCTCGGGCGGTACCTGGACGCGTGGTTCGGGATCACCATCCCCTTCACGTCCGCCGCCGTGGTCCTGGCCCAGGTGTTCGTCGCCATGCCGTTCCTGGTCATCAGCGTCGAGGGGGCGCTGCGCGGAGCCGACCGCCGCTACGAGGAGGCCGCGGCGACCCTGGGCGCCGGGCGGGTCACCGTGTTCACCCGCGTCACCCTGCCCATGGTGCTGCCCGGCATCGGCGCCGGGGCGATCCTGTGCTGGGCCCGGGCCCTGGGCGAGTTCGGCGCCACCATCACCTTCGCCGGCAACTTCCCCGGCACCACCCAGACCATGCCGCTGGCCGTCTACATGGCCATGCAGCGCGACCCCGAGGCCGCGATCGTGCTCAGTCTCGTCCTGCTCCTGGTGTCCCTGGCCGTGCTGGCCACCCTGCGCGAGAAATGGGTGAACGCCGCGTGAGCGTGCTCTCCGCCGACCTCCGGCTGCGCCGGGGCGACTTCGAACTGGAGGTCGCCCTGTCCGTGGCGGCCGGGGAGGTGCTGGCCCTGCTCGGCCCCAACGGGGCGGGCAAGTCCTCGGCGCTGCGCGCCCTGGCCGGACTGCTGCCGCTCAGCGGCGGGCACGTGCGGGTGGACGGGGACGACCACACGCGCACCCCCGTGGAGCGGCGGCCCGTCGGCATGGTGTTCCAGGACTACCTGCTGTTCCAGCACATGAGCGCGCTGGACAACGTCGCGTTCGGGCCGCGCTGCCAGGGGGCGTCCAAGGCCGACGCCCGCGCCCGCGCCGCCGAGCTGCTCGACCACATGGACCTGGCCGGGTACGCCCGCGCGCGGCCCCGGAACCTGTCCGGGGGGCAGGCCCAGCGCGTGGCACTGGCCCGTGCGCTGGCGGTGCGCCCGCGCCTGCTGCTGCTGGACGAGCCCATGGCCGCCCTGGACGTGAGCACCCGCGTCCGCGTGCGGGGACGGCTGCGCCGCCTGCTGGAGGAGTTCGACGGGGCGACGGTGCTGGTCACCCACGACCCGCTGGACGCCATGGTGCTGGCCGACCGCATCGCCGTCGTCGAGGGCGGCCGGGTGGTCCAGGAGGGGGCGCCCGCCGAGGTGGCCCGCCGCCCCCGGACCCCCTACGTGGCGCGGCTGGTGGGGCTCAACCTGTTCCGCGGGCGGGCCGACGGCACCGCCGTCCTGTTGGACGGCGGAGCGGTGGTGGAGGTGCACGAGGCGCACAGCGGCTCCGCGCTGGTGGCGTTCCCGCCCCGGGCCGTCGCCCTGTACCGGCGGCGCCCCGACGGCAGCCCGCGCAACCTGTGGGAGCTGACCGTGGACGGGGTGGAGCGGTTCGGCGACCAGGTGCGGGTGCACCTGACCGGAGCGCTCGACCTGGCCGCCGACATCAGCCCGGCCGCACTGGCCGAGCTGGGGCTGGTCCGCGGCGGCACCGTCTGGGCCGGGGTCAAGGCCGCGGAGGCCGAGTGCTACCCCGGATGACCGCTGCGCGAGACGCCGTTCCCACGTGTCGGGACGCCGTGCGGCGGTGACCTGCGGGGGTCCGGGACGGCCGGGAAAACCCGCCGAAGCCGGGGATATCCTCGCGCTCCGCTGGGGAGACTGTAGGACACCCGGTGGCGATAGTAGACCTTCCCCCGGCCGCTGAAGGAGGGTGCGCCATGTCCCTGAGAGAACACGAGCGGAGAATCCTCGAGGAGATCGAGAGGCGGCTCGGCGAAGAGGATCCCGAGCTCGCCGAACGCCTGGATTCCTTCGGGGACCCCGACGCGCCCGCCGAACCCGGCCTGAGCGGCTGGAAGCCCTGGGTGGCCTGCGGCCTGATCGCGGCCGTCACCGCCGGACTCCTGGTCCTGCTGTTCGTCCTCACACCCGGCGCGCCGCAGCCCGTCGAGCAGCCGTCCGCGCCGGCACCCGCGCAGACCCTGCAGCCCGCCGACGAGGGCCGCTGAACGGCGGGCGGCCTCGGCCGCCCGCCGTCGCGCGTCACAGCGCGTTCGTGAACTTCGCGGCGATCGGGCCGGCGACGGAGGAACCGCCGCCGCCGCCCTCCACCACCACGGCGAACGCGACGTCGCCCTTGAAGCCGACCATCCACGCGTGGCTGGGCAGCTCCTCGTCCTCGCCCTCGGCGGTGCCGAACTCGGCCGTGCCCGTCTTGCCGTAGACCTCGCCCTGGAAGGGCAGGTTCTCGGCGGTGCCCTCGGTGATGACCGCGCGCATCATGGTGCGCAGGGCCTCGGCGTTGGGGATCGGGCGCGGCTCGGCCGGGGCCTCGGCGGCCGGCTCGGTCACCAGCAGCGGGGGCCGCCAGTTGCCGTCGGCGACCGCGGCCGGGACCGTGGCCATGTGCAGCGCCGAGGTCTCGACCTGGCCCTGGCCGATGGCCTGGGCGCCCAGCATGACGGCGCCCTCGGAGAGCGGGTAGACCGGCTCGAAGGTCGGGACGCCGATGTCCATCGGGGCGTTCATCCCGAACAGCTCGGCGCTGGCCAGCAGGGCGTTGGCGTCGATGTTGTCGACGGCCGCCTGGACCAGGGCGGTGTTGCAGGAGGTCGCGAACGCCTGGGTCATCGTCTGCGCGCCGTACTCGGCGCCGCCCGCGTTCGTGAACTCCCAGCCGCCCGGGTTGTACTCCTTGGGGCACTGGAACTGGGAGTCCATGGTCAGGCCGCCGTCCAGCAGCGCGTTGTAGCTGACGACCTTGAACGTGGAGCCGGGCGGGTAGCGGCCCTCGAAGGCGCGGTTGAACCCGCCGGGGACGTTCACCGCGGCGAGGATCTCGCCCGTGGACGGCCGGATCGCCACCATGCCCGCCGGGTCGTCGGAGTCGATGATGGCGTTGGCGGCCGCGTTCTGCACCGCCATGTCGATGCTGGTGACGACGTTCTCACCGGGGGCGCCGTCCAGGCTGGCGACGGTGTTCTCCTCGGTCGCCTCCACGGCGTCGGCCTCGGTGCCGGCGTCCACCATGACGATGGTGGTGGCGGCCTGTCCGGCCAACCGCTCCTCGTAGGTGCGCTGCAGCCCGCTGGTGCCGACGGTGTCGCCGACCCGGTAGGCGGGGCCCAGCCGCTCGATGTCCTCCTCGGTGGCCTCGCCCATCCCGCCGACGATCATCTGCAGCGAGCCGGAGACGTCCGGGGTGTCCAGGCGGGTGCCGTCGGCGGCGAGGATCTGGCCCCGCTCGCCCCACACCGCGGTGCGGGCCAGGGTCTGGCCCTCGGCCAGGCCGGGGAACGCCACCTCGGGGGAGAAGTCCACCAGCCACTCGCCGTCCTGGCGGACCAGGGGGAGCTCGCCCTCCCAGCCCCAGTCGCCGGCGTTGGACAGGCCGACGGCCACCTCGTAGGAGGCGGTGCCGGTGCCGCCGTCGGCGGTGGGCTCGCCCACGGTGACGTCGACGCTCTCCACCCCGATCCCGGAGGCGATGCCGCCGAGGACCTCGGCGGCGCCACCGCCGGTGGTGACGGCGGCCAGGCGCTCGTAGTCCTGCGCCTCCCAGGCGGCCGCGTACTCCTCGACCGCCTCCTCGGGCTGCGGGAGGGTGAGCACGTACCAGGAGACTCCGCCGCCGATCAGCGCCAGCACCACGCCCGCGGCGATCAGCCCGATGACCAGGCCGCGCTTGGACTTGCGCGGCTGCCGGTCGGGCTGCTCCGGCGGTGCGGCGGCGTTGCCGTGGTAGAGGTACTCGAAGCCGTCGCCGCGGGGGGCGGACTCCGCGTCCCGCGGCTCGCCGTCCCAGTCGTCCCAGCCGTCGCGCGGCCCGCCGGGTCCCGGCGGGGGGCCGCCGCGGCCGTCGCCGGCGCCCTGCTGCGGTCCGCTCCACCGGTCCCCGTGCCCGGGCTCCGCCGTCCGCGGCCCCGTGCCGCCCGCTCCCGGGGGCTGCTCGCCCCATCCAGGCGCGTCGTCGCCGGAACCGCTCCATGCAGCAGCGGTCTGCTGGGGTCCGCTGTGGGCGTCCCAGCCGTCGTTCGCACCGCGCGTGTCGCGGGGCTGCTCGCCCCACCCCGCGGCGGTCTGCTGGGGTCCGCTGTGGGTCTCGCCCCAGCCGTCGTTCGACCCATGCGCGTCGCGGGGCTGCTCGTCCCATGCGGGCGCGTCGTCGCCGGGACCGTTCCACGCGGCAGCGGTCTGCTGAGGGCCACTGTTGCCGTCGCCCCAGGAGTTGCCCTGGTCGCTGTCGTCCCAGGTGTTGTCCGACCCACGCGAGTTGTCGGGGTCGCTCCACGCCGCGCCGGTCTGCTGCGGGCCGCTCTGGGCGTTCCAGTCGTCGTTCGCACCGCGTGCGTCGCGGGGCTGCTCGCCCCACCCGGGCACGTCGCCGGATCCGGTCCATGCCGCGTTGGTCTGCTGGGGGCCGCTGTTGCCGTCGCCCCAGGAGTCGCCCTGGTCGCTGTCGTCCCAGGTGTCGTTCGACCCACGTGTGTTGGCGGGCCGCTCGCCCCATCCAGGCGCGTCGCCGGGGTCGCTCCACGCGGCACCGGTCTGCTGGGGTCCGCTGTGGGCGTCCCAGCCGTCGTTCGCGCTTCGCGCCTCACCCCACCCCGCGGTGGCCTGTGGGGAGCCGCTGCTGCCGTTGTCCCAGGTGTTGTCCGACCCGCGTGTGCTGCCGGACTGTTCTCCCCATGCGGGTGCGTCGTCGCCGGGGTCGCTCCACGCGGCACCGGTCTGCTGGGGACCGCTCTGGGTGTTCCAGCCGTCGCTCGTTCCGCGAGTGTCGCCGGGGCGTTCGCCCCACCCCGCGTTGGTCTGCTGGGGACCACTGTGGGTCTCGCCCCAGGAGTCGCTCTGGTCGCCGCCGTCCCAGGAGTCATCCGTCGCGGGCGCGGCGCCGGGACGGTCGTCCCAGGCGGGACCGGTACCCCGGTGGGTCCCGGTGGGCCGTTCATCCGGTGCGGGCGCGCCCCCGGTGGCGTCCCATGCGGCGGTGGTCCGCTCCGGGCCGTCGGCGTCGCGGTCGGGTGCGGCCTCGGGCTCCTCGCTCGGGGCCTGCCAGTCCTTCCAGGTGTCCGTGGGAGGGGTCTCCTCGGGACGAGGGGGCGTCCACTCACCGGTGGGGCCCTGGGCGGCCGGGTACGGGGTGTCCCAGCTCTCGGGACGGTCGGACGGACCACCGGCGGCCGTCCCGCCCGGGGCCGGGGGCCGCTGCGGAATGCGATAGGGGTTCTCCGGGCGAACGCCTCGGGTCGGGGTGTCGCCCGACTCCTCGGGCGGCCCGGAGGAATCCGGTTGTCGGGGGGACCGTTCGTCCACGCCTGACCGTCCTTCGTCGTTTTTCGGGGAGAATACCAAGATGCCCCGCTCCCACCTCGGTGGGAGCGGGGCACGAGACTGATGGTCGGCATGGCGGTCGCCTCTCGGCGCGGGGCACAACGGGGCTCCGGACCGTACGGTCTCCCCTGGCGGGGGCCGTACGCGGTATTCCGCGAAGGCAATAGTTGAGGCCCGGGGGACACTTGCTACCACACCGACCAACAGTGACTCTAACCCATGGAACCGGGCCGTTGTTCCATGTTCCCCCGGCGAGTCGCATGCGCAATCTCACGGTGGGGAACCCTTTGCGGGTGGGAATAGGGTGCCGGCCCCGCAGAGGGGCGCGGGGCCGGCCGGGACGTTCGCGCGGGGTCAGCCCTGACGCGCGACCGTGGTCTGTTCCTCGCGGGTGAGCAGCTTGAGGCGCTTGCGGCCGCGCTCGGCCCCCAGCTCCTCTTCCCGGGCCTCGATCCGCTGCCAGCCCTCCCAGGTCGTGTACTCCACGCCGCGCTCCTCGAGCAGGGCCCGGAACGCGACCGGGTCCGGCTCGGCGGCCGGGGTGAACGACTCGCGGTCGGAGACCAGGTTGGTGACGGTCTCCAGGGCGTCGCCCTTGGTGTGGCCGATCAGGCCCACCGGTCCGCGCTTGATCCACCCGGTGGCGTAGACCCCCGGGATGTGGTTGTCGTCCAGGTCCAGGACCCGGCCCCCGCGGTTGGGGACGACGCCGTTCTCCTCGTCGAAGGGCAGGTCGGCCAGGGGCGAGCCCAGGTAGCCGATGGCCCGGTAGACGGCCTGGACCTCGTGGTCCACGAACTCGCCGGTGCCCTTGACCCCGCCGTCGCCGGTGAGCTCCATGCGCTCGGTGCGGAAACCGGTGACCCGGTCCTCGCCGAGCACCGCCACCGGCGAGTGCAGGAAGTGCAGGTGCAGGCGGACGTCCTCACCGCGCGGGTCGCGCAGCGCCCAGTTCTGGAGCACCTTGACGTTGGTCTTGGTCTGGTTGGAGTCCTCGCACGCCTGGAGGCTGCCCTCGTCCATCTCGAAGTCCTCGGGGTAGACGATGACCTCGACCCCGGGCTGCTTGTCGAGCTCGCGCAGCTCCATCGGGGTGGCCTTGCACTGGGCGATGCCGCGGCGGGCGAAGACGTGCACGTCGGTGATCTGCTTGGCGCGCAGGCCCTCGTACACGTTGTCGGTGATGTCGGTCTCGAGCAGGTCGTCGGCGTTCTTGGCGAGGATGCGGGCCACGTCGACGGCGACGTTGCCCGCGCCGATCACGGCGACGCTGGTGCCCTCGACGTGCCAGGACGGCGAGACGTCGGGGTGGGAGTCGTACCAGAAGACGAAGTCGGCGGCCCCGTGGCTGCCCGGCAGGTCGATGCCGGGGATGTCCAGGGGGCGGTCGCGGTCGCTGCCGGTGGAGAAGATGACCGCGTCGTAGTGCCTGCGCAGGTCGTCGAGCTTGAGGTCCCGCCCGTACTCGACGTTGCCGTAGAAGGTGATCTCGGGCTTGTCGAGGATCTTGTGCAGGGCTCCCTGGATCTGCTTGATCCGGGGGTGGTCCGGGGCGACGCCGTAGCGGACCAGGCCGTAGGGGGAGGGCAGCTTGTCGAGGATGTCGATGCTGACGGACGTGCCGCACGCGGACAGGGTCTCGTCCTTGGTGAGCAGGTCGGCGGCGTAGATTCCCGCCGGACCGGCACCAACGATTCCCACTCGCAGGGGTCGCGTCATCGCACAGCTCCAAGTCTTCGCGCCAGGGGTCGGACGCCATCTAAAGTAAGGCTTGCCTAATCTATCCGGTGTCGGCACCGGTAATTCCCACTGTACTGGTGGGGAATTGTGCCCCCGTTCCCGGGGTGCGGCTCCGGACCCGGGTGGCCCCTCGGCACCTCGGTGAGCCCGGCATCCCAGTTGGGGCGGGGGTCGCGGCGCGCGCGAAGGCGTCGTTCCGCACCCCTCGATCAAGGGTCAACGCTCCGTCAAGGACGAATCAGCCCCGAGTCCACTGTGGTGAAAGTCACCCGCGCGGGCCGCCCTGTCCCAGTTCGGCCTTGACCGAGGCCGCGTAGCGCGCGACCCGCTCCTGCCCGGACAGCTTGGCGATCGCCTCCATGATGGCGTCGGTGGCCTCTCTGCGGGGCTTGGCCCGGTCCGCCCGGCCCTTCCACGGGGACAGGTCCACGGGCTCCCCGAAGCGCACGCCCACCCGGTTGAACGAGGGCACCTTCCGCCCCTGCGGCAGGATCCGCTCGGTCCCGGCCAGCGCCACCGGGACCACCGGGACGCCGGTCGTCAGCGCCAGCCAGGCCAGCCCGGTCTGCCCCTTGTACAGGCGGCCGTCCGGCGAGCGGGTGCCCTCGGGGAAGATGCCGAAGACCTCGCCGCGCTCCAGCACCTCCAGGCTGTTGTCCATGGCCTCCTGGGCGCTCTGTCCCGGACGGCGGTCCACCGACAGCTGGCCGAGGCCGCGCAGCACGCGCGCGAACGTCCGGCGCGGCAGCGTGCCCTCGTCGAACAGCTCCTGCTTGGCGATGAACCGCACCGGCCGCGGGCAGGCGACGCCGATGAACAGCGGGTCGATGAGCGCCAGGTGGTTGGCGGCCAGGATCAGCCCGCCCGTGCGGGGGACGTGGTGGGCGCCCTCGGCCTTCACGGGCCACATCATGCGGGTCGCGGGCGCGACGACGGCCTTGGCCGCTCCGTACAGTGACACCATGAAGTGGACCCTTCTCCGTGCGTGATGCGGGTTCGCGGTGGCGGGGATCTCCACGGCGCCGCCGCGTTCACCGACCTTACCGGGCCCGCGGAGCGGACCGCCGGGCCGAGGCGGGGCGAACGCCTCCGGGGGGTTCCCGGCGGGCGCCCGGAACAGCAAGATGGTGGCGTGGGTCACACACGCTAGGCTCATGGTCTAGACCTCTGGTGCAGCCCGGGGGTCGCGCACCGGACACGCTCGTGAAGCGAGGAAACAGCCATGTCCAAACCGGTCGACGTCAGCCACCAGATCACCGACGGGATGACCACCCGCCCCGGTCTCCCGGAACCGCACATCACCGAGGGCTCGGCCGCCCACGGCGACGGGGGCGGGGTCACGATGGCCGGTGCCACCGGCACCTACGTGGAGATGCCCGCCCACCGCTACCGCGACGGAGCGGACCTGGCCGACCTCGACCTGGACCGGGTGGCCGACCTGCCCGGCGTGGTCGTCGACGCGGCCGGCGCCCGCCAGATCGGCCCGGAGGCGTTCGCCGGCCTGGACCTGCGCGGCCGGGCCGTGCTCGTCCGCACCGGCTGGGACCGCCACTGGCGCACCGAGTCCTACGGCGACCACGACCACCCCCACCTGACCGAGGCCGCGGCCAAGACCCTGGTCGAGGCCGGGGCGGTCCTGGTCGGCATCGACTCCGTGGGCGTGGACGACACCTCCCCGGCCGCGGAGGGGGCCCGCCCGGTACGGGCGGTCCTGCTGGCCGCGGGCATCCCCGTCGTCTCCCACCTGTGCCTGCTCGGCGAGCTGCCCGCCGAGGGCTTCCGGTTCTTCGCGGTCCCCGCCAAGGTGCGCGGACTGGCGGCCTTCCCCGTCCGCGCGTTCGCCCTGGTCGACTGAGCCGGGGGACGGCCGCCCCGGGCCCGGCGGCCGCCCCGCCTCACAGGTCGGCGTCGAGGTCCCCCTGGGCCCGGCGCCGCTCCAGCTCGGCCCGCTTCTCGGCCTCCAGCCGCGCCGCCCGCTCGTCCTGGGCGACCGCGCCCGCCATGGCCGTCGACAGGGCGCGCAGCTCCATGTTGATCCGCGGATGGGCGGGCAGCCGGGGCAGCGCGCCCAACCGCGGGGTGCGCCGCTCCTCCATCGCCGAGATCAGCTCGCGGAACGCCAGGTCCACCCGCTGCAGGGTGATCGTCCCCACCGGCTCCGGGTTCTCCAGGGCCAGCGCCGACAGCGCCAGGTACCCGGTGCGCTGGGTGGCCACCACCACCGGCCACAGCGGCTGTGTGGAGGCGGCGCGCGGCACGTCGCCGATGGCGCTCTCGTAGACCCCGCGCAGGCTCACCAGCGCCGCCCGCATGTCCCGCCGCAGCTCGTAGCGGAGCCGTCCGTCGATCACGGTGTCCTGGTCCAGCACCGCCGCCATGGCGCGCCTGGCCTCCTCCAGCACACCGACGATCGACTGCGGCAGCCGTGTCGCCGACGCGCCCCGCCACAGCAGCATCGCCCCGGCCAGGCCCACCAGCGACCCCACCACGGTGTCGATGATGCGGGTCTCGGCCAGTTCGGTGATGGGGTGCGGCGCCGCCGTGTACGACAGCAGCAGCGCCATCGGGGTGAGCAGCACCGAGCCGTAGAAGAAGTTGCGGCCGATCACCAGCTGGGCGGCGCCCTGGAACAGCCCCGCCAGCACGATGACCCCGGCCAGAGGCGGGTTCGCGGCGATCAGCAGCGCCCCGATGACCACGCCGACCAGGGTGCCCAGCGACCGCTGGACCGACCGGTTGAGGGTCAGCACCACGTTGCCGCCCTGCAGCACGGCCGTGGTGGTGATGCCCACCCAGTAGGAGTTCTCCAGGCCCGAGGCCAGGGCCAGCGCGCCCGCCGCCGTCACCGTGATCCACATGCGCAGGGCGGTGGGCCGGATCAGCGAATCCTGGCTGAGGCTGGAGCGCAGCGCGCCCCACAGCGCCGGGTAGCGCTCGTCGTGCAGGTTCCGGGCGCGCTCGTCGTCGTCGAGCCCGCCCGCGTCGCGGCGCGCGGCGGTGGCGGCCCGGGCCATCAGCCCGTACAGGCGGGCCTCCAGGGAGCGCGGGCGCATGCCCCGGCGCAGCCCGTCCAGGTCGGCCGGGTCGGGCGCCTTCTCCGGGGCGGCGACCGCGGCCGCCATCCGCTCGGCGAACGCGGCGGCCTCGGGCGGCAGCGGCGTGGGCCGGGCCATGCACACCTGCGTGGTGGCCAGGTGGATGTCGGAGACCCAGCGCAGCAGGGAGCGCAGCCGGGCCGCCTCGTCGCTGGTGCGGTAGCCGCGGGTCTGCGCCAGCAGCACCAGCCGCCAGGCGTCGGCGACCGCGACCGAGGCGTCGTGCTGGGCGTGGTCGAGCTCGGGGGTGCCCACCGCCCGCAGCAGCACCGCGAGCTTGCGGTACGCCCCGGCGACCGCCTGCCGCTCGGGCTGGCGGGCGCGCACGAAGACGCCCGACATGGACACCGCCCAGCCCACCGCCGCGCCGGACGCGGCGATGGCCGCGTGCAGGGGGACGTCGGCCAGGCCGCCGGGGACGATGGTGGAGATCGCGCCGACCAGCACGAAGAACATGGGTCCTGGCTTGTCCACCCGCCAGGCCGCGCAGACCCAGGTGGCCAGGCCGGCGGTCAGCCCGATGGAGAACACCGCCGCCCACGGGGACAGGGCCGAGGCCAGCGAGCCCAGGGACACGCTGATCACGAACCCCACCCCGACCAGGGCGAGCGCGGCCGCCCGGTAGGCGTAGGGGGTCTTCTTCTCGTACAGGACCGTCATGGAGCCCATCGCCGCCAGGGTGGCGACCTGCGGACCGAACAGCCACGCGGCCAGCGCGAAGGAGACGGTCATGGCGATCGCGGCCTGCGCCGCGGTGGTCCAGGCCCAGGTACCCGATTCCAGCCCGAAGACGGCGCGCAGGTCCACCCGCGGCCGGGGGCGCTCGCCGACGGCGACGCGCCGGGGGCCCGGGTGCGAGGTGTCGCCCACGTCGAGGGGTCCGGTATCGCCCGTGGTTCCCAGATCTCGCACGTGCCCCATCCTAGACCGGGACGAATCGGTACTCATGTCCCAGGGGACGCGCCGCCCCCGCGTCCGGGTTCGGCCCCGCGCCGGTGTCGTGGGCCACCCTCCGGCCGCGGCCGGGTGTCCCGGGCGCCATCGGGCCGGTCGGCCGGTCCGCTGATCTGCCCCGATGCCGTGGGGGTGGCCGCCCGCACGGTGCGGGGTGTCTTCGGACACCCCGGCACGGCCCCACCGCCCCGGTGGACCGCCGCCGGGCCGCCCGGCGGGCTCGCGGCCCGGCGGAAGCGCCCGCCCCGGCCCTGCGCGCGTGCACGCGGACCGGTCGGGAGCGCCCTGATGCGCATCATCGTGCCCCCGGCCTCGCGCGCGTGCACGCGGACCGGCGGGAGCGCCCGCCCCGGCCCTGCGCGCGTGCACGCGGCCGGCGGGAGCGGCGGCACGGGACCGATCCCGCGCGCGGGCGCCACCCGCGGCGTCCCGGCGATGCGCCGGTGTCCGGTCACCCCTGGGAGGGGGCGGACTCCGCGGGGCGGGCCAGGGCCTCGTCGCGTTCGGCCTCGGCGCGCTGCGCCCGCTCCAGGGCGCGGTCCCGGGCCTCCTCCGCCAGGGCCAGGCGGGCGGCCGCGGCCTCGCGGGACTCGGCCAGGGTCAGCTCGGCCGCGCGCCGCTGCGCCGCCAGCTCCCCGGTCAGGCGGTCCCGCTCGGCCACCGAGCGCTCCAGCTCGGCGGTGAGCCGCTCCCGCTCGGCCACCGCCGCCGCGCGCTCGGCCTCCAGCGCCCGCTCGATCCGGCCGAGCTCCGCCTGGGAGCGCTCGCGCTCGGCGGCCAGCGCCTCCTCCGCCCGGCGGGCGCTCTCTTCGGCGCGCTCGGCCCGTTCGCGCTCGCCGCGGGCGGCGGCCAGCGCCTCCTCGCGCTTGCGGGAGTGCTCGGCGGTCTCCGCCCGCAGCCCCTCGGCCTCGGCGTGCGCGTGCTGCAGCCGCCGGGCGGCGTCGGCGCGCTCGCGCCCGGCCTCCTCGCGCTGCTCGGACAGGCGGCGTTCGGCGTCGGCCAGGCCCGCGTTGGCCTCCGCGACGGCGGCGTCGCGCTCCATCAGGGCGGTCCGCGCCTCCCGCTCGGCCTCCTCCCGCGCGCTTCGAGCCTCGTCCCGGCGGGCCAGCGCCTCCTCGGCCATCCGCTCCGCCTCGGCGGTGGCGGCGATCGCCGAGGCCGCCGCCTCCTCCGCCGCACGGCGGGCCGACTCCGCCTCGCGGCGGCGGTTCTCCGCCTCCAGCCGGGCCGCGTCGGCCTCGGCGGCGTGCCGGGCCCCCGCCAGCCGGGCCGCCTCCACCTGGGCCTCGGCCGCGGCCGGGTCGGTCATCGTCGTGAACGCCTCGGTGGCGGCCCGCAGCGTCTCGGTGAGCTGCTCGCTCTGCACGGCGAACCGGGTCAGCAGGTCGTCGGCGCGCAGCCGGGCCGCCGTCACCGGCTCGGTCGAGGCGAACCCCGGGGCGGCCGGGCCGGCCGGCTCCCGGGAGGCGCGCGCCTCGGCCTCCTGCCGCTCGGACTCCTGGGCCTGGCGCTGACGCTCCTTCCAGGCCCGCCACCGGGTGTGCTCGGGCAGGTCGCAGTACTGGGGAGGCCGCCCGGGGGAGGAGGCCCGGGGCACCGGGCGGTCGCAGCCGGGGAAGTTGCAGGTATTGGAGTCGGAGGTCGCCACGCAGGCGAGCGTAGCGTTTCCGGCCCCGCCCGCGCCGGGGTGTGTCGCGCCCGCGCCGCGGTCCCGGGCCGCTCCCGCCCTTGTCCGGGGCGGCGGGCCGACGGACAATGCCCCCATGCCGACCTCCCAGCGTGACGGCGCCGATGCGCGAAGCCTCCTCGTGCGCCTGGACCGTTTCTCCCATCTGCCCGAGGCGCGCGCCCTGCGCGACCGGGTCCGCGACCGCCTGCGGGCCCGGCCCGGCGACACCGTGGTGGACGTCGGCTGCGGCGGCGGCCGGGCCACCGCCGAACTCGCCGCCGCGGGTGTGCGGGCCGTCGGAGTGGACCTGGACCCCGCCATGCTCGACGCCGCCCGCGCGGCCCACCCCGGAACGGACTTCCGCCACGGCGACGCCTACCGGCTGCCCCTGGACGACGGGTCCGTGCACGGCTACCGCGCCGAGAAGGTCTACCACTCCCTCGACGACCCCGCCCGCGCCCTGGCCGAGGCACACCGGGTACTGGCCCCGGGCGGCCGCCTCGTCCTGCTCGGCCAGGACTGGGACGCCTACATGGTCGACTCCGACGACCCCGGCACCACCCGGCGGATCGTCGCCGCCTACGCCGACACCATGCCCGACCCCCGCGCCCCGCGCCGACAGCGGGCGCTGCTGGCGGAGGCCGGGTTCACCGACATCTCGGTCGAGGGCCGGGTCGTGGTGTTCACCGACGCGGACGTGGTGGGGATGCTCGCCGGGTTCGCCGACACCGCGGCCCGTTCCGGGGCGATCGACGGGGAGCGGGCCCGGGCGTGGACGCGGGAGCAGCGGTCCCGGGCCGGGGAGGACCGGCTCTTCGTCGCGGTCCCCTTCCTGCTGGTCGGCGCCGTGCGCCCCTGACCGGCTTCAGTGGGGCCGGACCAGCGCCCGCACCCCGACCGGTTGCAGCGCCAGCGCCGGCCGGGGCCGCACCCGCTCGGGGCGCACCGGCTCCAGCCGGACCCGGGAGCACAGCGCGGTCGCGATGACCTCCACCTCGCGCAGGGCCATGGACGCGCCCGCGCAGCCGCGCGGGCCCGCGCCGAAGGGGAAGTAGGCGTGCCGGTGCCCGGGCCGCCCGCCGTCCAGCCAGCGTTCGGGGAGGAACTCCTCCGGGTCGGGGAACCACCGCCCGTCCCGGTGCACGACCCACTGGCTCAGCCCCAGGGTGGTGCCGGCGGGGAGCGTGTACCCGCCCGCCTCCAGGGGGCGCACGGTCTCCCGGCTGATCACCCAGGCCGGCGGGTACAGGCGCATCGCCTCCTTGGCGGCGGCCGCCGCGAAACCCGGCTCGGCCATCCGCTCCGCCGCCTCCGGCCGGCCGCCCAGGGCGTGGAGGAGCCAGGTCAGCGCGTTGGCGGTGGTCTCGTACCCCGACATCAGCAGCGTGGCCAGCTCGTCGCGGACCTCGGCGAAGGGCGGGCCGTCGGCCAGCAGCCGGCCCAGGGCGTTGTCGTCCTCGCCGGCGGGGTGCTCGGCGATCAGGGCGGCGAGGGTGGTGTCGAAGTCGCGCAGGGACCGGCGCAGGTCGCGGTTGGTCCTGGTGGGCAGCCACATCGGCAGGCGCGGGGCCGAGGTCAGGCGCATGATCGCGGCCACGGCCCGGATCAGGGTCTCGCCGCGCGCGCCCAGGGGGCGCCCGGCGAGGTGCACGGCCCCCACGCCCATCGCCAGCCGGGACATCTCGTCGTGGACGTCGATCTCCAGGCCGTCGTGCCAGGTGTCCACGAGGCGTGCGACGCCCTCGCGGGCGGCGCGCTCCAGGCCGTCCAGCCGGTCGCTGCGCAGGGCCGGGCGCAGCCGGGCCCGCTTGCGCTCCCAGTCGGCCCCCTCGCTGTTCATCATGGCGAGGGGGAAGCCCATGGGGCCGCGCCGGGTGGCCGCGCCGATCTTGGCGACCAGGCCCTCGCGGTCCAGCAGGACCCGGCCGATGTCGTCGGGATGGGCGAGCAGCACGTTGGCGGGGGTGAGGGAGACGACGTCGCCGAACTCGCGGGCGGCCGAGGTCAGGAAGCCCAGGGGGTCCACCGCGTAGTCGGCGGCGTTGGAGGAGGAGCGCCCGCCCCGGGGACCCGGGGGAGCGGAGGAGAGGGGGGTGGGGGCCGCCATCGCGTCCTTTTCCGGGCGGGGCCCGCACCGCCCGGGGGCGGTACGGGCCGGGTGTGACGATCCGGGGCCTGTGCGGCCTGGCGGTGGACGCCTAGTAGTAGATGTAGGGGCGGGTCAGGCGCGCGGCGTCGATGAGGCGCAGCTTGGCGGCGATGCGGTAGGCGGCCTTCTTCACGGGGGGTCTCCTTCCACGGTGTGCTCCGGTCCCCTGTCGGTCCCGGGCGACGCGAAGAACGCTAGACGGCCGGTGACGGAGGGGGACAGTGGCGCGACGGTGAGATAACCCTGCGCGCGGGGCAACCCATTTCTGTTGCCATAACGTCACCCGCCGTTAGACCTCCGGGGAGGGGCGGACACGGCGACGCCCCCGTGCCCGGGGGCACGGGGGCGTCCGCACGGCGGAGGAGCGCGGTCAGTCGTGGGCGCCGAAGCCGTCGACGCGGCAGACCATCGTGGTCACGAAGGGGCGGAAGCCCTCCGTCTCCAGGAAGCTGATGTCCTCCGAGGCGGTGGCCAGGGCGGAGAACTCGATGTCGCGGATGCCCATGGCGGCCAGCTGGTGGCGGATCTCCTCCAGCAGCTTGGAGCCGACGCGGGTGCCCGCGTACTCCGGGTCGATGGCGAAGGTCTGCACGACCGCCACGCGCTCGCCGCGGTCCCAGGTGCCCTGCGGCCCGGGGCGCAGCGTCACCATCGCGTACCCGGCCGGGTCGTCGCCGTGCTCGGCGAGGATCGCCAGCGTCTCGGGGTCGGCCATCCACTCCAGGTACTGGGTGCGGCGCCGGCGCCAGGACTCGTCCATGCTCGTGGTGCTGATGATGTCGGACAGGTGCGGGGTGTTCCGGGCGTGCTGCTGGTGGAGGGCGCCCCACAGGTCCGCGAGTTCCTCTACCTCGTGAGCGCCCAGGTAACGGAAGCCGAGCACGCCGATGTCGGTCGGTTGAGGTTTGGTCATCAGCGAATTTTGCATGTTCTTCTCACCCGTTCCACCAGCATTGGGTGCTGATCCCTGGCACGCACGGGGTGCGCGCTCTTGGTTGAGCTGTGCCCCTGACTGTACGTGCCGGTATCTACTGGAACGTTCATGACACGGGGAAAGAGCTGGACGACATCACTCGATGGAAAGAAGTTCGGTTTTTCTTCTCAGGATGCCCGGAGAGTGGGGTTGGACGTTGTGCAGCGAATCACTGTCGTTGGGTGAGTGAAATGTCGGAAATCACCCGGAAACCTGAGTGTGCTCGCCTACATTGGGAGCCATGATCGACGTTCGGCGATTGCAGCTCCTCCACGCCCTGGCGCACCACCACACGGTGGCGGCGACGGCCGAGGCGCTCAGTGTCACACCGTCGGCGGTCTCCCAGCAGCTCGCAGCCCTGGCCAAGGAGCCCGGGGTCCCCCTCGTCGAACGCCAGGGCCGCCGCTTCATCCTCACCGGCGCCGCCCGGGTCCTGCTCGAACGCGCCCCCGCGATCTTCGCGGAGATGGAGCGCGCCGGAGCCGACCTGGCCGCCTACGCCGAAGGGGACCGCGGCGTCGTCCGCGTGGGCTCCTTCTCCACCGGGATCAGCGACCTCATCGCCCCCGCCCTGGCACGGCTGCGGGTCAGCCACCCCGGGTGGTCCTTCGAGGTGGTCCAGGCCGAGCCCGAGCAGAGCGCCGAGATGGTGCGCTCCGGGCGCCTGGACGTGGTGCTCACCATGTCCACCGGCCACCTGCCGGCCGCCGGGGACCCCGACTTCCGCACCGACTCGGTGATGGTCGAGCTGTTCGACGCGATCCTGCCCTACCAGCACCCGCTGGCCACCCGCAACGGCCTCCACCTGTCCGAGGACCTGGCCGCGGAGGACTGGATCATGTCCGCGCCCGGCACCGCCTGGCACGAGTGCGTCACCGCCGCCACCAGCCAGGCCGGGTTCCAGCCGCGGGTGGTCCACACCGTGGACGACTTCAGCGCCGTGTTCGCGCTGGTCCAGGCGGGGCTGGGCATCGCCCTGATGCCGCGCCTGGCCTGGACGGGCATCAACACGCCGCAGATCGTCGTGCGCGGGGTGCGCGACACCGCCCGGCGCCACATCATCGCGCTGTCGCGGGCCGGGTCCACCCCCGAGCCGCTGCTCACGGCGGTGCGCGAGGCAGCCAGCAAGGTGCCGGTGCCTTCGGTCGGGCCCTTCGCCATCGCGGGCTGACCGCGGGTCCGGAGCCGGACGAGGATCCCCGGCTCAGGCCGGGGCGTCGGGCGCCTCGGGCAGCGGCGGCACGTCGTCGAGCACGTCCTCGGCGGCCTGGTGCAGGTAGCGCGCCAGCACCCGGATCGGCCGCCAGGCCCAGCCGCCCGTGCGCCCGGCCAGGTACACCTGGCGCACCCCGCCCAGTTCGCCGAGCGGGGCGTGGGCGACCCCGCGCCGGGTGGCCGCCGACAGCCGCGGGACGACCCCCACGCCCACCCCGGCGGCGACCAGCTCCTCGAACAGTTCGAGGTTGTCGATGCGGTGCGTGATCCGGGGCGTGAACCCCGCGTCGGCGCACATGCGCTGCACCAGGGCCTCCTCGTCCCCCCGGTAGGGGCTGGCGATCCAGGCCGCGTCGGCCAGGTCGCGCAGCCGCCGCCGGGTGAGGGTGCGGCTGTCCGCCCCGGCCGAGGGCTGGGACAGCAGCAGGCCCTCGGTGCCGATCGGCTGCACCGTCAGCGTCCCCGGGAAATCCCGGGGGAGCAGACTGTACTGGTACACCACGCCCAGATCCGCGCCCCCGTTCTGCAGCAGGGTGAGCGCCTGCTCCGACTCGTACTCGGTCAGGTGGATGTCGATGCCCGGGTGGTCGTGGCGCAGCCTCCGCAGCGCGGGCAGCACCACGGGGGCCGCGCTGGTGTACATGACCAGGTCGACCCGGCCGATCGGCTCCCCGTCGCCGTCGAACTCCGCCCGGGCCGCCTCCACCCGGGCCAGGATGTCCACGGCGTGCTCGGCCAGCCGCCGCCCCGCCGGGGTGAGCCGCACCCGCCGCCCGTCCGCCGCCAGCAGGGGGACGCCGGCCTCCCGCTCCAGGACCGCGAGGTGTTTGGAGACCGCGGAGGTGCTCATGCCGGTGACCTCGGAGACGGCGACCATCGTGCCCAACCGCTCCAACTCGACGAGCAGGCGCAAACGGGTGAAATCCATCCACTGAAACTACATGGTCCGTCAACCAATGGTTCGTGGACAGAAACAGACGACATGCTTCACATTGGTCGGGTGATCCGCTCCTTCCTTCCCTCGCTGCGCCGTGCCCGCCTTCAGGTACCGGCGCCGGTCATGCTGCTCATCGGCATGTTCACGCTGCACACCGGCAGCGCCCTGGCCGTCACCGCGTTCGCCCAGGCGAGCCCGGCCACCATCACGTGGCTGCGGCTGACGTGGGCCGCGCTCCTCTTGACGGCCCTGGGCGGTCGCTCCCTGTGGCGGGCCGTGCGCGAGGCGACGTGGCGCCAGCGGGCCTCGGTGGTGATCCTCGGCACAGCCAGCGCGGGGATGATGATGTTCTACTCCGAGGCGACGGCGCGGATCGAGCTCGGCACGGCCACCGCCATCGAGTTCCTGGGAACGCTGGTCGTCGCCGTGGCCGCCATGCGGCGCCGCCGCGAGCTCGTGTGGATCGCCGCCGCCGTCGCGGGCGTGCTCTGCCTGACCCGGCCCTGGGAGGGCGAGCTCGACCTGCTCGGCGTGGGCTTCGCCCTGGCGGGCGCGGTGTGCGTGGTGTTCTACATCGTCCTCACCCAGAAGGTGGGCGCCGGGTTCGGCGCCGTCCACGGGCTGGCCCTGACCATGGCCGTCGGCTCCCTGGTGACCGCGCCGTTCGGCGCGCCGGGGGCGTTCGCCGAACCCGACCCGGGGCTGATCCTGTTCACGCTGCTCATCGCGCTGCTGTTCCCGATGGTGCCGTTCCTGCTGGAGATGGTCGCCCTCCAGCGGATGACCCGCACGGCGTACAGCACCTTCTCCAGCATGGAGCCCGGGGTGGCGCTGGTGATGGGCCTGGTGGTCATCGGCCAGGCGCCCGCCCCGTTGCAGATCGTCGGCATGGCGCTGGTGGTCGTGGCGGGCATCGGGGCCACCCGGGGCGAGCGGAGCGGCCGCCCGGCGGTTCCCGAGCGCGTGCGCGAGCGGCGCCGGGCCGTGCCGGGGGAGGAGCCCGGCCCGACCGTGGAGCCCGAACGGGACGTGGCCCCCGGTCCCGTCGCGCCCGCCGGCCCCGGGGAGGGGCCGGAGAACACCCCGACCGCCGCGGCCCCCGGCCGGGCCGCCTGAACCGGCCCTTCGGCGCGTACCTTTCACGAGGGCGGACGGCGCGCCGAAGGGCCACCCACCGGGAGTCCCTGCCCGGCGTCGTCTCGACTGGCCCGCACGCACGTGCGCGGGCCGGTCTCCTTTTCCCGCCGGGCGCCCGGGACCGACCGTCCCGGACGCCCGGCGGGGAGGCCGGGAGCGGCTCAGCGGCGCTCGGCGGCGAAGGGGGTGCCCGAGGCCAGGACGCGGTGGCCCCCGGCCGGCGCCTCGCCGAGGAAGCCGACTCCCAGGGCCGACCGCACGGGGCGGGCGTCCGGGGCCGTGCCCGGTACCGCCGCGGCGGGGTCGTAGGCGGCCATGGCGAGGAACGTGCTCACGACGTACAGGAAGGTGCGTCCCGTGTAGCGCTGCCACAGGTGGCCGTCGCGCTCGAAGGCCACGATGGCGCGGCCGCGCACCGCGCCCAGCACCAGCCCCAGCGCCGAGGCCGCGGTGGTCCACGCCAGGTTCGCGCCCGAGGCGGTGCCCCGGCCCAGCAGCGTTCGGACGCCGAGCCCGATCAGGACCAGGGGCGCCCACAGCTCCCGGGCCCGGAGCGGTTCGCCCCGGAGCCCGCGGACGATCACGGCGGCGTGTCCGCCTCGGTCGCAGGTGGCGAGCACCGGGCCGCGGGCTGGCCGGTGTCGGGCTACCGCCGCCGGTGGCCGGTCCCGGTCGGGGCGGCCCGGACCCCGCGGCGGGGTCAGTCCCCGGGGCCGCTCGACGGTGCCGGTTCCAGAGCTGTACCTGCGGCGATCTCGCGCAGCGCTGCCACGTGCCGCTCGAAGGCGGTCCGGCCCTCCTTGGTCAGCGACAGGGAGGTCCGGGTGCGCCGCCCCACGGTGAACTTCTGCACCTTCACGTAACCGGCGTTCTCCAGCACGGTGACCTGCTTGGACAGCACCGAGTCGCTGACCTCCACCGTGTCCCGCACCAGCCGGAACTCGGCGCGGTCCACGGCGGCCAGTGCGGCGACCACCGAGAAG
>NZ_JBHVLR010000021.1:0-126295 GCF_042797335.1 Nocardiopsis sp. NPDC057823 | reverse complement strand
GCGGGCCGCCGTCCGGAGCCGGGGCCCGCCCCGGCTCCGCCCCTCCTGCGGGTGCCTCCGCTCAGCTCCCCCCGCCGGTGCGGTGGGACACCCGGCGCAGCAGGACCAGCGCCCGGTCGATGACCCGGACGGGGCCGCCCGCCGTGACGAACGGCCGGTCCAGCACGTCCGGCTCCGCGGTGTCCAGCACCGTCTCCCAGGCCATCCCGTACTCGGTGCCCGGCACCGTGAAGTCCACCGCGTCCGCGCCGCTGTTGAGCAGCAGCAGGAACGAGCTGTCCCGGATGCGCCTCCCCCGCGGATCCGGTTCGGTGATGGCGTCCCCGTTGAGGAACACCCCCAGGGCGCGTCCGGGCCTGTTCCAGTCGTCCCCGTTCATCGGCCGCCCGTCCGGGCGCAGCCAGGCGATGTCGGGCAGCCCCTCCCGGTCGCTCTTGGCGGCGGCGCCCTCTACCGGGCCGCCGCGGAAGAACCGCCGGCGCCGGAAGACCGGGTGCTCCCGGCGCAGCCGCGCCAGGTCGCGGACGTAGTCCAGCAGGTCGTTCTCGGGCTCCTCCCCCTCGCCGAGACCGGCCGCCTTCCAGTCGATCCAGGAGATCTCGTTGTCCTGGCAGTAGGCGTTGTTGTTGCCCCCCTGGGTGCGCCCCACCTCGTCCCCGTGGGACAGCATCACCACCCCCTGGGACAGGTACAGGGTGGTGAGGAAGTTGCGCACCTGTCGGCGCCGCAGCGTGATGATCGCCGGGTCCTCGGTGGGGCCCTCCACCCCGTGGTTCCAGGACCGGTTGTCGTCGGTGCCGTCGCGGTTGTCCTCGCCGTTGGCCTCGTTGTGCTTGTGGTCGTAGGCGACCAGGTCGGCCAGCGTGAAGCCGTCGTGGCAGGTGATGAAGTTGATCGACGCCACCGGGCGGCGGCCGTCGTCCTGGTAGAGGTCGCTGGAGCCCGACAGCCGCGAGGCCAGCTCGCCCAGCACCGGCTCGCCCCGCCAGTAGTCGCGCACGGTGTCGCGGTACTTGCCGTTCCACTCGGTCCACAGCGGCGGGAAGTTGCCCACCTGGTAGCCGCCCGGGCCCACGTCCCAGGGCTCGGCGATCAGTTTGACCTGGGAGATCACCGGGTCCTGCTGGACGATGTCGAAGAACGTGCTCAGCCGGTCCACGTCGTGGAACTCGCGGGCCAGCGCCGACGCCAGGTCGAACCGGAACCCGTCCACGTGCATCTCCAGGACCCAGTACCGCAGCGAGTCCATGATGAGCTGGAGCGAGTGCGGGTGCCGGACGTTGAGGCTGTTGCCGCACCCCGTGTAGTCGAGGTAGTAGCGCTGGTCCTGGTCCCCCACCCGGTAGTAGCTGAGGTTGTCGATGCCGCGCAGCGACAGGGTCGGCCCCATGTGGTCGCCCTCGGCGGTGTGGTTGTACACCACGTCGAGCAGGACCTCGATGCCCGCCTCGTGCAGCGACTTCACCATCGCCTTGAACTCCTGGACCTGCTGCCCGCGCGAGCCGCGTGCGGCGTACCCGCTGTGCGGGGCCAGAAAGGCGAGGGTGTTGTACCCCCAGTAGTTGGTCAGCCCGCGCGCCACCATGGCGTGCTCGGGCACGAAGTGGTGCACCGGCATGAGCTCGACCGCCGTCACCCCGAGCGAGGTGAGGTAGTCGATCACCGCCGGGTGCGCCAGCCCCGAGTAGGTGCCCCGCTGGTGCTCGGGGATGCCGGGGTGGCGCATGGTCAGCCCGCGCACGTGCGCCTCGTAGATCACCGTCTGGTGGTACGGGGTGCGCGGCCTGGACTCGTTGCCCCAGTCGAAGAACGGGCTCACCACCACGCACTTGGGCACGTAGGGGGCGCTGTCGGCGGTGTTCTTGCGGCCGGGGTCGGAGAAGTGGTAGCTGAACAGCGATTCGTGCCAGGTGAGATTGCCGTTCAGCGCTTTGGCGTAGGGATCGGTGAGCAGTTTGTTGGGATTGCAGCGCAGTCCATGCTCGGGTGCGTAAGGACCGTGGACCCGGTACCCGTACTGCTGACCCGGACCGATACCGGGAAGGTACCCGTGCCAGACGAATCCGTCGTATTCGGTCAGGGGTATACGGGTCTCCTCGCCGTCGTCGTCGAACAGGCACAACTCCACCTGGTCGGCGGCCTCGGAGAAGAGCGAGAAATTGGTACCGGACCCGTCGTAGGTCGCACCCAGAGGATAGGAACTACCTGGCCAGACTTCCACCATAGGCGTTATCGGTCTCTTGGTCTCGGGGCTTTCGAGCGGTATCTGGAGATCCGTCCGTGAGCGCTCCCAGTTGCGGTCGGGTGCGCGGACGGTCCGTCGATGGTCCGAAAGCGGATGGTCGTGTGGTGACGACTTCTTTCTTCCGCTCCGGCCGCAGAAGTATGCCGAACTGGACCGATGATCATTCATCGGCCGCCCCGGGCGGGGGGCGGTACCGGTGGGGATCGTGATTTCCGGTGATATGCGGGGCGGCCCGGGAGGGGGAATTCCGACGGGCCCCGCGATTCGCCCCCCGACGGCACCGCGGGGCCGCGCCGCCCCCCGGGGGCGGCGCGGCGGCGGTCAGGCCCCCGGCCGGGCCCGGTCCAGGATCAGGCCCGTGTCCACGCCCCGGGGCAGGGTGCCGAACACGTGCCCCCACTCGCCGCCCAGCCGGGAGGCGGTGAAGGCCTCGGCCACCGGGGTGGGGGAGTGGCGCAGCAGCACCGACGCCTGGAGCGTGAGCGCCATCAGCTCCACCACCGAACGCGCCCGGTACTGGACCTCCTCCAGGTCGCCCAGGGTCTGCTCCAGCCGCTTGACGGCCGTGTCGTAGTGGTCGTCCACGCCCCGGGCGGCGTCCAGCTCGGTGAGGAACGCCGCCACCGACTCGGGGCTGCGGCCCATCGCGCGCAGCACGTCCAGGGCGGCCACGTTGCCCGAGCCCTCCCAGATGGAGTTGAGCGGGGAGTCCCGGAACAGCCGGGGCATGCCCGACTCCTCCACGTACCCGTTGCCGCCCAGGCACTCCAGCGCCTCGGCGGCGTGCGCGGGCTGGCGCTTGGTCACCCAGAACTTGCTCACGGCCACGGCCAGCCGCCGGAAGGCGGTCTCGGCCTCGTCGCCGCGCACCGACCGGTCCACCGCCCCGGCCAGCCGGGTCATGAGCGCCGTGGCCGCCTCCGACTCCAGCGCCAGGTCGGCCAGCACGTTGCGCATGAGCGGCTGCTCCGCCAGCCGCCTGCCGAACGCTGACCGGTGCTCGGCGTGGTGCAGGGCGTGGGTCAGCGCCGCCCGCATGCCCGCGGCCGAGCCGATGACGCAGTCCAGCCGGGTGCTGTTGACCATCTCGATGATGGTCGGCACCCCGCGGCCCGGCTCGCCCACCAGGTGGGCCACCGCGCCGTCGTACTCCAGCTCCGCCGAGGCGTTGGACCTGTTGCCGAGCTTGTCCTTGAGGCGCTGGATGCGCAGGTCGTTGCGGGTGCCGTCCTCCAGCACCCGCGGCACCAGGAAGCAGCTCAGCCCCTCGGGCGCCTGCGCCAGGGTGAGGAAGAAGTCGCTCATCGGCGCGGACGTGAACCACTTGTGCCCGGTGAGCAGGTGGTGGCCGTCGGCGGTGGGCACCGCGCGCGTGGTGTTGGCGCGCACGTCCGAGCCGCCCTGCTTCTCGGTCATGGACATGCCCGCGATGAGGCCGCGCTTGGTGTGCGGGGCGCGCAGCCCGAAGTCGTAGGTGCGCGAGGCCAGCAGGGGCTCGTACCGCTGCGCCAGTTCCGGGGCGTGGCGCAGCGCGGGGACCGCCGCGTAGGTCATGGAGATCGGACAGCCGTGGCCCGCTTCGGGCTGGGACCACAGGTAGAACTTGGCGGCCCGGGCCACGTGGGCGCCGGGCCGGTCGTCGGCCCAGGGGGCGGCGTGCAGGCCGAACTCGACGGCCTGGTCCATGAGGACGTGGTAGGCGGGCTGGTAGTCGACCTCGTCGATCCGGTGCCCGTAGCGGTCGTGGGTGCGCAGGACGGGTGGGTAGGCGTTGGCGGACTCGCCCCAGGAGCGGACCCGCTCCGTTCCGGCGGCGTCGCCCACCTCGCGGACCTCGGGCTCGGCCCAGGCGGCGCCCTCGCGCCGCACGCCCTCCAGCAGGGCGGGGTCGTCGGCGGCGTTGTAGTCGCCGAGCGGGGCGGCCTGGTTGAACACCTCGTGTGTCGGGGGCATGGCGTACTCTTCCGTTCCTGTTCGCAGGCGGCCGGGTGCCGCGCATCCTATCCCGTCGCGACCAGGGGTAACAGAATCGGGTTCGGTTCCGCCCCGGACCGGCCCCCGCCGGTGGAGAATGACACGATGACCTTCACGGACCCCGCTCCCGCCCAGGCCCCCGAGATGCCGCCCCCCGAGGAGATGTGGGCGGGGCCCGCCGCGATCGCCGTGCTCGGCGCACTGGTCCCCGACCACGGCTCGCCGTGGCAGCGGTGGGGCCGCGCGCTGGACCACGACCACAGCGAGGGGCGGTGCTGCCTGGCCCTGGTGGAGGGCGGCCGCGCCGTGCTGTTCGGATACGACGTCGACGGCTCCCGCACACGGCGCGCGGCCCCGGCCGTCGACCTGCTCGCCGGCGGCCCCGGCTGGCTGCCCTGGGAGTGGCTGGACAAGGCCCTGCGGGACGCCGAGATCGTCTCCTTCCTCGCCTGGTGGGACGGCCGCGCCTGGTACCGGGTGCCCCTCCCGGAGGGGGCCGACGAGGTCCTGTACCCGGACGCCGACGCCGACGACGTGTACGAATCCCTGCTGGAGTTCTGCCTCGACGGCGGGTGGGACGATGACGACGAGGACTCGCAGGAGCGGCAGGACGCGCTCAAGGCGGGCCTGGACGCCCTGGTGGCCGCCGCCTCCGAGCGGCGCCTCGGCGAGGGCGTGCTGAAGGGGCTCGCCGACGCCCTGCCCGACCCGGACACCGCCGACACCGAGGGGGCGCTGGCCGAGGCCCGCCGGCTCGGGCTGACCGGCGAGGAGGAGCCTCCGGCGCTGCCCGCCGGGACGGGCGAGCCGGCCGGCCGCCGCGTCCACCTGCCCGAGGGCCAGGCGGGCGCGTCGGTGGGGGTCGCCGCCCGCGGTACCGCGGAGAGGCCGCGGCCGGAACCCGTGGAGCCGGGGCCGGCCCTGCGGGCCTTCCTGGACTGGGCGGGCGGGCACGCCCCGGCCGGGGTGACGGTCTCCGCCGTCGGATACGGCGACATCACCGTCCGGGTCGGCGGGGCGCACCTCCCCGCGCCCCCCGGCGGGGGCGCGGACCCGTCGGCCGCCCTGGCCCGGGCCTGGCGGGAGGAGGAGGCCGACCCGCGCAGCGGCGCGTGGCTGTACGCGCGCGTCGACACGGGGCGGGGGACCGTGGAGCGCTTCTACGACGGCCTGCCCGACCGGGCGCACCCCGCCGAGATGTCCACGCGCGCCCTCGAACGGCTGCGCGGGGAGATGGCCGCCCGCGACGGGGAGTGGCGCCCGGACTGGGCGGCGCTGCTGGCCGAGGACTTCGTCCGCGACGGCGCACCGCCCCGCCTGTGCTGGAACCCGGGCATCCCGCTCTCCCTGGGCTGAGGCCGCGCCCCGCGGGTCAGCGGCCCACGCCCAGAGAGAAGCCGCCGTCGGTGGTGATCACCTGCCCGATGACCCACCGGCCCTCGTCGGACGCCAGCCAGCCCACCAGCCGGGCCGGGTCGGACGGATGCCCGAACCGGCCGAACGGGGTCGCCGCCAGGACCTGTTCGATGAGCTCCGGGGAGCGGTCGGTGGACTCCGGGTCCAGGTACCCGGTGTTCACCGGACCGGGGTTGACCGTGTTCAGGACGATGCCGTGCGGCAGCAGCTCGGCGGCCGCGGTGGCGGTCAGCCCGGCCAGCGCCGCCTTGCTCGCCGCGTAGGCCACCTCGCCGACCATGGGGCCGTGGATCTGCCCGGAGGTCGTCCAGAACACCCGGCCGGTGGCGTGCTCGTCCAGCGGTCCGGAGAACTCCTGCCGGTCGCCGGGGCGGGCTCCGGGCGCCTCCTCCAGCCCGGCGAACGCTTTGGCGAAGTGCGAGGTCAGCAGCAGGGTGGACCGGGTGTTGACCGACCAGTGGCCGTCCAGCTTCTCCGCGGTCATGTCCAGGAGGGAGCCGTCCCCGCCCGAGCGCGCGTGGTTGCACACCAGCACGTGCAGGGAGCCGGTCAGCTCCCGTGCGGCGGCCACGAGGCGCTCGGGGGCGTCGGGCTCGGCCAGGTCCAGGCCCAGGTCCCCGAAGGCGGCGCCGGGGCGCAGCGCCGCCCGGAGCCCCGCGCGCACCCCGTCGAGGTCGTCGGGGCCCCAGGGCTGGTCGGCGTCGTGCGACCGGTGGTGGTGGACGAACAGGTCGGCGCCCAGTTCGGCCAGTCGCGCGGCGATCGCGTATCCGATGCCCCTGCGCCGGGAGACCCCGGTGACCAGGGCGGTCCTGCCGTGCAGCGGAAGTGGGTTCGTCATGGTCGCGATCCTAGGAACCCCGGCCCGTTGCCCGCACCGCCTTTTCTGCCGGATCCGCCGCCCACCGGGTGGTCGCGGTCGGGACCAGGGCGGCGGCCGGCACCACCGCGTTGACGGCGGCCATGACCGCCGCCGTCGCTGGACCCCCTAGGGCCAGAGGAGGCCGCGCTCCCAGGTCCCCCGGGACTCCTCGCGCCGGTAGCGCAGGCGCACGTGGCGGCGGTCCGGGGAGCCCTGCCAGAACTCCACCTCCACCGGCCGGACCACGTACAGCCCCCAGTCGTCGGGCACCAGGGACGGGTCGGCCTCCACCCGGGCCCGGCTCTCGTCGAAGGCCCGGTCCATCTCCGCGGGGTCGGCCAGCGGGTCGCTCTGGCGGCCGTGCAGCCCGGCCGCCCGCGACGCCGGCGGCCGGGAGCGGAAGTCCGCGGCGCACAGCCCCGGCGTGGCGAGCTCCGCGACCCCGCCCACCCGCACCTGGCGGCCCTGCTCGCGCCAGTGGAACAGCAGCGCCGCCTGCGGGTCCGCGGCCAGCTCCCGCCCCTTGCGCGAGGTCGTCGTGGTGGCGAACCACCACCCCTCGGGGGTGAGGTCCTTGAGGATCACCACCCGCGCCGACGGCGCCCCGGCCTCGTCGGCGGTGGCCACCGCCATGGCGTGCGGCTCGGACACCCCGGCGGCCACCGCCTCCTCGAACCACGCGGTGAACAGCGCGATCGGGTCGTCGGGGGCGGTGGACGGGTCGAACGCGGGCAGGTCCCCGGCGAACACCGGCAGGCCGCGCAGCAGTTCGCGGACGGTCATGGGTCTCCTCTCGGATCGGCGCAGCCCACCCTACGGACCGGCCGCAGAAACGGCAGCCCAAAACTCGCCCAAGGCCCACGGGCCGCGTGTGTTCCCACGGCCTCCGCTGGGCAGTGGCACCCCTGTGTCATCCGACCGAGAGGAGCGATCGTGGAGATCGGGTTCAAGCTCATGGCCGAGCGGTACAGCGTCCCCGAGCTGGTGCGCCAGGCGATACGGGCAGAGGAGCTCGGGTTCGGCTTCGTGGAGATCAGCGACCACTACCACCCCTGGCTGTTCGAGCACGGGCACTCGCCCTTCGCCTGGTCGGTGATGGCGGCCATCGCGCAGGCCACCGAGAACATCCGCATCGGCCCCGGGGTGACCTGCCCGTCGATGCGGTACCACCCCGCGATCGTCGCCCAGATGTCGGCCACCACGGCGGTGCTGTCGGGCGGACGGCACTTCCTGGGCGTGGGCTCGGGGGAACGGCTCAACGAGCACGTCGTCGGCGACGCCTGGCCCTCGGTCACCGTCCGGCACGCGATGCTGCGGGAGTCGCTCCAGATCATCCGCATGCTGTGGACCGGGGGGTACCACTCCTTCGAGGGGGAGTACCTCACCCTGGACGACGCCCGGGTGTTCGACCTGCCCGACACCCCGCCCGAGATCATCGTCGCCGCCGGCGGCGGGCAGGCCGCGGCCCTGGCCGCCGAATACGGCGACGGGCTGTTCGCGACCGAGCCCAAGCCGGAACTGGTGGAGGCCTACCGGGCCGCCGGGGGCGACGGGCCCCGGTACGTGGAGGTGCCGCTGGCCGTCGCCGACGACGTGGACACCGCCCTCCAGCGGGCCCGGGAGGGGTTCCGGTTCGGCCTCAGCGGCTGGAAGGTGATGGCGGAGCTGCCCAACCCGGTCAACTTCGAGGCCGCCACCGCGCTCGCCACCCCGGAGGACATGCGCCAGATGGCGTCCGCCGGCCCGGACCCGCAGGAGCACCTCAAGCAGGTCCGGACCTTCGCCGAGGCCGGGTTCGACCACCTGGTCCTGATGAACGCGGGGGCCGACCCGGACGACTTCTTCGCCTACGCCGAGGAGAACCTGCTCCCCGAGCTCACGTCCGCCCCCTGACCGGGACCTCCAGCGGGTGGCCGACGGTGGCGTCGATGTGGTCGGGGACCTCTCCTTCATGGTCGCCCACCGTCAGCGTCCCGGTGGGCTCGAACAGCAGGATCGAGGCGCCGCCGTCGGACTCGGGCCGGTGCTCGATCCCGCGCGGCACCACGAACACCGAGCCGGGACCCAGCGCGACCACCCGCTCCTCCGCGCCCTCGCGCAGCCGGATGCGCAGGTCGCCGTCGATCACCAGGAAGAACTCGTCCGTGTCCCGGTGGGCGTGCCACACGTACTCGCCGCGCACCTTGGCCACCCGGACGTCGTAGTCGTTGACCCGGGTCACCACACGCGGGCTCCACAGCTGCTCGAAGGAGGCCAGCGCCGCGGCCAGGTCGATGGGTTCGTCGCTCATGGACGCCATCCTCCCGGTGGCGCCCCGGCCGCGGAAGTGCTAGGAATCGCACATGCCGCAAGATTCCTCGCACCGGGTGGCGCTGATCGTGGACGCCGGGTCCAACCCGTTCGAGATGGGCGTGGCCACCGAGCTGTTCGGGCTGCGCCGCCCGGAGATCGACCGGACCTGGTACACGCTCACCGTCTGCTCGCCCACCCCCGAGGCGCCGGTGCACCTGGGGCTGTTCACCCTGGCCGGCCTCGCGGACCTGGACGCCGCGGCCGGGGCGGACACGGTCATCGTGCCCAACCGCCCCGACCCGTGGACGCCGCCCCGGCCGGAGGTGCTCGCCGCCGTGCGCGCGGCCCACGCCCGCGGGGCGCGCCTGGTGAGCTTCTGCACGGGCAGCTTCACTCTGGCGGCCGCGGGCGTGCTGGACGGGCGCCGGGCGGCCACCCACTGGCGGCACGAGGAGCTGTTCACCCGGCTGTACCCGAAGGTGCGGCTGGAGCGCGACGTGCTCTTCGTGGACGACGGCGACGTGCTCACCGCCGCGGGCAGCGCGGCCGCCCTGGACCTGGGGCTGCACCTGATCCGGCGCGACCACGGCGCGGAGGCGGCCGCCTCCGTGAGCAGGCGGCTGGTGTTCACCGCGCACCGGGAGGGCGGCCAGCGCCAGTTCGTGCCCGCCCCGCTCCCGCACCCCGCCGACGTGTCACTGGCGCCGCTCCTCGACTGGGCGCGCGAACGCCTGGGCGAACCCCTCACCGTCGCCGACCTGGCGGCCCGCGCCGCGGTGAGCCCGGCGACCCTGCACCGGCGCTTCCGCGCAGAGCTGGGCACCACCCCGCTGGCGTGGCTGCGCGCGGAACGGGTCCTCGCCGCCCGGCGCCTGCTCGAACGCACGGACCTCGACCTGTCCTCCGTGGCCCGGTCCAGCGGCCTGGGCACCCCGGCCAACCTCCGCGAGGCGGTCCGCGCGCACACCGGCCTCAGCCCCTCGGCCTACCGCTCCGCGTTCCGCCTCACCTGAGCACGGGAACAGCGGACCCGGTCAAGCCGCGCCGGTGCCGCCTACGAGGCGTTCTCGATCCCCCCACCTCATGTGGCCATGAGCCCGACCAGGCGCTCGAGCACACGCAGCTGCGCCGGGTTGTACAGTTCCACCGCCGCCTCGGCCATCGCCTGCGCCGCCCGCCGGGGACCCCGCGGCGAGTCCGCCACCGGATCCGGGCCCTCCGCCCGCGCACGGAGGGCCGCCGGCAGCAGCCGCTCGGCGAGATCGGCCACCACGGCGTCATCCGCGTCCGCGGGCAGCTCCTCGAACTCCCGCTCGGCCTCCTCCGGGTCGCCGATGAGCTCGCGGAACTCCGCGAGGTACCTCTCGCTGAACACGGTCGAATAGACCGCCAGCAGCGACCGCTGCCGCTCCGACAGGTCACCGTAGACCGAGGCGAAACCGGGCGGGGCGTACACCGACGCGCGGTGCCGCAGGATCACGGCCAGCTCCTCCCGCACCCGGACCAGCCGGTCGATCCTCGCCTCCAGGTCCGCGTCCAGCGCCCGGATCGCCTCCTCCGGCTCGTCCTCCACCGCCGCGATCTCCGACAGCGGGATCCCCAGGTCGCTCAGCCGCCTGATCCGCACCAGCCGCACCAGGTGCGGAACGCCGTACTGCTTGTACCCGTTGGCCGTCCGCTCCGGGACGTCCAACAGGCCGATCTCGTGATAGTGCCGCACGGCCTTCACCGTCGTTCCGGCGAGCTCGGCGATCTGCCGGGTGCTCCACGCCATGCGCCCCTCCTCGGTTCGTGCTCCGGTCCACCCGTTCCCACCCCGGGCTTGACCATGCCCCAGGGGCATGGTCTGGAGTGGACGCATGCGCCACCTTCGAGAGCCCTTCCGGATCATCCGAGCGAACCTCGGAGCCTACCTCGCCATGAACGCGGTCATGTTCGGCCTCTTCTTCGCCGGCGTCGCCGCGGCGCTCGCCTTCCCCGACCTGCAAGCGGCACAGATCACGTCCATGGAGCAGGACGGCACGGCGGACCTGGTGGGCGAACTGCTCGGGAACGTCTGGCTGTTCGGCCTGACCATCCTCGCGGTCAACGTGCTGACGGTCGCTGTGGCGACCATCCTGCTGCCCTCGATGATCGTCCCCTTCGCCGGCATCGTCCTCTTCGCCTACCGGGCGTTCGGCTTCGGGCTGTCCCTGGCCCCGGTCGACGCCACCGCGGCGAAGATCCTGGTCCCGCACTCCCTGACGCTCCTCATCGAGTTCCAGGCCTACGTCCTGGTCATGCTCGGCGCCTACCTCCTGGGGCGCGCCTGGCTGTGCCCCGCGTCGGTCGGCGCCGACACCCGCCGCCAGGGGTACCTCCGCGGCCTCGGGCAACTGGGCCGCCTGCTCCCGCCCGCGCTCGCCCTGTTCGTGATCGGCGCCGCGTACGAGGCCTTCGAGATCATCTACCTCATCCCCCCGCTGTTCCTGGGCTGACCCCTTCGGGCAGAATCGGGTGATGCTGAACATCGGATCTGTCGTGCTGGGCGTCTCCGACGTGGCCCGTGCGACGGCCTTCTGGACCGCGGCCCTCGACTACACGCCCCGCGACCCCGGCACCGACCGCTGGATCGTCCTGGTCCCCACCAGGGGACCGGGCGTCCAGATCGCGCTCGGCCTGAGCGACGTACCCGTCCAGGAGCACCCCCGGGTCCACCTGGACCTCTACGCGAAGGACGCCGCCGACCAGGCCGCCGAGGTCGAACGGCTGGTGGCCCTGGGCGCCGAACGCGTCGACTGGGACCTCTACCCCGAGGACCCCGACTTCGTCGTCCTCGCCGACCCCGAGGGCAACCGCTTCTGCATCATCGACTCCAGCCGCTCCTGACCCCAAGCACCACCACCCCAGGGACCCCCACCCACCCGCCGGGTCCCACTCCAACCGGAGGGCATCGCACCTCCTCCGCCCCGGGGATCCCCACCCGGGGGCCGGCCACACCCGGAGGGCATCGCAGCGCCCCCGCCGCAGGGGGGTTTCCCACCCGACCGGGACCTCCGCCACAACCGGAAGGCGTCGCAGTACCTCTGCCCCAGGGGGTTTCTCACCCGATTGGAAACCTCAGCTCCAGCCGTGTCACACCAGTAGGGTGCCCGACCCCAGGGGGTCTTCGCCGAGGTAGTTGTAGGTTTCCAAGAGCTCGGCCGCTTGGGAACGGCGGTCCGCGCCGGGTGGGCCCGGCCCCGGCCGCAGTCGGTGTCCGGCAGACCGCCAGACGGAATCGTTGGGCGCGCGTGGCGGGTGGTGGGGGTGTGACTGCCGGAGCCGGGTGCACGCGGAGCGCGCGCACCCGCACCGCCTGGAAAGGTTGGGGGCGCCGGCGGCGGTGAGGGGGCTCCACGCTGTCGCCTACTCCCGCGGATGACCGCGGTACGGACGGGAGCGGGGGTGAAAGCCGCACGTACCCGCGATCTTGGCCCCAGACCGGGCACAGGACCGCGCACCTCCACCGCAGGGGGTGAAGGCCGCCCGCACCCACAGCTCCAACCCCCAGGGGGTGTGGGGAAGAGGAACCGCGCACCTCAGCCCACAGGGGTGAAGGCCGCGCATACCCACAGCCCCAAGCCCCAGGGGGTGCGGGCAAGAAGAACCACACACCTTCAGCCCCAGGGGATGAAGGCCGCCCACACCCGCGGCATCAACCCGAGGGGGATCAGGGGAGGAAGAACCACAACCCCCGCCCCCGAAGGTACCGCCGCACATCCCCGCGTCCCCATCCCAAGACCGGGAACAGGACCGCGACCCCGCCCCGGAGGGACGAAGGCCGCGCCCCCGCGACATCGCCACGTGGGCCCGGGGAGAAAGAACCGTGACCCCACCCCGCCCCACCCCGAAGAAAGAACCGCCCACCCCCACCCGTATCCCCACACAACGCCCCCGATACGATTCCCCCTGTCGCCCCCTCACCATTCACCCGCCCACCTCCCTCGCCCTAACCACCAAACCTCCGACGTCCAACGTCCGACACCACCGAGGGACGAGTGATCCCGTGATGGGACCACTCCCGGGATGCAGCGCCAGGGGGCACGGCGCGAGAGGAGACCATGGCCGAGCCGACGGAGTCCGCCGCAGAACCTCCCGAACGCACACGCTGGCTCTGGGCCCTGCTCGGCAGTGTGGTCCTCACCCACACCGCCCTCAACCTCACCCGCCCCCTCATCTCCTACCGCACCATCGCCGTCGGCGGCGACGCCGTCGAGGTCGGCCTCATCACCGCCGCCTACGCGCTCCTGCCCCTGGTCATCGCCGTCCCGCTGGGCCGGGCCACAGACCGCTCGGCGCGCATCGCCTGGATCGTCGGCCTGGGCTCGGTCATCCTCGCCGCGGGCGGTCTCCTGCTCTCCCTGGTCGACGGGCTGGCGGGCCTGGCCCTGGCCAGCACCGTCGTCGGCGTCGGCCACCTGCTGTGCATGGTCGCCGGGCAGGGCCTCATCGCCCGCCACTCCCGCCCGGAGAACCTGGACCGCGACTTCGGCTGGTTCACCGCCGCCGCCTCCCTGGGCCAGCTCGCCGGCCCCCCTGATCTCCGGCGCCATCCTCGCCGACGCCTCCGGGGACGCCCTGCTCGCGGCCACCTCCACCGCCCTGGTCGTCGCCGGGGCCGTCGCCGCCCTGGGCGCGCTGCCGCTCCTCGCCCTGTTCCGGCTGAGCCCGGTCCGGCGCACCGCCGGACAGAAGGCCGCGCCGCCAGTGCCCACCCTGGACCTGCTGCGCCGCCGCCGGATGCCCTCCGCCCTGCTGGCCAGCCTGGCGCTGCTCTCCGCGGTGGACATCCTCACCGCCTACCTGCCCCTCATCGCCGAGAGCCGGGACATCCCCCCGGTGCTCGTCGGCGTCCTGCTCAGCCTGCGCGCGGGTTCCTCGCTGCTCTCCCGCCTGACCCTGCCATGGATGCTGCGCCGCTGGTCGCGCAAGACCCTCATCGTCGCCAGCACCGCCGTCGCCGGACTGTCGCTGATCCTGGTGGCCCTGCCGCTGGGCGGGTTCGCGGTGCTGGCCCTCGTGCTGGGCCTGGGCGGGTTCCTGCTCGGCCTGGGCCAGCCGCTGACCATGGCCGAGGTGACCACCCTGGCGCCGGAGGGCGCACGCGGCTCCGCTCTGGCGCTGCGCATCTGGGGCAACCGGCTGGGCCAGGTCGCCATCCCCGCCGCCGCGTCCGCGGTCGCCGGGGCGGTGGGCGCCCCCGGCGCCCTGCTGTTCTCCGCCGCCGTCCTCATCACCGCGGCCGTCACCGCCCGCTGACCACAACCGCCCCAACCCGCCGGCCCGGCCCGTCCCCACCAACGGTGTCTGTCGTACCCGACCGCCAGGATGGCCGCGCGACCCCACCCCCGACAAGGAGACGCCATGGCCGACGACCCCGTCTACCTGAAGGGCATGGAGGACGACCCCGCCTTCCCCGACCACCTGGTGGCCAAGGGCAGGTCGATCCTGCTCGCTCTCCACGAGCGCATCGGGTCCCAGCGCCCCGCCGACCTGCCCGAGCTCTACGTGCTCACCCATGCGGCCACCGAGGAGTTCAACGCTCTCCAGGAGGAGTTCTGGGAGGCGGGCAGCGACATCGACACCGTCATCCGGGAGGCCATCGCCCTCTCCTTCGAGCGCGTCATGAAAGCCAACGGATTCGCCGACGCAGACCTGGAAGAGGCTCTGGCCCCCCGCGACTGGTGACGCGCAAAAGGGGCCGCGCCCTCACGCGGCCCCCGCCCCACAGGAGCGAAAAAGAGAGGCGTCCGCCCGTCACGCCTTGATCGAGGCCTGCTCCCGCCCGGAGTCGTGCCCGACCACGATCTTGCGGGCCTTGGACTGCTCGGCCACCGGGATCCGCAGCGTGAGCACGCCGTCGGCGTAGTTCGCGGTGATCCGGTCGGTGTCCAGGGTGTCCCCGAGGAAGACCTGGCGGCTGAACGTGCCGTTCGGCCGCTCGTTGACGATCAGTTCCAAGCCCTCGCGGCGCAGGCCGGGGCGTTCCGCCTTGACGGTGAGGACGTTGCGCTCGACTTCGAGGTCGATGCTCTCGGGGGAGACCCCCGGCAGGTCGAAGTGGACCACGAAGTCGTCGTTCTCACGGTAGGCGTCCATCGGCATGACGGCCGGTCGGCCGTTCTCCAGCAGACGCTGGGTGAGCCGGTCGAACTCCCGGAACGGATCGGTGCGCATCAGCATCGCTCGTCACCTCCAAGTGCCTTCGACATCATCGTCGATGACTTGATGCGAACACACTCAACTTTATTGATCACCCAAGGCTTGTCAAGTCCCGAACATACAAAGCGGGCGGGACCCGGAAGGTCCCGCCCGCCTCGCATAACGGCACGTCAGAGCTCTATACGTCAGCACTCAGACCAGCACGTGCCGCTCCGCCAGTGCCGCGTCGTACCGCTCCCACACGATCTCCGCCAGCTCCGGAGCCGCGCCCAGCGCCTCCGACACCACGGTCGACCCGGCCGCTCCCTCGGCACCGGCCACCTCGGTCGATCCCACCGGTCCCACCACCTCCGCCACGGCCTCCGCTTCCGCCACCGTCACGGCCTCCGCCTGCTCACGGACCCGGTCGGCGAAGAACCCCGGGGCCAGCAGGTAGGTGGCCACCGCCACCCGCCGCGCCCCCCGGGCGTACGCCGCGGCGACCGCCTCGGCCGGGGTGGGCCGCGCCGCCGACGCGAACGCCGCCACCGCCTCCCGCCACGGCCCGCGCGCCGCCAGCTCCGCGGCCACGGACTCCACCGTCGCGTTGGCCCCGGGGTCGCTCGACCCCGCCGAGGCCACCACCAGCGCGGTGTCCGGGGCCGCGGTCGCGCCGGCCTCGGCCAGCCGCCGCTCCACCGCCGCCACCAGGCCCGGGTGCGGTCCCAACGTGCCGGCGTAGCGCACCCGCACCCACGGTCCGGTCTCGCGCGCCCGCTCCAGCACCTTCGGCAGGTCCACCTTGCTGTGGTAGGCCGCCGTCAGCAGCGCGGGCAGCACCACGACCTCGCCCGCGCCCTCGGCGGCCAGCGACGCCAGGGCGTCCCGCACCGACGGGGCCGTGTGGTCGAGGTAGGACACCCGCACGTCGGCCTCCGGCCGCAGCGCGCGCACCCGCTCGAACAGCGCCTCCACGGCCGCCGCAGACCGCGGGTCGCGGCTGCCGTGCGCCACCGCCAGCAGCGGCGGCGCGGGGCGGGGCCCGTCGCCGGTCACAGATGGATCCCGCACTCGGTCTTGCCGCTGCCGGCCCAGCGGCCGCTGCGCGGGTCCTCGCCCGGGGCCACCCGCCGCGTGCACGGCTCGCAGCCGATGGAGGGGTACCCGTCGTACTGGAGCGGGTTGATGATCACCCCGTTCTCCTCGATGTAGGCGTCGACCTCCTCCTGGGTCCACCGGGCGATCGGGTTGACCTTGGTCATCCGCTTGCGCCGGTCCCACTGCACGATCGGGGTGTCGCGGCGGGTCACCGAGTCGGCCCGGCGCAGCCCGGTCAGCCACGCGCTGTAGGGCGCCAGCGCCTTCTTCAACGGCTCCACCTTGCGCAGGTGGCAGCAGATGCCCGGGTCGCGCCCGTGCAGCCGCGGGCCCAGCGCCAGGTCCTGCTCGGCCACGGTGCGGGTCGGCTCGACGTTGATCAGGGTGATGTCGTAGATCGAGGCCACGGCGTCGCGGGTGCCGATGGTCTCGGGGAAGTGGTATCCCGTATCCAGGAAGATCACGTCGATGCCGGGGATCACCTTGGAGGCCAGGTCGACCATGAGGGCGTCGGCCATGGACGAGGTCATGCACAGGCCGTCGCCGAACGTCTCGGCGGCCCACGCGATGATCTCCTGGGCGGTGGCCTCCTCCAGCTCGCGCGATGCGCGCTCGGCGAGCTCGGGACCGCCCACGGGGGTGATGGTGGCGTTCATTCCTACCCTTCCGTCGGTCTAGAAGGTGCGTCGCCGAACGAGGCGGACCGCAGGCCCACGTACTTGACACGGAAGACCCGGGCGCAGGACAGGCAGGCCCAGGGGTAGCCCTCGCCCTTGACGGGGGCGCCCTCCTCGGGCACCAGGTCCTCGTCCCCGCAGTAGGGGCAGTAGTAGGGTGCGGCCCTCTCGGACACGGCGCACCTCCTCCAATCGGGGATGTCGCGGATGGTGGATTCGGCGGGCCGGACGCGCACACGCGCCCGACCCACCCGGAGCCGTTCGGACCCGGACCCGGTCCCGAGCCCGGACCCGGACCCGACCTCAGACCCAGACCCGGCCCCGAACCCAAGCCCGGCCCCGGACCCGAGCCCGAACAGCCCCGCCCTGCTTCCCTACTTCAGGTCGTCCTCCGCGGCCCGGCCCACCCAGGCCGCGAACGACTCCCCGTCCTTCCTCTGGTCCTGGAACCGGCGCAGCACCCGCTCCACGTAGTCGGGCAGCTCCTCGGCGGTGGACTTGAGCCCGCGGATCTTCTTGCCGAAGGCCGCGTCCAGGCCCATGCCGCCGCCCAGGTGGATCTGGTAGCCCTCCACCTGCTCGCCGCGGTCGTTCATCACCAACTGCCCCTTGAGGCCGATGTCGGCGACCTGGATGCGCGCGCACGAGTTCGGGCACCCGTTGACGTTGATGGTCAGCGGCTCCTCGAAGTCGGGCAGCCGCTTCTCCAGCTCGTCGATGAGGGTCGACGCCCGCCCCTTGGTCTCGACGATCGCCAGCTTGCAGAACTCGATGCCGGTGCACGCCATCGTCTGGCGGCGGAAGGTGCTGGGCCGAACCTGGAAGCCCTCCGCCTCCAGGGCCGCGGTGATCGACTCGACCCGGTCCTCCTCGATGTCGAGGATGACGAGCTTCTGGTCGGCGGTCGTACGGATGCGGTCGGAGCCGTGCGCCTCGGCGATGTCGGCGATCCGGTCCAGCGACGTGCCCGAGACCCGGCCCACCTTGGGCGCGAACCCCACGTAGAACCTTCCGTCGCGCTGGCGGTGCACGCCCACGTGGTCGCGGCGCAGGCCCTGGTCCAGCACCGGGGCCGGGCCGTCGGGCAGCGCGTACCCCAGGTACTTCTCCTCCAGCACCTGCCGGAACTTCTCCGCGCCCCAGTCCTTGATGAGGAACTTGATGCGGGCGCGGGTGCGCAGCCGGCGGTACCCGTAGTCGCGGAAGATCGCGCAGACCCCCGCCCACACCTCGCTCACCTGGTCGGGGCGGACGAAGGCCCCCAGCCGCAGCGCGAACATCGGGTTGGTGGACAGCCCGCCGCCGACGAACAGGTCGTAGCCCGCCTCGCCCGCCTCGTTCCGCACGCCCACGAACGCGACGTCGTTGATCTCGTGGTTGGTGCAGTACACCGAGCAGCCCGCGATGGACGTCTTGAACTTGCGCGGAAGGTTGGAGTACAGCGGGCTGCCGATGTGCTCCTCGTAGATCTGGAAGATCTCCGGCGTCCCGTCCAGCACCTCGTCCTCGGCCACTCCGGCCAGCGGACAGCCCATGATGACGCGGGGGGTGTCACCGCAGGCCTCGGTGGTGGACAGGCCCACCGACTCCAGCCGGTCCCAGATCTCCGGCACGTCCTCGACCCGGATCCAGTGGTACTGGACGTTCTGCCGGTCGGTGATGTCGGCGGTGTCGCGGCCGAAGTCGCGGGAGATCCCCGCGACGGCGCGCAGCTGGGCCACCGACAGCTGGCCGCCGTCGATGCGCACCCGCAGCATGAAGTAGCGGTCGTCCAGCTCCTCCGGCTCCAGGACCGCGGTCTTGCCGCCGTCGATGCCGGGGGCGCGCTGGGTGTACAGGCCGAACCACCGGAAACGGCCGCGCAGGTCAGCGGGGTCGATCGAGTCGAAACCGCGCTTGGAGTAGATGTTGATGATCCGATCGCGGACGTTGAGCCCGTCGTCGTTCTTCTTGTTCTCCTCGTTCTTGTTCAGCGGCTCGCGGTAGCCGAGGGCCCATTGGCCCTCGCCGCGGCGGCGACGCGGCTTGGCCGCCGTCGCCGTCCGACCGTTCTGCGCGGAAGAGGGAGGCATCGCGGGTGTCTCCGATGGGGTCACGGGGTCCGTACGGCCCCGGCGCCCGCACCGCTACGGCCCGTCGGCGCCGCACATCGTCGTGCAGGTGCCACGGGTCGGAATCCGCGTGTGTGGGATGCGAAGAGAAAGGGGAGAGCGCCGGTGCCGCGCGCACCCCTGGGGTGCGTCAAAAAGGCGGCGAGATTAACCGACGCTGCAACAGATGGCGCTGCGGACCCGCAGGAAGTCCACGTGGCGACGCACGCAGAGCATGGGGTCCAGGGCAGCGATCATGAAATGAGAATGTCATGTGCGCGCGTCCTTTGTCCAGGCGGGTCCGGAGGGCTCCCGAGTGAGTCACGTCACTCGGCGAAGGACGCCGCAGGCCACCCGCCACCCGCTGCCCACCACACTGCGCAGGCCACCCGCTGCCCGCCGCGCCACGCGGCCCGCCCGCCCACTCACCGCTCACCGCACGTCGCAGACCACTCCCCGGGCGGTGCGCGGTCCCGGCGTCCGCCCCCGGACCGCTAACGTTCTCCCCGTGGTGGGTTTCTGGGAGGGGCTGTGGCGGATCACCGACGCCTGGCTGAGGCGCCGCCCCCGGCTGCGCGGCGGTCTGCTGCTCGTGCTGCGCACCATCCGGGCCTTCTCGCGTGACCGGGTCGTCGGCCTGGCCGCCGAATCCGCCTTCTTCACCCTGATCTCGCTGCCCGCGCTGCTGCTGGGACTGCTGGGCGTGCTGGTCCCGCTGGCGCCGGTGCTGGGGGAGGGCACGGTGGAGGAGATCCGCGGGCTCATCCTGGACAGCACCGCCCAGATCCTCACCCCCGACACGGTCGAGAGCGTGGTGGCCCCGCTGGTGGACGACCTCCTCCAGGGCGTCCGGGGCGGGGTGCTGTCGGTGACCTTCCTGGTGTCGCTGTGGTCGGGGTCGCGGGCGATGAACGTGTTCATCCGCTCCATCACCATCTCCTACGGCCTGGAGGAGCTGCGCGGCTGGATCACCCAGCGGGTGCTCGCCTTCGTGGCCTACCTGGGCGGGCTGGCGTTCGCCCTGCTGGTGCTGCCGGTCCTGGTGGCCGGCCCCGACCTGGTCCACCGGCTGCTGCCGATCACGGTGGGGCGGCTCAACCTGCTGTACTGGCCGACCGTCGCGGTACTGGCCACGGCCGCCGTCACGATGCTGTACACCCTGAGCATCCCGGTGCGCACCCCGCTGTGGCGGCACCTGCCGGGGGCGCTGCTGGCGACGACGGTGCTCATCACCGGGTCCATCGGGCTGCGCGCCTACCTGGACGCCTCGCTGGCGCAGGTGAGCCTCTACGGTTCGCTGGCCGCGCCGATCGCGATCCTGGCCTGGCTGTTCGTGATGGCGGTCGCGGTGCTTGTGGGGTCGTCGTTCAACGCCGAGATCGACGCCATGTGGCCGACGGTGCGCACCGCCGCGGCCCGCGCCGAGATCGCCAACCGCCGCTTCGAGCGCGCCGACCGCCTGGTCCGCCGCCGCGAGCAGGCGGTCATCGACACCATCGTCGAGAACAACGGCCGCTGACCGGAACCGGTCAGAGCGTACGCCGTACACCCGAACGCGACGGCGCGTCGGTATGTTCGAGGTGCCTCCGGCGGGCGGGCCGCGCCCCCGCCGCCCCCCCCGCACCCGGACGGCTGGAAAGGGCATCCCCCATGACCCCCGCCCCGTCCGCGCCCCGCATCTCCGCCCCGTCCGCTCCCCGCGCCTCCGCCGGGGGGAGGGGGCGCCGGTGAAGGCCTCCCAGCTTCTGCGGCAGATCGCGATGGCGGCGGCCCTGGTCTCCGTGATGCTGGCCGCGTCCTTCCGCGCCTTCTACCCCGGCTACCCCGGCACGGTCCCGTGGCCGGCCACGGTGCCGCCCGCCCTCCTCCTGGCCTTGGCGCTCGCCCTGGTCGCCGACGCCGACCCGGATCCCACACCGGGGGAGCGACGGCGCCTGCACACGGGGGCCGTGCCCTGGCCGCTCACCGACCGGCCGCGGACGGACTTCGCCGTCATCGGGCTGAACCTGCTGATGGCGGTGGTGTTCATGCTGCCCGGCGCCTCCCTGAGCCTGTCGCCCCTGGTGCTGGTCGCCCTCACCGGCTGCGTCCTCGCGGTGGTCCGGGCGCGGCGGGAACGCCGGGAGTTCGGGGAATCCCTGGCCGAGCCTCTGCTGACCGGTCCCAAGCTCGTCGGCCTGCGCTCCCCTGAGGAGGTCCCCTCCGGGTGGGCCGCGCTGGTGGTCCACCGCCCCGGGCACGTCCTCCGCGACGCGGCCGTCGACTACCGGATCCACGTCGGCGGCGACCGGGTGGGCACGATCGGTCCGGGGGAGAGCCTGGTCATCGGCCTGCCGCCGGGAGAGCACCGGGTGCGCGGCCGCCTGGGCCGCCGCACCGGCGCGCCCGTCACGGTCGCCGTCGCGGCGGACACCGTGTCCCACCTGACCGTCGAGCCCGGCGGTCCCGGAGGCGCGCCCTACGCCGGCCACACGCCCCGGCCGGAGGAGTACATCCTCCTCACCCCCGGCGAACCCGCCGCACCCCCGGCCACCGAGCCCCGATCCGGAAGGTGATCGCCCTGAAGGACCTCCGCTGGTTCCCCGCCGTGACCACACACGCGTTCTTCGGCATGCTGCTCCACAACTGGATCCTCACCTCCATGGAGTCCGCGGCGCGCGAGATCACCCTCGGAGCCGGTCTCGCCCTGAGCTGGTTCCTGTTCTTGGTGGTCGTGTTCTCCCTCCTTCCCTTCCAGGGGTCCCGGGGGCGTCCGGGCTCCTCGGCCCGGGCGGTGAGGCCGGCGGTCGGAGCGGGAGCGCTCGTCCTGGCCTCGGGCCATGTCCTCCTCCTGCCGCTCGGCCTCTGGTACACCGTGCGTTACGAAAGCCTGGGCCTGCTCCCCCTGCTCGTGACCGCCGAGACGATCGGGCTCGCCGCCCTGGCCGTGCTGCTGTGGCAGCGGCCCTGGCGTCATCAGGCACGGGCGGCGGACCGTCCGGAGGTGCCCAGGCTCCTCGGCCTGCGCGATCCCGCCCGGATGCCTCCCGGATGGGTTCCGGTGGTGTTCTACAGATCCGACCTGTTCCCGCACAACCTCAGGGACCACCCCCTGGAGATCGACGGGGACCGGGTCGGGGAGCTGCCGCCGGGGGAGAGCCTGGTCATCGGCCTGCCGCCGGGGGAGCACACGGCACGGATCCCGGTTTCGCCCGGTAAGTACCCGTTCCGGTTCGCGGCGGTCCCGGGGCGCACCGTCCACCTCTACGTCGGCGCGGACACCCGTATCGCCCTGTGGAACCCGACCGTCACGCGACAGGAGCACTCCGCATGACCTGCGCGACGCCGAACGGGCGCCCGCCGCCCCGCCGGAGGCGCCCAAGCTCATCGGTCTACGCGACCCCGCGCGGATGCCCTCCGGCTGGAGCCCTGTGGTGTTCCACGCGCGCGGCGGCTTCGCCGAGGACCCGCCCCTGGAAGTGGACGGCGGCCACGTCGGCTTCCTCGCCTCCGGCGGCACCCTCGTCGTCGGCCTGCCGCCCGGCGCCCACACCGTCCGGGTGCAGCGCCGGGGGTCACCCCCGTGCCCCTTTTCGGTCGTACCTGGCGGTATCGTGCACTTCACGGTCACCAGCGAACCGAACTTCGGTCCGCCCGGCCCCGGCTTCCGCATCCTTCCGCATGTCACGGGGCCCACGGGAGGCCAGGGCCCGGCGTGAACCGTGGGAGACCGGTGGCCGGATTCGGCCAGTTACGGTGTGAACTCATCGACACATCCGCGTGTCCATATGAACGTGACCACGGGAGGGCGGGCCGGGCGGCCCTCCCCGCGTTCCGAAGACATGCCAGGTCAGGGGGAAGGGGAGCGGGAACACCGTTGACCGCACAGCGCGCCGTGTCCGCTACCGGCCGCCCGTACCCGGGTGGGCCGTGTCCGTCACGATCAGTATCATCGCGTTCAGCATTGGCTTCGTGCACGTCGACACCGGCGCCCGGTGATCTCCCGGGCCCGGTCCCGCCGTCGCCCCCGACCGACGTTCCCCGTCACCCGCACACGAACAGGTCCACCCTTCCCATGCCTTCGGAGGCACCATGAGCCGGGCGTCCCGTCCGGGGCATCCCCGGCCCACCGCCGTCATCGCCATCGCCCCGGACGAGCGCAGCGCCGAGATCGTCATCGAGGGACAGCGCCAGGTCGTCACCGGCAGCGTTCCCAAGGAGACCCGGCGCGCGGCGCTGGACGTCGCCACCGGCTACGCCGCCAGGATCGGCCAGCCGGTGCTCATCGACGCCCGTGACAGCAACGGCTACTGGAACCTGGTCGCCACCCCCGACGGCGTCGTGCAGGCCGCCGACCGGCTCCCCCCGACGGCCGGGCCCGCCCCCGCCGCGGCCCGCCCCCCGGCGCCCGCCGAGCGGCCCGGACGCGGCAGGCGGGGCCTGGTCATCGCGGGTGCGGCGGCGCTCGCCGTGGTGCTCCTGGGCGGCGCCGGCTTCGTCGCCTGGAACCTGATCCCGGGCGACGACCCCGCCGCGCAGACCACCACGACCGAGGCGCAGGTCCTGGGCCACCCGGCCCCGCCCGGCTACGGCGACACCGTGGAGTTCTCCGAGGCGCTCGCCCCCGGCAGCCAGCCCGGCGTCTCCCGCGACGGCGACCTGATGGCCTTCATGGACCCCGACGAGCGGCTCACCCTGTTCGACGCCTCCGGCGAGCGCCTGTGGTCGGCCGCCCTCCCGGCCGCCTCCACCGAGTTCCTGGGCCCGCCCCGGTTCGTCGACTACGACGGCGAGCCCGCGGTGGTCATGGAGACCACCGGGACCCTGTGGTTCTGGCCGGTCGCGGGCGGTGAGCACACCAGCATCACCCTGCCGGAGGACGCCTCCACCCAGTACGTGGGCTCCTCAGCGCTGGTCCGCAGCGGCGACGACGCCCTCGTACCGGCCGGCGGCGAGCTGGCGCCGGTCGAGGTCCCCGGCGGGGCGGCGCCGATGCTGGCCGAGGGCGCCGAGGTGCTCACCGCGGTGCGCACCGGCGCCTGGACCTGGGTCGATCCCGAAGGGGAGGTCGCCGAGGTCACCGCCCGCCGCCCCGAGAACGCCGGTGAGATGGAGTCGGTGGTCACCGCCCTGCGCGAGTACGTGATCGTCCGCTGGGAGCCGCTGCGCGGCGAGGGGGCCGTGCTGGCCTTCCACGACAGCCGCGACGGCTCCGTCATCGGCGCGGCCGAGATCGACCCGGCCGACCTGGAGGACGTGCGGCACCGCTCCGGCCCCATCGGCACCGCCGCCGTCTCCTACGGCCCGGTCGTGATGGACCCCGAGACCGGCACCACCGCGGTCGTCCCCGGGTTCGAACCGCAGGTGGCCGTGGGAGCCACCGTGTTCGGCCAGCTCGGCGGTGCCCCGGCGGCCGTGGACACCGCGGGCGAGGTCCGCAGGCCGGACCCGGCCTCGGCCCAGCCCGCCGGCCTGCTCGGCGGCAACGCCATCGTGGTCCACGAGGACCACCTCTATGCCATCCCCTCTCAGTAGCAACCCCCGATAAAAGAAGAAAGGAGTGGGATGACCCCCAAGAAGCGTGCACTGACCGTGACCGCGGCCGGCCTGTTCATGGCCGGGTTCTCGGTGAGCCCTGCGTTCGCCGAGACCATCGAGGAGACCGCCCCTGCGGCCGCTCCCGAAGCGGCCCAGCAGGTCACCGAACCCCAGGTCCTTCCTGAGGTCCCGGTCGTCACCCCCATCGTCGGCGGGATCGCCGAAGGCGTCGGAGAACTCTTCGACACCCCGCCCTCCCCGGACCCCGGTGGCGGCGACGACGGCGGTGACCCCGGTGAGGGTGAGAACCCCGGCGGCGGTGACCCCGGTGAGGGTGAGAACCCCGGCGGTGGAGACCCTGGCGAGGGTGAGAACCCCGGCGGCGGTGACCCCGGTGAGGGTGAGAACCCCGGTGGTGAGGACCCGGGCGGGGAGGACCCCGGCGGTGAAGACCCCGGTGGTGAGGACCCGGGCGGGGAGGACCCCGGCGGGGAGGACCCCGGTGGCGAGGACCCGGGTGGTGAAGACCCGGGCGGGGAGGACCCCGGCGGTGAAGACCCCGGTGGTGAGAACCCCGGCGGGGAGAACCCCGACCCGGGTGACGGCGGGAACCCCGGTGACGACGACGGTGACGAGAGCCAGGCTCCCGGCACCAGCACTCCCGGCAGCACCTCCCCGGTGACCGCCGGCACCTCGGGTTCCAGCGGGACCACCCCCACCCTGCCGACCACCGGTGTCGACATGGAGGGCTTCGTCCTGGGCGGTGCCATCGTCACGGGCATCGGCGCCATCGCCCTCTGGGCGGGCGCGCGCCGTCCCTCCGCGATGCCGGCGGAGTAACACGGCGGATCGGCACGGTTCCGCCGGCCGTCGCCCGGTGAGGGCGCGGACCACGTGCACGGGCCCCCGGATGCCTCGGCGTCCGGGGGCCCGCACCGTTCCTCCGGCCCTTCGCCTCCGCGCTCCCTCTCAGGCGCGCGGGCGCAGCACCGGGGCGAGCAGGAACGCGAACACCCCGGCCGCCGCGATCGTCCACAGCGCGGTCCCCAGCGCCGTCGCGTCCGCGATCAGGCCCACCGCCGGCGGGAACGCCAGGAAGCCCGCGCGGCCCAGCCACCCGACGATGGTCACCCCGTCGCCGGTGCGCACCCCGGGCACGTTCCCGGCCGCCGCCAGCGTCAGCGGGAACAGCGTGGACACTCCCAGCCCCATCACCCCGAACCCGATGACCGTCGTCGCCTGGTGCGGCAGCGCGAGCGCCAGCGCGATCCCGCCCGCCGCCAGCAGGCCGCAGGCCCGGCCCACGGTCGCGGCACCGAACCTGTCGGTGACCCGGTCGCCCAGCAGGCGGCCCACCACCATCATCGCCTGGCAGGCCACGAACGGCATCGCCGCCAGGAACAGGGAGGCGTCCAGTTCGTCGGCCATGTACACCGCGCCCCAGGACGCCGCGGAGTCCTCGATGCCCCCGGCCAGCATCAGCAGCACGCCCAGCGCGACGAGCAGCAGCACCGCGCGCCCGGGGATGCGCGGTCGCCGCCCGTCCGCCTCCCGCGCGCCGTCGGCGCGTTCACTGTCCTCGGGGCCGGGCAGCAGCATCCGGCTCACCGTCAGGTTCACCGCCACCAGCACCACCGCCGTACCGCCCAGGTGCCACAGGATCGGCACCCCGGAGCCGGCCATGACCGCGCCGAGCAGGCCGCCGGAGACCGCGGCCAGGCTCCACACCGCGTGGAAGGTGTTGATGATGGTCCGCCCGTACCGGCGCTGCACCCGCAGCCCGTGCGAGTTCTGCGCCGAGTCCGTCCAGGCGTCGGCACAGCCCATGACGAACAGGGCCCCCGCCAGCGCCCACCAGTTCTGCGCCAGCGCGATGAATGGAAGCGCTCCCAGCGACAACAGGCTGGTCCCCACCGCTGTGGGCCCGCTTCCGAAGCGGTGGATCAGCGGCCCGGCGAGCATCCCGGTCAGGATCGCGCCGGTCGGCATCGCCGCGATCGCCAGCCCCAGCTCGGCGTTGCTCAGCCCCAGCCCCGACTTGATCGCCGGAAGCCAGGGGACCGCGTTGGTGTAGGTGAAACCGTTGACGAAGAAGAGGGTGGAGACCGCGAGCCTGGCCCGGCGGGCCTGCCGGGGCGGGGCGGTGGTCTTCGGGCTGTTCATGCGTCTCCCACGGGTGGCCGTTCGGTGCCTGCGGATGCTATCGACTCCGGTCCGGGTCCGGCCATGCGTTTCCCGGCCCCCGCGATCTCCCCTCCGGTGGGCTTGCGATCCGCCGCCGTTCCGATTTACATGGGGATTCCGCTCAGTAACGGAGAAGCCCCCGACGACCCCCGACGACTGCACACGGTCACCACCGCACCGGTCCCCGCCCCCAGCGACCCGCTCACGCACAGGGCACGGGCCCCCGACGCCGACTCCCTCGCCCCGGCCGCCGTTCCGCGGCGCCCGGCCGGAACCGGAAGAGCCCATGATCAATACGAGCGCGCTGCGAGACAAACCCACACTCACCGGAAAGCACGTGCGCCTGGTGCCGCTGGGCCCCGAGCACACGGACGCCTACTTCGCGGCGGGACTCGACGAGGAGATCCGCAGACTCACCGGGACCCACCACCACCTCACCTACGACGAGGCCCGGGAGTGGTGCCGCGGCCGCCCGCGGAGCCCGGACCGGCTGGACCTGGCCATCACGGCCCCGCACGACGGCCGCTACCTCGGCGAGCTGTCGCTGTACTCGGTGGCCCCGGAGAACGAGAGCGCCGGGTACCGCATCGCCCTGTCCGCCCTGGAGTTCACCGGGCAGGGGCTGGGCCGGGAGGCCACCCGGATGGTGCTGGAGTACGCCTTCGAGCACGTCGGCCTGCACCGGGTGTGGCTGTACGTCTACGCCTTCAACATGAGGGCCATCGCCGTGTACCGCTCCTGCGGCTTCTCCGTCGAGGGGCGGCTGCGCGACTCGCTGCTGTGGGAGGGGCGCCGCCACGACGCCCTGCTCATGGCCGTGCTGCGGAACGGGTACCGCAGGACCTGACCCGGGGGTTTTGACCGTGGCCGGGGTTGCAACCTCCGGCTCCCGGGGTATGTCCGGTACCACTTTTCCATCGGCTCCCTTCGACACGGCGAGAGGAGCGGCGCCCGAGCCCGGCGCCGGTGAGGCACATGAATCCGGTACCCGTTTCCCTGCCGTTCACCGACCGCTCCGAGGCGGGCCGCCGCCTGGCGGAGCGGGTCCGGCCGTACGCGGTCTCGGACCCCCTGGTCCTGGCCCTGCCCCGGGGCGGTGTCCCGGTCGGCGCGGAGCTGGCCCGCCGCCTCGACGCCGACTTCGACGTTCTGGTCGTCCGCAAGATCGGCCTTCCGGGCCACCCCGAGCTGGGGGTCGGCGCGATCGCCGAGGACGGGCGCGTCCTCTTCGACGACCTGGCCCTGGCCCGGATGCGGGTGCCCCGCCAGGCCCTGGCCGGGACGGTGGACGCCGAGCGCGCCGAACTCGACCGGCGCCGCCGGGTCTACCGGGGCGAGCGCCCGCCCCCGGACATCGCCGGGCGCGACTGCGTGGTCGTCGACGACGGGGTGGCCACCGGCGGCACCGCCCGCGCCGCCCTGCGCATGGTGCGCCAGGCCGGCCCGGCCCAGCTGGTGCTGGCCGTCCCGGTCGCCTCCAGGGAGGCGATCGCGATGCTCAAGGAGGAGGCCGACGCCGTCGTGGTGCTCGGAGTCCCGGACAACTTCCGGGCGGTGGGGGAGTGGTACCGCGACTTCGACCAGCTCTCCGACGGCCACGTCACCGCCATCATGTCGGAGGTGGGGCGCAGCCACAGCCGGCCGGGCACGGCCCGGGGCGTGCGGGTGCGCGCGGGCGACGTCTACCTGGACGGCGACCTCACCCTCCCGGCGGCGCTGCGCGGCGCGGTGGTCCTGGCGTTCGGGGAGGCGCGCGGCGATCCGCGCTGGCGGGCGATCGCCTCGGTGCTGCAACGGGCGGGGTACGCGACCCTGATGCTCGACCTGCTGGTGGGGGAGGAGCGCTCCTCGGTGGGCGGCGGCGCCGCGACGGAGGTGCTGGGAGAGCGGCTGAGTTCGGCCGTCACCTGGCTGCGCCGGGCCACCGACGCCGCCAGCGAGCCGGTGGGGGTGCTGGGCTCGGGGGCCGGTGCCCCGGCGGCGCTCGTGACCGCCGCGCGGCGGCCGGGCGACGTGGCCGCGGCGGTGGTGCACGGCGGCCGGATCGACCTCGCCGAGCCCGCGCTGCCCGACGTGCGCGCCCCGGTCCTGGTGATGCTGGAGAGCCGCGACTCGTTCGTGCGCGAACTGGGGGAGTGGGCCCGGGGCCGGATGGGCGGGCCCACCGACCTCAAGGTGCTGTCGGGGGCCGAGGAACTGCTCCGGGGCGCCCGGGAATGGCGGCAGGTGGCGGTGGAGGCCCAGGACTGGTTCGACCGCTACCTCCCGCGCGGCCGGGGCTGAGGCCCGGGCCCGGAGGGCGCCGGAGAACGAAGAACCCGCGCCGCCGCCGACGGAGTGTCGGGGCGACGCGGGTTTCGCACGGGGCCGGGGCCGCCGAGGAGGAAGATCGGCCGGATCGCGGTTGCGCGACCGCCTGAGGACTCAGGCGGCGTTGGCGCGACGCATACGACGACGGCGCTCGGAGGCGCGCTCGTCCTCGTTCAGGCCGCCCCAGGTGCCGTACTTCTCCGGACGCGAGATCGCATAGTCCAGGCAGTCGGTTCGAACCGGGCAGGCCGCACAGATCTCCTTGGCCTTGCGCTCGCGGATCTCCCGCTCCGGCTGGCGCTCGCCATCCGGGCCGAAGAAGAGCACAAGGTCCTCGCCCCGGCACGCGGCGGCATCCTGCCACCCCCAGCTCGGGCGGGGGCGCAGCGCGGCCTGCCGACGTACCTGAGACATGCTTGAACCACCTCTACTGAAATCACTAGTAAGCTGTCGGAAAAAGCTTCAGTCACCCAAAAGTCGGTCATGCGGCGTGAGCGACCCCGCACGACGCAAACGCCGAACGGTGCAGGCGATGTTCCCCGGTGTGGCTGAGACCACGAGAAGCACGCGAACCGAGCGGCGGTGATCGCCGACTGCGGGTGTGTTCTCACGCGAACGGCTCTCGGAGGCGGTGACGGCCATCCGTCCGAGCCGGTACGTAATCATGCCATCCCCACTCCCGATCGTGCACGGGGGGTGGGGAAATTACTCGCCCAACCGTTACCGAAATCTGATGCCTTGCGGCGGATCTCCGGTCGTTTGTCCGAGTTCGTCACTTATTGCAAGAACGAGTGCCTTGCGAAGGACACAGCACATCGTATGGGGCGATGTCGCTCCTGCCTAGGGGCTCCCCCTGATACGCCGATCACATTGCGGACACGACACGTCACCGCGATTGGGTGGGACCGTATGTCCTCACCCTCCGTCGCCGCCCCCGGGGTGGCGGCCGGCGCGAACCCCCGCCCCCTGGGTGCCGACGGCGGCCGACGGGCGACGGCTGGGAGGGGCCGCGGCCGTGGGCCGTCCGTTGAGGGTGGTGGCGGGCGACGGGCGGGCCCCTAGGGGAAGGACCAGGGGCGCGCAGGAGGAACAGGTCGTGGTGTCCGGGCGTCACACGCGATAGAAAGCGAAGGACACCCCGATACCGGGTCGTCCTCTGGCACCACCACAAGGAGTTCGAGTCGCCGTGGCCCTCCTGCGGTTCATCCTCAACGTCATCTGGCTCTTCGTCGCGGGTTTCTGGCTCGCGGTGGGCTACGCCTTCGCCGGGCTCATCTGCTGCATCCTCATCGTCACGATCCCCTTCGGCGTCGCCTCCTTCCGGATGGCCGGATACGCCCTGTGGCCCTTCGGCCGCGAACTCGTGCGCAAGCCCGGCGCGGGCGCGGGCAGCACCGTCCTCAACGTCATCTGGCTGATCGTCGCCGGCTGGTGGCTCACCCTGGGGCACATCGCCACCGCGATCGGCCTGGCGATCACCATCATCGGCATCCCCATGGCCTGGGCCTCGCTCAAGATGATCCCGGTCGCGCTGGCCCCCTTCGGCAACGAGATCGTCGAGAGCGGCCGTCCCCGGGAACCCTGGCAGTTCTGACACCGTTCTCACGCCGACGGGTGCGAACCCCCCATCCCCCGGACGCATCACCCTCTACAAGAACCCCCGTGCACCCCTCCACCCCGTGACGGGGGGCACCCGCAGAAGTGAAGAAATGGAGTCGATGTGCAAGCCCAACGGCCGGGAGTCTGGGCGCTCCTGAACAAGTGGCTCGCCGCGCGCCGGGCCAACGAGGAGCGCCGGGCCAGGCTGGAGGCCGAGGAGCGCGAGATCGCCGAGGCCAGGCGCCGGGCCGAGGAGGCGGCGGCGCAGGCCGAGGCCGCCCCGCCGGACCTGCTGCGCCGGGTCAGCGACGTCGCCTGGCGGATGCTGCTCATCGGATTCGTCGCGGGCCTGCTGATCTACGCGCTGGTGTACCTGTCGGTGGTCACCCTGCCGCTGATCCTGGCGGTCTTCATCACCGCGCTGCTGATGCCGCTCGCCAACTGGCTGCGCCGCAAGGGGCTCGGCCGGGGGCTCTCCACCACGATCTCCATCGTGGTGGCGCTCATCGTCTTCGGCGGCGTCCTGACGATGATCATCATGCCGGCGGTCCAGGGCTCGGACGCCCTGGTCTCCAGCGTCACCGAGGGCCTGGAGGAGATCCAGAACCTCCAGCTGCCGTTCGGGCTGAGCCCCGAGATGTTCGAGCTCGACGACATGATCGCCGACGCCACCCGGCAGATCACCACCATGATCGAGGAGAACAGCAGCCAGCTCATCAGCGGCGCGTGGACCGCGGGCGCCGCGGTCGTCTCGATCCTGGTCGGCATCGTCCTCATCATCGCCCTGACCGTGTACTTCGTGCACTCGGGCGACCTGCTCATGGACTGGCTGCTCACCCTGCTCCCGCCGGGGTCGCGCCCCGGCCTGCAGCACGCCGGGCACGTCACCTACAAGGTGATGGGCAACTACGTGCGCGGGGTGGCGGCGGTCGGCGCCATCGACGCCATCGGCATCGGTGTGCTGCTGATCTTCATCCTCGACCCCAGCCTGGCGATCCCGCTGATCGTGCTCACCTTCATCGGCGCGTTCCTGCCGATCATCGGTGCGTTCCTCAGCGGCCTGGTCGCCGTCCTGGTGACGTTCGTGACCGTGGACTGGGTCATGGCCCTGGTCGTGCTCGGCTGGGTGCTGCTCATCCAGCAGCTGGAGAGCAACCTCTTCGCGCCGCGCATCTACGGCCAGGCGCTGGAACTGCCCTCGCCGGTCGTGCTCATCGCGATCTCCATCGGCGCCGTCCTGGGGAACATCCCCGGCATGTTCCTGGCCACCCCCGTGGCCGCGGTGCTCGCCGCCCTGCTGCGCGACCGGCCGCCGGCCGCACCGGAGGAGCAGGAGGAGGCCGAGCCCGACGACCCCGGCTCCGCGCCGACGGAGAAGGCCAAGAAGAAGCAGGGGGTCATGGCCACGACGCCCTCCCCGGGGGAGGGCACCGCCAAGACCGGGGCCAAGGCCGCTCCCAAGCCCGGCAAGGGGGACAAGAAGGAGGAGCGTCCGGAGGACCCGCCCTCCGACGGCTGACCCCGCCCCCGGGAATGTCCGGCGTCCCCGTTCCTGTTCGACAGGACGGGGACGCCGTCGTCCCGGGGAGAAAACCCCTGGCGGCGCCCCCGACCGCTGCCGTTAGGCTGGATCGGTCGGCCCCCGCGCCACCGCTCCCCCGTCCGCCCGCACCGCCGCCGGACCGGCGCGCACGGCCGCCCGAACCGTCTCCACCTCGTAGGAAGCCCCATCATGCTGATCGCCACCGACCTCGAACTGCGCGTCGGTCCTCGCCTCCTGCTGGAGCCGACCACCTTCCGCGTCGCCGCCGGTGACCGCATCGGACTCGTGGGGCGCAACGGCGCGGGCAAGACCACGATGACCAAGGTGCTGGCGGGCGAGGGCCTGCCCACCGGCGGCACGGTCACCTCCTCCGGGAGCATCGGCTACCTGCCCCAGGACCCCCGCACCGGCGACCTCGACGTGCTGGCCCGCGACCGCATCCTGTCGGCCCGCGGCATCGACGAGGCCCTGCGCGGGCTGCGCGAGGCCGAGAAGAAGATGGCCAGCACCGACACCAAGACCCGCAACAAGGGCGTGCGCGCCTACGGGCGCTGGGAGGAGCGCCTGCACGTGCTGGGCGGCTACGCCGCCGAGTCCGAGGCCGCCGCCATCGCCTCCAGCCTGGGCCTGCCCGACAAGGTGCTGGGCCAGCCGCTGCGCACCCTGTCCGGCGGCCAGCGCCGCCGCATCGAGCTGGCGCGCATCCTGTTCAGCGGGGCCGACACCCTGCTGCTGGACGAGCCCACCAACCACCTGGACGCCGACTCCATCGCCTGGCTGCGCGACTTCCTCAAGTCCCACCAGGGCGGGCTCATCGTGATCAGCCACGACGTGGAGCTGGTCGAGCAGGTGGTGAACAAGGTCTTCTACCTGGACGCCAACCGCAGCGTCATCGACATCTACAACATGGGCTGGAAGCAGTACCTGGCCCAGCGCGAGGCCGACGAGCGCCGCCGCAAGCGGGAGCTGGCCAACGCCGAGAAGCAGGCCGACACCCTGCGCAAGCAGGCCGACAGGTTCCGGTCCAAGGCGACCAAGGCGCGCGCCGCCCAGCAGATGCTCAACCGCGCCGACCGCATCATGGACGGCGTGGCGGGGGTGCGCCAGGCCGACCGCGTCGCCAAGCTGCGCTTCCCCGACCCGGCGCCGAGCGGGCGCACCCCGCTGATGGCGGAGGGGCTGTCCAAGTCCTACGGGTCGCTGGAGATCTTCACGGGCGTGGACCTGGCCATCGACCGGGGCAGCCGGGTCGTCATCCTGGGCCTCAACGGCGCGGGCAAGACGACCCTGCTGCGCCTGCTGGGCGGGATCGAGCAGCCCGACTTCGGGCGGGTGGTCCCCGGGCACGGGCTCAAACTGGGCTACTACGCCCAGGAGCACGAGACCCTGGACGTGGACCGCAGCGTCCTGGAGAACATGATGAGCGCCGCCCCGGACCTGCCGGAGGTCGAGGCGCGGCGCACCCTGGGCTCGTTCCTGTTCACCGGGGACGACGTGGACAAGCCCGCCGGGGTGCTCTCCGGCGGCGAGAAGACCCGGCTGGCCCTGGCCACGCTGGTGGTCTCCAGCGCCAACGTGCTCCTGCTGGACGAGCCGACCAACAACCTGGACCCGGCCAGCCGCGAGGAGATCCTGGCGGCGCTGCGCAACTACAAGGGCGCGATCGTGCTGGTCACCCACGACGAGGGGGCGGTGGACGCGCTCCAGCCCGAGCGGGTCATCCTGCTGCCCGACGGGGTCGAGGACGTGTGGAACGCCGAGTTCGAGGACCTCATCGCGCTGGCGTGAGCGCCGGCGGGGCGCCCGGGCGCCCCGGGACGGGGGTGGACGCCCGGGGGACCGGTGAGGTTCACCCCTCCTCTTTTCGGTCGGCGTTTGCGGCGTTCCGAAAATGGGCGATCGCCCGGCGTGTCCGGCGTGGCGGGCGGTCAATGTGGCGGTCCGCGATCCCGATGTCCCATCATGAGGGTCCCTGACCGTCGACCCCTCGAGGAGTGAACCTGTGAACGACGCGCTGGGAAAGGGCACCCGGGTGGCCGGTGAGAACCGCTCCGAACTCGCCGTCGAGCTCAAGCGCCGCTACGACGCGGGCGAGAGCATCCGCCAGCTGGCGGCGGCCACCGGGCGTTCCTACGGTTTCGTGCACCGCCTGCTCGGCGAGGCGGGGGTGGAGCTGCGCGGCCGGGGCGGGGCGACACGCAAGGCCTGAGCGCGCCCTGGCGGTTACCCATGGGTAATATTCGGGGTGACACGGCACACCCACGGAAGGAACCCCCATGGCACAGGCCGCGAACGGCGCCGGTGAGCCGCCCACCGAGGACGAGCTCTCCAGGGCCGGGCTCCGGCTGAGGGTGGACGGGCACGTCGCCCGCATCACCATCAGCCGCCCCGAGCGCCGCAACGCGATGACCGGGCGCACCTGGACGACCCTGGCCCACATCGGCCAGACCCTTCCCGAGGATGTCCGAATCGTCGTGATCGCCGGAGAGGGCGACATCTTCTCCGCCGGGATCGACCTCAACATGTTCACCCCCGAAGGGGTCGAGGGGGAGCGCTCCCTGGTGGCCGGCGTCCTGGACGGCAGCGCCGACGCCGACGACATCGAGGGCCACATCGCCGAGCTGCAGGCCGGGTTCCTGTGGCTGCGCCGCCCCGACATCGTCAGCGTCGCCGCCGTCCGCGGGCACGCCATCGGCGCCGGGTTCCAGCTGGCCCTGTCCTGCGACATCCGCATCCTCGCCGAGGACGCCAAGTTCACGATGAAGGAGCCCGCCCTGGGGCTGGTCCCCGACCTCACCGGCACCAAGCCGCTGGTCGACATCGTCGGCGTCAACCGCGCCGTCGAGATCTGCCTGACCGCCCGCCGGGTCGAGGCCGCCGAGGCCCGCGAGCTGGGCCTGGCGGAGCTGGTCGTCCCCGTGGAGGAGCTGGAGGGCGCCGTCGACGACGTCGTCGCCGCGCTGCTGGCGACCAACCCGGAGGCGGCCGCCGCCACCAAGGCGCTGCTCCAGCAGGCCGCGGGCAACACCCTCGAGGAGCAGGCCCGCGCCGAGCGCCGCGCGCAGGTCGACCGGCTGACCTCCCTGGCCAAGGCCATGGGCGCCGGGGCCTGACCCCGCGCCGCCCGAAGGCGGGGACGGGGCGGAGAGACCCGGATCACCGGTGAAAAACGCCCGTCCCGTCCCCACTTCGGAGCGATCTCTAGTAGGCTTCACCAAGCGGTCGTTCGCAATGCCGCGCGCATCAGGGCGCGCCGAGACCGCTCAAGACGCGGATCTCGTACGCCGATCACCTCGGCGCGACTCTTCCCGAAGAGACCAAGCCCCATGTCCGACGTAGGGGCCCACATCCGCGTGTGATCAGGCGCGTTTGTGTGATTTCTTCGCCGGGACCGCGATGGCCTTCCGTGTGGAGCCTTCCTCGAAACGCCGCCAACCGATGAGGAAGGTACACGTCACCTTGACGGACACTGCCGTAGAGCCTGCCTTCGACAGCCTCGGGCTTCCCCAGGACATCGTCGAAGAGCTGGCCAAGAACGGTGTGACCACCCCGTTCCCGATCCAGGCGGCCACGATCCCCGACGCCCTCGAGGGACTCGACGTCCTCGGCTGCGGCCGCACCGGCTCGGGCAAGACCCTGGCCTTCGGCCTGCCGGTCCTGGTCCGCGCCGCCGAGCGCCGGGCCGCCGCCAACCGCCCCCGGGCCCTGATCCTCGTGCCCACCCGCGAACTCGCCCACCAGGTCCGCGACGCGCTGCGCACCTACGCCCGCATCGTGGGCGCCCGCGTCGGCGACGTCGTGGGCGGCAGCTCCTACACCCGCCAGATCAACGAGCTGCGCCGCGGTGTCGACGTCCTGGTCGCCACCCCCGGCCGCCTCACCGACCTGATCGAGCAGGGCGCCTGCGACCTGGGCGACGTCGAGATCTCGGTGCTGGACGAGGCCGACCAGATGTGCGACATGGGCTTCATGCCGCAGGTCAGCGAGCTGCTCGACCAGGTCAAGCCCGAGGGCCAGACCCTGCTGTTCTCCGCCACGCTCGACGGCGACGTCGACAAGCTGGTGCGCAAGTACATGAACGACCCGCGCACCCACTCGGTGGACCCGCCGGTCTCCCAGGTCACCACCATGGAGCACCACCTGCTCAAGGTGCTGCCCCGCGACAAGAACAAGATCATCGCCCAGATCGCCGCGCGCGAGGGCCGCACCATCCTGTTCGTGCGCAGCAAGTACCGCGCCGACACGATCAGCGAGCAGCTGGCCGAGGCCGGCGTGCCCAGTGCCTCCCTGCACGGCGGCAAGACCCAGAGCGTGCGCACCCGCACCCTGGCCAAGTTCCGCGAGGGCCGCATCCAGGCCCTGGTCGCCACCGACGTCGCCGCGCGCGGCATCCACGTCGACGGCATCGACCTGGTCGTCAACGTCGACCTGCCCACCGGGCACAAGGACTACCTGCACCGCGGCGGCCGCACGGCCCGCGCCGGCTCCTCCGGCTCCGTGGTGTCCCTGGTGGCGCCCAACCAGCGCCGCATGGCCCGACGCCTGCTCAGCGACGCCGGCGTCGACGCCCAGCAACACCTGGTGAACCCCGGCGACGAGCTGCTCGCCGAGGTGACCGGAGCCCGCGAGCCCTCCTGGGAGCCGTGGATCGAGCCGCCGGAGCCGGTGCGCGAGCGCCGCGGCCGCGGCGGCCCGCGCGGCGGCGGTTACCGCGGGGGCTACCGCGGCGACCGGCGTGAGGGCGGCTACCGCGGCGGCGAGCGCCGTGAGGGCGGCTTCCGCGGTGACCGCGACGGTGGCTTCCGCGGCGGGGACCGCCGTGAGGGCGGCTACCGGGGCGACCGCGAGGGCGGTTTCCGCGGTGGCGACCGTGAAGGCGGCTTCCGTGGCGGCGAGCGCCGTGAGGGCGGCTACCGGGGCGACCGCGACGGTGGCTTCCGCGGCGGGGACCGCCGTGAGGGCGGCTTCCGCGGTGACCGCGAGGGCGGTTTCCGCGGCGGCGAGCGCCGCGAGGGCGGCTTCCGCGGGGGTGACCGCCGTGAGGGCGGCTACCGCGGCGGCGAGCGCCGGGGCGGCTACCGGGACGACTCCCGGGGCGGCCCGCGCGGCAACCGCCGCGGCGGCGAGCGCTTCGACTCCGCCCGCCAGTACTGAGCGAGCACCGACCCGGGCCCGGCAGGATCACCTGCCGGGCCCGGGCCCTTACCGGGGTGAGGACTCCTCTCGGACGCGGTGCCGATCAGTCCAGGGAACGGCCCCGGGTCTCCCGGGACGCCCACACCGCCGTCAGCGTGAGCGCGCCCATCGCCGCCACGTACAGCGAGATCGGCAGGCTCGACCCGAACGCGGCCAGCAGGGCCGTCGCGATCAGCGGGGCCACCCCGCCCGCCGCGATCGACGCCAGCTGGTAGCCCACCGACGCCCCCGAGTAGCGCGTCCGCGTGCTGAACAGCTCCGAGAAGAACGCCGCCTGCGGGCCGTACATGGCACCGTGCATCACCAGGCCCACCGTCGCGGCCAGCGTCACCGCCCAGAACGCGCCGGTGTCGATCAGCGGGAAGAACGCGAACGCCCACAGGCCGACCCCGGCCGCGCCGACCGCCGTCACCGGGCGGCGCCCCACCCGGTCCGACAGCGCGCCCCACAGCGGGATCGTCACCAGGTGGACCGCCGAGGCGATGAGCACCGCGTTCAGCACCAGGCCGTTGGGCATGTCCGCCTGCTGCGTCGCGTAGACCAGGATGAACGCGGTGACGACGTAGTAGGAGACGTTCTCGGCCATCCGCACGCCCATCGCGACGAGCGCCTCACGCCAGTGGTGGCGCAGTACGCCGACGATGGGCGCCCGCTCCCGCTCGCCCGACCCCTCGGCCCGGGCCCGCGCCTCCTGGAACACCCGGGACTCGGTCACCGCCAGGCGCACCCACAGGCCGATGAGGACCAGCACCCCGGACAGCAGGAACGGGATGCGCCAGCCCCAGTCCAGGAAGGCCTCGTCGGGCAGGGCCACGGCCAGGACCGCCAGCACCGCGGTGGCCAGCAGGTTGCCGCCGGGCGCGCCCGCCTGCGGCCAGGAGGCCCAGAAGCCCCGGTGCTCGGGCCTGCCGTGCTCGGCGACCAGCAGGACGGCCCCGCCCCACTCGCCGCCCAGGGCGAACCCCTGGACGACCCGCAGCAGGGTCAGCAGCAGCGGCGCGGCGACGCCGACGGCGGCGTAGGTCGGCAGCAGGCCGATCGCGAAGGTCGCGCCGCCCATCAGCAGCAGGCTCAGGACCAGGAGCTGTTTTCGGCCGATCCGGTCGCCGAAGTGGCCGAAGACCAGTCCGCCCAGCGGGCGGGCGATGAAGCCGACCGCGTAGGTGGTGAACGCCAGCATGGTGCCCACCAGCGGATCGGACTCGGGGAAGAAGACGTGGTTGAAGACGAGGGCGGCGGCCGACCCGTAGAGGAAGAAGTCGTACCACTCGATGGTGGTGCCGATCAGGCTGGCGGTCACCACGCGCATGAAGGGGGTGCGCTTCGCGGCGGCGGGGTCTGGGGTGGTCGTGCTCATGTTCCGAACGGTAGAGACGCCGATCGGCAGTGACCATGGTCACATGCGCCATATGTGACCGCCCCGGTATGGGTGATGGCCCCGTGCGGCGCTGACATTAAGGTCCTTTACCGCGGTTTCGCGTGTCCGCATCCCGTTCCGGCCGGGCCGCGGTGGACAGTGGCGGGCAGACCCCGGTGCCGTCAACGGGGCCACCCGGTCGCCGGAAGGGAAACGCGTGCCCGTCCTCAACACCTTTCTCGTCGCCGTCAACAACGTCTTCTGGTCCTACTTCCTCATCCCACTCCTCGTCCTGCTGGCCGTGTACTTCACGGTCCGGTCCGGTGTGGTGCAGCTGAGGCTGCTGCCGGAGATGTTCCGGGTCCTGCGCAGCAGCCCCGGCACGGCCCCCGACGGCGGCAGGGAGATCTCCTCCTTCCAGGCCTTCGCGATCTCGGCCGCCTCCCGGGTCGGCACCGGCAACATCGTGGGCGTGGCGACCGCGGTGATGCTCGGCGGTCCGGGCGCGGTCTTCTGGATGTGGGCGATGTCCTGCGTCCTGGGCGCGGCCGCGTTCGTGGAGTCGACCCTGGCCCAGCTGTACAAGGTGCGCACCCCCACGGGCTTCCGCGGCGGCCCCGCCTACTACATCCGCTACGGCCTGGAGAACCGGTGGATGAGCGTGCTGTTCGCGGTCGTCATCACCGTCACCTTCAGCCTGGTCTTCAACACGGTGCAGTCCAACAGCATCGCCGGGGCCGTCTCCACCTCCGTCGGCGACCTGGGCCTCCCCGCCGGCTGGTTCCTCGACGTCGTCGTCGGCCTGGGGCTGGTGGGCCTGACCGCGGCCGTCATCTTCGGCGGCGTGCGCCGCATCGCCACCGTCGCCCAGGCGCTGGTCCCGCTGATGGCGATCCTGTACATCCTGCTCGGCCTGGCCGTCGTGGCCCTCAACATCGAGGAGCTGCCCCGGGTGGTCGGCGACATCTTCGCCGGGGCGTTCGGGGTGCGCGAGTTCGTGGCGGGCGGTGCCGGGGCCGCGATCCTCCAGGGGATGCGCCGGGGCATGTTCTCCAACGAGGCCGGCCTGGGCTCGGCGCCCAACGCCGGCGCCACCGCGTCGGTCTCCCACCCCGCCAAGCAGGGCCTGGTGCAGACCCTGGGCGTGTACTTCGACACCTGGCTGGTGTGCTCGGTCACCGCGTTCATCATCCTGGTCTACGGGCCCGACTTCACCACGGAGACCGGGGCCGAGGTCACCCAGCGGGCGCTGGAGAGCACCCTGGGCGGCTGGTCCCTGCACGCCCTGACCGTGATCCTGTTCCTGCTGGCGTTCACGTCGGTGCTGGGCAACTACTACTACGGCGAGACCAACCTCGGGTTCCTGGACGCCGACCCCAAGCACATGGCGTACTTCCGCTACGCGGTGCTGGCGGCGGTCTTCCTGGGCGCCGTCGCCCCGCTCACCGTCGTGTGGAACCTCGCGGACATCGCGATGGGCGTCATGGCCACCGTCAACCTGCTGGCCCTGGCGCCGCTGTCGGCGGTCGCCTTCCGCCTGCTGGCCGACTACAGCCGCCAGCTGCGCAACGGGCTGGACCCGCAGTTCACGCTGTCCAAGATGCCCGACCTGCGCGGGGTCCAGTGCTGGGGCGAGCCCGGCGGGGCGCTGCCCGAGGACGTGGACCGCAGCCAAGGGCAGGCCCCGGCCGACCCGGCCGAGGCCCTGGCCGAGCACGACGAGACCCCGGAGGAGGGGCCCGAGGACGACGAGCGCCGGGGCGACTGAGGCCCGCGGACCGCGCGGCGGGGACACGGGGGGAGCGGACGGCGCTCCCCCCGTTGCCGTGCCGGACTCCTCCGGCGCGCGGGGGCGGGTGCGCGGTCCGGGCCGGTCGGTCCCGCTACGCCTGTGCCACGCTGTGGACGGTGCCCCCCGTTGCCGTGCCGGGGGCCCGGCACGCGGGGGCGGGTGTGCGGTCCGGGCCGGGCGGCCTCGCCATGCCCGTGCCACGGTGCGGAGGAGTCGTCCACAGGCCGTCCCGGACCGGTCCAGGACGAAAACGGTTTTCGGTACTATGCCCGAAGACCCACACGATCCATCACGGAGTGCCACCGTGTCCGAACGGACCACACCCCAGCACACCCACGGGGGCGAGCCCCCGCCCGGCGACCCGTTCGTCCCCGCACGGGACTCCGAGCTGCCACCCGACGACTGGGGGCGCCGCCGCGGCGGGCGCCGCACCGGGACGGTCTGGCTGTTCGCGGCGCTCATCACCGCGATGGCCGTCGGCCACGCCTGGTTCTCCGACCAGCTGACCGGGCCGGCGTTCCTGACCTGGGCGACCATCTTCACCGCCATCTGCTTCCAGGCGCTGCCCTTCCTGGTCTTCGGGGTCGCGCTGTCGGCGGCGCTCACCGCCTTCGTGCCGACCTCCGTCTACCAGCGGTTCATCCCGCGCAAGGCCGGCCACGCGGTCCCGGTGGCCGGGCTGTCCGGCGCGCTGCTGCCGGGCTGCGAGTGCGCGTCGGTGCCCATCGCCGGGAGCCTGATCCGGCGCGGGGTCGCCCCCGCCGCAGCGCTCACCTTCCTGCTGGCGGCGCCCGCCATCAACCCGGTCGTCATGATCGCCACCGCCGTGGCCTTCGCCGGGCAGCCGGAGATGGTGCTCGCCCGGTTCGTCGCCTCGCTGCTGGCCGCGGTCGTCATCGGCTGGATCTGGGTGCGCTTCGGCCGTACCGAGTGGCTGCGCCTGCCCTCGCGGCCGGTCGACCCGGGCGAGTCCAAGTGGCGGGTCTTCCGCGAGTCGATGGTGCACGACATGATGCACGCCGGCGGCTACCTCGTCGTCGGCGGGCTGGCCGCCGCCACCATCAACGTCATGGTCCCCCGCGAGTGGCTGCTGACCGTGGCGGGGATGCCGGTGGTCTCGGTGCTGGTGCTCGCGCTGCTGGCGATCCTGCTGTCGATCTGCTCCGAGGCCGACGCGTTCGTCGCGCTCAGCCTCACCGACTTCTCGCCCACCGCCAAGCTGGCGTTCATGGTGGTGGGCCCCATCGTGGACCTCAAGCTCATCGCCATGCAGGCCGGGATGTTCGGCTGGCGGTTCGTGGTGCGCTTCGTCCCCCTGTGCCTGATCGTCGCCCTGGCGGCCACCTTCCTGATCGGAGGCCTGATCCTGTGAACCGCATCGCGCAAGGGCTCACACTGGTGCTGCTGGGCACCTCGGCGCTCACCGCCACCGTGCCCACGGACATGTACCTCAACTGGGTCAAACCCGCCTTCCAGCCGTTCCTCATCGCCGCCGGCGCGGTCATGGCGGTGCTGGGCGTGTGGCTGGTCATCGCCGAGCTGCGCGGGGAGGCCGAGGAGCACGCGCACCACGCGCACCCCGGGGACGACGAGGCCGTCGCCGAGGCGTACGGGCACGGCGGCGGCCACGGCCACGACCACTCGCGCGCCCCGCACGTGGCCTGGCTGCTGCTGCTCCCGGTGCTCGCCGTGTTCGTGGTGGCCCCGCCGGCGCTGGGCTCCTACACCGTGCAGAGCACCGCCTCGGAGTCCTCAGCGCCACCGCCCCAGCGGGAGCGGTCGGGGCAGTTCGACGACGGCCTGGAGGAGGCCGCCGAGGGCGAGGTCGTCCCCCTGGAACTGCGCCAGTTCGTCATGCGCGCCTGGATCGACGAGGAGCGCGCGATGGCCGGGCGCACCGTCGAGCTCACCGGGTTCGCCGTCCCCGCCGAGGACGGCGAGGGATGGTACCTGGCCCGGCTCCAGATGGCCTGCTGTGCCGCCGACGCGGTGGTCAACAAGGTGCTGATCACCGACGGCCCCGTCCCGGAGGCGGACAGCTGGTGGACCGTCCGGGGCACCTGGGTGGAGCCCGAGGGGGAGCTGTACGACGTCAGCGAGCACCGGTTCGCGGTCACCGAACGGGAGGAGGTGACCGACCCGCCGGACCCCTACGAGTGATGCCGCGGGCCCCCGGGCGACCGGAACGCCCCGAATCGGGACACGGGTCACTGTCCGTGCACCCACTGCGCCACACCGGGCCCAATTCGGCGGTTCACGGCCACGGCGGGTGACAATGGGCGGGTGTCGGACAGGAGCGGTGGCCGCAGACGGATCTGGAACCGCGTGCGTCCCCGCTCGATCAGAGGACGGGTCACCGCGGGGGCCATGATCGCGCTCGTGGTCGTCGTCGCCATCGGCCTGACCGTCTCCATCCTCCTGCTGCGCGACCTCATCACCTCCCAGGCCCGGGACCGCGCCGCCATCTCCGCGCGCCACGTCGTCGAGGAGATCAGCACGGAGCGCTACCCGGGGCCCGTCCCGGCCCCCGAACCGGTCCTGCGGCTCCAGGTCGTCGACTGGCACTCCGGCGAGGTGCTCGCTGCCAGCGACGCCATGCGCGGCCTCCCCCCGCTCACCCACGACCACCCCAGCCGGGGCGACTTCCGGGTGGACACCACCACCTGCGTGGACCGGGACGACGGGGACTACACCGACTGCTACCTGGTGGTCGGGTACGCCGTCGCCGACTCCGCCTACGGCGACGTCATGGTGCTGGCGGCGTCCCGGACGCCCCCGGTCCTGGCCACGGGCACCCTGGAGGCGGTGCTGATCGGCACCTCGCTCGGGCTGCTCGCCGTCACCGCGCTGATCATCTGGGTCGGCGTGGGCCGCGCCCTGCGCCCGGTGGAGCTGATCAGCGACCAGATGGAGGCCATCTCCGTCACCGACCTGCACCGCAGGCTCCGGGTCCCGCGCACCGAGGACGAGATCGCGCACCTGGCCCGTACCGCCAACGCCAGCCTCGACCGGCTGGAGGAGGCCGTCACCCGCCAGCGCCGGTTCGTCTCCGACGCCTCCCACGAGCTGCGCAACCCCATCGCCGGGATGCGCGCCAAGCTGGAGGTGGAGCTGTCGGACCCCCGCCCCGACCCCCGGGAGCGCGAGCGGCTGCTGACCGACCTGCTCTCGGACACCGAGCGCCTGGAGAACATCGTCTCCGACCTGCTCGAACTCGCCCGCATGGGATCGGACCTGGCGGCCTCCCGCGAGCCCTTCGACCTCGCCGCCCTGGTGCGGAAGGAGTTCGGGGACCGCCAGGAGGTGGCCGACCTGCACGTCCGCGCCCCGGTCGAGGTCCCGGTGTGCATGGACCGGCTGCGGGTGACCCGGCTGCTGACCAACCTGGTCGCCAACGCCGAGCGCCACGCCCACGAGCGGATCGACATCGTCGTCGACCTCGACGAGGACGGATACGCGGTGGTGGAGGTGCACGACGACGGGTCCGGGGTCCCCGAGGCCGACCGCGAGCGGATCTTCGAGCGGTTCGCCCGGCTGCGCGAGTCGCGCGACCTGGACCCCGAGGGCAGCGGCCTGGGACTGGCCATCTCCCGGGAGATCGCCAAGGCCTACGGGGGCACCCTGGTGGCCGGTCGCAGCGACCTGCTCGGCGGTGCGCTGTTCACCCTGCGCGTTCCAGCGGAGAAGGGGGCGGAGACGGCATGAGCGACGGAGCGTCGACGGAGCCGAACGGCGGCAGGGGCGGACCGCGCGAGGGGAGGGGGCCGCGGGGGGAGGGGGCCGGACGGGAGGAGCACACGGCCAGGGAGGAGCCGCAGACGGCGGCGGAGGACCGTCCGGGACCCCCGGCCCGGCGCCCGGCCTACTTCCGGATCGGGTTCGTCGGGGCCCTGGGCGTGCTCGTCGCCTGGCTGATGGTGCAGGCACTGGTGGGCGTGCGCGGGGTGCTCGTCTACATCCTGGTGGCGCTCTTCCTCGCCGTCGGGCTCAATCCGATGATCGAGTTCCTGCACGTCCGCGCCCGCATGCCGCGGTGGGCGGCCATCGTCACCGTGTGCCTGGCCCTGGTGGCGTTCGCCGCCGTGTTCGTGTGGGCGATCGTCCCGCCGCTGAGCGCGCAGATCGCCGGCCTGGCCGCCGGGCTGCCCGCGATGATCGGCGACCTCCAGGAGAACCCCTTCTTCGCCGACCTGAACGAGCGCTACGACCTGCTGGACAAGCTGCAGGGGGCGGTCGTCGACCCCGACGTGGGGCGGCAGCTGTTCGGCGGCCTGGTCGGGGTGGGGCAGGTGGTCGTCGACTCCCTGGTGGCCTCGTTCACGATCTTCATCCTCACCCTGTTCTTCATGGCGTCGCTGCACGGCATCCTCGACGTCTGCTACCGGCTGGTGCCCCGCTCGCGGCGCGGCGGGGTGCGCGAGATCGGCGACGAGATCGTGCTGCGCATCGGCGCGTTCATCGCCGGCCAGCTGGTGGTGGCGGCGATCACCGGGCTGGTGGCGTTCCTGTTCCTGTGGGCGGTCGGGTCCGCCTACGCGCTGACCCTGGCACTGGTGGTGGGCGTGACGGCGCTCATCCCGCTGGTGGGCACCACCATCGGCGCGCTGGCGGCCTCGCTGGCCATGGTGGTGGTGGACCCCTGGCTGGGGCTGTTCACCCTGGCCTTCTTCCTCGTCTACCAGCAGATCGAGAGCTACGTGATCTCCCCCCGGGTCATGCGCCGGGCCGTGCACGTTTCGCCGACCGCCAACATCACCGCGGCCCTGGTCGGCGGCGCCATGATGGGCCTGGTGGGGGCGCTGCTGGCGATCCCGGTCGCCGCGTCGCTGACGATCATCCTCAACAAGGTGGTGTTCCCCCGGCTGGAGGAGGCCTGAGCGGCCCGGGCGCCGCGTAGGCTGCCCGGGTGGACGGACGAGGGGTGCGGGTGCGGGCGGTACTCGTGGTGGTGTGGGCGGCGGCGCTGGTCGCCGCCCTGGTCTACGGGCCCGAGCCAGAGCAGGTGCGCGCCTGGATCGAGGCGTCCGGACCGGCCGCACCCGTCGCCTACGTGGTGCTGTACACGGTGGCGGTCTTCGCGCTGGTGCCCCGGCCCGCGCTGAACCTCGCCGCGGGACTGCTCTTCGGGCTCGCGGCGGGGCTGCCGCTGGCCCTGGCCGGCGGGGTGGCCGCGGCGCTGGCGCAGTTCGCGGTCGCCCGGTACGTCGCCGGGGACGCCGTGGCCGGGCTGCTGCCCGCGGGCGCGCGTGCGCGGCTGGACGCCGTGGCCGGGGAGCACGCGCTCAAGGCCGTGCTCCAGCTGCGGCTGCTGCCGGTGGTCCCGTACCAGGTGGTCAACTACGGGTGCGGCCTCACCCGGATGCGGGTCGGGCCGTTCGCCCTGGGCACGCTGGTGGGCGGCGTCCCGGCGACCGCCGCGATGGTGCTGCTCGGGTCCGGGGGAGCGGACCTGGGGCTGCCCGCGGCGGTCGGCGGGATCGCGCTGGCGGCCCTGCTGGGGCTGCTGTGGTGGGTGCGCGCCCACCGCGGGCCGCGGGCGGGGGAGGCCTGACGGCCCGGCGGGCGCGGGGGAAGGGCACCGGGCCCCCTCCCGCGCCCGGCGCGCGGCGGGTCAGGAGCCCTCGCCGCCGAAGATCGCGACCTCGTCGGGAGTGGGCCGCTCCATGTCGAACGGGAGGATCTCCCCGCCGTCGCTGTCGGTGACCATCGGCTCCTGGAGGATCTCCGGGCTCTCGCCGGCGTTGTGCCGGACCACCATGACACCGCCGTAGCCGCTGTGGTCGGTCTCGGAGGCGGCGAAGGGCACCAGCCCCGGCCCGGTCCACTCGTGCGAGTTGAGGGTCTCGATCAGGGACGAGCGGGTCAGGTCGGGCCCGGTCTCCATGAGCACCTGGGCGAGCAGGACCGCCTGCACCATGCCGTAGACCGTGGTGTCGGTGAACGGGGTGTCGGCGTTGTACTCCTCGTGGATCTCCAGAAAGAACTCGGTCCACGGGTCGTCGCGCTGGGCCGCCATCGGCAGGAACGCGGTGATGATCAGCCCGTCCAGGAACGTCTCCGGCGGGACGTCCTCGGCGGGGGTGCCCTGGGCGTACTCCTCGATGAGGGAGGTCACGATCTCCACGTCACCGCCGAAACTGGGCGCGATCCACTGCGGGTCGTAGCCGATGGCGGTGGCCTCCAGGATCGCCAGGCCCAGGAAGGCCGGGATGCAGTGGCACACGACGACCTCCGCATCGCTCTCCTTCAGGGAGGCGATCTGGCCGGCGAGTTCGGGGGCCCCGGGGTCGTAGGACTCCCAGGCGACGATCTCGTCGGTGAGGTACTGCTCCAGCCCCGCCTGGGAGGAGGGGCCGACGTCGTCGTTCTGGTAGAGGAGGCCGACGTCGTCGCCGGGGAAGTTCTCGGCGATGTACCTCCCCTGGATCTTGGCCTCCCGGGAGTAGTCCACCTGGAAGCCGTAGCTGTAGGGGTAGACGTCCGGCTGGTCCCACGCCAGGGCGCCGGAGGAGACGAAGAGGTCGGGCACGCCGGCCTCGTTGATCTCGGCGATGACGGCCTCGTGGGTGGGCGTGCCCAGCCCGCCGAGCATCGCGAAGATCTCCTGGTCCTCGATCAGGGTGCGGGCGGCCTCGACGGTCTTGGACGGGTCGAAGGAGTCGTCCTGTACCTGGTACTCGATCCGGCGCCCGTGGATGCCGCCGTTGTCGTTGATGTAGTTGAACACGGCGCGGGCGCCGGTGGACACGTGCCGGAAACCGGGGGAGGCCGGTCCGGTGAGCGGTTGGTGCGTGCCGATGACGATCGCGTCGTCGGTGACCCCTCGGGTCTGGGCTGCGAGTTCCTCGGCCGCCTGGTCCGAGGACGCCCCCTCCGCGCAGGAGGTGGCGAGTACCGCGACGGCCAGTGCCGTGGCGATCGTTCTCAATGGTCGCATGGTGCTGTCCTGGACTTCGTTGTGCCTTCACGGAGCGGGTGTGAGTGGCCCAAGGGGGGAACGAGGCCGTTGCCGGGCCCGACAGGGATACCTACTGGCCGGTACGTTACCCGTGAGTAAACACCATACGCGTGTGTGAGACCACTGGTAACAGGTTCGAGATGTTGCGGATGGTGTTTGAGTGAACTCGTGATGTTGCCGCTGTCCACAGTCGGCCGTCCCGAACCGACGTGGACCCCCTGAGTTCCCCTGCGATCACCCCGTGCGTCGCGCGTGGCGCACCCGGGGCCGCGGCGCACCCGCGCCCACCGGTCCGCGCCGCCTGTCGGCCCTCCGCGACCGGCCGGCCCGGCGGGGGCCGCGCCGAGGGGCGGCCGGTCGCGCCCGGACCCGGGTGGTCCATCCGAACGGCTCGGGGGAGTGGGTCGTCACCGCCCTGGTCCTCGCGGCGGGGGCGGGACCGGGCCTGTGGGCGGTCGCCCCCTGGCTGCGGCGCCCGCGCGTCCGCCCCCGGGCGTCCTGACCCCCGTCAGCCCTGGGCCGGGCGCGCCCGGCCCAGGATCTCGCGGGCCAGCCGCGCGATGTCGTCGGAGGAGCCGCTGACCGCGCCGTCGCGCCGCCAGACCAGCAGGTGGCGCAGCTGTATGGGCTCGCCCTCCAGCCGGCGGACCACCACGTCCTCCCCGGTGTCGAAGTCCGACTGGCAGGGGGCGATCGCCCGGCGCCGGGCGACCAGGTCGCGGATCTCCGAGCGCTCGTAGAGCCGGTAGGGCACCTGCGGGGTGAACCCGGCGCGCTGGCAGGCCAGGTAGAAGCACTCCGGCCAGCCGGTGCCGTCCGGCGGGGTCAGCGCCCAGGGACAGTCCGCCAGGTCGCTCAGGGCCACCGTCGGCTTGTCCGCCAGCGGGTGGTCGGCCCACAGGGCCACGTGCAGCGGTTCCACCGCCAGCATCGCCCACGACAGCGGGCCGTCCGTGGACAGGTCCCGGTCCACGTAGTCGATGGTGGTGCCCAGGTCCAGGCGCCCGGCCCGGACCAGGTCGGTGACCAGCTTGGGGGAGTACTCGGTGCGCACGTGGGCGGGCACGTTCGGGAAGATCTCCGGCAGCCGCGCCGCCAGGTCGATCGCCAGCGGCCCCACCCCGCCCACGCGCAGCGTGGTGGGCGAGGCCCCCCGCGCGGTGATGTCGTGCAGCAGGTCGTCCATGGACAGCAGGACCGCGCGGGCGCGCACCAGCACGAACTCGCCCAGCTCCGTCGGGCGCACCCCCGAGCGGCCCCGGTGGAACAGCGCGCCGCCCACCTCGCGCTCGATCCGCTGGAGCTGGGTGGTCAGCGCGGGCTGGGAGGTGGAGAGCGCGGCGGCCGCCTTGGTGACGCTTCCGGTGTCGGCCAGGAGGCAGATGGTGCGCAGATGGCGGAGTTCGAGATCCATCAGGGCCTCCTGGGCCGGCCGTCGGACGGTGGTCGGGGTGCTGCTCCGGGCCGGTCGGGGGCGTGTGGGGCGTGTCCGCCGCGGGCGCGCGGGGACGCGCCCGCCGGACTCCTCCCGGGCGCCGTGCCGCGGTCTCCCGTTCCGCCCGCGCCGCCCATCGGCCACTGTCGACTGTACAACGCGTCCCGGCGGGGCTCCGGTGCGTGCCGGGCGCGGGCTGCGGACACGGGCGCGCCGGCGGTCCGGGGGCCGCCGTTCCGCCGCGGGTGTCTGCAAGGGGACATGGCGTGGAATCTAGGCGTTCCGGGCGCCGCTGTACAGATGCCCTCCGCGGGCGGCCGCGGCGGAACACCCCGTGCAGCCCCCTCGGCCCCCGGGGCCCCGGTGTCCAAGGGGCGCCTCCCGGAGTGGGTGTCGCCATGGGATATGGTGCCGTGCGTCACTATATAGTTGGACGTCCTACTACATTCCCGCGGAAGATCCCGGGGAATGGCGAGGAACCGGTGGAGAGGACTCATGGCGGTCGAACGCATGCTGCCCACGCCCGAGGCGGAACAGCTCCTGGAGCTGACCCGGGAACTCGTGGACAAGGAGCTCGCCCCGCGCGCCGCCCGGGACGAGGAGGAGGGCGCCTTCCCCCGCGACCTGTTCCGCACCCTGGGGGCGGCCGGACTGCTCGGCCTGCCCTACGACGAGGAGTACGGCGGCTCGGGCCAGCCCTACGAGGTCTACCTCCAGGTCGTGGAGGAGCTGGCCCGCGGCTGGCTCGCCGTCGGCCTGGGCGTCAGCGTCCACACCCTGTCCTGCTACCCCCTGGCGTCCTTCGGCTCCGACGCCCAGAAGGCCGAGCACCTGCCCGCCATGCTCGGCGGCGACCGGCTGGGCGCCTACTGCCTGTCGGAGACCGCCTCCGGCTCCGACGCCGCGGCCATGACCACCCGCGCCGAACGCGACGGTGACGGCTACCTGGTCAACGGCGCCAAGGCGTGGATCACCCACGGCGGCGAGGCCGACCACTACACCCTGTTCGCCCGCACCGGCGCCCCCGACTCCGGGGCCCGCGGCATCAGCTGCCTGCACGTCCCGGCCGGCGCCCCGGGCCTGTCGGCGGCCGCGCCCGAACGCAAGATGGGCATGCGCTCCTCCACCACCTCCGGGGTCCTCTTCGACGGCGTCCGCGTCGGTGCCGACGCCCTCATCGGAGAGGAGGGCAAGGGGTTCGGCATCGCCCTGTCGGCCCTGGACTCCGGCCGCCTGGGCATCGCCGCCTGTGCGGTGGGCGTCGCCCAGGCCGCACTCGACGCCGCCCTGGCCTACTCCCGGGAGCGCCGCCAGTTCGGCTCCGCCATCGGCGACTTCCAGGGGGTCGGCTTCATGCTCGCCGACATGGCCACCCAGGTCGCCGCCTCCCGCGAGCTGTACCTGGCCGCCGCCCGCCGCCGCGACGCCGGCCTGGCCTTCTCCGAGCAGGCCGCCATGGCCAAGCTCATGGCCACCGACACCGCCATGAGGGTCACCACCGACGCCGTCCAGGTCTTCGGCGGCTACGGCTACACCCGCGACTTCCCGGTCGAGCGCTACATGCGCGAGGCCAAGGTCCTCCAGATCGTCGAGGGCACCAACCAGATCCAGCGCCTGGTGATCAGCCGCCACCTCGCCCGCCGCGCCTGAGCCGCCACCGCCGCCGCGGCCGCCCGCGGCGGCGGTTCAACGGCGCAGCAGGTCCCGGACGGCCGACGGGGGGTGCAGCACCGGCTCCACCGGGCGGTCGGTGAGCACCGCCAGCGCCGCCCGGTACTCCTCGCCCCGGTCCAGGTCGGTCAGCCACGCCGCCTCCGGGTCGCCGCCCCCCGTCCACTCCAGCAGCCGCGCGCCGGTGTGCGGCGGACTCACCGTCACCCGGCGCAGGCCCCCGGCCAGCCCCAGGCCGGTGGCCTTGAGCAGCGCCTCCTTGCGCGCCCAGTAGCCGAAGAACGCCCCCGTGCGCTCGGCCTCCGACAGCCCCTCCCACGCCTCGCGCTCGGTGTCGGACAGCGTGTAGGCCGCCAGCCCGCCCAGGTCGCGCGAGGCCGACACCCGCTCCACGTCCACGCCCACCGGGACGCCCTCGGAGACCACCAGCACCACCCACTCGCCCGAGTGGCTCACCGAGATCTCCCACCCGCCGGCCGGGCCGGTCGGGTGCGGCTTGCCGTGCGGCTCGGCGTCCCGCTCCGCCCCGGCGCGCTCCTTCTCGTCACAGGAGCGGCAGCGCAGCTCGAAGGCCACCTCCCGCGGGTCGCAGCCCGCCCGCTCCGCCAGCGCCAGCCGGGACATCGCCCGGGCCAGCAGGTGCCGGTCCCGGTCGGCCCGGTGCAGGAACCGGTCGCCCCGGGCCCGTTCACGCTCGTCCAACAGGTCCGAGAGCCGGTCCGCGGCCGAGGACGTGTGCGCCCACCAGACCTCGGGCGCCAGAGGAGGGAGAGTCATGCCCCCATTGTGGACCCGGTCGCACGGTGTTCGGTGGTGTGAGGGGGGTCCGAACCGGGAATCGGGTAAAGGACAGGTCAGCCCGTCCCCTGGGGAGGCCGGAGATGTCCGTTGTGATGTTGTTCGGAGCCGGAGCGCTCGTCGGACTGGTGGCCCTCACCGCGGTCATCATCGCGACCCTCCTGACCGAGGACCCCGACCGTATCGACACGCCCCTCGACGCCGAGGAGGCCGAGGAGGAGCGCCCGGTCGCCGGCCGGTCCGTACTCTAGACCGGGCACGGGCACCGCCCGTGCCCCAGCCCGGAGCACGGAAGGTCAGGTCCATGGTCGAGGAGAACCGTCCGGCGTTCGCCGCCGAACGCCGGGAGCGCATTCTCGAACTCGTGCGCGCCAACGGCACGATGTCCCTGCGCGACATCGCCGTCAAGGTGCACGCCTCCGAGGTCACCGTCCGCCGCGACGTGCGCGCCCTGGAGACCGAGGGGCTGGTCGACCGCCGCCGCGGGGGAGTGGCCCTGCCCGGGCGCATCGGCCACGAGCAGAGCTACACCGGCCGCAGCGGCCAGGCCGCCGCGGAGAAGGCCGCCATCGCCGCCTCCGCGGCCCGGCTGGTCCGCCCGGGCGACGCCGTCACCATCGGCCCCGGCACCACCACCGAGGCCCTGGCCCGGGAGCTGGCCTCCCGCTCGGACATCACCGTCGTCACCAACTCGCTGCGGGTCGCCGAGGCCCTGGCCGGCTCGACCGGCGTCGAGGTCGTGGTCACCGGCGGCACCCTCTACGGGCCCGCCCGGGCCCTGGTCGGCGCCGCCGCCGAGCAGAGCCTCAAGGGGCTGCGCGTCACCCGCGCCTTCCTGTCGGGCAACGGGGTGAGCGCCGAGCGCGGGCTGAGCACCCCCAACCCCGCCGTCGCGGGCGTGGACGCCGCCCTGGCCGACTGCGCCGAGGAGACCGTGGTCCTGGCCGACCACACCAAGATCGGAGCCGACACCATGGTCGCCACCGTCCCGCCCGAGGAGATCGCCCACCTGGTCACGGACAGTAGCTCCGATCCCGAGGTCCTGATGACCCTGGAGGAGACCGGGGCCCTGGTCCACGTCGCCGTCGTGGCACGTGAACGGGGGCAGTGAGCCCCGCTTGCGCCCGCAAAGGGCGTACCCTACCGTTCACGCCCATTGTGCGTTCCGTGCCCGATGGGTGATCCTGGACGCACCCGACGCCGACCGACCCTCAGGAGCCTTCCGCGCATGCCCTCCTCAGCGACGCCCCCGGAGCACCCCCCGTCCGCGCCGGTGCGCGTCACCCCCGAGCCGGTCGCCCTGCCCGAGCCCTGGTCCCGGGCCGCGCTGACGGTGGTCGTGCCCACCTACGAGGAGGCGGAGAACCTGCCGGTGCTGGTCCGGCAGCTCATGTCCCTCGACCTGCCCGGGCTCCGGGCCGTGGTCGTGGACGACAACTCGCCCGACGGCACCGGGGAGATCGCCGACAAGCTCGCCCTGGAGTTCCCCGGCCGGGTCTCGGTGGTGCACCGCACGGCCAAGGACGGGCTGGGCCGCGCCTACGTGGCCGGGATGACCCGGGCCCTGGAGGACGGCGCCGAGTACGTCGCGCAGATGGACGCCGACCTCAGCCACCCCGTCGGCTACCTCCCCCAGCTGCTGGGCACCCTGCTGGCGACCAACGCCGGGGTCGTCATCGGCAGCCGCTACGTGCCCGGCGGCAGCCTGTCCGAGCAGTGGGGGCTGCGCCGCCGCCTGCTCAGCGGGTGGGCCAACGCCTACGTCAAGACGGTGCTGGCCATCCCGGTCCGCGACGTCACCGCGGGCTTCAAGGTGTGGCGGGCCTCCGCCCTGGAGGTGCTCGACCTGCCGGGCATCGAGAGCACCGGCTACGCCTTCCAGGTGGAGATGCACTACCGGGCCTTCCGCCGGGGGCAGAAGATCGTCGAGATCCCCATCCACTTCGAGGAGAGGGCCGTGGGCGAGAGCAAGCTGGACGGCGCCGTCGCCCTGGAGGCGGCCCTGCGCCCGCTGCGGCTGCGCCGCGCCGAGAACTCGCGCCGCTGACCGGCGCCGTCCCCGCCTCCCGTAAAACCTCGCCCCGGCCTGTGATGATCCCGGTGCCGCGGGGGTAGGAGGGATCCCACGGCGGATCGGTCGCACGGCGCCGGCGCCGGCCCGGCCGCCGGGGCGGACGCGATCCGCGGAGAGGCCGACCACGGACGGGGGAGACGATGACCGAGCCGTACGACGTGGACACCGACATGGGGGACGACCCGGAGCGCAGCCTGATCGAGGAGCGCGAACGGCGGGTCGAGAACGACTACGACATCGAGGGCTACGAGTTCGAGGACGACGACAGCCGCGGCGAGCGCGGGATCGACCGCGCGGTGGCCGACGAGCGGAGCGACGTCCTGCCCCGCCAGAGCTGGGACGTGGAGGCCCCCTCCGCGGAGGAGGACGCCCTGCGGGTCGAGGACGACGACTCGGTGGACGAGGACGCGCCGGGGGCGGCCGTCCGCGACGCCGGGGGCGGCCGGACGGAGGGGCACCCGGCGGACTCGCCCGACGGCCGCGGCGACCGCACCGAGGACACGGACGCCTACGTCCCCGACGCCGAGGACCCCAGGGACACCGGGGCGCCGGACGCCTGACCCGGCGCCGACGCGAGGGGCCGCGGGGCCGTCAGCCGCCCTGTCCGGGAGGCGGGCCGTCCTGGGTCCGCCCCGCGGCGGACCCCGGGCAGGAGCGCAACGGCGGCCCCGCCACCCCGCAGAACCGCAGCGGCCGCTCCTCGGCGCCCGGGGGCGCCGCGGCGGCCTCCTCGGCCGACGGGCCGCCTGCGGCGACCCCGGAGGCGCCGGGCGTCCGCCCCCGCGGCAGCAGCAGCGCGCACAGCGCGGCCGCCGCGCACAGCCCGGCCAGGATGAGCATCGCGGTCCCGAACCCGGAGGCCAGGGACCCGGTGTCGGCGGCGCCCCCGGCCTCCCCGCCCGCGGCGATCCCCGCCAGGGCCGGGACCGCGGCCACGCCGATCAGCTGGGCGCCGCGCGCGAACGTGTTGTTCACCCCCGACGCCAGGCCCGCGTGCCGTTCCGGCACCGACGCCAGCACGGTCGCGGTCAGCGGCGCCACCGTGGTGGACAGCCCCAGCGCGACCAGCAGCACCCCGGGCAGCACGTCGGTGAGGTAGGGGGCGTCGGTGCCGATCCGCGAGAGCAGCCACAGGCCGGCCCCCACCAGCAGCGGACCGGCGACCAGCTGGGGGCGCGGGCCGATCCGCGCGGCCAGCTTCCCGGACCGGGCCGACAGCGCCAGCATCAGCACGGTGATGGGCAGCGAGGCGGCCCCGGCCGCGATCGGCGGGTAGCCGGCGACCTCCTGGAGGTAGATCACCAGCAGGAAGAACAGCGGCCCCAGCGCACCGTAGACGAGCACGGTCGCCGCGTTGGTCGCGCTGAACCCCCGGGAGGCGAACATCCCCAGCGGCAGCATCGGGTCGGCGACCCGCGACTCCACCACCAGGAACAGCACCAGGGCGAGCACGCCGACGGCCGCGCCCGTCCACACCGCCGGGGTGGCGCCCGCCGCGCCCCACTGGATGAGCGCGTAGGTGGTGCCGCCCAGCGCCACCACACCCAGCAGCGCCCCCGGGTAGTCGAGCCGCCGCGCCGCCTCGGGGTCGCGCGACTCGGGCACCTTGAACCACGCGATGGCCAGCACGACCGCCGCCAGCGGCAGGTTGATGAGGAAGATGAGCCGCCAGTCGCCGATCTGCACCAGCCACCCGCCGACGAACGGGCCGATCGCGGAGGCCACCCCGGTCAGCCCCGACCAGGCGCCGATCGCCCGGGCCCGGTCCTGCTCCCGGAACCCCGCCTGGAGGATGGCCAGGCTGCCCGGGGTCAGCAGCGCGCCGCCCACCCCCTGCACGATCCGGCCCGCCACCAGCCACTCCAGCGTCGGGGCGAACGTGCACAGGGCCGACGCCACCGCGAACACCGCCACACCCCAGACGAACAGCCGCACCCGGCCGAACCGGTCCGACAGCGACCCGCTGAGCAGGATGAGCGCGGACAGCGTCACCATGTACCCGTTGACGATCCACTGGAGCCCGGACAGCCCGGTCCGCAGGTCTCCCTCGATGGCGGGCAGCGCCACCGTCACGACCGTCGAGTCCAGGAACGCCATCCCGGAGCCGAGCACCGTGGCGGTGAGCATCCACCGGGCCTCGGGCGAACCCCAGGCCACACCCCCCGCCGCGACCGGCCTCGCCGTCGAACCGCCCATCGGCCCCACCCCCCGGCCCCACGGTACGACGCGGGCCCCCGCCGTGGGCGGGGGCCCGAGCACTTCCGTTCCGTGTGTTGACGCCGGATGTGGGCGGTGTTTACTCGCTCGCCAGCGCCCCGGTGATCGAGGTGCCCGCGGCGCGGCGTGCGGGCAGCACCGCGGCGACCAGCCCGGCCAGCACCGACACCGCGATGAACACCGCGATCTGGCCGGAGGGGACGGCGAACACCATGTTCGGCAGCACCGAGTCCGCGGCCGCCCAGCCGAACAGCACCCCGAACACGATGCCGATACCGGCGCCGATGAGGCACAGCAGTACCGCCTCGACGCTGAGCATCCGCCGCAGCTGGGCCTTGGTCAGGCCCAGCGCCCGCAGCAGCGCCGACTCGCGGGTGCGCTCCAGCACCGACAGGGCCATGGTGTTGGCGATGCCGAACACCGCGATGATGATCGCCAGCCCCAGCATCGCCGCCACCGTGTAGAAGGCGATGTCGAGGATGCCGGTGAACTGCTCCTTCATCTCGGCCACGGACATGACCTGGAGGGTCGGGTGGTCCTCCACGGAGCTCAGGACGGCGTCCCGCACCCGGTCGGCCTCGGCGTCGGCGTCGGCGACCACGTACAGCGTCCGGTCCTCCCGGACCTCGGGGTAGGCGGCGGCGAAGTCCTCCGGGTCGACGGTGGCGCCCGTCAGGCCGCCCCCGTTCTCGGTGATCGCGACGATGTCGAGCTCCAGGTCGTCGGCGCCCCACAGGCCCGGGACGGTGAAGGTGTCGCCCACCCGCGCCCCGTCGGCGTAGCCCTCGGACACCACGACCCTGCCGGGGCCGAGGTCGGTGAGGTCGCCCTCGACGGTGTCCGCGGTCAGGTCGACGCCGATCCGGCCGTTGATGTACGTGGTGACCGGCATGCTCTGGTCCCCGCCGAGCTCCACGTACACGTTGCGGTCGGCGATCACCCGCTCGAGCTCGTCCTGCTCGCCGAGCGCGTCCCGCACCTCGGCCGGGATGCCCGGGTCCAGGGGCAGGGCCAGGCCCTCGACCTCGGAGTCCGCCGCCGTGGCGGCCGGGTCCGTCCCCGGCTGCTCCTCGGCGGTCCCCTCGGTCGGGGTCCCTTCGGCGGGGGTTCCCTCGGCGGCGGCGTCCTCCGCGGGGGCGGCCTCCTCGCCCGTCCCCTCGGCGGGGGCGTCCTCGGCGGCCGGGACCGCCTCGGTGCCCATCTGGGCCATGATCTGGTAGTCCACCGGGAACTGCTCGTCCAGCATCTTGGTCAGGGTCGTCTCCGTGGAGGCGCTCACCACCGAGTAGCCCGTGATGAGCGTGGCGCCCACGGTCAGCGCGATCATCGCGGTGGCGGCCCGGCGCGGGTTGCGCACGGAGTTGTCCACCGCCAGCATGCTCGGCACCCCCACCCGGCGCAGCGGCAGGCCCACCACGTTCACGATCCCGCGCACCAGCAGCGGCCCCAGGACCACCACCCCCAGGAACGCGATCAGCGCGGAGCCGGTGACGATGACCGGGCCCAGCTGGTTCGGGCCGGCGAGCTGGCTGACCGCGACCAGGGCCGCGGACGCGGCGAAGGCGAGCAGGCCCAGGACCACACGCACCCAGCCGGTGCCCTTCTCCAGCCCGGCGGCGGTGGCGCTGGTGCGCAGCGCCGCCAGCGGCGCCACCCGGGTGGCCCGGGTGGCGGGGACCAGGGCGGAGAACACGGTCACCACGGTGCCCAGGACCATGCCGGTGGCCACGGCCAGGGGCGTGACGGTGAGCGCGGCTCCGTCCATGCCCAGCAGCGGGCCCCCGAAGGTGGCCCCGGCCATTCCGATGCCGATGCCCGCCAGGACCCCCAGGGCGGACGCGACCAGGCCCACGATCAGGGATTCGGCCAGCATGGACCGGAACACCTGGGAGCGCTTGGCGCCCACGCACCGCAGCAGGGCCAGCTCGCGCTGGCGCTGGGCGATGAGGATGGCGAAGGTGTTGTAGATGACGATGCCGGCCACGAACATGGCGATGAAGGAGAACAGCAGCAGCACGACGCGCAGCATCGCGGTGTCGGCGCCGGACTCCTCGGCCAGGGCCACCCCGAACTCCTCGCCGGTCAGCACCTCGGCGTCGGCCCCCAGGACCCCGGCGACCGCGTCGGCGACCTGCCGGTCGGTGTAGCCCTCGGCGGCCACGGCGTCGATCTCGACGTACCCCTCGGCCGCGGTCATCCCGCCCAGGGTCGCGTGGTCGAAGACCACCACGCCGCTGTAGCTGTACCGGGGGTCGGCGCCGAACTCGACCAGGCCGGTGAGGGTGAACTCCCGCTTCTCCTGGTCCGGGTCGAGGACGGTCACGGTGTCGCCGACCCCGAACCCGAGCTGTTCGGCGGTGGAGACGGCCAGGGCGATCTCGTCGCCGCCGGCGGGCAGGTCGCCCTCCTCGGCGGAGAACCGGGTGTGCTCGCCGAAGGACACCGCCGCGGGCGGCACGAAGCCGGACGCGCGGTCCTCGGAGTCGAGCAGGACGACCTGCCCCTCCGCCAGGCCGTCGGCCCCCGCGACCTGCGGGAGCGCGCGGATCTCGGTCAGGGCCTCCTCAGTCAGGGGAGCGGGCTCCTCCTCGCCCCCCTCCGCCGGGACGGCGATGGCGTCGACCGAGGTGGCCGAGCCCATGACGGTCTTCTCGTACCCGGCCTCCAGGGTGTCGGCGAAGACCATGGTGCCGGTGGTGAACATGACGCCGAGCATGATCGCCAGCACGGTCGTGACGTACCGGGACTTGTGCAGGCGCAGCCCGGCCAGTGTGGTGCGCAGCATCGGATCAGGCCTCTTCCAGCTTGAGCAGCCGCTGGGAGACCAGTTCGGCGGTGGGCTCGGTCACCTCGTCCACGAGGCGGCCGTCGCGCAGGAACACCACCCGGTCGGCGTAGGAGGCGGCGACCGGGTCGTGGGTGACCATGACGATGGTCTGGTGCAGCTCCTTGGCGGAGGCGCGCAGGAACTCCAGCACCTCGGCGCCCGAGCGCGAGTCCAGGTTGCCGGTCGGCTCGTCGGCGTAGACCACCTCGGGGGCGTTGAGCAGGGCGCGGGCCACGGCCACGCGCTGCTGCTGGCCGCCGGAGAGCTTGGCCGGCAGGTGGTGCAGCCGCTCGCGCAGCCCGACCACCCCGATGATGCGGTCGAACCGCTCCCGGTCCACCTTGCGCTTGGCGATCTGGGAGGGCAGCAGGATGTTCTGCTCGGCGGTGAGCATCGGCAGCAGGTTGAACGACTGGAAGATGAACCCGATGCGGTCGCGGCGCAGCAGGGTCAGCTCGGCGTCGCGCAGCCCGGTGATCTGCGTCCGGCCCAGGTGCACGCTGCCGGAGGTGGCCACGTCCAGCCCGGCCAGGCAGTGCATGAGGGTCGACTTGCCCGAGCCCGAGGGGCCCATGATCGCGGTGAACGCGCCCCGGTGGAACTCCACGTCGACCCCGTCCAGGGCGTGCACGCGGGTCTCCCCGGTGTCGTAGACCTTGGTCAGACCCCGGGCCACCACCACCGGGGGCGGGGCCACGGGGGAGGAGAGGGGATCCACTGCGGGTGCGTTCACGGGAACTGCTCCAGACGATGTGCGGTGACGATGGACCGGGGCGCACCGGACGGGACGGGTCCCGCCCGGCGGCGTCGCCGGTGATCTCAACGCTAGGTCCGGGAAAAGCCCGGGACCTCGGCCCCCAGGACGGTTTCCCCCCTCGTCCAAAGGAAGGAGGCGCGGGGGCGGACCGACCCCTTCGTCCTGTCGGCCCCCCGACTTTCGTCGGTTGTCCCCCGGGCACCGAAGGTGACGGAGGCCCGCTTTCACCCGCTCTGAACTGCGAGGACATCGAAAGGCGGCGGTGCTCCCCCGAGTCGGCGCCGCGCCCGCGCGCCCGCCGGACCGCCGGGCGCCCCGCCGTAGACTCCGCAGCATGTGGAAGTGGGTGAAGGAGTCGGGCAGGGCGCTGGGCGCCCTGGGCCGGCGCAACGGCCGCTGGTGGTGGGAGCGCAGGCTCGTCTTCGCCGACTGGTTCTACGCCCTGGCGCCGCTGCCGTTCAGCGCCATGTTCCAGCTGTCCTCGGGCTCCTCGGGGAGCATCGGGATCCTGGGCGGCACGTTCGTGTTCCTCCTGAACTCCCTGGCACCGGTCAACGCCTTCGCGACCCTCCTCGCCGGGTTCGTGTTCTACGGCGCCCCGGTGCTGTGGGCCGCCGCCATGGTGCTGCTGCGCCGCACCGACCCGCGGTGGCTGCTGGCCAGCGCGCTCGTGATCCTGCTGCTGTTCGGCAACTTCGTCCCGGCGGCCATCGCCCTGTACTCCTACGCCGTCTACTTCTCCGACCGCCGTGTCCTGGTGGCCTGGCTGGTCGCGCTGAGCCTGGCCGTGACCGCCTCCTACCAGGCGGTCTTCCTGGGGTACTTCTTCCTCATCACCGGGTTCCTGATCACCCCCACGGTCATGGGCCTGTGGGTGGGCACCCGGCGCCAGCTCATCGACCGCCTCCACGAGCGCGCCGAGCGCCTGGAGCGCGAACAGCACCTGCTCGCCGACCAGGCCATCACCGCCGAGCGCACCCGCATCGCCCGCGAGATGCACGACGTGGTCGCCCACCGGGTCAGCCTCATGGTCCTGCACGCGGGCGGCCTGGAGGTCTCCTCCGACGACCCGCGCACCATCGAGACCGCCGGGGTCATCCGCACCACCGGCCGCGAGGCCCTGACCGAGCTGCGCGGCATCCTCGGCGTGCTGCGCGAGGAGGGCGCGGCCGCGCCCACAGCGCCCCAGCCCGTGCTGTCCGACCTGGACCGCCTGGTCCGGGAGTGGCGCGCGGCCGGGATGGAGATCGGGCTCACCGAGACCGGCGGGGACCGGCCCGTCCCCGGGTCCGTGCAGCGCACCGTCTACCGCATCGTCCAGGAGGGGCTCACCAACGCCGCCAAGCACGCCCAAGGGGCCCGCGTCACGGTGCTCCTGCACCGGGCCCCGGACCGGATGGAGGTGGAGGTCGCCAACGGCCCGGCCCCGGCCGGGGCCGGGGCGCCCGCGCCGCGCAGCGGGTTCGGCCTCACCGGCCTGCGCGAACGCGTCGTGCTGGCGGGCGGGGACCTCACCGCCGGTGTGTGCCCGGACGGCGGCTGGCGGTTGCGCGCTATCGTGCCGACCGACACACCCGCAGGCGCCGAGGAGGCCGTTCCGTGATCCGCACTGTTCTGATCGACGACGAACAACTGGTCCGGTCCGGACTGCGGATGATCCTGGACTCCGCGCCCGACATCGAGGTGGTCGGCGAGGGCGGCGACGGGGCCGAGGCGATCCGCCTCACCGAGGAGCTGGCCCCCGACGTGGTCCTGCTCGACATCCGCATGCCCGGCGTGGACGGCCTCACCGCCGCCGCCCGGCTGGCCGCTCTGCCCGACCCGCCGCACGTGGTGCTGCTCACCACCTTCGACCTGGACGAGTACGTGCACGGCGCGCTGCGCGCCGGGGCGGTCGGCTTCCTGCTCAAGGACACCCCGCCGCGCGACCTCATCGCCGCGGTGCGCACCGTGCACGAGGGCAACGCCATGCTCTCGCCCAGTGTCACCAAGCGCATGCTGGAGCGGTTCGCCGCCCCGGCCCCGGCCGACTCCGCCGAGGGCCGGGCCAGCGCCGAGCGGCGCCTGGAGGTGCTGAGCGAACGCGAGCGCGCCGTCCTGGTCGCCGTCGCCCAGGGCATGTCCAACGCCGAGGCGGGGCGCGCCCTGGGCATGCGGGAGGCCACCGTCAAGGCGCACGTCAGCCGCATCCTCGCCAAGCTCGGCATGTCCAACCGCGTCCAGGCGGCCATCCTCGCCCACGACGCCGGGTGGGCCTGACGGCGTGACCCGCCTCACCCCGGCCGGTCCGGCATGTCGGAACCCCACAGGAAGCCGGGGAGGAGTCCTGTACCCGGCCGCATTGCGACCACCCCCCGCGACCTCGGTACGCTGCATTGCGATCCCCGACCCCGTCACGTGCCGTGGCCGCCCCGGCGGCCGCGGGTAGAACAAGGAGCCCTCTATGTCCCGCTCGGTACTGGTCACCGGCGGCAACCGCGGAATCGGCCTGGCCATCGCCCGTGAACTGGCCGCCGGCGGCGACGACGTGGCCGTGACCTACCGGTCCGGCGAGCCCCCGGAGGGGTTCCTGGGCGTGCGCTGCGACATCACCGACTCCGCCCAGGTCGACGCCGCGTTCAAGGAGGTCGAGGAGGCGCAGGGACCCGTCGAGGTCCTCGTCGCCAACGCCGGGATCACCAAGGACCAGCTCCTGGCCCTCATGAGCGAGGACGACTTCTCGTCGGTGCTCGACACCAACCTCACCGGTTCCTTCCGCGTCGCCAAGCGCGCCGTCCGCGGCATGATGCGCAAGCGCTCGGGACGGATCATCCTCATCTCCTCGGTGGTGGGCCTGCTCGGCTCCGGCGGCCAGGCCAACTACGCCGCCTCCAAGGCCGGGCTCGTCGGCTTCGGCCGCTCGCTCGCCCGCGAGCTGGGCTCGCGCAACATCACGGTCAACGTGGTGGCGCCCGGGTTCATCGAGACCGACATGACCGGCGCCCTGCCGGAGGAGCGCCAGGCCGAGATCAAGAAGAACATCCCCCTGGGCCGCTACGGCACCACGGAGGACATCGCACGCACGGTGTCCTTCCTCGCCGGGCCCGGCGGCGCCTACATCAGCGGCGCGGTCATCCCCGTCGACGGCGGCATGGGCATGGGCCACTGAGCCGACCCGGCCCACCGCACAGCAGACCAGAAACAGGACGGACAACCCGACACCATGGGACTTCTCGAAGGTAAGCGCATCCTCGTCACCGGGGTGCTCACCGACTCCTCCATCGCCTTCCACGTCGCCCGCCTGGCCCAGGAGCAGGGCGCCACGGTCGTCCTGACCGGCTACGGCCGCCTGAGCCTGGTGGAGCGCATCGCCAAGCGCCTGCCCGAGCCGCCGCCGGTCCTGGAGCTGGACGTCACCGACGACGAGCAGCTGGGGACCCTGGCCGCGCGTGTGAGCGAGCACGTCGACGGCCTGGACGGCATCGTCCACTCCATCGGGTTCACCCCGCAGGACGCCCTGGGCGGCAACTTCCTCAACACGCAGTGGTCGGACGTGGCCACCGCGATGCACACCTCGACGTTCTCGCTGAAGTCGCTGACCACCTCGCTGACGCCGCTCATGAAGAACGGCGGCTCGGTGGTGGCGCTGGACTTCGACAACAGCGTCTCCTACCCGATCTACGACTGGATGGGTGTGGCCAAGTCCGCGCTCACCTCCACCGCCCGCTACCTGGCCCGCTACGTCGGCGACCAGAACATCCGGGTGAACCTGGTCTCGGCCGGCCCGCTGAGCACCATGGCCGCGCGCAGCATCCCCGGGTTCGAGGAGCTGGCCAAGCACTGGCCCGAGCGCGCCCCGCTGGGCTGGGACGTGAGCGACCCCGAGCCCGCGGCCAAGGCCGTCGTGGCCCTGCTGTCGGACTGGTTCCCGGCCACCACCGGCGAGATCGTCCACGTGGACGGCGGGTTCCACTCCACCGGGGCCTGAGCGCCCTGCTAGGTTGACGCGGTCGGTCCCCGCTCCCCGGGGGCCGGCCGTACTCGTCGCAGAGGGAGGGACGCGGACATGGATCTGGGACTGTCGGGCGCCAAGGTCTTGGTGACGGGGGCCAGCCGGGGGATCGGCCGGGCCATCGCCGAGGTGTTCGCGGACGAGGGCGCCGACCTGGCGCTGTGCGCCCGGGACGGGGTGCCCCTGGCGGAGGCGGCGGGGGAGCTGAGCTCCAAGGGCGTCAAGGTGTACGCCCTGCCCCTGGACGTCCGCGACCACGACGCGCTGACCGCCTTCGTGGCCGACGCGGCCGCCGACCTCGGCGGGCTGGACGTGCTGGTCTCCAACGTCTCCGGCGGCAGCGCGCCCACCCCCGACCAGTGGGAGCGGGCCTTCGACACCGACCTCGTACCGTTCCTGCGGCTGACCGAGGCGGCGGAGCCCCACCTGGCGGCCTCGGCCCGGGGCGGGGCGGCGGTGCTGATCTCCACCACCTCGGCGCTGCACGTCACCCCGCCCGCCGGGGCCCGCTCCTACGGGGCGGTCAAGGCGGCCCTGAACCACCACGCCTCCTCCCTGGCCCGCGCCTGGGCGCCGCAGAGGGTGCGGGTCAACACCGTCTCGCCGGGGCCGATCGAGTTCCCCGGCGGCGGCTGGGCCCGCCGCCGGGAGGAGGACCCGGACTTCTACGAGGGCATCCGCTCGCGCATCCCCTTCGGGCGGCTGGGCCGCCCGGAGGAGGTGGCCCGCGCGGTCGCCTTCCTCGCGTCGCCGGCGGCGGCCTTCGTCACCGGCCAGAACCTCGTCGTGGACGGCGGCTTCCTGGACCGGGTCTGACCCCGCCCCGCAGGAGGGGCGCCAGGCCCCGCACGGCCAGGACCGCGCCCAGCAGGCCCCCGGCCGCCACGGCCAGGGTGAGGTCGGGGATCCACAGCAGCGAGCTGCGCGGCCCGAGGTAGGAGAGCAGCGCGGCCGAGGCGACGGCGGCGAGCACGCCGACGGCGCCCAGGGCGGTGCGGGTCCGGCCCCGGCCCGGCCGCACGGCCGCCGCGCCCAGCCCCAGGGCCGCGGCGGTCGCGCCCCAGGCCGCGGCCGGGGGGATCCACGCGGCGGCGGGCTCCTCCACCGGGGTGCCCGAGAGCATCCGGGCCAGGTCGAAGGCGATCCGCTGGATCTCCCCGTCGGCGGCGATCGCGTAGGCGTTCTGGGCGGCCACCACCGCACGGTCGCGTTCGGGCAGCAGCACCACGATCGCGGCGTACCCCGGGGTGGCCCCGCCGTGGAACACGACCGGCTCCCCGGTGCCCGACAGCTCGGTCTCCCGCCAGCTCAGCCCGTAGGTCTGCGCCGACCCGGGCACCGGGACGACGCCCTCGCGCATCCCCGCCAGGGTCTGCGCGTCCAGCAGCGGCGGATCGGGGTCCAGCTGGAGGCGGGCGAACGCGGCGAGGTCGTCCAGTGTCCCGCCGAGGTAGCCGAAGGCGACGCCCTCGTCGTCCACCTTCCCGGCGTCGGCGCCCGCCACCGGCGCGCCCCACAGGAAGCGGTGGCCGGGGGTGAGCCCGGCGGCCCGGGCCTCCTCCGCGTCGGTGAACGCGCCGTCCATCCCGGCGGGCTCCAGCACCGCCTCCCGCAGGTGGCCGTGCAGGTCCCCGGTGACCTCCTCGATCACGGCGCCGAGCAGCAGGTGGTTGGCGCTGGAGTAGGCGTGCGTGCCGGGCTCCGCGGCCGCGACCCCGGCCAGGTGCTCCACCCGCTCGTCGAGGCCCATCGCGTCCGGCCCGTAGTGGTCCGCCACCGCGAAGGCGGCGCGTTCGGGGATCCCGGAGGTGTGCGTCATCAGGTGGCGGACGGTGATGTCGCGCCCCTCGAAGGCGGGCAGGTGGTCGCCCACCGGCGCGTCGGGGTCCAGCCTCCCCTCCTCGGCCAGGACGAGGGCGGCGGTGGCCGTGACGGGTTTGGCGACCGACCCCCACAGGAAGGCGGTATCGGCGTCCACCGGTTCCCCGGCGCCGTCGACGCCGGTGTGGAAGGCGTGCTCCACGCCCCCGGGTCCGACCACGGCGTAGGCCAGCCCGGGGACGCCGACCGCGGCGGCGTGCGCCTCGGCGCGGGCGTCCATGGCCCCGGTGTCCGCGGCCTCGGCGGGTGGAAGGGGGGTCAGTGTGAGCAGCAGGGCGAGGGGGAGGCGCATCGGCGTCCTTTCGATAACCGTATGAGCATATTGTTATAGCCGTATGCTGATACGGTCAACCCGTGCCACGAACCGCAGACCACGACCAGCGCCGTGCCCAGATCGCGGACGCCGTGACCGACCTCATCGCCTCCGGCGGCCTGGCGGCGGTCACCGTCGCCCGCACCGCCGACCGTGCGGGCATCTCCGTCGGCCTGGTCCAGCACTACTTCCCGGCCAAGGACGACATGCTCCTGCACGCCTTCGAGCGGGTGGGCGCCGCCGTCGCCGCCCGGGTCGCGGACGTGATCGCGGGGGGCGTCCGGCACGAGCGCTCCATCGCCGACGTCCTGGCCGCAGCCCTGGCCGAGTACCTGCCCCTGGACGGGCGCCGCCGGGCCGAGTTCCGCGTCACCCGTACCTTCGCGGGCCGCGCCCTGGAGAACCCCCGCCTGGCCGAGGTGGACGCCCGCACCGCCGCCACCATGCGCGCCGAGATCGCCCGCGCGGTCACCAACGGCTTCGAGTGCGGCGAGGTCGACCCCGCCGCCGACCCCGCCCTGGCCGCCGCCCGCCTGGCCGCCGCGACCGAGGGCCTGGCGACCGCCCTGTACCGCGACCCCGGCGAGCGGGACCGCGCCCTGGCCGTCCTGCGCGCCGAGATCGACGCGGTCTTCACCGGGGAGTGCCGCCAGTACACCGGCTGACCGCGCCCGGACCCCTCTCACCCGATTCCAACCCCGGTCCGCACCCGCCCTCCCACCGGCGAAGGCGCACCCGCCGGCACCGGGGCCTCATCCCAGCGGCAGCAGCACCGTGAACACCGTGCCGCCCTCCGGCCCGGAGTCCGCCGTCACCACCCCCTGGTGCGCCCCCACCAGGGCCGCCACGATCGCCAGCCCCAGTCCGGCGCCCGGTCCGCGCGGCCCCGGCGCCCGGTAGAACCGGTCGAACACGAACGGCAGGTCCGCCGCGGCGATCCCCGGCCCCTCGTCGGCGACGGTCACGACCGCCACCTCGGCCACCTCCGGCGGCAGCCCCCCGGCCCGCGCCGGGGCGCCGCCCTCCGGCACCGGTCCCCGGTCCACCCGCACCAGCACCGGCGTCCCCTCCGGGGTATGGGCGACCGCGTTGCCCACCAGGTTCTCCAGCACCTGGCGCAGCCTGCCCGGATCGCCCACGGCCCGTACCGGCGCGGCCGCCTCGACCCGCACCGACGCCCGGGGCGCCCGGGCCGACACGGCCGCGGCGACCTCCCGGGCGATCGCCCCCAGCTCCACGTCGGCCCGTTCCAGGGCGGGCTCCTCGTCGAACCGGGACAGCACCAGGAGGTCGTCCACCAGCGAGCCCATCCGCTCGGCCTCGCCCTCGATCCGCGCCACCCAGCCGTCGCCGCGCTCGTCCCCGGCCACCACACCCCGGTCGCGCCCCTGGCGGTACAGCTCGGCGAACCCCCGGATCGACGACAGCGGTGTGCGCAGCTCGTGGGAGGCGTCCGCGACGAACCGCCGGGTGGTGGCCGCCGACCGGTCGCGCTCGGCCAGCGCCCGGGACAGCTCGCCCAGCATCGTGTTCAGCGCCTCGCCCACCCGGTCCACCTCCGCGGCCGCGCCGTCGCGGGGCACCCGCCGGTCCAGGTCGCCCCCGGCGATCGCCCGGGCGGTCTCCTCCATCTCCCGCAGAGGCCGCAGCCTGCGGTGCACCACCGCGGTCGCGCCGGCCCCCAGTGCGGCCAGGATGACCGCGCCGACCGACACCTCGATGAGCACCAGGGTGCGCACGGTGGTGCCGACGCCGCCGAGCGACTGCGCCACCACCGCCGCGCCGCCGTCCTCCCGCGCGGTGGCCAGCACCCGCCAGTCGTCCCCGCCGCCGGTGTCGGGCAGTGTGAAGGGGACGCCCGCGCGCTCGCGCAGCCCCTCGGCGCCCACCACGGACACGTCGGGCAGCCCCTCGTCCCCGGAGCTCTGCCCGCTGCTCCGTGTCACCTCGCCGTCGGCGGACACCGACAGCGACCGCAGGTCGGTGGGCAGCGGCGGCGGCCGGTGCCCGGCCTCCTCCGGCGGGAACCCATCGGAGCGCGGGGGCGCCTCGGCGGCGGCCAGCCCGCGCAGGCGGTGGTCCACCTCCTGGACGAGTGCCCGGTGCAGCAGCAGGACCCCGGCGGCCCCCGACACCACCAGCCCCAGGGCGACCAGGGCCAGCACCGCCAGCGTGATCCCGCCGCGCAGCGACCGCGGCCGCCTCACCGTTCGGCCCGGGGCGGGCGGAGCCCGTAGCCGACCCCGCGCACCGTCCGGATCAGCGGCGGCCGGTCCCGGTCGATCTTGCGCCTCAGGTAGCTGATGTAGGTCTCCACCACCCGCACGTCGTCGCTCTGGCCGCCCCACACCCGGTCCAGGATCTGCGTCTTGGTCAGCACCCGGCCCGCGTTGGCCAGCAGGTAGCGCAGCAGCGCGAACTCGGTGGGGGACAGGTCGATCGGCACCCCGCCGCGCCGCACCTCGTGGGCGTCCTCGTCCAGCTCCAGGTCGCCGTAGCGCAGCGGCTCCCCGGCCGCCTCGGCGCCCGACCGGCGCAGCACCGCCCGCAGCCGCAGGACGACCTCCTCCAGGCTGAACGGCTTGGTGATGTAGTCGTCGGCCCCCGCCCGCAGACCCGAGATCCGGTCCCCGACCGTGTCCCGCGCGGTCAGGAACAGCAGCGGCAGCCCGGGGACCCGGGCCCGCAGGTCCCCGACCAGGTCCAGGCCGCTGCGTCCGGGCAGGGTCACGTCCACCAGCGCGATGTCGGGCGCGAACCCGGACAGGGCCGCCAGCGCGCCCTCGGCGTCGGGCGCGCCCCGCGTGGTGAAGCCGCTCAGCTCCAGGGACGCCGTGAGCAGCTCCAGGATGTTGGGTTCGTCCTCCACGATGAGGACCCGGGGCCCCTCGGCCCCGGCAGGGGAATGCGCCATCGACTGCTCCCGTCTTCGCCCGCCGCCGTGCGGCAGGTTACGCCGTCCGGGTGAGAGACCGGTGAGAGCGCGCCGCACGGCTCTGGCACTCTGGAGTCCGGCGCGCAGGCACGGTGACGAGGGGTGTGGACCATGGCGGAGTTGAACGAGATCCCGGTGACGCTGATCGACGGGCGCGAGACGACCTTCGGGGAGTGGGCGGACAAGGTCCGCCTGGTGGTGAACGTGGCCTCCCGCTGCGGGCTCACCCCGCAGTACGGCGCGCTGGAGGAGCTGCAGAAGACCTACGGCGACCGCGGGTTCACGGTGCTGGGCTTCCCCAGCAACCAGTTCCTCCAGGAGTTCGGCGGCGAGGACAGGATCGCCGAGTACTGCTCCATGACCTGGGGCGTGACCTTCCCGATGATGAGCAAGGTCAAGGTGAACGGCAGGGGGAGGCACCCCCTGTACGCCGAGCTCACCCGCACCCCGGACGCCGGGGGCGACGCGGGGCGGGTCAAGTGGAACTTCGAGAAGTTCCTGGTCCTGCCCGACGGCGCGGTACACCGCTTCCGGCCCTCGACCGTGCCCGACGACCCGGCGATCGTCGCGCTCATCGAGGAGAACCTCCCCCGGGGCTGACCCGGCGCCCCGCCCGGGCCGTTCCCGTTCTTCCCGCGGGTTGGTGACCTTCCCGGTAGGTTGAGAAGGAAATCCCGTTCCGGGCCTCCGGAAAACGGGGAGGGATCGGGTGATTACCCGCCCATGCCCCGTTCCATTTCGCGAAAACGGGGGTGTCCCGGCCATTCGTTCTGTGGTATGAAGCCCCTTTTCTCCGGTGTTGGAGTCGCGCTCTATGATCGAACTGAGTTTATAAGTGCATGTCAGGGCGGTTTCATGTGTTTTGCAGGGATATCTCATGAGATGGTTTAGGATTTTTTCATCTGATCCCCGGTTCCGTTCAAGTCCGCAATCGGCCACCGCATTGTTTTCGCGATGGGCCATTCCTAGAGTGGGCACCGCGTTCGACGCCGCCCACCGGTAAGGCGCCATGAGGTGGTGTGCGTCCGCATTCCCGCCCCTAGGCGAAAGGACGAACCATGCCCACTCTGCAGACGAGGCTCGCCGAACTCGAGGAGGAGTTCGACGCCGCCTTCACCGGCGACGCCTGGACCGAGCAGGCCGCCGACGAGTCCATCCGTGAGATCGGCGGCTCCGACGTCCGCGAGATCACCATGGACCTCGGCACCCTCGGCGGCAGCCGCCCGCGGTCCAACTAGCCGACCCTCCCCGAGTCCCAGGGAACACGCCCGCCGGGCCGGCGCCGCCGGCCCGGCGGGTCCCTCCACCGGTGAAGGACCGACGATGCCTCCAGCCCCCCTGTTCACCCCGCCGAGCGAGCTCCTCTTCGCGCTCGCCGAGGACCTGCCCACCCCGGCGCTGGTCTACGACCTGCCCGGCATCCGCGCGGGCGTGCGCGCCATGGCACGGGACATCGCCCTGATCCCGGACGCCCGGCTCAACCTCGCCCTCAAGGCCTGCCACACCCCCGCCCTGCTCCGCGAGATGGCAGCCCTCGGCCTGGGCTGCGACATCGCCTCGCCCGGCGAACTCGACCTGGCGCTGGCCGCCGGGTTCACCGAGGTCTCCGCCACGGGCCCGGTCTTTGCCGGCGCCGACTTCGACCTCCTGGCCGGACACGGGATCACCTTGGACTGCGACTCGCTCGACCAGCTCGACGACTACGGCGGCCGGCGCCCCGGCACCGAGGTGGGGCTGCGCGTGCGCGTCACCCTGCCGCGTTCCCTGGAGGACACGGCCACCTTCGCCGGGGACAGCCGCTTCGGCGTCGCCCCCGCCGATCCCGGCCTGGGAGAGGTCCTGGAGCGCCACCGGCTGCGGGTCACCCGCCTGCACGTCCACACCGGGCAGATGACCCCCGCCTCCCTGCGGTACAAGGTCCGCTACCTGCTCACCGTGGCGGAGCACCTGCCCGAGGTGCGCGTCATCGACCTCGGCGGCGGGTTCTTCCACCTGTACCGGGACCGGGCACAGGCCGTCGCCGCCCTCACCGACGCCGCCTCCCAGGTCGCCGACTGGCGGGAGCGCACCGGCCGCCCGGTCGCCCTGCGCTTCGAGCCCGGCGGCGCGCTGCTCACCCCCTACGGCTACCTCGTCACCCGGGTGCGGTCGGTGGAGGAGCACCACCCGGTGTTCGGCACCCGCGTCGTCACCCTGGACGCCTCCGCCTGGAACCTCGCCCCCTGGCACAACCGGCCCCAGGTCCTGGCCCTGCACGGGGCCCCGCCCACCGGACCCGCGCTGCTGGCCGGCTGCACCCTCTACGAGAACGACTTCTTCGGCGCCGTCCCCGGCGCGGCCCGCACCGCCCTGGAGGTGCCCCACTGCCGCCGCGGCGACCGCCTGGTCGTCACCGCCACCGGCGCCTACACCATGACCAACGCCCGGTGGTTCAACCGCATCCCACCGCCGCGCGAACACCTCTTCGACGGCGAACGGATGACCGCGGCCGACGCCCTGCCGGCCACCGCCGGGGCCGCCCGGTGAACGACGCCGCGACCGGTCCGGACGAGGACGCCCCCTACGGCGACGACACCCTGCTCGTCACCGACCCCCTGCTGGCCCTGCGGGGGGCACGGAACGGCCGCACCACCGTGTGGCACACCCGCGAGGGGTGGGAGGTGGAGGTCGGCCCCGCCACCGCCGACCTGCTGGCCGCCTTCGCCGTCCCCCGCACCCCCGCCAGCCTGCCCGTCCGCGACGGGGCCGACCGGCCGCGCCTGCGGGCCCTGGTCGGGGCCCTGGGGGAGCGCGGTCTCCTGCGCAGGCACGACCCGGACGGGGTGCCCACCCCCGGCGGTCGCGGCGGGATGTTCGGAGCCCCGGTCCTGAGCCTGGCCGAGGCGCTGCGCGGCGACGCCTGCGACGTCGTCTTCGCCGGGATGCCCTACGACCTGGGCGCCTCCCACCGCCCGGGGAGCCGTTTCGGCCCCGCCGGACTGCGGCGCACCGGCGGAGCCCTGTTCCGCTACCGCGACACCGCCGACGGGCCGCCCGGGGCCGTGGACCCGGTGACCGGACGGCGCGTGCTGGCCGGGGTCCGGCTGGCCGACATCGGCGACGTGACGGCCGCGGTCCACCGTTCCACCGGTCCCACGTGGTCCGCCCTGGAGGACGTCGTCCGCCGCCTCGCCGAGCACGGCCGCCTCCCCGTCGTCCTGGGCGGCGACCACTCGATCACCCTGCCCGTGGTGCGGGGCCTGGCCCGGGCGCACGGCTCCCTCGGGGTGCTGCACATCGACGCGCACGGCGATTACGCCCGCCCGCGCACGGACGACGCGGAACTCCACTGCCACCACGGCAACGTCATGGACTGGGTGGTGGGCGACCCCCGGGTGCCCCGCCTCGCCCAGTTCGGCATCCGCCAGCTGGAGGACCCGCCCGCGCTGCCCGACGACACCCTGCGCCGCTGGCCCGGCACCTCGGCCGTGCGCACCCCGCTCGCCGACATCCTCGCCGAGCTCCCCGAGGACCTGCCCTACCACCTGACCGTCGACGTGGACGCCCTGGACCCGTCGGTGCTCTCCGCCACCGGCACCCCCCTGCCCGGCGGCTTCACCCACGCGGAGCTGACCGGACTCCTGGTCGGCCTGTGCTCGTCGCGGCGCATCGTCGGGATCGACGTGGTGGAGTTCCTGCCGCAGGAGGGGGAGACCGATGGGCTGATCGTCGCGGACCTGCTGCTGCGCGCCCTCGACGCCGCCGTCGGAGCCCGGGGAGGGGACGCGTGACGATCGTGCCGCCCGGCCCGGGCGAGGCGGTCCTGCGCGCCGCCCGCACCACCGACACCCCCGCCCTCCTGTACGACCTGGACGCGGTCACCGCCACCGTCCGGGGACTGCGCGAGGACCTGTCCGTGCTCCCCGACCCGGTCCTGCTCCTCGCCCTCAAGGCCAACCGCTTCCCGCCGCTGCTGCGCCACCTGGCCGGACTGGGCGTGGGCGCCGACGTCGCCTCGCCGGCGGAATGGCGGGCCGCCCGGGACGCGGGCATGGACCCGATCAGCGCCACCGGCCCGGGCCTGACCGGCGCCGAACTGGCGGACATGGCGGCCCGCGGAGCACTGGTCGACGCCGACAACGTCGACCAGCTCCGCGCACTGCTCGCCGCCCGGCCCGCCCCGGCCGAGGTCGGACTGCGCCTGCGCGTCCCGATGGCCGAACAGGACCGCACCGCCGGCCGCCGCGCGAGCCGGTTCGGCGTCGACCCCGCCGACCGCGAACTGCACCGGACCCTGGCGGACGCAGGGGCGCGCGTCGTGCGCCTGCACGTCCACAGCGGCGAGATCGCCACGCCTGACCGGGCCGAGCTGCTGGCCTCGGCGCTGCTCGCCTGTCTGCGCGTCTTCCCCGACGTCCGCGAACTCAACCTGGGCGGCGGGCTCACCGCCCTGTACACCGACCGGGACCGGGCCCGGCAGGCGTGGAAACGCGTCGCCGCGCGGCTCGCCGGGACCCCCGTACGGGTCATCGTCGAACCCGGCATGCTGACCACCGCGCTGGCCGGCTACCTCGTGGTCTCCCTGCGCTCCGTCGGGCGGTTCCCCGGCGGCCCGGGGTACGCCGTGGCCGACGCCTCGGGCTGGAACCTCTTCACCTGGGGGGACCCCCGGGTGGTGGCCCGCCTGCCCGAACGGCCCGGCCCGGCCGGCCCCTACCTGGTCGGCGGGGTGACCTGCTACGAGAACGACGTACTGGCCCGGGAGGTCGCGCTGGCCGACCCCAGGCCCGGCGACCGGCTCGTGTTCAACGCGGCCGGGGCCTACACCGCCGCGATGGCGCGCGACCTGCACGGCTGGGGACCACCGCGCGAGGACGTGGTGGGCACCGGGGAGGGGTGGAGCACATGACCGGGACGACGGAGGCCGTCGGCGGCGCGGGTACCGCGCGGGAGCACGGGGACCCGGAGGTCGCGGCCCTGCTGGCCCTCGCCGACACGCTCTTCCCCCCGGCCGGGGACGGGAGCCGGGAGGAACCGGTGGCGCAGTGGCGCGCCGGCGTCGCCGCCCTGGCCGGGCACCGGGGCCCCGAGGCCGAGGCGGCGCTGGACCGGGCGGAGGCGGGGCTGCGCGCGCTGTGGCTCCGCCACGCCCACGGCTTCACCGACCCGCTGTACAAGTCCCCGCCCCTGGGCACCCCGACGGCCCTGCCGTTCGGCCGCCCCTCCACGCACAGCTACGAGCGCAACATCGAGTGCCACGCGCTGGAGGACCGCCTCGCGGCCCAGGACGGAAGCCTTCCCCGCCACGACGCCGCCCACGTCGTCCACTCCAGCGGTATGGCCGCCATCGCCGGGGTCCTCCAGGGCTACCGGGGCCTCACCCGGCCGACCTCGGACCGCCCGCTGAACCTCCTCATGTGGGGCGCCTACTACGAGACCGGGGTGCTGCTCGACCTGCTCGGCGACGACGGCCTGCGCCGGCGCCGCGCCGCCACCCAGGAGGAGCTGCGCGCGGCACTCGCCGCCGGCGGGGTGGACGTCCTGCTCATCGAGCCCGTCCGCTACGAGTGGGAGCTGGAGGCGCTGGACCTGCCCGCGCTCCTGTCCGCCTGGCGGGCCCGCCCGAGCGGCGGCCCCGGTCTGGTCGTGGTGGACTCCACCCTCGTCTCACCGCTCTGGCCGATGGAGCGGTTCGTCGAGGCGGTCGGCGACCCGGGCGTCCTGGTGGTCGAGGTCCGCTCCGGCCTCAAACTCGACCAGCGCGGGCTCGAACTGGGAAACCTGGGCGTCGCCTCCCTGTACTCCCGCCGGGACGATCCGGTGCTGCCGCCGGCCGGCGACCTGGCCGCCTACCTGCGCAAGATGCGCACCGTCACCGGGACCGGGCTCTCCCTGGAGGCCCTCTCCGTGCTCAGCGCCCCGTTCGTCCTGGACCGGGCGGCCGCCCTCGACCACGCCCGCGCCGTCCTGCGCAACAACGCCCTGGCCGCCCGGCTGCTCGCCGACGCGGCGGGGGAGGGGCGGCTCTTCTCCCGGATCGCCCACCCCGCGCTGTCCTCCGGGGCGGGCGCGCCGTGGGCCCAGGCCCCCTTCGTCGTGTGCCACCTGCGTGAGGACCGGCTCGACCACCACGGGCTCCTGCTCGGCGTGCTGCGCTCCGAGGCGCACCGCCGGGGGCTGCCCTTCTCGCACGGGTCGAGCTTCGGGTTCCGCGCCCACCGCTTCGAGTGCATCGTCCCGTCCCTGAAGGAGGGGCGGGGGCTGTTCAAGGTGGCCATGGGCGCCCGGGCGGGCTGGGGGCGCGCCGCGGTACTGGAACTGCTGCTGGAGGTGGCCGCACACCCCGACGCCGACTCCCTGCGCCGGGCCCACCCCGACGCCGTCCCCGTGGACCTGACCGACCTGGAGTGAAGGAGAACGCGATGACCCTCACCGGCGGGACGACGGACGTCCCTGTCGCCCCCACCCTGCTGGAGGAGGTGCGGGCGGTCCTGGCGGGCACGGTGCCCACGGCCCCGGAGGACCTCACCGGCGCCCGCTCCCGGTACACCGACGCGCCGGTCGACGACCCGGGGCTGCGCGAGCGCCTGGTCGCGGCCGCCGCCCGCCTGCCGGTCACTCCCGACCCCGAGACCCTCCGCGTCCACCGCCACGACGTCGGCGACTTCACCCTGCCGCGCCGGGTCGGCGACACCGTGGCCGGGGCGTGGGCCCTCACCTTCCCCCTGGCGGACTCCGACACCGACGGGGTCACCGCCTGGACGGGCGAGCGCTTCGAGCGCCTGCCGGACCGGGCGGGCACGGGACTGCTCCTGCCGCCGGGGGCGTGGACGTGGGTGAGCCCGGTGCGCGGTGCGCCCCGGTACAGCGTTCTGATGGGAGTGCGATGAAGCCGTTGACCGTGATCCCCGACGTGGTCGCCGACTGCGGGGGGATCGTCGCCCTCGCCCGCCGCTACCGGCACCTGTTCGCCGACCACCCCGACCCCGCGGCCCCGCCGCGGCCCCCGGAAGCCGACCCCTTCGACCCCTACCGGGACTCCGAGTACGAGGACGACGACCGCTACCACGTCCTCCAGTCGGCGCGGATGCCCGACGACCTCCGGGCGGCGATCTTCGCGGCCATCACCCCGGAAGGGACGCCGATGGCCGACTACTACGTACAGGTCAACAGGTACGACCGCGGGGACTACGTGCTGCCGCACCGGGACTCGCTGCAGCAGGGCCTGTACATGCTCACCACCTCGGAGACGGACGGGCTCAACGCCCAGCACGACGCCGGGACCATGGTGTTCGTCCCCGACCGCGCGGGCACCTTCATCGCCCACGACCCGCAGGCCTGGCACTGGGTCGACCCGGTCGCCTCCGAGGAGCGCTACACCCTGGTGACCATCCCCCCGCTGCCGCACCGCGCCGGCGGCCTGCCCGACGAGGCGGTCTAGGGCGGTATGCGACGCTTCTCCCTGGTGTGGTCGGGACAGTTCCTCTCCGCGATCGGATCGGGCACGGCCTGGTTCGCCGTCACCCTGTGGGTGTGGGGCGAGTCCGGCTCGGCGACGCTGTTCGCGCTGCTGACCCTGCTGTCCCTGGCGCCCGGGCTGGCCGTGGCGCCGGTGGCGGGCGTGCTCGTGGACCGGATCGGCCCGCGGGCCGCCGTCCTGATCGGCGACGGCGCCCTCGCCGTCACGTCGGCCACCGTCCTGACGCTGTACCTCACGGGGAACCTGGAGATCTGGCACCTGTACGTCATCGCCGTGGTCGAGGGGGTCATGGAGTCCCTGCACCTGGTGGCCTACATGGCGCTGATCCCGCTCCTGGTGGAGCAGGAGCGGCTGGTCCGCGCCAACGGCATGGTCTCCCTGGCCGACCCCGGGGCTGAGATCCTCGCCCCGGCCCTGGGCGGTGTGCTGCTGGCGGCGACCGACCTTTCGGTGGTCCTGGTCCTGGACCTGGCGACGTTCCTGTTCGCGGCGGCGGCCCTGCTGGCGACGCCCACCCCGCGCCCGGCCCCCGCCGGGGAGGAGATACGGGAGCGGCGCTCGTGGGCCGCCCTCCGCGCGGACCTGGCGTTCGGCTTCTCCTACATCGCCCGCAGCCGCCCCCTGGCGGTCCTGCTCTGCCTGTTCTTCGTGCTCAACTTCTCCGGGGCGGTCTCCTACGCCCTGACCACCCCGCTCATCATGCTGCGCAGCGGGGACGACCACACCGTCCTGGGCGTGGTCCTGGCCGCGGGCGGTGTGGGCGGCGTCCTAGGGGCCCTGGCCGTGAGCGCGCTGGGGGACCGGGTCCGCCGGATGACGCTCGTGCTGGCCGGCATGGCCGCCGGTTCGGCCGCCGGCCCCCTCCTGACGGGGCTGGCGTGGACCCCCTGGCTGTGGATCGCCTCGGCGCTGGCGGCCGGGGCGGTGCTCCCCGCGGTCAACTCCGCCTACCAGGCGATCTGGCAGTCCCGTGTCCCGGAGGAGTCGCAGGGCCGGGTCTTCGGGGCCCGCCGCCTGCTGGCGCAGTCGTCCCTGCCGCTGGGACTGCTCGTCGCCGGCCCCGTCGTGGACCACGTACTGACACCGTTGTTCGCGGACGCGGGCGGAGCTCCGGCGGAGCTGCTGGGGACCGGGAAGACCGGTGCCACGGCCCTCTTCCTGGCCGCCGCGGGCCTCCTGGGCCTGGTCGCGGCGCTGACCGCCATGGCGTCTTCGCGGCTGCGCGGGTTCGGCGAACCCCTGGCCGTACCATCGACCGGACGAGAGGACACCCTTCGATGATCACCCCGATCGACCCCGCCGACGAGTCCGCCCTGCGGGCCTGGCACACCGCCCTGGTGGAGGCGGCGACGCACGGGCGGCCGGAGGCCGCCGTCATGGGCTACACCGACCTCAGGGGGATGCTCGCCCCCCGGGACGACCGGCACCACCGGCTGTACGCGGCGGTGGAGGACGGCCGCACCGTCGGAACGCTCATGGTGGACCTGCCCGACCGGGAGAACCGGCACCTGGCCGAGGTGGACGTGTCGGTGGTCCCCGAGCGCCGGGGCCGGGGCCTGGGAGCGCGCCTGGCGGGCCTGGCCCTGGAGGCCATGGCCGAGGAGGGCCGCACCACCGCCACCGGAGAGGTCTACGTGCCCGGCGGGCACACCCCCGACGACTGGCCCGGCGCCCGGTTCGCCCGGGCCCACGGGTTCGCCACGGTGCACGAGGAGGACTACCTGGTCCTCGACCTTCCGGTGCCGCCGGAGAGGATGGCCGCGCCGCCCGGGGCGCCCGCCGGCCACCGGCTGCACACCTGGACCGGCCCCTGCCCGGAGGAGCACCTGGAGGCCTACGCGCGGATGCGCACGGCCATGGAGCGCGACGTGCCCACGGGCGACCTGGACACCGAACCGGAGGTGTGGGACCCCGAGCGCCTCCGGGCGGAGGACGCGCGCCGGGTCGACCAGGGGTACACCGCCGTCGTGTCCGTCGCCCGCACGGCGGCGGGGGAGTGGGCCGGGTACAGCCTCCTGCTCGTCCCCGCCGAGGGCGGGGGCGAGGTCTACCAGGACGACACCCTGGTCATGCGCGCCCACCGCGGCCACGGTCTGGGCATCGCGCTCAAGCGCCGCAACCTCGAGGTGCTGGCCCGGGAGTTCCCCGACGCGAAGGTGGTCCGCACCTGGGTCGACCCCGACAACGCCCCGATGCGGGCGGTCAACGACCGCCTCGGGTTCCGCGTGGTGGAGCGCATGCTGGAGGTCCAGCGCGTCCTGGGCTGACCCCGCCCGGGTCAGCCCTCGCGCAGGATCTGGACCAGCCGGGTGACGCGGTCGGGGGCCAGGGTCTCGCGCACCCCGGTCTCCAGCCCGCCGCCGGTGGCGTCCACCAGGGACACGTGGCGCAGGGCGCGGGTCAGCACGGTGTACACCCGGGGCCGCGACACGGGCACGTCGGGCGGGAACACGCCCACCACGGCGGGCCAGCGGCCGCCGTGGGCGGCGCCCACGGTGAGCGCCCACCCCGGGCGCAGCGCCGCCGGGTCGCCGACGGTGACCTTCGCGCCGTCGGCCAGCTCCACCTCCACGCCGCCCTCGACGGGGCCGCGCAGGACACCGGTGTCGCCCGGGCCGTACCCGGGCCCCGCGGCCACCAGCAGCACCGCGTCGCCGGGGTCGAACCCGCCCAGGGCGCCGGGGCCCGGGTTCAGCCGCTCCTTGCAGGCGGCGTTGAGCGCGCGGGCCCCGGCGGGGCCGTCCTCGCGGGCGGTGACCACCCGAACCTCCCCGGCGGGGATGCCCAGCGCGCGCGGAATGGAGTCGGTGACCAGCTGCACGACCCGGTGGGCGGCCTCCTCCGCCGTGGCGGCGGGGACCCGCACCACCTCGCGGCCGGGGGCGTCCACCTCGGGGACCTCGCCCTCGGACACGGCCAGCGCCAGGGCGGCGATGGGCCCCGGGGCCCCGTCGTCCTCGGGGCCGGCGATCTCGGCGGTGTGGGCGGTGCGCGAGCGCACGATGTCCTCGGCGACCCGGCCCGGGGTGGCCGACGGGGCCTGCCTCGGGTCGGCGAGCAGCACCAGGTGCGCGCCGTCGGCGCAGGCGGCGGCCAGGTCGGCGGCGCGGGCGGTGCCCACCGCCATCGACTCGCACAGCACCACCAGGCCCGACGGGATGGGGCCCTGCCGCAGCGCGGCGGCCAGGGAGAGCACGCGCACCCCCGGGTCGCCCTGGGCCACCGCGGCCAGGTCGGCGGCCACGGCGGCGGCCGTCTGCGCGGTGGGCGCCACCACGGTGATCCCCACCCGGCTGTCCTCGGCGATCGCGGCCAGGCACAGCAGGGCGCGCGCGGTCTCGGCGGAGTCCCCCGGGCCGTGCCAGAGCACCGTCACCGGCCGCAGGGCGACCGTGACCAGCGCGGCGCGGGTGTGCTCGGTGACGGTGAACCCGCCCTTGTCGCAGGCGGCGTCGACGGTCTCGGCGGCGGTGGCCGAGTCCATGACGGGGTCGTTGGCGGAGATGAGGCGCACCAGGTGCCCGCCCAGCCGCTGCTCGGCCTCGCCCAGGTCGGGCAGGGCGTGGAACCGCTCGGGCTCGGGCAGGTCCGGGACCCCGCCCTCCTCGAAGTCGAAGTCGTCGTCGGAGTCGTCGGTGCTCTCGAACACCGCCGAGGCGCCCGCCTCCACGGCGGCCTCCAGAGCGCGGGCCGGGGCCGGGACGCCCAGGCGGCCCACCAGCGAGGCCAGCCGCTTCTCCTCCACCGCGGTGTGCCCGCGGGCGGCGGCGGTGCGCAGCGTGTGCGCGGTCAGGGCGGCCAGGCGGCGCGGGTCGTCGGGGCGGGCGGCCTCGCCCAGGGCGCGGCGGGCGCAGTAGTCGGCCTGCTCCGCGGTCACCTGCGGCAGCCGCAGCAGCAGCCACGGGTCGGCGGCCAGCTCCGACGCGGCCGCCGGGCCCAGCGCGGCCACCAGCCGCGGCGCCAGGGAGGGCGGGGCCTGCATGCCCTGTAGGACGGCGCTGACCTGTTCGACTGCCTCGGACACCTGGGCCGGTCCCCCTCGATCTCGTGCTCCTGCTCTCGCGACGAGCCTACCGAGAGGTGACGACGTCCGGGGCGGCCCCGTGCGGACCCGGGGCGCGCGGGGCGTTCAGGAGCGGGCGCGGGGGCGGCGGCGCGGGGTCCGGCGCGCGGCCGACGGGTCGCCGACCACCGTGCGCACCGCGGCGCAGGGGTCCAGGTCGGGCGAGGACTCCTGGATGGCGACGGCCGCGGTGCGGGCGGCGGCGCAGAACAGGGCGCGGGTGCCCTCGTCCAGTCCGGCCAGGACGCGCTCCTCCACGTGGGCCACCCGCGCGGCCAGGTCGGCCAGCACCTCGCGGCCGTGCGCGGTGACGCACACCCGCCGCACCCGGCGGTCGTCGTCGTCCACCCGGCGGCGCACCAGGTCGGCGGCCTCCAGGTCGTCGAGCAGGTAGGTCATCACGCTGCGGTCGATGAGCAGGCGCTCGGCGAGCGCGGCCTGGGTGGGGACCTCGGCGGCGGCGCAGGCGACCAGCACGTGGTAGCCGCGGCTGCCGTGCGGGACGTCGGCGAGCGACTCCTCCACCCGCTCGTGCCAGCGCTGCAGCACCACGGCCAGCGACCAGCCAAGGTCGGGCGCCGGGCCGTCGGTGCGCCCCCGCGGTTCCCGCGCGCTCTCGGGGCTCGGTGTCGTCATACCCCGAGACTACCAGGAATAGGTTTTCTGTACGATGAGTTGCACAGAACATCATTGATTCCACAAACTACTTTGCGGGCGTCCGGGCCACGGACCTCCGACCGTCCCTCCGAGGAGACACAGCACCATGCCCGACTACGGACACCCGCTGCGGTTCGGCACCTTCATCACGCCCTCGGCCGACGACCACGAGCGCGCCGTCGCCCTGGGCGAGCTCACCGAGGCCGCCGGGCTCGACCTGGCCACCTTCCAGGACCACCCCTACAACCCGGGCTTCCTGGACACCTGGACCCTGATGACCTGGGTCGCCGCCAGGACCGGCCGCATCTCGGTCTCCGGCAACGTCCTCAACCTCCCGCTGCGCGGACCGGCCATGCTCGCCCGCCAGGCGGCCTCCCTCGACCTGCTCTCCGGCGGCCGCTTCGAGCTCGGCCTGGGCGCCGGCGCCTTCTGGGACGGCATCGCCGCCATGGGCGGGCCCCGGCTCACCCCCGGCCAGAGCGTGGCCGCCCTCTCCGAGGGCATCGACGTCATCCGCCAGGCCTGGGACACCGACGCCCGCGGCGGCGTCCGCGTGAACGGCGAGCACCACCGCGTCTCGGGCATGAAACGCGGACCCGCACCCGCCCACGACATCGGCATCCACCTGGGCGCCTACAAACCCCGCATGCTCCGCCTCACCGGCGCCAAGGCCGACGGCTGGCTGCCCAGCCTGGGCTACCTGGAGATCGCCGACGCGCCCGGCGCCAACCGGATCATCGACGAGGCCGCGCAGGAGGCCGGGCGCGACCCGCGCATGGTCCGGCGCATGCTCAACCTCCCCGGGGGCGCCCTGCTGCCCGCCGGCCGCGGCTTCCTCCAGGGCCCCGTCGACCAGTGGGTCGACGACCTGTTGCCGCTGGTCCTGGAACACGGGTTCAGCACGTTCATCCTCGGCGGCGACGACCCGCGCACCATCGAGGCGTTCGGCGCCGAGGTCGCGCCCGCCCTGCGCGAGGCCGTCGAGAAGGAACGCGCCTCCGCCGGCACCGCCACCGGCCCGGCCCGCGCCGCCGCGGCCCTGGCCGCCCGCCGTCCCGGCATCGACTACGACGCCGTCCCCGAGGACCTGCGCGGCCACGCCGTCGAACCCGGCGACCGCGCCTACACCCGGCTCCGCCACGGCTACATGCAGAGCGGCAGGCCGGGCCTGGTGCTGCGGCCGGAGAGCGCCGGCCAGGTCGCCGAGGCCCTGGGCTACGCCCTGGACCAGGACGTCCCGCTCAACGTGCGCAGCGGCGGCCACGGCATCAGCGGCCGCTCCACCAACGACGGCGGCGTCGTCGTCGACCTGTCCCGGATGAACCGCGTCGAGGTCCTCGACCCCGCCGCCCGCCGGGTGCGCCTGGGCGCCGGGGCCCGCTGGAGCGAGGTCGCCGCCGCCCTGCACCCGCACGGGCTGGCCGTCAGCTCGGGCGACCACGGCGGCGTCGGCGTCGGCGGCATCGCCACCACCGGGGGCATCGGCTACCTGGGCCGCGCCCACGGCCTGACGATCGACCACATCACCGCGATGGAGGTCGTCACCGCCGACGGCCGGGTCCTGCGCGCCGCCGCGGACGAGAACCCCGACCTGTTCTGGGCCATGCGCGGAGCCGGGGCCAACTTCGGCGTGCTCACCTCCGTGGAGGCCGTCGCCGCACCGGTCGGCGACGTCGTCCTCGCCCAGTTCGCCTACGACGCCTCCCGCACCGCCGGGTTCCTGCGCGCCTGGGGGGAGATCACCGCCGCCGCGCCCCGCGAGGTCACGGCCTTCCTCATCGCAGCCCCGGGCCGGGGCGGATCGGGGCCGGTCGCCCGGGCGATGGTCGTCCACGCGGGGGACGACACCGACGCCGCCGTGGCGGCGCTGGAGCCCTTCCTCAAGGCGGGCCCGGTCCTGGACCAGAGCGCGCAGCTCGCGCCCTACCCGGCGATCCTGCCCCGGGGCGAGGGGCCCCACACGGGGGCCGGCGTCCCCGCGAGCCGCTCCGGACTGCTCTCCGAGGTCTCCGAGGACACCGCGCGGACCCTGGCGGGCATGCTCGCCTCCGGCGCCACCTACTTCATGCAGCTGCGCCAGGTCGGCGGGGCGGTCAACGACGTCCCCGCCGACGCGACCGCCTACGCCCACCGCCACCAGGCCCAGTCCCTGGCGGCGCTGGCCTCGCCGCGCACCGCGGCCCGCCTCGACGAGCGGTGGGCGGAGCTGGACGGCGCGATCGACGGGATGTACCTGAGCTTCGACACCCGCACCGGGCCCGGGGTGCTCTCCCTGGCCTTCCCCGAGCCCGCCCTCTCCCGGCTGCGCGGGATCAAGGCCCAGTACGACCCGCACAACGTGTTCGACCAGAACTTCCCGATCGAACCGGCCGGGGACTGATCGCCGCGGCGGCCGGGCGCCTCAGCGGCGCCTCGCCGTCGCGTCGTCCAGCGCGTCGCGGATCTCCGGAGGCAGCTCCACGCCCTCCACGCCCAGGACCTGCTCCAGCTGCGCCAGGGTGCGCGGCCCCACCACGGCGGCCGCCACCCCCTGCTGGTCGCGCGCCCAGCTCAGCGCCACCGCCAGCGGCGGCACCCCCAGCCCCTCCGCCGCGGTGCACACCGACTCCACCACCCGGCGGCTGCGCTCGTCCAGGTACGGCTCCACGTACGACGCCATGTGCGGGAACGCCGCCCGCGAGCTCGCCGGGGTGCCGGTCCGGTACTTGGCGCTGAGCACCCCCCGGCCCAGCGGCGCCCACGCCAGCAGGTGCGCCCCGGCGGACGCCGCAGCGGGCCGCAGGTCGTCGTCCGCGCGCCGGTTGAGCAGCGAGTACTCGGCGCCCGCGCTCACCAGCGGCACCCGGCCCGGCCGCGCCCGCTGCCAGGTCGCCAGCGTGGCGAACTGCCAGGCGTCCAGGTCGCCGGTCCCCACGTAGCGGGCCTTGCCCGCGGCGACCGCCGCCTCCATCGCCGCCAGCGTCTCCTCCGGCGGCGTCGCCGGGTCGAACACGTGCAGCTGCCACAGGTCCACGTACTCGGTCTGCAGCCGCCGCAGCGAGGCGTCCAGGGACGCCAGCAGGTGGCGGCGCGAGGCGTCCACCGGCCGGTACCCCTCCGGGGTGTGGCCGCTCTTGGTGGCCACCACCACGTCCTCGCGGCGCACCGCGGTGCGCAGCAGCCGGCCCAGGATCCGTTCGCTCTGCCCGCCCGTGTAGATGTCCGCGGTGTCCACGAGCGTGCCGCCCGCGTCGACGAACGCGGCGAGCTGCTGCCCGGCCTCCTCTTCGGAGGTGTCCTGGCCCCAGGTCATCGTGCCGAGGGCGGTGCGGGACACCCAGAGTCCCGATCGGCCCACCTGTCGCTGTTCCATGCGGCGGAGGGTACCGTGTTCATCCGAAGTCGGCCCGCCGTCCATCCCCACGGCGTACCCTCGTCAGGCCCCGGCCGGAGACGTCCACCGCGCCGTCCGCGCGGGCCGGAGCGGTCCCCCGCCCCCCGGACCCCCTCCGGTCCGGCTCCCGGTTCCCAGGGGAAAGCCCGCAGCCGCCCTCCGGTGCCCCCCATGCCGGACCGTCAAGGAAAGCCGAAACCGAGTGTCCATCTTCGAGGCGGTCGTCCTCGGCCTCATCCAGGGGCTCACCGAGTTCCTGCCCGTGTCCTCCAGCGCCCACCTGCGCGTGTTCGCGGCCTTCTTCCAGTGGCCCGACCCCGGTGCGGCCTTCACCGCCGTCACCCAGATCGGCACCGAGCTGGCGGTGGTGGTCTACTTCCGCAAGCGGATCTGGGCGGTCATCTCCACCTGGCTGCGCTCCCTGTTCGACCGCGACCTGCGCGGCGACGTCAACGCCCGCATCGGCTGGTACGTCATCCTGGCCACCATCCCCATCGGCGTGCTGGGCCTGCTCCTGGAAGAGCAGATCGACAGCGTCTTCCGCGACCTGCGCCTGATCGCGCTCACCCTCATCGTCTTCGGCGTCATCCTGGGCGCCGTGGACCACTTCGCCCGCCGCGAGCGGCAGCTGGAGGACCTCACGCTGGGCCGGGGCATCACGTTCGGCCTGTTCCAGACCCTGGCGCTGATCCCGGGGGTCTCCCGCTCGGGCGCCACCATCACCGGCGGCCGCCTGCTGGGCTTCGACCGCCCGGCCGCCGCCGAGTTCGCGTTCCTCATCGCGCTGCCCGCGGTGTTCGCCTCCGGCCTGTACAAGATGCTGGACATCGGCGGCGGCGAGTACGCGGGCTGGGGCGCGACCATCGTCGGCACCGTCGTGGCGTTCGTCATCGGCTACATCGTCATCGCCTGGCTGATGAGGTTCATCTCCACCCACAGCTTCATGCCGTTCGTGTACTACCGCATCGCGCTCGGCGTCCTCATCCTCGTGCTCGTCTTCTCCGGCGTGCTCGACCCGGAGGGCGGAGCCGGGGTCGGCTGACCCGCCCCGCCGCGGGCCCGGCCCCCGCGGGGGCCGGGCCCGCCCGTGTCCCCGGTCCCCTCCCGGCGCACACCGCCCTAGGGTGGTGGCCATGGCGACACCACCATCCCAGGACACCCTCCCGCAGGCGGTCACGCTCATCCTCGTCCGGCACGGGATGACCGACGCCACCGGGCCCCGGCTGGCCGGCCGCGCCCCCGGGGTCCACCTCAACGACACCGGGCGCGGCCAGGCGGCCGACCTGGCCCGCCGGCTGACCGGGCTGCGCCCCGCGGTGCTGCTCTCCAGCCCCCTGGAACGCTGCCAGGAGACCGCGGAGGCCGTCTCCGGGGTGCTGGGCGTCCCCGTCACCACCGACGACCGCCTCATCGAGTGCGACTACGGGTCCTGGACCGGGCGCGCCCTGAAGGACCTGGCCGAGGAGCCCCTGTGGCGGGTCGTGCAGGACCACCCCTCCGCCGTCCGCTTCCCCGGCGGCGAGGCCCTGGCCGCGGCCTCCGCCCGCGCCGTCGAGGCCGTCCGCGACTGGAACTCCCGGCTGCTGCTCACCCCCGGGGAGACGCCCCCGGTGTACGTGGCGTGCAGCCACGGCGACATCATCAAGGCCGTCGTCGCCGACGCCCTGGGCCTGCACCTGGACCTCTTCCAGCGGCTGCGGGTGGACCCCTGCTCGGTCACCTCCATCACCTACACGCGCACCCGCCCCTTCCTCAACGTCCTCAACGACACCGGCCAGGGGGCCGGGCCCGTCCTGCCCACCCCGGCCGAGGCCACCGGGGACGCCGCCGTGGGCGGCGGCGCCGGGGCCGAGCACACCGTCACCGAGATCCCTTAAGGTTCTAGGCATGCCCGTCTTTCAGTTCAATCCGCCGGAGCGCTTCGTCGCCGGGACCGTGGGCCAGCCGGGGGAGCGCACGTTCTTCCTCCAAGCGGTGGGGGAAGGCCGTATCACCAGCGTCGTCCTGGAGAAGGCGCAGGTCGAGGCGCTGGCCACCCGTATCGAGGAGCTGCTGGAAGAGGTGCACCGACGCTTCGGCGCGCCGCCGGACGACAGCGCCGTCCCCGAGGACGAGGGCCCCCTCGAGCAGCCCATCGAGCAGGACTTCCGCGTCGGGACCCTGGCCCTGGCCTGGGACGCCGAGGCCTCCCGCGTCATCGTCGAGGCCCAGGAGATCGACGAGACCGCGGCCGAGGAGTTCACCGAGGACGAGGAGGAGCTGGAGGTCTTCACCGAGGAGGGCCCGGCCCACCGCGACGTCCTGCGCGTCTACCTCACCCCCGGGGCCGCCCGCGCCTTCGCCGGCCGCGCCCTGAAGGTGGTCGCCGCGGGCCGCCCGGACTGCCCGCTGTGCGGGCGTCCCCTGGACCCCGCCGGCCACATCTGCGTGCGCCAGAACGGCTACCGGCCCGACCGCCTGGTCTGATCACGCCTTGACGCACGACGACACCGCGCTCGACGGCCCCTTCGACGGCCTCACCCCCGCAGCGGGCCTGGAACTGCTGCGGACCGGCGAGATCACCGTCGAGGGGCGCCTCACCGCCGCCTCCAACACCACCCTGTACTGCACCGTCTCCGACGGCACCCTCTCGGCGAACTGCGTGTACAAGCCGGTGGCGGGGGAGCGGCCGCTGTGGGACTTCCCCGACGGCACCCTGGCCGGGCGCGAGGTCGCCGCCCACGCCGTCTCCGACGCCCTCGGCTGGGAGATCGTGCCGCCCACCGTCCACCGGGACGGGCCCTTCGGCGAGGGCATGGTCCAGCTGTGGGTGCACGGCGACACCACCGTGGACCTGATCGCCCTGTCCCGGGAGACCGACAACGCCGCCCTGCGCCGCATGGCCGTGTTCGACGCGGTCATCAACAACTCCGACCGCAAGATCGGCCACCTGCTGCCCACCCCGCAGGGCCATCTGTACGGCTGCGACCACGGGGTGACCTTCGCCGAAGACTACAAGCTCCGCACGGTGCTGTGGCAGTGGCAGGGGCTGGCGCTGCCCGAGGAGGCGCTGGCCGGGCTGGCGCGCCTGCGCGACCGGCTGGCCGACCCCCGGGACGCCCTGACCAGGGAGCTGGGGCTGCGCCTGACCGGCCCCGAGGTCTACGCGGTGCGGGCCCGCACCGACCTGCTCCTGGAGCACCGCATCCACCCCTACCCGGCGCCCGACTGGCCCGCGGTGCCCTGGCCGCCGGTCTGACCCGCGGCGCGTCCTGATCCGGCCACCCGGTTCCCACCGCCCCCGCCGTGGCCCATAATCGCCGGGGACCACCACAGAGGCGGAGAAACGTATGGCCACCGAGATCAAGGTCCGGGTCGACCCGGGCGGCCGGGCGCTGCTGGCGCTGGGCCGGTCCGGCTACCGGCTGCGGGCCTTCGCGCGCCCGTCCCGCTGGGAGCGGGTGCCCGCCGTGCTCGGGACCGCGTCGCTGATCCTGTTCGGGGTGGGCTGGATCCCGCTGATCTGGCTCCAGGCCACCGGCGGCGAGCCCACCGGCCTCCACCTGGCGCCCGTCGGGATCGGCCTGGCGGGGGTGCTGATCACGGGCCTGGCCTTCGCCTGGAAGGAGGTCGCCGGGGAGCTCCTGGGGTACCTGACGGTCTTTCTGCTCGTCATCCTGTTCCCGCTCTACTTCCCGCTGCTGCTCGTCCCGGCGGTGCGCCGCCGGGTGGGCGCGGCCCTGCCCTCCGGCGACGGGGACGGCGAGAAGCCGCGGCGGCGCACCGTGGAGGAGGGCGGCCGCTCGTACTCGTACGCGGGGCTGGCCGGGGCCCGGCTCTCCGACGAGGGGCACCGCGCCACCCTGGTGCTGGAGCACCGCGACGGGAGCACCCTGGTGTGCGGGGCCGCCGGGGCCGACGCGCACCTGCTGCGCACGGCCGCCCGCGAACGCCTGGGCGCCCTGCTGGCGGAGGGGTCCGGAGACGCGCCCCGGGTGTGAGGAGAATCGACTACCGGGGAGTAGGAATGGCGTGCCGGGCGCGGCTACCGGCACAATGGGCCCGTGAGCAACGAATGGAACTACCTCTTCGACATGGACGGCGTGCTCGTCCGTGAGGAACACCTCGTCCCCGGGGCCGACGAAGTCATCGCCGAGCTGCGCGAGCACGGCACCCCGTTCATGGTGTTGACCAACAACTCCATCTACACCCCGCGCGACCTGCGGGCGCGGTTGCTCAACACGGGCCTGGACATCCCCGAGGAGTCCATCTGGACCTCGGCGCTGGCCACCGCCCAGTTCCTCCAGACCCAGCGCCCCAACGGGTCGGCGTACGTGGTCGGCGAGTCCGGCCTGACCACCGCCCTGCACAACGTGGGCTACGTCATGACCGAGCGGAACCCCGACTACGTGGTGCTGGGGGAGACCCGCACCTACAGCTTCGAGGCCATCACGCGGGCGATCCGCCTGGTCCGCGCCGGCGCCCGGTTCATCGCCACCAACCCGGACGAGACCGGCCCCAGCGCGGAGGGCCCGCTGCCCGCCACCGGCGCGGTCGCCGCGCTCATCGAGAAGGCCACCGGGCGCAGCCCGTACTTCGTGGGCAAGCCCAACCCGCTGATGATGCGCTCGGCCCTGCGCCGGATCGGCGCCCACTCCGAGAACACGCTGATGGTCGGCGACCGCATGGACACCGACGTGCTCAGCGGCCTGGAGGCGGGGCTGCAGACGATCCTGGTGCTGTCGGGCATCTCCGGCCGGGAGACCGCCGAGGAGTTCCCCTACCGCCCCACCCGCGTCATCGAGTCGGTGAAGGAGCTGGTCGGCTCCACCGGCGACCCGTTCGGCCGCGGCGCCGAGTAGGGCCCGGACACACGGACAGGGGCGGCGGACACTCCCGTGTCCGCCGCCCCTGCCGGATGCGGTGCGTCAGGCGCTCTGCCGCTGCTTGGCGATCTCCTCCACCTTCGCCGCCTCTTCGCGGCGGCGCGAGCGGAGCAGTTCCAGGCGCTCGGCGAGGACCTCCTCCAGGTCCTCCATGCTCCTGCGCTCCAGCAGCATGTCCCAGTGGGTGCGCGTCGGCTTGGCCGCCTTGGGCTCCTCCCCGGAGCCGTCGCGGCGCAGAGCGCGGTCGCCGCAGAAGCGGCACTCCCACTCGGCGGGGATCTCGGCCTCGGTCGCGAAGGTGACCGAGAAGCGGTGGCCCCGGCTGCAGTCGTAGGTGACCTCCTGCCGCGGAGCCAGGTCGGTGTTGCGGTCGTTCTCGTAGCTCGTCGCCCCGAGTCGGGTGCCGCGCAGTGCTCGCTCGGCCATCGTGTGGGTGCCTCCCAGGCGCTTGTGCGGTCTCGCGGGGTTGTAACACGCGGGTACACGTCAAGATTCCCCGCCGTCCCGTGGTCGAACCACGGGCCCCGGGCCCTGTGGAGCGGGCGGCCCGGAGCGGCAGGACGCCGTGCGTGTGACCTGTCGCACTCCTTCCCGCTCTTTTCCGGATGCACACCCCGACGCCGGTACGGACTGCGGAAAACCCGTCCGGTGACGTTCCGTGGCCGGGTCGGGACACGAGTGGCCATTGTTCTTCGAGAGGCTTTCCGCGTGTTTCGCTATTGATATCGAGGAACAAGAAGAAATTGCCTGTATATCCGATATAAGTTCTCCGTGGTTCTCCTGAAGCTCCTCGAGAAGAGCATTGACAAGATCACGGAACGCCAGGTCAGGAAGGCGGGCATCACCTTCGGCGACATCTGGCGCGACCCCGATCTCGCGGCGGCGCTGCCCGCCGTCCGCGCCGGCGACATCGCGACGGCCCGCGAGCTGCTGACCGTCGACGACCCCCAGCGGGCCGATCTGCGCCTGCACGTGCTCTCGGACGAGTGCACCCCGCACCTGTCCGTATTGGAGGAACGCTACGGCGACGACGACCCCCTCCTGCTCCTGCTCGGCGGGTCCACCCGCATGAAGGCGGCCTGGGAGATCCGCGGCGGGGGCTGGGCCGCCTCGGTGGGCGCGGACCGGGCGCGCGCCTTCCTCGCATTCTTGGAACCGGCGGCCGGTGCCCTGATGCGCGCCGCGGAACTCGCCCCCGAGGACCCCCGCCCCTGGAACAACCTCCAGTGGTACTGCCTGGGCATGGGCGTCCGCCGCGAGGACCTCGACCGGATATGGCTGGAGCTGTGCGCCCGGGACTCCTGGCACCACCGCGGCCGCTACTCCCGGCTCCAGGTCCTGTGCCGCAAGTGGAGCGGCTCCCACGAGGAGATGTTCTCCTTCGCCCGGGAGACCGCCGCCCTGGCCGGGCCCGGCGACGCCTGCCTGGGGCTGCTGCCCGCCGCCCACAGGGAGCTCATCATGCTCACCGTCCGGGACGAGGCCGAGATCGCCACCGTCGCCGACGCCAAGGAGTTCGTCGGGGGCTACCTCTCCGACCCGGGCGTCCACGGCGAGCTGGCCGGGGCCGCCGACCGGTGGCTGGCCGGGGACGTCGCCTCCGACCCCGAGCACGCGAACGTCGCCCACCTGTTCGGCGCCGCCCTGTACTACGGGGGAGACCTCGAACGCGCCGCCCGCGCCCTGGCCCACGCCGGGCGCGTGATCCCCCCGGGCTCCCTGTGGGCGCACGTGTCGGCCTCGCCCGCCTACGCCTTCCGCAGGGCCCTCGACAAGTGCGGCCTCACCGACCGTCCCGCGCCCTGACCCCCGCCCGCCGGCCCCGACCGGTGGGGTCGGTCGGGGCCGCCGGGCGGGGCCGCCGCCGGTCGGCCCCGGCCTCAGACCCCGTGCGCACCTACCTCCCACGCGTGGCCGCGCTCCTTCAGCAGCCGACCGAACCCGCGCTGTCGCGACTCCACTCCGTGCACCAGCCGCACCCGGCCCGGCCGCAGCCGGTCCACGATCCGCAGCAGCCCCTCGCGGTCGGCGTGCGCCGACAGACGGGTGTCCACCACCCGGGCGCGCACGGTCAGTTCCTCGGGACCCGACCGCCCGCGCAGCACGAACGCGTGGTCACCGCCGTGCACCGTGTCCAGCAGCCGACCGCCCGCGGCGTCCTCGTCCTGGCGTCCGGCGACCAGGATCGCGTCGCGCGGGTCCGGCAGGACCGAACGGGCCCACTCGACCACCGGGCCGGCGCTCAGGTTCCCGGCCGGGCTGATCACCACCCCGCCGCGGAACGACTCCACCAGGGAGCCCCGCTCCGACCAGCCGACGGCGCGCACGCCGTCGCCCAGGACCCGCACCGGCTCCTCGTACCCGAGGGTGGCCTGCTCGATCCGCTCGGCCACGGTCCGGGCCATCCCGTCCACCAGCACCGGTACGTCGGGCAGCCCGCGCTTGACGATGAGCGCCACCTCCTGGGCGCGCCCCAACGCCATCGCGGGGACCAGCACCCGGCCGCCCACCCGGCACACCTCGGCCACCGTGGCCAACATGCGTTCCACCGTCGCGGACCGCCGGTCCGCCGAGCGGTCGCAGCAGGTGGACTCCAGCACCAGCAGGTCGGCCCCCTGCGCGCTCTCGGGCAGTTCGCAGGCGCCCACGCTCTCCTGGGGGAAGTCGGCGATGTCCCCGCTCACCACGGTCCGGTGCTCACCGGCCCGCACCACGGCCCCGGCCGCGCCGACGATGTGACCGGACGGGAAGAGCTCCACGACCAGGTCCCCGATCCCGTGCTCGACGCCCGTCGCCACGGGGGTCAGCGCCCTCACGGCGCGCCGCACGTCCTCGGGGCCGAACCCGCCCGGGGCCGGGCCGTGCATCCTCGTCACCTTGGCGGTGTCCTCCCACATCACCGGCAGCAGCTCGGCCGTCTCCGGGGTGCAGACCACCGGGCACGGGCCGCGTTCGGCCAGCAGCGCGGGCACGTATCCGGCGTGGTCGTTGTGGGCGTGGGTGACGATCACCGCGTCCAACGGGCCGGGGGCCAGGTCGGCCAGGCCCGGCGGCGCCGGGGAGTCGCCCGGGCGGCGGCCCGCGTCCACCAGCAGTCGGGTCGCCCCTGCCTCCACCAGGACGCACGACCCGCCGATCTCGGTGCCGCCGCCCAACTGCACGACCCTGGGCGACCGGTCGCGCACCTCCGAAGCGGCGGCCCGGGGGGCAGGGGCCCGTACCAGCGACCCGGGGTCGGCCAGCGCCCGCAGCACCCGGACGAACAGGGGGACCTCGACGCCGGAGGCGACCGCCGCTTCCCGCACCGCCGACAGCCCCCGCTCCTCCTCGCGGCTGCGGGGATCCCGGGAGTCCCGGGACACGGACGCGTCCCACAGGGACAGCAGCCTGCGCCCCAGCACGCGCGGGTCGCGCCGCTCGGCGCGCAGCGCGGCGATCTCCTCCCGCAGCCGGGACGCCTCCTCGGCGGCCTCCTCCCGCCAGGACTCCCCGCGGCGCACCTCGGCCTGCGCGGCGTCACGCTCCTGGCGCAGGTGCCGCAGCTTTCCCTCCGCCCGTCTTCGGCGTTCAAGGGCCTCAGCCAGCCGCCGCTCCAAGGACTGCACCTTCTTCCCGGCGCCGGGCGGGGTCTCCTCGGCCACGGGGTGCGGCGCCTCCGCGGCCGGGGAGGCGCCGCGCACGGCGGCGGCGCAGGCGCGCACCCGCGGGTCGGGGTGCGACAGCAGGACAGCGAACGCCTCCCGCGGGTCCCGCGCCGGCTGTTCGCAGGCCAGGGCGTGCTCCCGTGGGAAGTGCGATCGCACCAGCGCCCCCAGGGACGGGAACTCGGTGAGCAGGTCGAGCAGCCAGTCGGCCCGGGCGGCGGCCAGCTTGTCCGGTGAGGACTCGGGGCCGCCGAACCCGGGCCTGTCCATGACGGCGCGGGCCGCCAGCTCCAGAGTGCCGGGCGCGCTCATCGGTCCCCTCCCTCGCGGGAGAGCCGGAACGCCCGGGTGAGCACCGGTTCGGGGTGCAGGTGCACGTGCCGCCTTCCGTCCTGGGCGGGCTGGAGCTCGGGGACCAGGGCGCCCAGTGCGCGCAGGACCTCCACCAGGCCGAACCGGGTGGTCGGCGAGGCCCCCAGCCGGGCCTTCAACCCGGGATCCTCCTCGGCCCCCATGTCGATCAGCTGCGCGAGCTGGTCGGTCCTCTCCGGAGTCTCGTAGGCGCTGATCAGCTGCCACGTCCGCTCCAGCACCGGGGACTGCAGCACCCCGGTGGTACGCACGAACTCGGCGGCGTTGCCGGGGGCGGTCAGCCACCGCTCCAGTTCGTCCAGTACCTGTTCGGGGTTGCGCCCCTTCTCGGCGACCTCCTCGATCACCCGGTTGACCAGGGCGGGCCACCCGCCGGTGACCTGGAGCAGGCGGGTCTGCACCGCCTCGTCGATCAGCCCCGAGAAGTGGTCGAGCAGCCGCCACTGGCGCAGCCCCGAGGTGCCGAAGCGGCGCAGTTCCACAACCTCGCACCGTTCCAGCACCGGGTGGTCCAGATCGGGGAACGGGTGGTCCATGGCCCCGGAGATCACCTCGGCGAGCTCGGGCCTGGCCAGGGCGATGACACTGGCCGGGGACGGGCTCTCCTGGAGCAGGGAGTCCGCCTCGGCCAGCTCGCGCAGGGCCGACTTCGCCGTCTGCGGCAGGTGCACGAGCACGAGGTGCCGCCCGGACTCGGTGAACCGGGAGAAGGCCCCCTGGATCGGCTGCCGGTTGCCGCCCACCTCCCAGACGGTCGCCCCCCACTCGTCCTTGACCTGGTGGAGCGCCGCCGGGACCTGGTCGACAAGGGTCCCCTGCGAGCCGACCACCAGCCGCACCCGCCGGTCGCTCCGGCTGAGCAGGGAGACCTGCCCCGCGGTGAGCGGGGACAGCACCGACCGTCCCTCCCGCGGGCGGCGATAGGAGGCGGCGTCGAAGACACCGGGCTTGTCGTAGGTCTCCTGTGCCTGGAGCAGCTCCTGCTCCACCCGTTGCGACCCACCCAGCAGGGTGAGGATGTGCGGGGTGCGCAGCCGGTACCCGTCGACGTCGTGCTCCCGCTCCTGCCGGGTCAGCACCCCCAGGTCCACGCACTCCTCCACCAGGGAGGTGAACTCGTCCCAGGGGCACTCCTCGAACTCGTCGGGCCACCACACCTGGCACTCCTGGAGGAGGAACTTCTCCGAGAGCACCGTCTCGCGGTCGTTGATGGTGTGCAGGGCGACCACGTAAGCGATGACCTTGTAGCGGTGGTCCAGGTTCAGGGTCCAGTCGAACCGGTTGCGGAACGCCGTCACCATGTTCTGGCCGGTCTGCACCGCGTCCACGTCCTCGGCGGTGATGGTGTAGGGCAGCTCGGTGCGCGGTGCGGAGCGCAGTCGCCGCAGCAGCTCCTGCCCGAAGTACTGCACCAGCGCCGGGGCGTTGTTGGCCAGCGCGATGATGCTGACCGCGAGCTCGTCGGGCAGGTGCAGGCCCAGCGTGCGAAGCGGGCGCACCAGCAGGTCGAAGGCGTCGGGCGAGGCCAGCGGGCCGATGCTCACCGGCTCGCCCAGGTTCGCGAAGGGCTGGTTGGGCAGCGACCGGAAGCGCGAGGTGTTGTGCAGACCGGCGAACACCACCTTGAACCGGTTGTCGGTGGCATTCATCAGCTCCCGGAAGGCGACCATGTTCTCGAAGCCGTGCTCGTCGGCGTCGATGGTCAGGAAGGAGTCGGCCTCGTCCAGGAAGAGCATCAGCCGACGGTCGGGGTTGCGCCGGGACCACTCGCGCACCGCGGCGCACACCGATTCCCGGGTCGCCGGGTTCAGCGTCCCCCGCTGCCGGATCCCCTCCTCCTCCAGGGCGGTGCCGAGGATGCGCCACACCTCGCTGGCCTGCGACACCGACCGGATGTCACGCATGATCACCGTGGTCCCGCTGCTGTCCTTGCGCAGCAGCCGTTCCGCCTCCTTGAGCAGCACCGACTTGCCGAGCTGGCGGCCGCCGTAGACGAAGTGCGCGCCGGAGGGGGCGCGTACCGCCTCCAGGGCCTCCCTGCGCCCGTAGAACATCTCCTCGGGGATCATCTGCTCGGCCTGGAACGGGTGCGAGACGGTGAAGGGCGCGGTCAGGCGCACGGTGGTCGCCCAGTCCGGGGCGGCCAGCACCGCCAGGTAGGCGAGCACGGCGGTGTCGACCACGGAGATCACCGGGCCGCCGCGGGTCCGGGCCAGCTCCAGTAGTTCCAGCCGCTGCTTGGCGGTGAGCAGGCCGAAGTACAGCACCAGCACGGTGCGGTCGTCGGAGGCGTCCGACCGGGACCACTCGGTGAGCTCCAGGGGTGAGGGGCGTCCCCACATCAGCTGGACGCGCAGCCGCGCGCCGCCCGGGCTCATCCGGGAGCCGAAGTCGGGCAGCAGGGCCTCGCCGGACAGCGCCACGTTCCGCAGGTCCATCCCCACGAACTGGTTCCGGCCGCGACGGTCGACCCCCTCGCCGACGTCCTCCAGGTCGCCCGCGATTCCGAGCAGTTCCAGGATCCGGCTCAGGGCGGAGATCCGGTTGCCGCCGCTGCGCGGCCCCTGGGCGAGGGTGTTCCACTGCCGGATGCCCTGGTAGGCGCTGGAGCGCCCCGGCTTCTCCCCGGCGGGCCGGTCCACCAGCCCGCTCTCGACCAGTTCCCGGAAGTCGGGGTGCACGGACGAGAGGTCCTTCTTCTCGATCAGGGACCGCAGCTGGACGTGCAGCTCCGGGAGCCGGTGGTTGCGCTCGGCGCTCTCCATCACCTGCGGGTAGCGCGGGAAGAAGAGCGTGAAGTGGTCCGGCTCGGGGTTCTCCTCGGGGATGGCCTGGCCCCGCACCAGGTGGGCGATGATCTCGTCGGAGGTGGTGATGCGCCCGTGGTCCAGGTACTCGTACAGCCGCTTTTCGTGCAGGGCGACCGCGTCGTGCTCCCGGGCCAGCCTGCCGACCTCGGCCCGCCGCTCGTCCACGCGTCGCTTGCGCAGCTCGGCGGACTGCTCCTCCAGGGCGGCGATGCGGTCGTGCAGTACATCGAAGTCGCGCCGCTCGAATGAGGCGGCCGTCTGCTCGGCCCGCTCGTACAGGCTGTTTGCCTCGTCCTCGGAGAGCGAGCCGTACAGCCGGTGCAGGCTCACAGACCGCTGGAAGGAGCGCACGTCCTCCACCAGCCGCGTGCGCTCCTGTGCGGTCCGCGTCTCGATCTCGGTGTCCATGCGGTCAGCCAGGGCCGGGTCGCCGGGGCGGACCGTCTTGGCCACCAGGGCGGCGCCGACCAGGTCGCCCCGCTCCACCCGGGACGCGAAGGCCGCGGGCCAGTCCTCGCCCCCGGTGAGCACCCTGCGGATGTCGTCCACCGCGGGCTGCGGAGAGCATTCGCTCTCGGAGGTGATGCGGCATTCCGGGATGCGCAGCAGGTCGCGGACCAGGAGCAGCCCGTCCGCGGGGGCGGCGGAGGGCGAGGCGGAGCCCGTCAGCAGGTCGCCGACCTCCGACAGCAGCTCGCGCGCGGCGGACAGTGCGGGGGCGGCCGCCTCGTGCTCGGACGGCTCCAGCTCGGCCAGGGCGGTCGGCAGGTGCTTCTCGGCGACCGAGCTGAGCCGGTTGAGCCCGGTCAGCTCCCACGAGCCGTCCGTCTCGGCCAGCTCCAGCTCGGCGAGGCGCCGGACGGTGTCAATCCAGGTGTGCGCGTTGCCGCGCAGCTCACCGATGTAGCGCAGCAGGGAGTGGCGCGCCTTGGCCTCGATGTGCTTGCGGGAAGAACGCGTGTGCTTGCGGCTGCGGCCGTGGATCTCGTCGATCAGCTGGGCGGCGTCGATCGCCTGGTCGAAGGCGTGCAGCTCCTCGACGCGGGAGGCGTCGTCCGAGGCGGGGATGTCGATGAGCAGGCGCAGGTCCCCGTCGGGCGACACCATCCGCTGCCACACCCGGCTTGCGCTCTGGTAGTTGAGCTTGCGGCGGGCGGAGTGCTCGCTGTCGTCGCGGGCCCGGGCCACCGCGGCCTCACGGCGTCGGCGCAGGACCCCGATGTCGTGCAGGTGGGCGCTGCTCTCGGCCGCGTTGAGGCGCACACCCCGCTGGGCGGCGTCGCCGAACGCCTCGTGCACGGCGGTGAGCGCGGGGCGCCCGTTGAGGGCGAGCGAGCAGCGCTCCATGAGGTGGTAGGCGTCCAGGGAGGGGCTGACCAGTCCGGCGCGCAGGGCGGCGGCCCACAGCAGGATCCGCTCCCCCCGGGCATCGGGCAGGTGGCCGATCAGCCGGGAGGCCCGCTCCACGAACTTCAGGGACTGCTCGCCGTCGGGCACGGTCACCTCGCCCGCCAGGGCCGCCAGGAACCGTCCCTCGGCCACCTCCGGCAGCCCCGCGGCCGCGTACAGCCAGCCGCTCAGGGCCACCCGCCCCTGGCCGACGGCTGTGCGGTCCAGTTCGATGAGGTCGGGGGACAGGGGCGGACGGTGGGCGGCGGGTGCGGTGCGCTCGGGTTCCCCGGCGGGGGCGATGGAAGCTTCCGCCGCCGGCTCGGGGGCGCCCGCCGCCGCGGCCCGGTCCTTTCCGGTCGGCTCGGGGACCTCCGGCCGGGCGCGGGGGACGGCCTGCGGCTCCGCGCGCCCGTCGGGCTGTTCCCGCGGCTCCTGAGGGAGGGGCTGGTCCGGCGGGGAGGGCTGCTCAGCGCCGTCGACCCCGGTGGCCTCCGGTGCGAGGTCGACGGGGCCCTCCTGCTCCGCGGTGTCGCGGGCGATGCGCTCGTCCAGCAGGTCCAGCTCCGAGGGGGCCGCCGCAGGGGGAGGGGGGTCGGGTGTGCCGGGGGTAGCCACGACCGGCTCGCCCTGGAAGATCGCCACGGCGGTCCCGTGCCACGGCTCGGGCAGACTGGCGATCGTCCGGGTGAAGAGTTCCGCGTTGGCGGGGTGGAAGCGGTCCCGGGCCAGGGCGTCGGCCAACGCGGCCAGCTCGGCCAGGTGTTCGGTCTGCTCACCCTCGCGTGCCGCGGTGCGGACGGGCTCCACGATTTCCTCGAGGTGCCCGGGAAGCGCGGTGCGGGTGAAACGGGCGCACAGGGCCTCCCGCTCGGCCCGTTCGGCCGTGAACCGCTCCAGCGCCGAGGCGATCCCGCCGAGGTCCTCCACGGGCGCGGAGTCGGCGGGGCCCAGGGCGGTCACGGCGCGCACGACCTCGTCGAACTCCAGCGCCGTGCGGTGCAGCGGCTCCAGGTGCCGGTCCTGAGGGCGGCGGCCCGCGCGCAGGGCGGCCAGCACCTCCTCGGCCGCGGCGGACGCCTCGGCGAAGATCGCGGTCAGGTGTTCCAGCCGGGCCGACAGGTCGTCCGGGGCGGGTTCGTCGGGGTTCGGTGCGTCGTGCGGGCTGGTGTTCGGGGAATGGGGCATACCGGCTCCGGGGGGAGGAGGACGTGGCCCGTCCGACCCGCCCCGGGCCTACCGCGTCGCCCGGGACCGGGGAGGGCGAGGGAGCACCATCCTTGCACGGACTCGCGACGTTGGGGGCTTCCGCGGAACCGAGTTCCCGTGCCTGTACAGATCCCCTCTCCCGCAGCCGCACTCTCCCCATAAGTCCTGCGGGAAACACCATTTCCGCTGTTCGCTTCGGGTGCCGGTGGTTTTCCTCCCGTGCTCTCACAGGGGTTTCCCCCACCCCTCGCGACCCCTTCCCCCGGGCCGGGAATGGCTCGGGCGGAGCCCGGTGGGATCCGGTTCCGGGCGGTCCCTTTCTCGTGTGTTCACTGTGCGGCAATACCGTTTGTGTGAATCTGGTGATATGTTGACTCGCTGTGCGCTGAAAAGTGCGTGTTGTGGAAAAACATCCCCTTCTCGTATCCACTGCGCACCCCGATCCCACCCCCCGGTCCCCAGCCCGGCCGAAGCCGGTGCGACCAGGGGACATGCCGCCGCCGGACGTGAGCCATGACAACCACCACCCCCCGGGGCGCGGTCTCCCAGCCGCGCCCCGCCTTCCGCTGGGCGTACCTCCCGGCGGTGCCGCTGCTCCTGTGGGGCGGCGCGCTCCTGGCCTTCCCCGCCGCCCGCCAGCCCTGGCCGCTGGGCACCGCGATCACCGGCCTCGTCCTGCTCACGGTCCTGGCGCTGGTCGTGGAACGGCGCGAGCGCACCGTGCGGGCCCTGCGCGCCGAACTCGACGAGCTGCGCACCAGCACCGAGCTCCTGGCCCGCGACCACCTGCCGCGCCTGGTCGAGCGGCTGCGCGAGGGCGACTCCGCGGAGACCGCCCTGCACCGCATCCCGCTGCCGCCCGACGCCGCCCGCGCGGCCGTCGTGCGCTCGATCGCCGCCGAGATCGCCGTCTCCGAGCGCCGCCGCTCCGCCGCCATGGCCGCCTGCGCCACCGCCGCAGGACGCATGCAGGCCCTCACCACCGCCATGCTCGCCGACCTGCGCCGCATGCAGGAGCGCTACGGGGACGGCGACACCGACTCCGGCATCCTCGGCGACCTCATGCACCTGGACCACAGCACCGCCCAGGCCGGCCGTATCGCCGACAGCATCGCCGTCCTCACCGGGGCCCGCTCCGGGCGCCGGTGGAGCCGCGCCATCGGGATCGAGAGCATCCTGCGCGGCGCCATGGCCCGCATCGGCGCCTACCGCCGGGTGCGCCTGCACAACGTCCCGCGCCAGGCCATCGCCGGATTCGCCGCCGAGGGCGTCATCCACGCCGTGGCCGAGCTCCTCGACAACGCCGCCAAGTTCTCCCCGCCCACCTCCGAGGTCCACGTCCACGTGGAGGAGGTCCAGGCCGGCATCGCCGTCATGGTCGAGGACAGCGGCCTGGTCATGGGGGAGGAGGCGCTGCGCCGCGCCCGCGAGTCCGTCGCCGGCGACGCGGACATCACCACCATCTCCGGGAGCCGCCTCGGCCTGTCCGTCGTCGGCCGCATCGCCCGCCGCTACGACCTGACGGTGTCCTTCCGGTCCTCCTCCCGCGGCGGGACCGCCGTGGTCCTGCTGCTCCCGAACAAGCTCGTCAAGCCCCTGCCCGCGGCGCCCGCTCCCGCCGCGCGGCCGGAGCCGGCCGCCGTGGCCGCCTCCCCGGCGGCCGCCCCCGAGGCGGCCGCGCCCGCGTCGGCCCCGCCGCGGGACACCGCCGCCGAGACCGGCGGGCTGCCCCAGCGCCGCCGCGGCAAGACCCTCGCGGCCGTGCAGCAGCAGACCGCCGACTCCCGACCCGCAAAGGACGCCGGCCCGGCCACGTCGCCACGTGGCTTCGGGGCGTTCCGCGCGGCGGTGAGCGGCCAGGACCAGAACGGAACACCGAAGGACGCATGATGGACCTCGAACATTCGACCTGGCTCCTCGAAGGCCTCCTGGAGCGCACCCCCGGAGCCCGGCACGCCCTCGTGCTCTCCCGCGACGGCCTCAAGCTGTGCCACACCCCGGGCCTGGGCAAGGACAGCGCCGACCACCTCGCCGCGATCGCCGCCGGGGTGCAGAGCCTGGCCCACAGCGCCTCCGTCGAGTTCGGCGACGGCGCCGGGGGCGTCCGCCAGGCCATGGCCGAGTTCTACGGCGGCCTGCTCTTCATCGTCGAGGCCGGCGCCGGGGCCCACCTGGCGGTGATCACCTCGCCCGAGGCCGACCCGGGCCTGGTCGGCCACAACATGAACGAACTGGTCGAACAGCTGGGCGAGCACCTGTCCACGCCGCCCCGGGCCGCCACCGGAACCGCATGAGCCGCTCGCACCGCGACGAGAGCCCCGACCGCCTCTACGTCATCACCTCCGGGCGCAGCGACGGGGCCGACGAAGCACTGGACGCGGTGACGCTCGTCGTCGCCGAGAGCGAGCCCACCCCCGACATGCAGTCCGAACACGCGGCCATCCTGCGGATGTGCCGCGGGCCCATGGCGGTGGTGGAGGTCTCCGCCCACCTGGGCCTGCCCCTGGCGGTCACCCGCATCCTGCTCACCGACCTTTTGGACGGCGGCCGGATCACCGCGCGCCACCCCCGGCCCGCCCCCTCTCCCGCCCACCCCCTCGCCTCCCCGGACGTGTTGGAGAAGGTCCTCGTTGCACTCCACAACCTCTGAAACCCCCACCGCCGACCCGCCCCGGTCCCTGCCCCCGACCGTGGACCAGGCCCTGAAGATCGCCGTCGTCGGCGGCTTCGGCGTCGGCAAGACCACCCTGGTGCGCTCGGTCAGCGAGATCCGCCCCCTCAACACCGAGGAGACGATGACCCGGGCCGGGACCGGCATCGACGACCTGAACGGCGTGGAGGACAAGCGCACCACCACCGTCGCCTTCGACTTCGGCCGCATCACCCTGGACGCCACCTCGGTGCTGTACCTGTTCGGGGCCCCCGGCCAGCAGCGCTTCTGGTTCCTGTGGGACCGCCTGTTCAGCGGCGCCCTGGGAGCGGTCGTCCTGGTCGACACCCGCCGCCTGGACGACTCCTTCTTCGCCATCGACCGGCTGGAGGCCCAGGGCACCCCGTTCGTCGTCGCCCACAACGACTTCGGCGAGGGCACCCACAGCCTGGAGGAGATCCGCGCCGCCCTGGACCTGGACCCGCAGGTGCCCCTGCTGCGCTGCGACGCCCGCGACCGCGGCTCGGCCAAGCACGTCCTCATCGCCCTGGTCGAGCACATCCGCACCCTCATCGCCCAGGCCCCCCGGTGAGCACCGCCCGCCGCCCCCGGCCTGCGCGACCCCCCGTCCCGCCGGGTCCCTGACCCGGCCACCGGGCCGCTCCGGCCGGGGCGGCCCGCCCCATGCCGCCATCCACAACCGACACACGAGGTGCCCGGTGGACACGACGACCCCGGTCCGGCTCTACGACCCCGAATTCAACACCGACCCCCGCGGCTTCTACCGGAAGATGCGCGCCGAACACGGCCCCGTGGTGCCCGTCCTCATGGACGGCGACGTCCCGGCCTGGCTGGTCATCGGCTACCGCGAACTGCACGGGGTGCTCGGCGACTCCGACACCTTCGCCCGCCACCCCAGCCGCTGGAACGCCTGGGACCGGGTGCCCGAGAACTGGCCGCTGCTGCCGATGCTCGCCCCGCTGCCCAACGTGCTGTGCGCGGAGGGCGAGGAGCACCGGCGGCGCACCCGCGCCATCAACGACGCCATCAACGGCGCCGACCCGCACGAGCTGCGCATCCTCGTCTCGCGGATCGCCGACCGGCTGATCGACGCGTTCTGCGGCTCGGGTGGGGCCGACCTGCGCGCCGGCTACGCCGAACGCGTCCCCGCCCTGGTGCTGTGCCGCATGTACGGCCTGGACGACGCCACCGGCGACGCCATCACCTCCGACATGAACGTGCTGTTCAACGCCGGCCCCGACGCCATCGCCGCCCACCAGCGCATGGTCGGGGCCTTCGCGGAGCTGATCGCCTCCCGCCGGGCCGTGCCCGGCCCCGACATCGTGTCCCGGATGATCGCCCACGCCGCGGACTACACCGACGACGACCTCAACGCCGACCTGCTCGCGGTCCTGGCCGGCGGCCACCAGACCACCGGCGAGTGGATCGGCAACGCGCTGCGGCTGATGCTCACCGACGACCGGTTCGGGACCTCCCTCTTCGGCGCCCGCAGCAGCGCCCGCGAGGCCCTCGTCGAGGTGCTGTGGGAGGACTCGCCCTCCCAGATGAACGCCGGCCGGTTCGCCGCCCACGACGTCGAGCTGGGCGGCCGCATCATCCGCAAGGGCGACCTGCTGCTGCTCGGCTACGCCGCCGCCAACCAGGACCCCGCCCTGCGGACCGGCGCCGCCGGCCCCGGCCACGGGGCCAACCACGCCCACCTGTCGTTCTCCCACGGAGAGCACAGCTGCCCGCACGCCGCCCAGGGCCTCGCCGAGACGATGGCGGTCACCGCGATCGAGGTCCTCCTCGACCGGCTGCCCGACATCGAGCTCTCCGTCCCCGCAGACGAGGTCCGCTGGCGGCCGTCCCCCTGGATCCGGGGCGTCACCGCGCTCCCGGTCTCCTTCACTCCCGCAACCCCGCAAGGAGTCCATTGATGTCCTGCCCCTACCACGCGGCCGACGGCGTCCCCCTCATCCACGCCGTCCCCGAGGACGTCCAGGCCGACCGCGAGCGCCTGTACCAGGAGGGCCCGCTGACCCGGGTGGAGCTGCCCGGCGGCGTGCGCGCCTGGGCCACCACCCACCACGAGGTCAGCAAGGCGACGCTGAACGACCCCCGGTTCGTCAAGAGCGTCGACCACTGGGCCGACTACCAGGAGGGCCGCGTCCCCGAGGGCTGGCCGCTGCTGGGCACCATCCCCACCGACAACACCAACATGCTGGCCCTGGACGGCGCCCCCCACCGGCGCCTGCGCCAGCTCACCGCGAGCCCGTTCTCGGCGCGCCGGGTCGAGCGGCTGCGCCCGCGCATCGAGCGGATCACCGCCCGGGCGCTGGACGCGCTGGAGCCCCGGGCGTCCCAGACCCTGGACCTGAAGTCGGAGTTCACGTTCCGGGTGCCGATGGCCGTCATCGGCGAGCTGTACGGGGTGTCCGAGGCCGAGTACGAGAACCTCGGCGAGATGTACGCCAAGCTGTTCTCCGGCACCACGGAGGAGGGCGAGCACCTCCGGATCTACCACACGCTGTTCCAGTACTTCGGGGAGCTGGTCGCCCGCAAGCGGGCCACCCTGGACGAGCACGACGACTTCACCGCCGACCTCATCCGCGCGAGCGAGGACGGCGAGGGCCTCACCGACATGGAGATCACCCTCACCCTGCTGACGGTGGTCGCCGCCGGGCACGAGACCACGGTCAACCTGCTCACCAACGTGGTGCGGGCGCTGCTCAGGTACCCCGAGCAGCTGGAGCGGCTGCGCAAGGGCGAGGTCACCTGGGACGCGGTCGTGGAGGAGACCCTGCGCTACGACCCGCCCAACAACCTCATGATGTTCCGGTTCGCCACCGAGGACATCGAGATCGAGGGACAGACCATCAAGAAGGGCGAGGCGCTGCTCACCCACTACGGGGCGGCCTCGCGCGACCGCGCCGAGTTCGGCGACGACCCGGAGGTGTTCGACCCCGACCGCAGTAAGGGGCGGCACATCTCCTTCGGGTACGGCCCGCACATCTGCCCGGGTGCGCCGCTGTCGCGGCTGGAGGCGGGGATCATCCTGCCGATGCTGTTCGAGCGCTTCCCCGACCTGAGGCTCGCGGTCCCGGACGAGGAGCTGGTGGTGGCCTCGGCCCTGTCGGTCAACAGCCTCAAGGAGTTCCCGGTCGTGCTGCGTCCGTAGCCCGCGCCCTCCCCGGGGACCGACGGCGTGACGGCCCCCGGGGAGAACCTTGCCGGGACGAAACCCCCTTTTTGCTGACTACGACCGTACGATCCCCGCAGGCCACCGGCGGGGAGGGGCGGGGACATGGTCGTGACGAGGAGCTGTGCGCTGGCCCTGGCCGTCCTCCTCGCCGGCTGCGGCGGTCCGGGGACGGCCTCCCCGGCCGGCGGGGAGGCGCCGCAGGCCACCGGTGCCCCGTCCGCCCCGGGCCCGGCCCCCATTCCGAGCCCGGCTCCGGGACCGGCGCCGGCCGCACCGTCCCCCGCGGACCCGTCCCCGTCGGGCGGCCCGGCCCAGGCCACCGCGGAACCCTCCGGGTCCGGCGCATCCGGCGCATCCGACGGGCCCGGCGACCGGCCCGAGGGCGAACCGCCGAAGGAGGCCGTCACCGGCTACCTGGAGGCACTGGCCGCCACCGACGACCCCGACCGCATGCGCGAGGGGCTCAACCTGGCGGCGGACGACTCCGCCGCCCACGACCTGCTCCTGCACGCCGCCTCCGTCGCCCGCGCCCGCGCCGACGGCGGCCGGGCGCCCGAGGCCGCCGGGCTCACCCCCACCGCCGACGGCGCCCGGCTGTGCCCGGTCGAGGGCAACGACCCCGACTGCGGCGAGTACACCGACTTCACCGGCCGGGACGGGCTGGTGACGGGGCTGCACATCAACGGCTCCGACCCGGGCCCCTCCCTCATCGTCGGCGACGGCGCCACCGCCGACTCCCAGGGCGTCGGCGCGACCCTGGTCACCGCCTACCGGTCCGTCGTCGACCACACCCTGGTGGTGACGGTGGAGTTCGCCGCCGTCGACGCCGTGTCCCTGGATTTGGACGGCGCCGTCTACCGCGCCGCCGACGGCACCGGGCAGCGCGCCGAGGACGCCGCGGGCCGCCGCGAACTCACCGCGGGGACCGCCACCCACGCCGTCTTCCACTTCCCCGACGCCCTGCCGGGCGGCGAGCTCTCCGTCGGCGGCTGCCTCGCCGAGTGCTCCGCCCTCGTCGACCTCTCCCTCCCCGTCGGCTGACCGGCTCAGCCCAGGAGGGAGCCGTCGATCCGGGCCCGGGCGAAGATCCACCGGAAGGCCGCCAGGGCGGCCGCCAGCCAGCACGCCGCGGCCAGCAGCATCCATCCCGTCTCGGCGGCCACGGCGGCGGCCGGGGCGCCCGCCTCCAGCAGCCGCACCGCCGCCAGCCCGTGGACCGCGGGCAGTGTCTGGGCGGCCCACTGCACCGGGACGGGCCAGTACTCCACTGGCACCATCGCCCCGCTGACCACGACCACCAGCGACGACGCGATGTTGCCGATGACGTTGCGCGCCTCGGGGAACACCAGCGCCACCGAGGCGACGAGCAGCGTCATGCAGTAGGTGGACAGGCAGGTCAGCGCCACGATCCCGACCAGCACCGGCACCTGCCACCAGGTCCACTGGACCCCGAAGAACGGCGGCAGGGCCAGCAGCGCCACCGATGTGGTCGCCACCGACGAGGCGGGCCACTGCAGGCTGCGGCCGAAGTAGAACCACCCGGGGGACACCGGCGAGGCGGCCAGCAGCCCCATCGTGCCCCGGTGGTGGTCCCAGCAGGTGGAGGCCACCGCCAGCATCGCCTCGGCCACGCAGACCGTCACCGCCGCCCCCAGCACGATGTACCGGGTGTACTCCGGATCGCCGACCAGCACCCCCACCGTGGAGTAGAACAGCACCTGGCACAGCAGCCGCACCAGCCAGCCGAACAGCCAGGTCTTCCAGGTGTAGAACGCCCGGAAGTCGGCGCGGGAGACGACGGCCCCCTGGCGCACGGTGCGCGCCACCGGCGCGAGCAGGTCAGACACGGGACAGGCTCCCCTCGGCCCGGGCGCGGCGCAGGAAACGGTCCATGGTGTGCGTGCCGAAGGCCAGCGCCAGCGCCCCCAGCAGCAGCACCGCGGCCAGCCGCGCCGCCGCGTGCTCCACCGGTCCCGGCGTCAGGGCGTCGCGGAACAGGTCCGCGCCCCAGGACAGGTACAGCAGGCGGCCCGGCGCCGCCGCCCACAGGGGCAGGAACGCCAGCGGCACCACGACCCCCGACAGCAGGAACACCGGCATCGACAGCGTGTTCTGGACGATGCGCGCCCCCGGCGCGGCGATGAACAGCGCCGACAGGGCGGTGGCCGTGGCGGCGGTGGCCAGTGCGGTGGCCAGGGCCGAGAGCACGAACACCACCGGGTGGTGCACGGTGACCCAGTGCCCGAACAGCAGCCCCGCGGTGGCGATGGCCAGCCCGAACGCGGGCAGGGACACCAGCATCGCCCCGCACAGCCGCCCGAACACCAGGGCGGTCGGCGACACCGGGGAGGCGACCAGCAGCTCCAGCCGTCCGTTCTCGCGGTCCTCGGCGATCATCTCCCCGGCGAACATCAGCGCCGCGGTCCACAGCGCCATGAGGGTGGGCGCCACCACCGCGTAGGAGGCCAGGTCGGTGCGCCCGCTGTACAGCATCATCGACAGCAGCACCGCGGTGGTCATCGGGACCGTGGCCAGCGTGAAGTAGGTGTCCACATTGCGCGCCATGGTCCGTGCCTGGAAACCGGATCCCAGCGCGAATCCGGTGAGCGCCGTCCTCACTCGCCCACCGCCATGCCCCGCTCGCCCACCAGGTGGAGGTAGACCTCCTCCAGGTCGGGGCGGCTGCGGGCCACGTCGCGCACCCGGGCCTCGACCAGGGCGCGCTGCACCGCCAGGGTCGCGTCGGGGGAGGAGGTCTCCACCCGGGTCAGCCCCTCCTCGGGGGAGGTCACCGACACCACCCCGGGCAGGCCGGCCAGGGACTCGCGGACCCGGTCGGGGACGCCGCGGGCGTCCACCCGCTCGTAGGCGGAGACGAGGTCGCCGACGGCGGCGGGGGACTCGGTCATGACCAGGGTCCCCCGGTCGATGAGGGAGACCCGGTCGGAGAGCGCCGCCGCCTCGGCCATGTCGTGCGTGGTCATCAGGACGGTGGTGCCCCGGCCGCGCAGCTCGCCGACCAGGGCGCGGAAGTCGCGGGCGGCGACGGGGTCCATGCCCACGGTGGGCTCGTCCAGTATGAGCACCCCGGGGTCGGAGACCAGCCCGCGGGCCAGGTGCAGGCGCTGCTTCATGCCGCGGGAGAAGTCCCCGGCGCGCTCGTCGGCCCGGTCGGCGAGCCCGACCCGTTCCAGGAGCTCGTCGACCCTGCGGCGGCGGGCGGCCCGGCCCAGGCCGTACAGCGACGCCCAGAAGGTGAGGTTCTGCCGGGCGGTGAGCCGTTCGTACAGGCCCTTCTCACCGCCGAAGACGATACCGAGGCGCTCCTTGACCCGGGCGGTGTCGGTGACGACGTCGTGTCCGAGGACCCGGACGGTGCCCGCCGTCGGCAGCAGCACCGTGGAGACGATCTTGCACAGGGTGGTCTTGCCGGCGCCGTTGGGGCCGAGCAGGCCGTGCACCTCGCCGCGGGGGACGTCCAGGTCCAGGCCGCGCAGCGCGTGGAACTCCTCACCTCCCCTGCGCCGGTAGGTGCGGGTGAGGCCGGAGATCTCCAGGGCTTGCATGCGCGGACCTTCCAGGGGGTGGGGGTTTCGCCGCTCACATTTATCTTGATGTCGAGATAAATCGACCCTACCCCCGTCCCGGGCGGAGGACAAGGGCCCGGCGGCCGCGCCCCGGCCCGGCGCCCTCACCTGGCGCGCTGCACGCGGCCCTCGTCCCACACCGGCTCGTCCGACTCGTACACGTTCCCGTCCGCGCCGAACACCAGGAAACGGTCGAACCCCCGGGCGAACCACCGGTCGTGCGTCACCGCCAGGATCGTCCCCTCGTAGGCGTCCAGCGCCGCCTCCAACGCCTCCGCCGACACCACGTCCAGGTTGTCGGTCGGCTCGTCCAGCAGCAGCATCGTCGCCCCCGACAGCTCCAGCAGCAGGATCTGGAACCGCGCCTGCTGCCCGCCCGACAGCGTGTCGAAGGTCTGCTCCGCCGCCCGCGCCAGCTCGTAGCGGTCCAGCGCCCGGCCCGCCTCGTCCCGCGGCACCCCCTTCCGGGAGCCCTCGCCCCGGTGCAGGATGTCCAGCAGCGTCCGGCCCGCGAACTCCGGGTGCTCGTGCGTCTGCGCGAACCACCCCGGCAGCACCCGCGCCCCCAGCCGGGCCCGGCCCTCATGCGGCACCGGCGCCACCCTGGCCCGCTCCTCCTCCGACAGCGGCGTCCCCTCGGGATCAGAGCCTCCCCCGGCCAGCAGCCGCAGGAAGTGCGACTTGCCCGAACCGTTGGACCCCAGGACCGCGACCCGCTCCCCGTAGTGGACCTCCAGGTCGAACGGGCGCATCAGCCCGGTCAGCTCCAGGCCGCCGCACACCAGGGCGCGCTTGCCGGTGCGCCCGCCGCGCAGCCGCATCCGCAGGCTCTGGTCCCGGGGCAGCTTCTCCGGCGGCCCCGCCTCCTCGAACCGGCGCAGCCGGGTCTGCGCCGACTGGTACCGCGACGCCATGTCGGAGTTGTACGCCGCCTTCTGCTTGTACATCGACACCAGGGCCTTGAGCTTGGCGTGCTCCTCGTCCCACCGCCTGCGCAGCTCGTCCAGGCGCGCGAACCGCTCCCGCCGCGCCTCGTGGTAGGTGCCGAACGCGCCGGCGTGCGTCCACGCCGTGTTCCCGGCCGCCCCCAGCTCCAGGGTGACGATCCGGTCCGGCACCCGGCTCAGCAGCTCGCGGTCGTGGGACACCAGCAGCACCGTCTTGGGGGTGGCGAGCAGCGCCTCCTCCAGCCAGCGCTTGCCCGGCACGTCCAGGTAGTTGTCGGGCTCGTCCAGCAGCAGCAGGGGGGCCGGGCCCCGCAGCAGGGCCTCCAGCACCAGCCGCTTCTGCTCGCCGCCCGACAGGGTGCGCACCTCGCGCCACCGGCACCGCTCGTAGGGCACGCCCAGCGCCGCCGTGCAGCACTGGTCCCACACCACCTCGGCCTCGTAGCCGCCGGCGTCCCCGTACCGGGCGATCGCCCCGGCGTAGCGCATCTGGGTCTTCTCGCCGTCGTCGACCATCATCGCGGCCTCGGCCGCCTCCAGGTCGGCGTGCGCTTCGCGCACCGCGGGCGGCGACACCGACACCAGCAGCTCGTGCACCGTGGTCTCGTCGCGCACGTGCCCGACGAACTGGTCCATCACCGCCAGGGCGCCGTCCAGGGTGACCGCCCCCGACTGCGGGCGCTCCGCTCCGCGGACGATCCGCAGCAGGGTGCTCTTGCCCGCGCCGTTCGCCCCGATCAGGGCCGTGACCGAGCCCTCGCCGACCCGGAAGGACACCTCGTCCAGCAGCACCCGCCCGTCCGGCAGGGTGTGGGACACCCGGTTGACATCGATGTGGCCCACGGCCGTACTCCACCGGGGTCGGCGACAGGTCCGGGCGCCCGGCCCGGCCCGCGCGCCTCCCGGCAGGCTGCCACGCCCCCGAACCGCCCGGCAACGGGTTTTCGCCCCGCGGCCGCCCGCCTCCGTGCCGTGATCCGCCCCGGCCCCGCCCGCCCGCACCGTCCGTTCGGGTACGGCCGGTCACCGTGCCGTTCGCCCCCGGGCCGTGGTCCGCTTCCGCCCCGCCCGCGTGCGCGCCGCTTCCGGTACCGCCGTCCACAGGCGTCGCCGTTCCGGGACGGACCGTCGTCGCGCGCTGCGATAATGGCCAGTGCCCGACGGCCGGACGGGGGAGACGGGCGGCCGCGGGGGAGGGCCGCCGCCGCGCGGCCGCGACGTACCGGCAGCACACAGGGGAACGGGGAACCACGGGTGGCCGAGCGCAGCGCTCTCGACCTGGACGCGCTCACGATCAGCGACCGCTTCCAGCTGTTCAACTTCACCCGCCGCGACGACCACGTCACCTACCTGTGGATCCTGCGCGCCCTGGACCGGCTGCGCGAGGTCCACCGGGTGCAGGCCGGCGCCGAGGACCTGGCCGCCACCCTGCGCGAGCTGGCCGCCGCCCACGACGGGGTGCCCGCCCTGGACACCGCCGACCTGCGCTACCGCCTCGACGAGCTGTACGCCGACCGGGTCGTCCACCGCTTCGACGACGCCTCCCGGGCCGGGAACCTCGCCCGCTACCGCAACCGCCAGTCCGTCTACCAGTTCAGCGAGCTCGGCTACCGCGCCTACCGGGCGGTCGAGGGCGTCCTGGGTGCCCGCAGCGAGGACGTCAACCTGTCCCGCCTGGTCTTCTCCGACGTCCTGGAGGACCTGCGCGCCCTGGCCGACGCCAACCGCACCGGCCGCGCCGAGCACGTCTACCGCCGGCTGTCGCGCCTGGACACCGTGATGGAGGACATGGGCCGCCGCTCCGCCCAGTTCCACGTCACCCTGGGCGAGATCCTGCGCTCCACCGACGCCTCCCCGGACACCTTCCTCAGGTACAAGAACGCCCTGCTGGTCCACATGACCGAGTTCATGGCCGAGCTCGACCGCCACCAGCCCCGCCTGGAGCGCGCGGTGCGCGAGGTGGAGGACACCGGCCTGACCACGCTGCTGGCCCGCGCCGCCGACACCGACGAGCGGCTCTTCATGGACCGCGACGAGCGCCTCGACGACTGGCGCCGGCGCTGGTCGGCGCTGCGCGGCTGGTTCACCACCGAGGGCGGCGCGCCCACCCGCGCCGCCGAACTGCACGCCGCCACCCGCTCTGCGACCTCCGGGGTCATCGCGCTGCTGCGCCAGCTCACCGAGGCCCGGCGCGGCGGGGTCAACCGGGCCACCCAGCTGCGCCACCTGGCGCAGTGGGTCTTCGACACCCCCGACGAGGGGGCCGCGCACGCCCTCATGGGCGCCGCGTTCAACGTCCGCTCCGCCCGCCACCTGGGCGTCGCCCACGAGGACGACGAGCAGATCTCCCCGAACGCCACCTGGTGGGACGCCCCCGGAGTGGAGGTGTCGGTGACGCTGTTCCGCAGCGGCAAGGCGCCCACCGCCGGGGTGCCCAAGCCGGTGCGCCGCAACCCGAACGCCCGCGCCGAGCTGCGCCGCCGCCAGGCGGCCGACCGCTCCGCCGACCGCCAGGCCGCCGCCCGCCTGGCCGAGGAGGGGGCCCACGACCGGGTCCTGGACGAGGTCGACACCCGCGTACTGCTGCGCCTGATCACCCGGGCCCTGGAGTCGCGCGCCGTCGTCGCCGGGCGGCTGTCCTCGGCCACCGGCACCGACGAGGGCACCCTGGTCCGGCTGGTCCCCAGCGACACCGGCAGCACCGTCCGCACCACCCGTGGCCTGCTCCACCTGCCCGGCATGCGCCTGGAGCTGGCCCCCCGCGCCCGTGGAGCCGCCCGATGAGCCGCCCGCCCCGCCCCGTCGCACCCGGCCCGGCCGCCTGCCCGGGGGAGGGGCGATGAGCCGCCGGCGCCGCCCCGCGCAGCGGATCGACCCCGCCGACCTGGGGGCCTACCAGCAGGCGATGCGCCGTGTCCTGACCTGCGACATCATCACCCGCGACCGGCCCCGCCCCGGCGTGCTCGCCAACGTCCTGCGCTGGGCCGACGAGCTGTCCGAGGACCTGCGCGAGCTGTTCGGCCACACCCTCATCGCCACCACCGAACACGTCCGCCTGGTCCGCGCCCCCGACACCCTGGACCCCACCCAGCGCCAGGTCTTCGCGCGCGCCGGCCGCCCCTTCGACCGGCGCCGCCTGGCCTACCTCTGCCTGCTGCTCGCCTCCTTCCAGCGCTCCCAGGTCGAGGTGAGCCTCGCCGACCTCATCCGCCACTTCACCCCCTCCGCCAACGCCGTCGACGGCCTGGGCTACGACCCCACCGACGGCACCCACAAGGCCGCCCTCGTCGACGTCTGCTCCTGGCTGGTCGACCACGGAGCCCTGCACGTCTCCGACGGCTCCCTGGAGGCGTGGGCCGGCGGCCACGGCCAGGCCGACGCCCTCTTCGACATCGACCACGAGGTGTGCGAGGTGCTGTTCCGCCCCGTGCGCCCCGTCCAGCACGTCACCGGCGTCACCGGCCTGCTCGTCCACCACCCCGACGAGCCCACCCGCGAGCAGACCGCCCGCCGTGCCCGCCGGCTCCTCGTCGAACACCCCGTCGTCCACTACGCCGACGTCACCCCCGACGTCGCCGACGCCCTGCGCACCCCCGGCGTCGCCGAGGAGGTCGCCCGCCTCACCGGCCTGACCGTCGAGCGCCGTGCCGAGGGCGTCCTGCTCGCCGACTCCGGGGGGCTGTTCACCGACCGCCCCTTCCCCGGGCGCGGCAGCGCCGTCAACCGCACCGCCGGACTCCTGCTGGCCAAGATCGCCGACCGCATGGAGACCGCCCGGGCCGCTCTCACCCACCTGCCGCTGCCCGCGGCCCCGGACGCCCACGCCGACCTCGTCGCCCGCATCGACTCCGCCCTGCCGCGCGAGGGCGTCGTCGGCGCCCTGGCCTGGACCCCTCCCGCCACCGCCGCCGCGGCCCCCGAGCCCGCGACCGCGCCGCTGATCGAGCAGGGCCGCCTGGAGGCGATGGTCGAGGACCTGTTCGCCGAGTTCGGCGCCGCCTCCTTCACCGCCGCCTGGCAGCGCGATCCCCGCGGTCTGCTCGACGCCGCCCTCGAGCTGCTCACCGACCTGTCCCTGCTGCGCCCCGTCCCCGGCGGCGTCCTCGTCCTGCCCGCCGCCCTGCGCTACCGCAACATCCAGGGCGCGCTGCCCCAGCGCCCCGACACCGGCATGCTGCCCCTGGGCCTCGAACCGGAAGGAACCTGATGTCCGCCGCCCGCTTCAAGCCCACCCGGGCCGGGGTGATCAACGTCTGGGACTACGTCGACGAGGAGTTCACCTTCGCCGACGGGCGCCTGGTCCTGCGCGGCCACAACGGTTCCGGCAAGACCAAGGCCCTGGAGGTGCTGTTCCCGTTCATCCTGGACGGCCACACCGACCCGCGCCGCCTGGACCCCTTCAGCGGCCAGAACCGCACCATGAAGTCCAACCTCCTCTACCGGGGGCAGGACGCCGAGTACGGGTTCGTGTGGATGGAGTTCGCCCGCCCGGGCGAGGGGCCCCGGCCCGAGACCGTCACCCTCGTCATCGGCCTGCGCGCCCAGCAGCACCGCGACGGCGTCGCCACCTCCTTCTTCGTCACCGACAAGCGCCTGGGCGTCGACTTCGGCCTGCTGGCCACCGACAACCGCCCCCTCACCGAGCGCCAGCTCAAGGCGGCCCTGGGCGAGGGCGCCCACCACACCTCCGCGGCCGACTACCGGGCCGCGGTCGACGCCCGCCTGTTCGGCCTGGGAGACCGCTACATCCAGCTCCTCGACCTGCTGCTGGCCCTGCGCCGCCCGCTGCTGGCCAAGGACCTGGACCCCGAGAAGGTCTCCGACACCCTCACCGCCGGGCTCAGCCCCGTGGACGAGGAGCTCATCGACCAGGCCGCCCGCGACTTCGCCAACCTGTCCGCGGTCCAGCGCCGGTTCGACGACGCCACCGCCGCCCACGCCGCCGTCGGGGCCTTCACCGCCTCCTACACCGCCTACCTCACCGCCCACGCCCGCCACCGGACCTCCGGCGTCGCCGCCTCCCTGGCCCGGGCCCAGGAGTACATCTCCGCCCTCGCCGGGCACACCGCCGCGCTGGCCGACGCCACCGCCGAGGGGGAGCGCCTGGCCGCGGAGGTCGCCCGGGCCGACGAGGAGGCCGCCGGGCTGGACGCGGTCCGCCGGGGCCTGTCCGAGAGCGAGGCGCTGCGCGACGCCCGGGCCCTGGAGGTCGAGCTGCGGCACAGCGACGACCGCGGCCGCGAACTCGCCGAGACCGAGCGCCGCCTGCACCGCCAGGGCGAGGAGATCGCCCGCCTGCGCGAGGAGGCCGAGGGGGTCGCCCGGCACCTGGAGCAGCGGCGGTCCGCCATCGCCGACCTGCTCGCCGAACTGGAGGAGTCCGCCGACCTGGCCGGGATCACCGGCGACGGCGAGGGCCCCGCCGACACCGACCCCGAGACCGCCCGGGCCCGGGCCGCCGCCCGCGCCGCCGACCTCGACGGGGTCCGCGCGCACCTGGCCGACCTGCACCGGGTCGAGGCCGAGCGCGCCCGCGCCGACGCCGACGCCGCCCGCGCCCTGACCGCCCTGACGGAGGCCGAGGAGGCCTGCGCCGGCGCCGAGGCCGGCCTGGAGGCCGCCCGCGCCGACGTCGCCGACGCGCTCGCGGCCTGGTCCGGCCGCTGGGCCCGGGGGCCGGGCGCGGTCTGCGACCGGGCGTCCCTGCCCGCGCTCGACGCCGCCCTGGACACCTGCGGCCAGCCCGGCGCGCCCACCCTCCCGGAGGTCTTCACCGACCTCACCGACCCCGCGCGCACCGACGCGATCCGCCACGAGCACCGCCTGGCCGCCGACCGCGAGCGGATCACCGCCGACCTGGCGGCGGCGCGCGCCGAACGCGCCGAGGTCGCCGCCGAGCGCGACGACGCCCCGCCCGCCGACCGGGCGCGGACCGCCCCGCGGGAGGGGCGGCCGGGCGCCCCGCTGTGGCGGCTGGTCCGGTTCGCCGACGGCCTGGACCCGGCCCGCGCCGCCGGGATCGAGGGCGCCCTGGACGCCGCCGGGCTGCTCACCGCCTGGGTCCACCCCGACCCGGACGCCGCCCGCGCCGCCCTGGACGGCCGCGCCGCCGACGCCCACCTGGTCCCGACCCCGCGGGAGGACGCCCCCGCGGGCCCCACCCTGGCCGACGTCCTGGTCGCCGAGGAGCAGGACCACGTCCCCGCGGACGTGATCGACCGCCTCCTCGCCTCCGTCGCCCTGGCGGACGCCCCCGACGACCCCGTGGCCTCTGGAATCCCCATGGTCTCCGGCGGCACCACTGCACCTGGGATCTCCGCGGTCGCCGCCTCCTCTGGCGGCACCGCGGCACCGGGAGCCTCCACCACTCCGGGCAGCTCCGATCTCCCCGCTGCCCACATCAGCACCGCGGGCCACTTCTCCCTCGGGGTGCTGGCGGGCGCCGGACCCAAGGCCGCCCCAGAGTTCATCGGCGCCACCAACCGCGCCGCCCGCCGACGCGAGCGCCTGGCCGACCTCGACGCCCGCATCCAGGCGTTCACCGCCGAACTCTCCGACCTGGAGGAGCGCCTGGCGGCCGCGGCCGACCGGGTCAAGGCGTTCGCGCTGGCCCGCACCGACCTGCCCGACACCGCGCCCGTCGCCCGCGCCCTCAAGACCGTCGAGCACCACGCCACCCTCGTCGCCGGGGCCCGCGCCGCCCTCGACCGGGCCCGCCTGCGCCTGGACTCCGCCACCGCCGACGTCGACGCCCACCGCACCCGGCTGCGCGCGGCCGCCGCCGAGCGCTCCCTGCCCACCGCTCCCGCCGACCTCGACGCCGTGGCCGCGGCCCTGGAGGCGTTCCGCGCCGCCCACCGCGCCCTGGTCCAGACCCGCGCCGACGTCGACCGCGCCGAGCACGACCTCGCCGAGCGCACCGCCACCATCGAACGCCTTACCCGGGCCCACACCGCCGACACCCGCTCCCACGAGGAGCGCGCCGCCGAGCACGCCGAGACCGTCACGCGGCTCCAGGTCCGCCAGGAGAGCGTCGACGCCCCCGCCCGCGAGGTCATCGACCGGCTGCGCCGCACCGAGGAGGACCTCGCCCGCACCCGCTCGGTCCTCGCCGACCTGCGCCGGCGCGCCACCTCCGCCCGCGAGGACGCCGTCCGTGCCGAGGCCGGGATCGAGAACGGCCGCTCCTCCCTCCTGCTCGCCCTGGAGGCCGTGTTCGAGCACTGCGCGGGACTGGCCCCGCTCACCCGCCCCGGCACCCGGACCCTGCTGGGCATCGACGGCGACCGCGCCTGGCCCGCCCCGGCCCTGTGGCCCGGCGCCGAGGAGGCCGCCGACCGGGTGACCGCCGCCGTCACCGGCGGCACCGACCCCGCCGAGGCCCTGCGCTCGGTCCTGCCACCGGGCGCGGCCGACACCCTGGACGCCTTCACCGCGACCGTCGGCACCGCACCCGTCACCGAGTCCGCCCTCAAGACCGCGGGCACCCGCATGTCCGAGGCGCTGCGGGTGTTCACCGACGCCCTCGCCGCCACCGCCGACGGCCACCAGGTGGACCACGAGGCCGACCCCAGCGGCCTCGTCGTCGTCCACGTCAACGACGAGGCCGGGCGCAACCCCCTCCCGGCCTTCGCGCGCCTGGTCGCCGAACGCGTCGAGGAGCAGGACGCCCTGCTCCGCCGCGAGGAGCGCGGCGTCCTGGAGGACGAGCTCCTCTCCGCCGTCGCCCAGCAGATCCACGAACGCGTCCGCACCGCCCGCGACCTGGTCCGCAGCATGGACTCCGACACCCGCTCGCGGCCGATGACCTCCGGCACCCGGATCGGCATCCGCTGGACCCGCGCCGACCACCTCACCGACCGCCGCCGCGCCGTCGCCGACCTGCTGCGCCGCGACTCCGCCGGCCTGGGGCAGGACGGCCTGACCGAACTGCGCGGCCTGCTGCGCGACCTGATCCGCGAGTACCACGCCGCCCACCCGCGCGCCACCTACAAGCAGGTCCTGGCCGCCGTCCTGGACTACCGCGAGTGGTACCGGTTCGAGCTGCGCAAGGCCGTCCCCGGCCAGGACGAGGTCCGCCTCACCAAGGCCAAGCACGAGGAGATGTCCGGCGGCGAGAAGTCCGCCGCCATCCACCTGCCCCTGTTCGCCGCCGCCAACGCCCTGTACTCCTCCGCGCGCGCCACCTGCCCGCGCCTGATCGCCCTGGACGAGGCGTTCGCCGGCATCGACGACCGCTACAAGCCCGAGCTGATGGGGCTCACCGTCACCTTCGACCTCGACGTGTTCATGACCGGGCACGACCTGTGGGTGCACTACGACAGCGTCCCCATGGCCGCCCACTACGACATGCACCACGACAAGGCGTCCCACACCGTCTCCGCCATGTTCATGCTGTGGGACGGCGCCCAGGTCGTCGACGCCGACGCCGGGTTCTCCGGCAACGACGCCCTGTCCTCCCACCTGCTCGGCATCACCCCGAGCCGGTTCGTCCCCCTGGCCACCGAGGGCACCCTCCCCGTCGGCACCGACGACGCCTCCGACGTCCTCGACCCCGTCTGACCCCGAGGAGCCCCATGCCGTCCCACCCCCTGGGCCGCCCCGGGTACGCCCGCCTCCTGGAGTCGGCCCGGCGTACCCTGGAACGCCGCAACGCCGTGCTCGGCGGCAGGGCCACCGTCCCCGCCCCCACCGACGACGAGTGCGCGGCCGTCAGCGGCCTCCTGGGCAGCGACCACCTGCCCGGCGCCCGGAGCATCAGCGTGCAGCTGGACCGCCTGGACGCCTGCGTGCGCCGGTCCACCGGCCAGGGGCTCATCGAGCTCCTGGAGACCCTCGGCCCGCCCCTGCGCCGCCCCCGCGACGAGGAGTCGGCCCGGCGGCGGCTCCGCGAGGACATCCTCGCCCCCGCCCGGGACAGCCCCCTGACCGCCGACGCCTGGTACCGGACCTGGCTGGAGCGCATCGGCGGCAACGGCACCGTCACCAAACTCGTGAACCTGGGCGACACCGACCGGCTGCGCCGGGCCGTGCGGATCCTGGAGATCGTCGACCCCCGCACCGACACGGCGCCGCCGCTGCCCCTGCCGTCCCTGGCCGCCACGACCACCGGGGACACCAAGGCCCTGGAACACCGCACCCCGCTGGCCACCCTCGTCCTAGGCGCCCTCACCGAACGCACCGGCCTGCCCCGGGCCGACACCGCCGAGGCTGCCCGCGCCCTGTGGGAGGCACACGGCGTCATCGGCGACGACCTGGCCAGCCGCGTCCTGGTCCTGGGCCTGCCCGCCGCCGGAGCCGGACTGGGGGAGTGGCTCACCGACGCCGCCGCCCGGGGCATCCCCTTCCAGGTCACGCTGCACCAGCTCGTCACCCTGCCGATCACCGTGACCGCCCCGGTCGTGCACGTCTGCGAGAATCCCGCTGTCCTGCGCCGCGCCGCCGCCGGGCTCGGTGCGGCCTGCGCCCCGCTGCTGTGCACCGAGGGCTGGCCCTCGGCGGCCTTCCACCGCCTGGCCACCGCGGTCCGCGCGGGCGGGGGCCGACTGCGCTACCACGGTGACTTCGACGCCGCCGGGGTGGCGATGGCCCGGTACGCGATCGACCGCCACGGTGCCTCACCGTGGCGCATGTCGGCAGCCGACTACACCGCCCACGTCGACGACGCGTTCCCTGCGCTCACCGGCACCGGCCCCACCCCGTGGGACCCGGAGCTCGCCGAGGCCATGGCCCGGCACGGGCGCGCCGTCCACGAGGAGTCCGTCGACGAGGACCTCTTGCGGGACCTGGCCCCCGACCCGGCCGCGACCCCGTCCCGCCCGGGGGACGCGGAGTGACCAGTCCGGGCCCGACCTCCCGAGCGGCGCACCCCGGGAGCACGGCACGGACGTACACCCGGCCGCTTCCGCGCCGAGGCGGAAGGACTACCCTGGCCGGGCGGCGTCGACCCCCACAGGGCGGTGACCGCCCGGGGGGAACTCTTCGGGAAAGCCACGGTTGACTTCCTCCCCCGCCTGAAAGAGGGGGATTGCGGAACCACCTACCGGTGGTTCGGGGCGTTCGCCCCGTCGCGGGTCGCCCCGCGGCCTTCCTGCTTCGACACCGACCGCCCCGTCCGGGAGGACTCCCGTTGAGGTCTCACACCGGCTCCACAGGCGGACACCGCCAGCCCGGCGGCCCTGAGGTTGTTCGCCGCGTTCACGTCGCGGTCGTGGACGCTCCCGCACTCGGGGCAGGTCCACTCCCGCACGTCCAGCGGCAGCCGCTCGTGCACGTGCCCGCACCCGGGCACCGAGCACAGCCGGGTGGAGGGGAAGAACCGGTCCACTACGACCAGCTCCCGCCCGTACCAGGCGGCCTTGTACTCCAGCATCGCCCGCAGCTCCGACCACGCGGCGTCGGAGATGGCGCGGGCCAGGCTGCGGTTCCTGACCATGGTGCGCACGGTCAGGTCCTCGATCACGACCACTTGGTTTTCGCGGACGAGACGAGTGGTGAGCTTGTGCAGGAAATCCTTGCGCCGGTCGGCGATCCGGGCGTGCACCCGGGCGACCCTGGTGCGGGCCCTGGCCCGGTTGGCCGACCCCGTCCGCTTGCGCGACAGCGCCCGCTGCGCCCGGGCAAGCCGGGCCCGGTCGGCCCGCTCGTGCCGGGGGTTGGTGACCTTCTCACCCGTGGACAGGGTGACCAGCGACGTGATCCCCGCGTCGATCCCCACGACGTCGTTCGGTGCCGGGGAGGATTCGACGGTGTCCTCGCACAGCAGCGACACGAACCACCGCCCCGCACCGTCCCGGGACACCGTGACCGTGGACGGGACCGCACCTGCCGGGAGCGGACGCGACCAGACGATGTCCAACGGCTCGGACATCTTCGCCAGGGTGAGTTTCCCGTCGCGGTACGTGAACCCCGACCGGGTGTACTCCGCCGAGGCGCGGGACTTTTTGCGCGACTTGAAGCGCGGGTACTTCGCCCGTCCGGCGAAGAAGTTGGCGAACCCCTGCTGCAAATGCCGCAGGGTCTGCTGCAACGGCACCGAGGACACCTCTGTCAGGAAGGCGAGGTCGTCGGTCTTCTTCCAGCCGGTGAGCATCGCCGAGGTCGCGTTGTAGTTCACCCGCTCCCGGCGCCGGTCCCAGGCCTCGGTACGGGCGGCCAGTGCCTTGTTGTAGACCAGGCGGACGCACCCGAACGTGCGCGACAGCTCCGCCGCCTGCGCACCGGTGGGATGGAAGCGGTACTTGAACGCCCGCTTCACGGTTCTCCTGGCCATGCTCCGCACTGTAGCGAGCCGGTCACCCCAATGTGGGAAAACCGGGGAAGTCATCGAAAACATGAACGAGAACACGAGCTGTAGGAGGAGGCGGGTGTGTCCTTCTCGTCCTGAAGGACGGGGTCTCCACACCCAATAACCAGATGAACACCATCAAGAACATCGCGGACTTCACCGGCCGGTGGTTCGCGCTCCTGGTCCTGGGCGGAGCCGTGCTCGGCCTCCTGCTGCCCGCGGCCACCGCGCCCGTCACCCCGTACATCTCGCTGCTGCTCGGCATCATCATGTTCGGAATGGGCCTGACCATGCGCCCGGCCGACTTCACGATCGTCGTCCGCCACCCCAGGGCCGTCCTGCTCGGCGTCCTGGCGCAGTACACGGTCATGCCCGTCCTGGGCTGGGGCATCGCCCACCTGCTCGGCCTGCCGCCGCTGCTCGTCGTCGGCATGATCCTGGTCGGCGCCTCCCCGGGCGGCACCGCCTCCAACGTGATCGTCTACCTGGCCCGCGGCGACGTCGCCCTGTCGGTGGCGATGACCTCCATCTCCACGATGCTCGCCCCCGTCCTGACACCCCTGCTCGTCCTGGGCCTGGCCGGGTCCACCCTGCCGGTGGCCGCCGGCGACCTGTTCCTGTCGATCCTGCAGATCGTCCTGGGGCCGGTCATCGCCGGCCTCCTGCTGCGCATGGCCGCCCCGAACCTGGTCGAACGCCTGCTGCCGGCGCTGCCGCTCGTCTCGGTGACCGGCATCGTGGTCGTCGTCGCGGGGATCGTCGGCGCCAACGCCGACGCCGTCCTGGGCACCGGCCTGCTGCTGGCTCTCGCCGTCGTCCTGCACAACGGCCTGGGCCTGGGGCTGGGCTACCTGGTCGGCGTCGTCGGCCGCCTTCCCGACAGCGCCCGCCGCGCCGTCAGCGTCGAGGTCGGGATGCAGAACTCCGGCCTGGCCGTCGCCCTGGCCACCGCCCACTTCTCCCCGCTCGCCGCGCTGCCGGGCGCCCTCTTCTCCGTCTGGCACAACCTGTCCGGCTCGGCGCTGGCCACCTACTGGGCCCGCCGCGCCCCGAAGGACGAGTCCGCTCCGACCCCCTGACGGGAGAACCGGCTACCCGGGCACGACCGGACCCACACACGCATTCGGGGTCCGAAACCGGACACTCTTCTTCGTGTGATCGTGTCGCGCCGGAGAGTGATGCTTGTCAGGCTGTGGCCATGGCACGCATCCTCTCCGGCCTCCTCGCCCTGTCCCTGACCACGACCGGCGCACACCTCCTCCTCACCCCGCCCCCGCCGCCCGCCCCGGCGCTCCCGTCCGCCCCGGTCGCGGTGCCCCATGCCCGCCGCCCGCGCCGGCGGCGCGTCCCCCACCCCCGCTGTCACTTCGACTGACCCCCGCGGAGGCGGCGCACCGCCTCCAGCGCGAGCCCGCCTCCCACGGCCGCCGCCCCCAGCCCGAACAGCCCGCCCAAGCCGAAACACAGCAGCCCGATGACCAGCAGCAACAGCACCGAGCCGAACACACCCCCGGGCGCCCCGACCTCGTAGGCCCGGTCCTCCAGGGTCGTCGACACCCATGTCTCCTCACCGTCCACGAGACGGGCGCCGACGACCCTGCCGGGCGTGCACCCGTGCGAGGAGTGGAACCACACCCCCTCCCGCGCGGGGCCGTCGCCGGGGTCGAAGGTCCCGTAACACCGCATCTCCCGGCGCACCTGGGCCTCGTGGGTCACGGTCACCCGGCCGGCCTCCCCGGCCCACCCGTAGGCGGCCCCGAGCGCCCGCACCTCGTGACCGCCGAACTGCACCCCCACCGCGAGGAAGAAGTACGCGAGCAGGCCGCTCACCGCCACCAGCCCCAGCCGCCGGGCCGGCGACCCGACCGGAGCCCTCGGAACCCGCCCGGAGGACTCCGGCCGAGGCGCCCCCGGCGCCCCCCGGTGCTCCGCCCGCCGCCTTCGCACGTTCCGCCGCCCACGCCCGCCCATCCGGCCACCTCCACCGGACTCCGATCCTTCCGGCGTCCGCCCGGTTCCCCTCCCGCCGCCCCTTCCCATCGGGGAGACCACCGGCCCCGCCCCGCCTCCCCGCGGATGCCGCCGCCCGCCGGATCAGGGAAACGACCCGTCCTCGGTCACACCCCGTTGACGGCTCCTCACCAGGGGCCGATATTCGGGTGCAGCGCGCTGAACGAAGGTCACTCCACCCCCAGAGGAACCCCCCATGCACCGACGACGATCGGCCCGCCCCACCGCCCTGCTCCTGGGAGTGCTCACCGTCCTCGCCCTCGCCCCCGCTGCGCCCGCCACCGCCGACACCGCCGACACCGCCGGTGCCGCGGGCGGTACCGGCCCCTACGACGCGGAGTACACCACCACCTGGCGCCTGCGCGACCACACGATCTACCGCCCCGTCGACCTGCCCGACGACGAGCCCCTGCCCATCGTCGTGTGGGGCAACGGCGCCTGCCGCGCCGACGGCACCTGGTTCGAGAACATCCTCACCGAGTTCGCCTCCCACGGCTTCCTCGTCATCGCCAACGGCCGCCCCGGCGGCAGCGGAAGCACCGACCCGGAGATGCTGACGGAGGCCGTCGACTGGGCGGTCGACGAGAACACCCGCCTGTTCAGCGAGTACCGCGGGCACATCGACACCGACCGCATCGCCGTCATGGGCCAGTCCTGCGGCGGCCTGGAGGCCTACGAGGTCGCCGACGACCCCCGCGTCACCACCACCGTGCTCTGGAACAGCGGCCTGCTGACCGACCGCGACGACGACCTCCTCGACGACCTGCACGCCCCGATCGCCTACTTCACCGGCGGCCCGAGCGACATCGCCCACCCCAACGCCCTGGACGACTACTCCAAGCTCCCCGCCGGGCTGCCCGCCTTCATCGGCCACCTCGACGTCGGCCACTACGGCACCTTCGCCGAACCCAACGGCGGCGAGTACGGCCGCGTCGGCACCGCCTGGCTGCGCTGGCACCTCAAGGACGACGCCGCCGCCCGCGCCGAGTTCCTCGGCGCCGACTGCGGCCTGTGCGACACCGACTGGGACATCGACCACAAGAACTGGCCCTGACCCCGCCCCGACCCCCGCCCGGCCGTGTCCTGCCGCCCCACGGCCGGGCGGGCCGCCGGCCCCGGCGGCGGACCCCGCCGGGGCCGGCCCGCCCCCTACCCGCCCGGCAACCGGTCTATGGGGGGTGGGGTCCGGGAGGGGGCGCCCGCGCCTACTCACCCGAGAACCGGTACCCGAACTGCTCCAGCCGCCCCCGCGCCCGCCCCGGCTCCTCCTCCGTCAGGTCCGACCGCCCCGGTCCCATGCCCCGGACGGAGGGCCGGCCCGGCCACACCCGCGCCCGGAGCCCCCACCGCTGCCGTGCCGTCCCCGGTGTCCGCACAGCCCCCGGGGACCCCGAAGGCGCAGCCGTACCGCCTGCGCCCCCGCCCACCACCTGGCCGCGTCCCCGCCATGGCCCCTATGGCCATTCCCACTCCGGTGGGGGCGATCCGCCCCGCCTGTGGTCCTGCGCTGCCTCTCGCCCCGGAGCGCGGTCCCGCCGCGCCCCTCACTACAGTTCCGACCCATGACGGACTCCCCCCATCACACCGCCGCGGACGATGAGGAGCTCCTGGAGAGGCTGCACGCATGTGCGTGGGGCAGGGGAGGCACGATTCCTTCTCCCGGGCACCTCCCGGACGAACCCTTTCCGCCTCTCACGATGGCCGCGGTCGAACAGGCGGAACGCAGGCTGGGGTACAGGCTGCCCGCGCTGCTCCGGCGCATGTACACCGAGATCGGTGACGGAGGGTTCGGGCCGGAGGGAGGTCTCGCCTCATTGACACCGCGCGGTGTTCCGTCCCGGCACGTGCGGGAGTGGCCTTGCGCGACCTCCATCCGGGAACAGCGCCCGGGATGGGCACCACCGGCGTCGTGGTTCTTCCTGATCTGCGGCGGCTGCACCATGGAGTGGTACGTCTCCCTGATCGCGGTCGACCACCCGGTGCTCCTCTGGGACGCCGATGGCTGGGAACCGGACCGGGGCCAGAGCCCCCACGACGGCCTGCGCTACGCGGCGCCGTCCCTGCGCCATTGGCTGTGGACCTGGGTGGAGGGAAAGGACGTGTGGGACGGGGCCTTGGGCCAGATCGAAAGGGACGCCCGCGGCTGACGGAGCGCACACAGGGCGGAGAGCCTTTCGGGACGCAGTGTCTCCATGCCCCGCTCGCCGAAGGCGGTCCCCGCACTTCTTGGCCGCTGCTCGTTTCCCCGGTCGAGAAGGACGTCGTCGATAAACCGCCCACACCCGCTTCCAGCAGGTCCATCCTGTCGGCCTTGTCCCTGACCGGCGTGCTCGACGCACAGCGCCCACCGACCTTCACGGGTTCCGGTGGTGCGTACCCGGCATTGCCCTGCGCCTGCCTTCTCCGTATTCCCCTCTCCAGACCTGGACCGGTGCGCTGCGCTCGCGTGGACGGGGCATTCGGCTTGGCGGTCTCGTTCGGGGTACTCGCCCGATGCCCGCGCCCGCAAGCGGTCGGCGGCTTCTGATGCCGAGGGTCCACACAGCTTCCAGCCGCTCGGGCACGGCCTCCTCAGGCTTGTCCTGGCGGGTCTCGGAAGGCGAGATTTAATTGTTAACTGGATTCACGGCCTTCTGTGTATGGTTGTTTCAGAATCGGAACTGCGTCCTCTTCAAAGGAGACGGCAGGGGCTCTCTCCGGGTTTACCGCGGAGAGGACCGCCGTGTGGAGGACTTCGTTCCTATTCGCGGGGCGTGTGAGGCCGTGTCACGATTCGTCATCCGATTAGGCGAATGTCAGGGCATGGGCGAGTGCGGTGCGATGGGCTGACCTCACAGTCCGCGCGCTCCGAGCCGCGACGAGAGAACCGCTGGAAGAAGTGCGGGGAGGACCCTCGGTCGGAACTCCCTGCCCAGGTGATGGAGGAGGCCCCCCGGTATGGAGTTCACGGAGAAGGTGGCAGCGCTCAGCTCCAAGGCGCAGAAGCAGCGCGACCTGACCCAGACCGAGGAGGCGGCCAAGAACGCCTTCGTGATGCCCTTCATCGCCACGGTCCTGGGATACGACGTCTTCGACCCGCGCGAGGTCGTCCCCGAGTTCACCGCCGACGTCGGGGTGAAGAAGGGCGAGAAGGTCGACTACGCCATCATGCGCGACAACGAGGTGCAGATCCTCATCGAGTGCAAGAAGGCCAACGGTCCGCTGAAGGTCGAGCACGCCTCCCAGCTCTTCCGGTACTTCTCCGTCACCAACGCGCGGATCGCCGTCCTCACCAACGGCGTGGAATACCAGTTCTTCACCGACCTGGAAGCCCCCAACCTCATGGACTCCAAGCCGTTCATGGTGCTCGACCTGGGGGACGTCGACGAGAGCCTGCTGCCCGAGCTCCGCAAGCTCACCAAGGACGCCTTCAACCTCGACTCCGTCATCAGCGCCGCAGAGAAGCTCAAGTACCTCGGCGCCATCAAACGCGTGCTCGCCGAGCAGTTCGCCGAGCCCGACGAGGCATGGGTCAAGTCCCTCGCAGGCCGCGTCTACGACGGCACCTTCAGCAAGCGCGCGCGTGAGCAGTTCACCCCGCTCGTGCGCGAGGCCGCCTCCGCCTTCCTCGACGACCAGGTCAACATCCGGCTGAAGAAGGCCCTGGAGACCACCCGGCCCCGGACGGAGGAGGAAGCCCTGGTCGACAGCGGAGAGGTGGCCGAAGAGGACTTGGAGCGGGGGACGGGGATCGAGACCACTCTGGAGGAGCTGGAGGGATACCAGGTCGTCAAGGCGATCGCGTGCAGCGAGGTCAAGCCCCAGCGGATCACGCACCGTGACTCCAAGAGCTACTTCGCCATCCTGCTCGACGACAACAACCGCAGGCCGATCGCACGCCTGCACTTCAACGCGAGGTCCAAGAAGTACCTGGGCACCTTCGACGCGGACAAGAACGAGACCCGCCACCTCCTGGGATCGTTGGACGAGATCTACCTCCACGCCGACGCGATCCGTGCCGCGGTGCGCAGCCACCTGGACTGAGGACGTGTGGGACGTCCGCCGGGTCCTCTGGAGTGCGGCCCGTCGCGCCTCCTGATCCGTTGCCGTGCCCGAGGGCTCTTCGGGCACGGCCGCTCGGATCCGAGGCGTGGTGCCGGTCGGGTACATCCGGCCTCCCGGGAGTCCGCCATCGACTGTGCCGCTGTGGATGAAGGCCGGGCCCTTGCACCCGGTGGTGCGGTGCGTAGCCGCACCGGCTCTTTGGTGCCCGTGTGGAAAACGCGCACAGCCGGAGCCCTGGCTTCGGTAGAGGGCCGCTCGGGATCGGGATGTGAGTGGAGCGGGGAGTTCGACAAGGACGTACGACCCGGTGCGGGTCCGGGTGGATGCCGGGCGGGCGGTCGACCGCCCGGCCGTGGATTCCGCCGGGCCGGCGGGACCGGGGGCGGCGATCACGTCCTGTGCCGGCCGTTCCCCCGGCCGAGACCGTCGGCCGGGTCCTGGTCGTCCCGGAGGCGGGCGTTGGGCGAATGCCGTCAAGGGGCGGTTCCCCGGCCCGGGCACGGAGGCGCCGGTGGGGGGGGGGCGGGGCGCCCGCCCCCCCCCCCCCCCCCCC
>NZ_JBHVLR010000020.1:0-142653 GCF_042797335.1 Nocardiopsis sp. NPDC057823 | reverse complement strand
GGCCGCCCCGGGCTGACCTGCCGCCCCCTGGCGGTCCGGCGCGGGGCCGCCCCCCGGGGCCGGCCCCGCGCCGTACGTCCGGGACACCGCTCCCCGCCCATGCCGGGGCGCGGCGGGCGGGCGGACGGCGGCCCCCGAGCGCACGGAGCCACCCCGCTCCCAGGCGCGTTCCCCGCACTCCTCGCCTGTGCACGGGGGGCTCGGCGGGCGGGCGGACGGTGGCGGACACCGGGGGGACGGGCGGGTGACGGGTGGACAACGGTGCGTCGTGGGGCCTCGTGTTCGGGGCGGGGACGGCCTAAGATCTGTGGAGCACCCCGAGGCCAGGCCAGGCGCGGCATGGCTCCCCCGACGGGTGCGGACCCCTGCATGGCGCACCGCCCTTGAGGAGTGAACCCGCCCTGATGTCCACCAGCGCCGCGAACACCCCGCTCACCCTCCGACGCCTGGGCATCGCCCTCGGTGCCGCGTTCGTCGGATCGACCCTGGTCGCGGTGGCGTCCCCCGCCATCGCGCAGCCCACGGACCCGGGCGGTCCGTCCCCCTCCCCCACGCCGCCGCCGGCCCCGGTCGCCGCGGTCGCCTTCGCGCGTGACGCGGACAGTGTCGCGCTGGGCACCCCGGCGCCGCCCAACACGCTCACCCTGAGCAACACCGGCACCCTCGACATCTGCGTGATCGGGCTGGAGATCGGCGGCGGCTTCCAGGGGCACGGCTTCGCCGCCGGACGGCTCGCCGCCGGCGCCTCGGACACCGTCATGGTGACCGGCTCCCCGCGGCGGTCGACCGACGTGGTCGCCACCCTGACCTTCGCCGCCGCCGACCCGGAGACCGGCTGCGCCACGCCCCCGGGCGACGTGCACAGCATCTCCTCCGGGGTGTGGGCGGTCACCATCACCGGGCCGAGCCCGTCGCCCTCCCCGACGCCGTCGCCGACCCCCACCCGCCCGGACCCGCCCGCCGAGAGCCCCTCCCCGACCCCGAGCGGTCGGCCCACCCCGTCGGCCACCCCCACCGCCCCGGGTTCCGAGACGAGCGGCCGGCCCTCGTCGCGGCCCTCCAGCGGCACCACGTCCCGGCCCTCCACGCCCGACCGTCCGCGCAGCAGTGTCAGCGACGTGCCCACCACCGGCTCGAACATCCCGACCCTGCCCCGGAACGAGGCCGACCTGCCCGACGTGCTGCCCGGCGAGGACCTGGCGACCCTGCCGCTGGCCACCCCGACCGGGTCCGACGACGCGGCGGAGACCGAGGTGGCCGCCGAGCACACCGACATGGGACCGAACATGGCCCCCGCGGTGCTGCTCGCCGCCTTCCTGCTCACCCTGCTGCTGGCCGCCCCGCTGGCCCCCACCCGCCGGGTCCGCCCCGGCACGGGCGGCTACCAGGGGCGCCGCCGCAAGGGCTGACGCCCGAACAGGCCGGTGCGCCCCGGCCCCGCGTCCGCGGGGCCGGGGCGCGGCCGTGTCCGGACCCCTTCCGACCAGACGCGGAACGCCACGGGCGAGGCCAACGGAATCTTCACGGGCCTGTCGTCGTAGGCTTTCGGTCCATGAGCACCCCGCTGGTCACCGACGACCTGGCGGCCGCGACGGCCGACCAGGTGCTGACGCTCGCCGAGGCCGCCCGCAGAACCGACGGCGTGGCCCCCCTGTCCGAACACACCCTGCTGCGCGTCCGCCACGGCGCGCCCTCCGGGAGCGCGCGCTTCCACGTGGTCTCCGAGGACGGCCGCGTCGTGGGCTTCGCGTTCGTCGAACGCGGCGAGGACGAGCCCGACTCCGGAGAGGTCGTCGTCGACCCCGCCCGCCGGGGGCGCGGGCACGGCACCGCCCTGCTGCACTCCGTCCACCGGGACGCCGGCGCGAACGGCGTCCGGGTGTGGGCGCACGGCCGCACTCCGCAGGCGGTGGCGGTGGCCGAGGAGGACGGCTGGCGGGCCGTCCGCGAGCTCCACAAGATGCGCATGCCGCTGCGCGACATCGCCGCCGAGGAGAAGGGCGGGCCGCGGACCGCTCCGGAGCTGCCCCCTCCCGTGCTGCGTCCCCAGGTCGCCGACCGGGTCGAGGTGCGCGCGTTCGTGGTGGGGCAGGACGAGCAGGCCTGGCTCGACACCAACGCCCGCGCCTTCGCCCACCACCCCGAACAGGGCAGGCTCACCCTGGACGACCTGCTGCAGCGCGAGGTCGAGGACTGGTTCGACCCGAACGGGTTCTTCCTGGCCACCGGCAAGGACGGGCGGGTCGCCGCGTACCACTGGACCAAGGTGCACGCCGACGGCGCCGGGCTGACCGACGGCGAACCCGTCGGCGAGGTGTACGTGGTGGGCGTGGACCCCCAGTGGCAGGGCACCGGTCTGGGCCGGGCACTCACCCTGGAGGGGCTGCGGCACCTGCGCGACGCCGGGCTGCCCTGGGTGCACCTGTACGTCGACGGGGACAACGAGGCGGCCGTGCGGCTGTACACCTCGCTGGGCTTCGAGATCTGGGACACCGACGTGATGTACGCGCCGCCGGAGGAGCCGCCGGGCGAGGAATGAGGGGGCGCGTGGTGGGCAGGACATCCGTCAGGACGGGCCGCCCGCACGTGCCGCTCATCACATTAACCGGTCAAACCCTTGGCCGCCACGGGAGTGCGACGCCCCGTTCATTTCCCGTTCACCTTCCTTGGGACAACTCGTCACCTAGTGGGCCTACCTTCGCATTCGGCGCATCGCGACCTCTCGGCGTTCGGCGGTCGCGGCGGCCTCCCGCGGGGTGAACCCCCGGGGAGGACACCCGAACCCGACAAGGGTCCGGAACCCACCCGCAGGGGGCTGGTGGGCAGCACTGAACCCTTCCGAACCGGAGCCGATACATGACGACGACGGACGCGCCCACGGTGGCACCACCGCCCAAGGGCAGGCGCCGGATCGGCGATGTCGCATTCGCCGGGCTCGCCCGAGGCTCGGGCATTCTGATCCTCGTGATCCTCGCGGGCGTCGCCGCCTTCCTGATCGTTCAGGCCTGGCCGTCGCTGGCCGCGAACACGGCGAACTTCATCACCGACCAGTCCTGGGACGCCAACGTCCGCGAGAACCCCGCGTTCGGCGTGGGGGCCCTGGCGTTCGGCACCGTCCTGGCCGCCGCCATCGCGCTGCTGCTGGCCACCCCGGTCGCCATCGGCATCGCGCTGTTCATCGTCTACTACGCGCCGCGCCGCCTCGCCGCCCTGCTGGGCTACCTGGTGGACCTGCTCGCCGCGATCCCCAGCGTGGTCTACGGCCTGTGGGGCATCGGGTTCCTCGCCCCCCAGCTCGTCCCCGTCTACGAGGGGCTGGCCCGCAACCTCGGCTGGATCCCGCTCTTCGCCGGGCCCGCCTCCACCTCGGCCCGCACCATCCTCACCGCGGGCATCGTGCTCGCCGTGATGATCCTGCCGATCATCACCGCCATGTCCCGCGACGTGTTCCACCAGGTCCCGCAGGGGCACCGGGAGGCCGCCCTGGCCATGGGCGCCACCCGCTGGGAGATGATCCGCCTGGCCGTCCTGCCCTTCGGCAAGTCCGGCGTCGTCGGCGGCGCCATGCTCGGCATGGGACGCGCCCTGGGCGAGACCATGGCCGTCGCCATGATCCTGTCGCCCTCGCTGGCCGTCTCCTGGAACCTGCTCCAGAGCGGCAACCAGACCATCGCCGGGCACATCGCGCTCCAGTACCCCGAGGCCACCGGATACGGCGTGTCCGCGCTGATCGCCGCCGGCCTGGTGCTGTTCGCGATCACCCTGGTCGTCAACATGGGCGCCCGCTACATCGTGGCGCGCGGCAACAAGGAGTCCTGATGAGCCTGACGACCGCTCAGCCCACCGACCCCGGCCCGGGCTCCGGCGCCCTCCGGCGCGACCTGCGCGGCGGCTCGCTGCCCCGCTACTTCCCGCCCGCCCTGCTGGCCTCCTCGGCCGCCGTGGTCGCGGGCGTCCTGCTGGCCTTCTCGTCCTTCGGGTTCGTGCTGTGGGGCGTGCTCACCGCGCTCGCCTACACGGTGATCGTGGTGGCGGCCTCCGCCCGTGTCGAGGGCGGCCGCAAGGCCAAGGACCGCCTGGTCACCTCGCTCGTCTACCTGTGCTTCACCCTGGCGATGCTGCCGCTGGTGTCGGTGCTGTGGACGGTGCTCGGCAACGGCATGGCCCGGTTCGACGGGTACTTCCTGTCGGTCTCCATGAACGGCGTGCTGCCGAGCATGGACGCCGGCGGCGCCTACCACGCGATCGTCGGCACCCTGGCCATCACCGGCATGGCCACGCTCATCGCGGTGCCGGTCGGCGTGATGACCGCCGTGTACCTGGTGGAGTACGCGCGGGGGCGGATGAAGCGCACCATCATGTTCTTCGTCGACGTCATGACGGGCATCCCGTCCATCGTCGCCGGTCTGTTCGTGGTGGCCCTGTGGATCCTGCTGTTCGGTCCCGGCAAGACCAACGGCGCGGCGGGCGCGATCTCGCTGGCCGTGCTGATGATCCCGGTCGTGGTGCGCTCCAGCGAGGAGATGCTCCGCCTGGTCCCGCAGGACCTGCGCGAGGCCTCCTACGCGCTGGGCGTGCCCAAGTGGCGGACCATCACCAAGGTGGTGCTCCCCACGTCGGCCGCCGGCCTGACCACCGGAATCATGCTCGCCATCGCGCGTGTTATCGGAGAGACGGCGCCGCTGATCCTCACCGCGGGGTCGTCGGCGGTCTCGATCAACTGGAACCTGTTCGACGGGCAGATGATGAGCCTTCCCGTGTTCATCTACTCGCAGGTCCGCATGGGCGGCGCGGTCAACTACGAGAGGGCCTGGGCGGCCGCGCTGACGCTCATCCTCGTGGTGATGCTGCTCTTCTTCCTGGCCCGCATGATCGGCCGCCTGTTCGCGCCGAAGTCCCGCTAGCCCGCCAACCCGGCAATCACGAGGAACATCCAGTGGCGAAACGAATCGACGTCTCCGGACTCCACGTCTACTACAGCGACTTCCTCGCTGTGGAGGACGTGTCAATGACCATCGAGCCGCGTTCGGTGACGGCGTTCATCGGGTCCTCCGGCTGCGGGAAGTCCACCTTCCTGCGCACCCTCAACCGGATGCACGAGGTCACCCCCGGCGCCCGCGCCGAGGGCAAGGTGCTCCTGGACGACATGGACATCTACGCGCCCGACGTGGACCCCGTGATGGTCCGCAGCGAGGTCGGGATGGTGTTCCAGAAGGCCAACCCGTTCCCGACGATGTCGATCTACGACAACGTGCTCGCGGGGGCGCGCCTCAACAACAAGCGGATGAGCAAGGCCGCCGCCGACGACCTGGTCGAGGAGTCGCTGCGCGGCGCCAACCTGTGGGAAGAGGTCAAGGACCGGCTGAACAAGCCCGGTTCGGGCCTGTCCGGCGGCCAGCAGCAGCGCCTGTGCATCGCGCGTGCCACGGCGGTCAAGCCGTCGGTGCTGCTCATGGACGAGCCGTGCTCGGCGCTGGACCCGATCTCGACGCTGGCGATCGAGGACCTCATTCACAAGCTGAAGGAGGACTACACGATCGTGATCGTCACCCACAACATGCAGCAGGCGGCCCGTGTCTCGGACCGCACGGCCTTCTTCAACCTGTCGGCCCCGGGCAAGCCCGGGAAGCTGATCGAGATGGGCGAGACGAACAAGATCTTCACCCGTCCCGACAAGAAGGAGACCGAGAACTACATCACCGGCCGCTTCGGGTAACCGCCGCGCGCCCGACGTCCTCCCGAAGGGGCCCGTGTCCACGGGCCCTCTTCGTGCGCGGGGGGCGTGCCGCGGGCGGGGCGCAGGGCCGCCCGGGGGCGGGCGGGAGGAAATGCCGACGGCCCTCCGGTGCGGACCGGAGGGCGCCCGGAAGTGAATCGGATAAACGATCCGAAACCCTTTCCTGTTCATTCCGAAGAATCAGGAAAAGGGTCGCGAAAGGCGTTGTCCACCGTTTCCCGCATTCGGGGGCGGTGGCACGCGCCGTCCCGGCCGGGCGGGGGCCCGGCCGGGGGTCGGGCGGAGGATCAGGTGAAGCAGTTACCGGACTGCTTGACGAGGTAGCTGGCCGAGACCCACCGGCTGGAGCCGATCTGCCGGAAGCCGTTGGTGGTGGACTGGGTCGCGTTCACGATCGCGCCGTTGGCCAGCGAACCCACGATGGAGTAGCCGGTTCCGGGGCCGCTGCGGATGTTCAGGCCGCCGCTGGCGTTGACCTTGTAGGTGCACCAGACGGCGGCGGCCGCCGGCGCCTGCTCGGGCGCGGGGGCCGCCTGGGCGGGGGCGGACAGGCCGATGACGACGGCACCGGCGGTGGCCGCCATGGTCGCCAGGCCGCGGGCGAGCCGACGGGACTTCGTGGCCTTCACAGGCTTTCCTCCATCATTCAAGGCTTGATCGGGGGACCTCGGCCGAGGGTGGAATCCCGTGGCGGGCAAGGCCTCTGGAATCCACGCCCAGAGTAACGGGGAAGCCCATTCCACGCATGATTCCGACCACATCAGGCCACCCCCTCCTCTTTCTCGGAGAAGATCCCTCAAAGCCCTATTCGAGTATTGACCCGACCCTTTGCCCGGCTTATCATCCCGCGCGGGAGGGCCGGCCCCGTGCGCCGCACGCGCCCGTCCCGGGGGCCCGACGTGACGTGGACCGCTCCCGGCGGCGGGGTTGAATGGGACCGGGAGGGGGCCCGCGGCGGGCTCCCGTTCGTTCGTCTGGGGGAACCGCATGACCGTGCCGTTGGTGATCGACACCGATACCGCGCAGGACGACTGCGTCGCCCTGCTGGTCGGCCTGCTGGACCCGGCGGCCGACCTGCGGGCGATCACGATGGTCGCCGGGAACGTGGGCTTCGACCAGCAGGTCCGCAACGCGTTCATGACGCTGAACGTCGCCGGGACGCCCGCGGTGCCCGTGTACCTGGGCTGCCGGCGGCCGCTGGTGCGCGAGTGGGTGAGCGCCGAGGACGTGCACGGCGACGGCTCCGGGGGGCTGGCCATGGCACAGGAGGGCCTGGTGCCGGAGGCCGAGCACGCCGTGGACGCCCTGGTGCGGATGGCCGCCGAGGCCCCCGGCGAGCTGTCGATCGTGGCGATCGGCCCGCTCACCAACATCGCCGCCGCGGTGGTGAAGGACCCCGGCTTCGCGCGGAACGTGAAGTCGCTGTTCATCATGGGCGGCTCCAACAACGGCCGCGGCAACATCACCGCCGCCGCCGAGTTCAACTTCTACGTGGACCCCGAGGCGGCCAAGGCGGTGTTCTCCGCCGGGTTCGACATCACCGTGGTGCCCTGGGACCCGCTCACGCTGCGCCAGGCCGTGTTCGGGCAGGAGCGCCTGGACGAGATCGCCGCGCTGGACACGCCCCTGTCGCGGTTCTTCACCCGCATCTGCGCGGCGACCCTGGAGTTCGACCGCAGGGTCGGCATCGACGGCACCACGCACCCCGACTCGCTGACCGCCGCGGTGCTGCTCCACCCCGAGCTGGTGCGCAGGGCCTCGCCGTACCACGTGGACGTGGAGACCGCCGGGGAGCTGACCCGGGGCTACTCGGCCATGTCGTGGGGCGTGCACGGCCTGGAGCCCAACGCCCGGGTGGTCGAGGAGGTCGACTCCGAGGCGTTCTACGAGCTGATCAAGGGCGTGCTGGCCCGCGAGACCGCGCCGGAGCGCGAGATCACCGGCCTGTGAACGTGATGACGCCCTGGGCGGCGGCGACGGTCGTCTCGCCGCCCTCGGCGTCGGCCATCACCAGGTCGCAGCGGCACAGGGCGCGGCGGCGGGTGTGCTCGACCACGTGCGCGCGGGCGCTGAGGCGGACGCCGCGGGCCGGGCGCAGGTACTCGATGGTGAAGCCGCCGGTGAGGACCGACGGGCCCAGCACGGTGCCCCCGGCGAAGGTGAGCGCGTTGTCGGCGGCGTAGGAGAGCACGCCGCCGTGCAGGAAGCCGTTCTGCTGGAGCAGCTCGTCGCGCACGTCCAGTTCCAGGACCGCGTCGCCCGGGGCGAAGCGGGTGACCCGGGCGCCGATCAGCCGGCTGAACGGCTGGGCGTCCAGCACCGCCGCGGCCAGGGCCAGGGCGTCGGCCCCGGAGAGCGGCGCGGTTCCGGGCTCGGGGTTCTCGGTGGACATGCGGTCCCGCTTTCTTCTACGCGCTTTGACCCTTTTGTGGGGATATGTCACCTAGGGTCCGCCTCAGGGAGGAGGATCCACCGTGCAGACTTCCACACTCGCCTCCGCCGCGGCGGCGGCGGCCCTGGTGTACGCGACCGCCTGCGGCCCCGTCGGTGTCGACACCACCGGCGGGGAGGGGGAGCGGACCGAGACCGCTCCCCCGCCGTCGGGGAGCCCGTCCGGGCCCCCGTCGCGGCCGCCCGGCGGCCAGGGGGAGCAGGAGGGGTCCGACAGCGGTCCGGGCAGGACGGAGGAGCCCGGCGGGGGCGCGGCCGTCCACCTGCCCCTGGGCGGCTCCCACACGTTCGCGGACGGCTTCTCGGTGAGCATGGGCCCGGTGGAGCGCCGGACGGAGGGGGACGAGGACCGGCGCGCGCCCCGGGAGCCCGGGGACGGCGCCACTCCGCGGGAGGGGCCGCCGGAGGGCGGGGAGTCCCCGGATGAGGGGGAGTCCCCCGGGGAGGCCCCGCAGGACGGGCCCTCCGGCGGGGAGTCCCCCGAGGACGCCTCCCCTGGGGAGGAGGGGACCGACGGAGAATCCCCCGGGGACACCGGCCCTGAGGAGGAGGGATCCAACGGAGAGTCCCCCGAGGACACCGCTCCCGAAGAAGAGGAATCCGGCGGGGAGTCGCCCGGGGACACCGGCCCCGCCGAGGAGGAGTCCGAAGGGGACGGCCCCGCCGGGGAGTCCCCGGAGGAGGTCCCCGAGCAGCCGGGCGAGGGCCCCGGGGAGGACGAGTGGGGCGAGGAGGAGACCCCGCGGGAGCCGCAGTACGACGCCCTGCACTACTTCGCCTGGACGGTCACCGCCACCAACGGCACCGGCGCCCCCGTGCACACCGGATCGCCGCTGGACACCTGCGCCGTCGGCGATCCGCTCCAGGAGTCCATCGCACCCGCCATGGGCGAGAGCGTGGACCCGCCGCGGAGCCTCGCACCCGGTCGAAGCGGGAGCTGGGACGCGGACTGCCTCATCACCGAGGGCGACGTGCCCCTGCAGTGGACCCTGGAGTTCTACGACGAGGAGGGCGAGCCGCTGTACCCGCCGCTGGTGTTCTCCGGCGACGTGCCCTGAGCCCCGTCCGGGGCGCGGCTCAGCCGTTCTTGACGACGATGCTCTCCACCGTGTTCGCCACGTGCTCGAACGCGTCCGCGGCCGTCTCCAGCTCCTCGATGACGTCCTTGAGCTTGAGCACCGTCAGCGCGTCGTACTCGCCGCTGAACAGCTTGGCCAGGAGCTTGCGGTAGATCCGGTCCGCCTGGTTCTCCAGCTGGTTGATCTCGATCCAGTACCGGGTGAGGTCCTGCATGGTGCGCAGCCGCGGCATGGCCTCGGCGGTCAGCTCGGCGGCGCGCTCCAGCACCTCGATCTGGTCGATGATGCCCTTGGGGAGGCGCTCCAGGCCGTACAGGCCGATGAGGTCGACCGCCGCCTCCATCGAGTCCATGACGTCGTCGAGGTTGGAGGCCAGCCGGTAGATGTCCTCCCGGTGCATGGGGGGTGCCGAGCTCTTGTTGAGGCGGCGCATGATCGCGTGCGTGGCGTCGTCGCCCGCGTGCTCGCAGGCGCGCATCTTCTCGGTGATGGCCTCTCGGTCGGCACCGTCGCTCATCAGCTCCACCAGAAGGCGGGCCGCGATGACCAAATTGTTCGCCGAATCGGTGAACATCTCGTAGTAGCTGTCATCACGCGGGCGCAAACGCAGGCGCACGTCGTCTCTCCCGATGGTGCGGTGGGTCTTCCTTGGTGGATGTTAAGCGGGTCCGCCGAGCGGCTCGTCTTGACGCGAGGGTCCGTCGCGTCGATCGCGTGCGCGGTCATCCCTCGTTCACTCGGCGGCACCGGTGCGTGGAACTCCCTGGGGGAAGGGGCCCATCGCATTCCTCCCAATCTCAACGACACCGGGACGGTTCGGGACGCTACCGTGTTCCGGGCCCGCTGACCAGCGGTGCGCTGAGACACGAATCACCCGATCGGTGGGAGACCGGTGGACGCCGACCCCACGGTTCTCCGATGTCCACTTTCGGGCCATTGGGCGGCAATGGCAAGTATCCCTCTCGTTCACCCGCACGTTGCCCCGCTCCGGTCGATCCGGCTTCCCGGACCCCCGGCCGCCACCTCCCCGACGCCGCCCGGGGCCTGTTCCCGGGTGTTCTCCGGTGTCACCGGGGGTCCGGAGGCCCCGGGAGGGCCCGTGGCCGCGGGCCTGCGGCCGGGGACGGCGGGTGGGCCGAAGGACACGATCTAGGCTCGGACCCATGCCGTCCAACCTCACTCCCGCACTGGTGCGCCGGGTCCGGCTGGCCCTGGCCGAGGCGGGCGCCACCACCCCCGAGAACCTGGGACCCGAAGACGCCGTGGCCCTGCTCGTGCGCACCGCGATGGCCCCCGGCGCCGCGCCCAAGCTGGTGAAACTCGCCGTGCGGGCCTCCCTGGCCCTGCTCGCCGACCGGGCGCCCGGCAACTCCCTGGAGGTCCGCGTCCCGCCGTTCGGAGCCGTACAGGCGATCGAGGGCCCACGTCACACCCGGGGCACCCCTCCCGGTGTGGTGGAGACCTCCCCCGCCGTCTGGCTGCGCCTGGCGACGGGCGGAACCGCCTGGGGGCAGGCGATCGCGGACGGGGAGGTCCAGGCCAGCGGCACCCGCTCCGACCTGTCCGAACACCTGCCCCTGTGGCCCCGGGTGGTCCCGCCCTCGTCCCCAGGCACTAAGCTGTGAGCGTGTCGTACTCCGACGGCCGGCTCTCCATGGACCTCGATCCGCTCGAACGCGGCCCGCAGGACGCCTGCGGTGTATTCGGGGTCTGGGCTCCCGGCGAAGAAGTCAGCAAGCTCACCTACTTCGGTCTCTACGCATTGCAGCACCGCGGACAGGAATCCGCGGGCATCGCTCTGAGCGACGGGGAACGGATCGTCGTCTACAAGGACATGGGACTGGTCTCCCAGGTCTTCAACGAGGCGACCCTGGACTCCCTGCGCGGCCACCTCGCCATCGGCCACTGCCGCTACTCCACCACCGGCTCACCGGTGTGGGAGAACGCGCAGCCGACCTTCTACACGGCGCGCGAGGGGGGCCTGGCCCTCGGCCACAACGGCAACCTGATCAACACCCCGGAACTGGCCGCGCTGCTGCCCGACACCCGGCGCAACGCGACGACGGACACCGAGGTCCTCACCAACCTGCTGGCCTCCCGGGCCCGCGACGGCAGCACCGTCGAAGAGGCCGCCATGGAGCTGCTCCCGCAGGTCCAGGGCGCCTTCTCCCTGGTGTTCATGGACGAGAACACCCTGTACGCGGCCCGCGACCCGCAGGGCATCCGCCCGTTCGTGCTGGGCCGCCTGGGCGAGACCTCCGGCGCGGGCGGCTGGGTGGTCGCCAGCGAGACCGCCGCCCTGGACATCGTGGGCGCCGAGGTGGTCCGCGAGATCGAGCCGGGCGAGCTGCTCACCATCGACGAGCGCGGCGTCCGGTCCCGCCGGTTCGCGCCCGCCCGCCGCAAGGGCTGCCTGTTCGAGTACGTCTACCTGGCCCGCCCCGACACCACCATCGCCGGGCGCAACGTCAACTCCACTCGCGTGGAGGTGGGCCGCCGCCTGGCCAGGCAGCACCCGGTGGACGCCGACCTGGTCATCCCGGTGCCCGAGTCCGGCACCCCCGCCGCGGTCGGCTACGCCGAGGAGAGCGGCATCCCGTTCGCCCAGGGCCTGGTCAAGAACTCCTACGTGGGCCGGACCTTCATCCAGCCCAGCCAGACCCTGCGCCAGCTGGGCATCCGGCTCAAGCTCAACCCGCTGCGCGAGGTCATCCAGGGCCGCCGCCTGGTGGTCGTGGACGACTCCATCGTGCGCGGCAACACCCAGCGGGCACTGGTCCGGATGCTGCGCGACGCGGGCGCCGCCGAGGTGCACGTGCGCATCTCCAGCCCGCCCGTGCTGTGGCCCTGCTACTACGGGATCGACTTCGCCACCCGCGCCGAGCTCATCGCCGCGAACCTCTCGGTGGACGAGATCGCCGCGTCCGTGAACGCCGACAGCCTGGCCTTCGTCGAGCTGGACGAGCTGATCGCCGCCACCACAGTGCCCAAGAACGACCTGTGCCGGGCCTGCTTCGACGGCGTCTACCCGATCGAGGTGGACCCCGCCGCGCGCGGCAAGTACCTGCTGGAGAAGTCCTGCGGGACTCCCGAGGGATCCACCCTGGCCACCAGCACCAAGTAACCGTCCGCACGGCGTCACCGCCGTGCGGACGTCCGCCGTGCCCCGGATCCGACCGCGGGGCCGGCGGGCCGTCCGGCACAACGAGCACCAACCATCACAGCACGAGGAGAACTCGCGTGGCAGCCGACAGCAAGACCACGGGGGCGTACGCCGCCGCGGGCGTCGACATCGCCGCCGGGGAGCGCGCCGTCGACCTGATGAAGCGCCATGTCGCGCGGACGCGGCGCCCCGAGCAGGTCACCGACGCCAGCGGATTCGCGGGCCTGTTCCGCCTGGACACCGCCAAGTACAAGGACCCGGTGCTGGCCACCTCCACCGACGGCGTGGGCACCAAGGTCCTGCTCGCCCAGAAGCTCGACCGCCACGACACCATCGGCATCGACCTGGTGGGCATGGTCGTCGACGACCTGGTCGTCAGCGGTGCCGAGCCGCTGTTCATGACCGACTACATCGCCTGCGGGTCGGTGGTCCCCGAGCGGATCGCCGAGATCGTCGGCGGCATCGCCGAGGGCTGCCACCAGGCCGGGTGCTCCCTGATCGGCGGGGAGACCGCCGAGCACCCCGGGGCGATGGGCCCCGAGGAGTACGACCTGGCCGGCGCCGGGACCGGCGTGGTGGAGGGCGACGCGATCCTGGGCCCGGACCGGGTCCGCGAGGGCGACGCCGTCATCGCGATGGCGTCCTCGGGCCCGCACTCCAACGGCTACTCGCTGATCCGCCACATCGTGGACACCGCGGGGCTGGACCTGCGGGCGCACGTGCCGGAGCTGGGCGGGGAGCTGGGCGAGGTCCTGCTCACGCCGACCCGGATCTACGCCAAGGACTGCGTGGCGCTGACCGGCGCCGTGGAGGTGCACGCGTACTCGCACATCACCGGCGGCGGGCTCGCCGCCAACCTGTCGCGGTCCCTGCCCGGCCACCTGGACGCGGTGCTGGACCGCTCCACCTGGACGCCCGCCCCCGTGTTCGGCCTGCTGGCGGAGCGGGGCGGCGTGTCGCGGGAGGACATGGAGGCCACGTTCAACATGGGTGTGGGCATGGTGGCGGTCGTCGCGGCGCAGGACGAAGGGCGCGCCCTGGACGTGCTCTCCGAGCGCGGTGTCCCCGCCTGGCGCCTGGGCACGATCGTGTCCGGTTCCGGGCTGGCCCGCCTGGACGGCGAGCACCCCGGCGCGTGACGGACGCGAACATAGCCGGTGCGAACCACCGCAGTGGTTCGCACCGGCTATATCCACCTGTCCGGCCCGGCCCCTGGTGGGGGACCGGTGGTGTCCGCAGGTCTGCTGTGTTGCCCGAGCGACCTGGAAGCCCCGCCCGACGTACTGCTACTTGTCGGACTCCGAGTACTTCTCGGCGAGATCCGCGTAACGGTCGATCAGGTCATCGTGAGAATCCGCGTAGGAATCGTCCGGACCCGGTCCGGTCGGTCCCTCATCCTCAGCGACACCCAGCTCCGACCGCAGCCGATCAAGGTCGGTCCCACCGGTGCTGTACTTGAGCTTCCGGGCGACCTTCTGCTGCTTGGCCTTGGCTCGGCCGCGCCCCATTGGCTCGACCCCCTCAACGATGGGGTTCCGACGGAACCCCGGATCACTTAACTAACCCGCACTGAACGGGCTGACGGCCGTCAAACGCGACTGACGACAGGCGTCAGCTTACGTACACGTACAACCGTACCTGGTCGGGCCCCGCCGTGCCTACGCCACCCGGGTGTGACGGATGTGGTGCGGGGACGCGGCACGCCCCGGGGCGCCGCCGGTCGCCACCCTGCAAACCCTCCCCGACCGGCGGATACGGGGTTCGGGCGTGGCGAGTGCCACACGGCGGGATGTGTGCCACGATGCGTTCCGTGCTGCCCTACACCGCCTATCTCCGCGTCTATCAGCCGATCGAGTCGTTCGCGCCGGACGAGCGGAGACGCTGGGAGGAGTACGCGCGGTCCCCCGACCGGCCGCGCCGCGCGCACGCGCTGGCCGCCGAGCAGGCCGAGAGCCTGGGCCGGCTGGTGGTGACCCCGCCGGTCCTGGCGCCGCGCGAGGAGAGCCGCAACGCGTACCTGCGCCGGGTGGAGGGGCGGCTGTACGTGTGCCCCTGGGAGACCCGGCTGCGGTCGTGGCGGGCGTTCGCGGACTTCGCGGAGCGGGTCCCCCCGGCGCTGAGCGAGGCGTTCGTGTCCGAGCGGGAGGCGGAGCGGGTCGAGGACGGGTATCGGGAGTGGCGGGCCTCGGGCGCGCGCCTGCGGCCGGGGATCCTGTCGAGCAACTGGGCGGTCCCGGTGGCGTGGTTCGTGCCCTTCTCGGACGGGGAGCGGCGCCTGGTGCCGGAGGCGGGGCCCACCCGGGCCCTGCTGTACCTGACGCGGACCGCGACGGGCCTGGAGCGCCTGGAGCGCACGGCGGCGGTGCTGACGGAGTACATCGGGCGGCACGCCGTGTCGGCGGCCACGGAGGGGCTGGTGGAGTGGCTGCGGGCGGTGGCCCATCCGGGTTCGCTGCTGGAGCTGGACTACGGCGGCCTGGTGCACCTGCTGGACGACGAGCACCTGGCCGGGGAGCGCTCGGTGGCGGAGGTGGCCGCCGCGGTGGAGGCGCTGGCGGCCGGCGACGCGGAGCGGGTGGTGGAGCTGCGGGACCGGCTGCTGCGCAGGTGGAGGTCGATCCGCGCCCTGGAGCACGCCAACTGAGGGTGATGAGATGCCCAGATTTTCGTGGACACCGACCCCTGGGTGTCGTGAAATTCCGGCGCCGACACCCCCGCGACGCGCCGCCCGCGAACCTGGTACACCAGGTTTCTTTCCGCCCGGCGTACCCGTTTGCGCACGTGACAACGGTGCGAGCCCGGACGTCGTCCGCGCACGACATCAAGCGTGGTGAAACTGGGCATAACGCCCGTTAGTGATCGACGTAGACTGTAGCCGTCCGATCACCGAAAGCACCGCCGTCCATCGGAGAACCCCTACCGCGCGGGCGATCCCGCGCGACCCGACCGCCCCGGGGCGGCCCGCGGAGGGGGATCCCGCCCCCGGCGGCCCCGCCCTCCCCCGGCGGGCCGGCCGAAGGCGCGATCCAGCGGGCAGCAGGCCCGGCACCGGGGTTTCGGTCAGACCTCTGTAGCACTTCGTGACCTCCGGATCGAGAAAAACAAGGCCCGAGAACGAAGTTTTGACCGAATACGCCACATGCCACTAAACGTGTCGCTAGAATCACTTAGCGTGACGCAGCCACGGGCGGCTTTCCAGGGCCTCCCATGAGCAAAGTTGCTGAAAGTGGCTGCACCATCACCTCGGGTGATGCCAATATGGACTCATATTGGACATCCGGGCGAAGCGCCAGGATCACAGGCTCAAGGATCGGCACACAGATCCAGGAGGAGAGGCCGTACACATGTCAACTCGCACGCCCGAGGCGGAGCCCCTGTTGACCCCCGCCGAGGTTGCCACCATGTTCCGCGTGGACCCCAAGACCGTGACGCGCTGGGCCAAGGCGGGCAAGCTGACCTCGATCCGCACCTTGGGCGGACACCGTCGCTACCGTGAGACGGAGGTCCGTGCCCTGCTGGCCGGCATCCCCAGCCAGCGTACGGAGTGATCTCCCCGGTCTGAGCCGCTGGTTCCGGGGGGAAACGGCCGGACGGGCTCCGGCCGTGCAGGCAGGCTGACAAGACCCGAGGGCGGGCCTTCACCGAGAAGGCCCGCCCCCTTGTGCTCCCGGGGCGCCTCCGGGGTACGGCGGCCCGGGCCCCGCACCCCCTCCCACCTGCGGATGGGACATTCGTACCGACGGGGTCCGTACATTTCCATCTACAGCGGGCCCCGGCCGCTCCGTAGCGTTCGGGGCATGGACAGGACGCAGGCGGCACCCCCGGCCGTGGAACTCAACGGGGTCGTCAAGGAGTTCGGCGCGGTGCGCGCCGTGGACGGCGTGGACCTCGGCATCGGCGCCGGCGAGCGGGTCGCGCTGCTGGGCCGCAACGGCGCCGGCAAGTCCACGACGGTCGACATCCTGCTGGGGCTGGACACCCCCACCTCCGGGACCGCCCGGCTGTTCGGGGGCGCCCCCCGCGCGGCCGTCGACGCGGGCCGGGTCGGGGCGATGCTCCAGGACGTCCGGCCCGTCCCCCGGGTCACCGTGCGCGAGCTGGTCGGGTTCGTCGCCCGCACCCACCGCGCCCCCATGCCGGTCGCCGAGGCCCTGGAGCTGGCCGGGCTGACCGGGGTGGCCCGCCGCCGCGCGGACCGCCTCTCCGGCGGCCAGACCCAGCGGGTGTGCTTCGCCCTCGCCCTGGTCGGCGACCCCGACCTGCTGATCCTGGACGAGCCCACGGCCGCCCTGGACGTGGCCGCCCGCCGCGTGTTCTGGGATTCCGTGCGCGCCCTCACCGAGCGCGGCACCACCGTGCTCTTCTCCACCCACCACCTGGACGAGGCCGACCTCAACGCGGACCGGGTCGTCGTCATCGACCGCGGCCGGGTCATCGCCGACGACGCCCCGGACCGCATCCGCCGCTCGTTCGGGACCGGCATGGTGTCCTTCGCGCTGCCCGACGGCGCCGAACGCCCCGCGGGCCTGGAGGGCCTGCCCGGAGTGGTGTCCGTGGAGGACCTGGGCGGCCGGATCCGGCTGCGCACCGCCGACTCCGACGAGACCGTGCACGCCCTGAGCGCCCTGGTCCGGGTGCGCGACCTGGAGGTCGCCACCGCGAACCTGGAGGACGCCTTCATCGGCATCACCTCCGAGTCCTCCCCCTCCCCCGCCCGAGCCCGGAAGGCCGACCGATGACCCGCACCGCCGTCCTGCTGACCGCCTACGTGGGCCTGGAGCTCCGCCGCACCTACCGCGACCCCGGGTTCATGATCTTCGGGCTGGGCACCCCCGTGCTGATGTACGTGCTGTTCACGAGCATCGGCCGCGGCGACGGCCCGGCCGACCCGGGCTGGGCCGTGGTGTCCATGGTGGGCCTGGCCGCCTACGGCGCGCTCGGCTCCGGTCTGTCGGCCGGGACCGCCGTCGCCGAGGACAAGGGGACCGGCTGGCTGCGCCTGCTGCGCCTGCTGCCGATGCGGCCGTGGACGGTGGTGGCCGGGCGGGCGATCACCGGGTCGCTCATGGTGCTGCCCTCCGTGCTGCTGGTCCTGGCCACCGGGGCGCTGCTGAACGGCGTCCGGCTGGAGGCGTGGCAGTGGGCCGTGCTGCCGCTGCTGCTGTGGGTCGGGGCGCTGCCGTTCGTGCTGCTGGGCATCGCCAACGGGTACCGGCTGTCGCCCTCCGCGGCCGGGACGACCAACATCGTGGTCAACCTGCTGCTGGCCCTGCTCGGCGGCCTGTGGTTCCCGCTCTCGGAGTTCCCCGGGGCGCTGGCGGACCTCGCCGCCTGGTCTCCGGGCCACCTGTTCGGGGCGCTGGGGTGGGCCACCGTGGACGGGGCCGCGCCCTCCCCCGGTACCGTGGCGGGGCTGCTCGGGTGGACCCTGGTGTTCGGGGCCTACGCGGTGCACTCCTTCCTGCGACCGGCGACGAAGGGCTAGGAACGCGATGGACGACCGGTCCGGGGGTGATGGGGCGGCCGGCGCCGCCGGCGGTGGCGGTGGTGGCGGCGGTGGCGGGGACGACCGCGAGGGCTGCGGTGTCGTGGACCCCGTCGCGGCGCTGGGACCGGTCGGGCCGCCCGGGCGCACCGGGTACCTGCCCGGGCTGCTGCTGACCGCGGGGGCCGTCACCGACCTGTTCGACGGCGCCCGCTGGCCCTGGTTCGGCTGGGCCGGGCTGCTGGCGGTCTCGGCCCTGTACGCCGCCGTGGTCACCCGGGACCTCTCGCCGCCCCGGTACGCGGGCCGGGGCCTGCTCTGGCTGCTGGCCGCCCAGGCGGCGCTGACCACGGTGTTGGCGCTGGTCTACGGCGACACCTGGGTGTTCCTGTTCATGATGGCGGCGCTGGCCTGCGGGACCGCCCTGCCGACGGTGCCGCTGGTGGGCGCGCTGATCGTGCTGGGCGGGGCGGCCGGGGTGATCGCCGGGCACCGGGGCGACGCCCTGTGGCTGCCGATGGTCTCCGGGTACGGCACGTTCATCTCGGGGGTCATGGTGTCCGCGCTGCTGGGGCTCAACGAGACCGTGCGGGAGCTGCGCCGGACCAGGGAGGAGCTGGCCCTGGCCGCGGTGGACCGGGAGCGGCTGCGGTTCGCCCGCGACCTGCACGACCTGCTCGGACACAGCATGTCGGTGATCGTGGTCAAGGCCGAGGCGGTGCGCAGGCTGGCCCCGCGCGACGCGGCGGCCGCCGCCGCGCAGGCCGCCGACATCGAGGAGGTGGGGCGGCGCTCGCTGACCGAGATCCGGGAGGCGGTCTCCGGGTACCGGGAGGACGGGCTGACCCGCGAGCTGGAGCGGGCGGTCCCGGCCCTGGAGGGGGCCGGCATCGCCGTGGCGGTGCGCCGGTCGGGGCCGCCCGTCCCGGCGCGGGCCGAGGCGGTCCTGGGCTGGGTGGTGCGCGAGGCCGTGACGAACGTGCTCCGGCACAGCGGCGCCGCGTCGGCGGAGCTGTCCGTGGAGCACGCGGACGGCACCGTCCGGGTCACCGTGGCCGACGACGGCGGGGGCGGTCCCGCGCCCGGCGGGGGCCCGCGGGAGGGGCGACGCGACGGCCCGCGGGAGCGGCGCGGAGGCGGGCACGGGCTGGCCGGGCTCGGCGAGCGGCTGGCCCTGGCGGGCGGCCGGCTGGAGAGCGGGGCCCTGCCCGGGGGCGGGTTCCGGGTGGTCGCCGAACTCCCGGTGGCGGACGGGGAGGCGCTGCTCCCGTGAGGGGCGGGGCGGCCGGGCGCGCCCGAGGCCCGCGGGACCCGCGGGACCCGCGGGTCCGGGGCGGGGAGCGGTCGCCCGCGCCGGGGGCGGTGCCCTAGGGTTCGGCCCATGAGTGCTGCCGACACCCCCTCCTCCCCCGTCCGGGTCCTGCTGGCCGAGGACCAGGGGATGATGCGCGACGCGATGGCCCTCCTGCTGGGTCTGGAGGAGGACCTGGAGGTCGTGGCCCTGGTGGCCGACGGCCCAGGGATCGTGCCCGCCGCGGTGGAGCACCGGGCGGACGTCGCCGTGCTGGACATCGAGCTGCCCGGCGGCAGCGGCCTGGAGGCCGCCGCGGAGCTGCGCGAGCGGCTGCCGTCCTGCCGGGTCCTCATCGTCACCACCTTCGGGCGCCCCGGCTACCTGCGCCGCGCGATGGAGGCGGGCGCCGCCGGGTTCCTCTGCAAGGACGGCCCCGTGGAGGAACTGGCCGAGGCGATCCGGCGCGTGGCCGCGGGCGGGACGGTGGTCGACCCGGGCCTGGCCGCCGCCGCTCTGGGCTCGGAGCCGGATCCGCTGACCGCCCGGGAACGCCAGCTGCTGGCGGCCGCCAGGGACGGCTCCACGGTCGCCGACATCTCGGCCCGGCTGCACCTGTCGGAGAGCACCGTCCGCAACTACCTGTCCTCGGCCATCGGCAAGACCGGCACCCGCAACCGCACGGAGGCGGCGCGGGTGGCCTACGAGAAGGGCTGGCTCTGACGCCCGGCCCGGGCCTCAGTCGCCGATGCGGTCGTCCATGGCGGAGGTGCGCTTGCGGGCCAGGAAGGTGGCGGCGGACCCGCCGCCGATGGCCACCAGCGCAGCGGTGACCAGGGCGGCCAGGGAGCTGCCCGTCATCGCCAGGTCGTTGCCGGGGCGCTGCTGCGCCTGCGGGGCGGTGCCGGTCCGGCCGTCCGGGGACGGGGAGGCCCCCGAGTCCGCCGCGTAGGTGGAGCCCAGCGCCCAGGAGTCGGCGAAGTCGACGGTCAGCCCGTTGCCGTCCTCCGCCTCCCCCACGTTCACGGTCACGCTGAGCCGGGAGCGGGCGCCCTGGCCCCGCCAGTCCGGGTCCTCGTCGTCGAAGGTCTCCTGGACGCTCGCGAAGTGGACGGCCACCGGGACCTCCAGGACCGTCTCCCCCTCCTCGTCCACGACCTCCAGGACGTCCTCCACGACCTGGGCGCGCCCGGGCCGCAGCGGGTCCACGGGCACCCCGAACGCCCTGAGGGCGCCGTGCTCGAAGCCGCTGCCGGTGTGCCCGTCGTACCCGGCCGAGGCCGTGGTGACGACGTCGGCCACGGAGACCTCCAGGGCGTCGTCGGCCTCCAGGGGGCCCTCGGCCGCGAACCGGCGCGTGGAGGAGTCGTCCAGGGCGACCACGCCGTCCGTCGGGCTCTCGCTCGGGGAGGGGCTCGCGGGGCCGGAGTCCTCCGGGCCGGGGCTCTCCGACTCCTCCTTGAGGTGGGAGTGGTCCCCGTCGGCGGGCGGCTGCTGGGGCCGGGGCTCCTCCCCGCCCTCCGGGGTGGGCACGTCCCAGTACGGGGAGAGCGGCTCCTCGCCCTCCTCGGAGGTCGGTTCGGCGTCCAGGGTGTCCGGGGCGGACGGGGAGATGTCGATGCCCGCGGGCACGTCGATCATGCCGAGGGCGATCAGGTCCGTGACGGTGAGGCGCAGGACGGCCGAGTCCACGACGGCGGTGGCGGCCGCGCCCTCGGCGCCGATGACGGTGCGGCTGGAGCCCTCGATGTCGACGTAGGGGGCGAGGGGGCCGTACACGTCGGCGGTGTCGCCGCGCGCCTCGTTGTCCCCGCCGAAGCTGACCGCGGTGGAGTAGCCGGAGACGGCGTCGCCGTTGGCGGCCCAGGCCTGCGCGTTGCCCCAGACGAGGGGGTCGACGGCGGTGGCCGCCGCGGCGGCCGGGGGCGCGGACAGGGTCAGGCCGAGCGCGGCCGCGAGCACGGCCGCGGCCGTGCCGCCGAGGAGGCGGTGTGCTGTCGTTCTGGCGGGGGTCACCACGGCACTCCTGTAGCTACTGGGGGATGTCCGGCCGTACGGCCGGCCCCGTCCTCCGGCCCGGGGCGCGGTTCACGGGGAGCGCCGCGTACGAGGTCGCGGCATGCGGGGCGGCGGGGACGGTCGCCTTCCCGCCCCGGGGGAAGGGTCCGTGCGTGGCGGGGCGCGGAGCGCCCACACGGCCGAGCCTAACCGCTCGATCACGAATCGGAAACCGTTCTCCGGCGCGTGATCGCTCACCGTGAGGGGTCGGATGCCGGATCAACGGCCGGGGGCGCGGAAGAGTTCCGGCGGCCGGGAACGCGAACGGCCCCGGGGAGGAGTCCCCGGGGCCGTTCAGGCCACCGTGTCACCGGCGGGTCAGGGCCGGCGGTGCGGTGTGGGTCGCCTAGTTGTCGTTCTCCTCGGCGGGAGCCTCGACGGCGGCGTTCTTCTTGCGGCGGGCCAGGTAGGCGGCGGCGCCACCACCGGCGGCGATCGCGGCACCGGCGGCGATCAGGCCGCCGATCGGGCTACCGGTCGTGGCCAGGGCCTCGGGGTTCTCGACCTTCTTCGGGTCCTTCTCCGGGCCCTTCTCGTCGTTCGGGTGGGTCGGCTTGGGCTTCTCCTCGCCCTCGCCTTCACCCTCACCGTCGCCGCCACCGTTCTCGGTGTTCTCGACGCCGACGGCCGCGACGCTCTCAGCGAGGTCGACGTAGTAGAAGGGCGCGTCCTCGCCCTCGACCGTGAAGGTCAGAGCGAAACCGGTGTAGGCGTCGTCCCAGTCGATGCCGTACTCGTCGTCACGGTAGGAGTCGACACCCTGGTAGGAGTCCAGGCCCACCCAGACGCTGATCTCCTCACCGCTGGAGAGGGTGACGGCGTCGGCCTCCTCGACGACCGGCTCGGGAGCGTGGTGCGTGACCTCGCCGTCCCACGACTGGGTCGTCGTGGTGGTGATGTTGGAGATGTTGGCGCTGAGGACGATCTCGTCGGAACCCGAGACGTTCTCGCTGTTGCTCTCGTCCAGGGTGACGGTGTCCTCGGTCGCGGCCGGGGCCTCTTCGACCGGGGGCTCCTCGACCGGCGCCTCCTCGACCGGGGACTCGGTCTCGACCGGGGTCTCCGGCTCGGCCGGGGTCTCGGTGGGCTCGCCCTCGCCGGGCTCCTCCGTCGGCTCGCCCTCGGTCTCCTCGGCGGGAGCGCTCTCCTCGGCGGAGGGGTCCGCCGACGGGTCGGCCTCGGGGCCGGACTCGTCGGCCTCGGGGAGGTTCTCCTCGATGATGTCCTCGACATCGGAGACCGTGATCTGGAGCCTGGCGCTGTCCACCGTGGAAGTGGCGCTCACACCGTTGTCGTCCACGGTGACGCTGTTGCTGCCGGAGAAGGTGAGCCAGTTGCCCACAGAGCCGGAGTACTGGGTACCGCTGGTGCCGTCGTAGCTCGTGGAGACACCCTGGCCATCGGCGACCGAGGCGTAGGCCCAGCCGTAGTACACGGGGTCGGCGGCGGCCGGCATGGCCGTCGCGATGCTCAGCGCGCCGAGGGCCGCGAAAGCGGCACCGCCCTGAATGACACGGCGAGCGGCGATCTTGGTGTTCTTCAAATCAATCCTCATAGGGGATTCCGACCAGTGCTCAGCAGGTCGGCCCGGCTCAGTGCAACACTCGCGGGCGGGGTGCGGCCACGCGGCGCGGGGGTACTGCGGCCGGGGTTCGGATGGGATGGGGAGGCTCGAAAAAACGGCTTCCACCAGGGAGAATCGACAGCGGCCTCGGACGGAGGGGCCGGCGGAGCCGATGCGGGATACTTCCCGTTTCCTCACGGAAACCTTACACCGGCCGAATGCCCGAAAACATCCGAAAATAGATCACAAGAAGATCACGAGAGAAACTCGGATTACACTGCGCACAGGAACGGATTCGCTCGAAAATTTTTCCTTGTATCGTGTAAACCGATCCGACTTCCAGGCGTCTTAATAAGAAGTACCGCGCGAGGACCGGGGTGTTCCGCCCGGTTCGCCCGGTAGGTTGTGGACATGCCCGTCTCCGCACCGCCAGGGCCCCGGAGCCGCGCCACCCGCGCCCTGTACCTCATCCCGCTCCTCGCGCTCCTCGCCACCGGCTGCGCGTCGGCCTCGGGGGCCGAGCCCGACGCCGACCCCACCGCCGCGATCCCGCTGCCGGGCCCCGACGACGGATCCTCGGACGAGGGCTCCCCCGGCACCGCCGGCGCGGGGGACGGCGCACACGAGCCCGTCGGCGACGGCCCGCTGCACGACCGGGTCGTGGTCATCGACCCCGGGCACAACGGCGGCAACGCCGAGGCCTCCTCCGAGATCAACCGCCTGGTCCCCGCCGGCCCCCAGCAGAAGGCCTGCGACACCGTCGGCGCGGAGACCGGGTCCGGCTACCCCGAGCACCTCTTCAACTGGGAGCTCTCCCTCCTCGTCAAGGAGCGCCTGGAGGCCGACGGCGCCACCGTGATCCTCACCCGCGAGGACGACGAGGGCGTGGGCCCCTGCATCAACGAGCGCGCCGAGATCGGCAACGAGGCCGACGCCGACGCCGCCCTGTCCATCCACGCCGACGGCGGCCCCGAGACCGGGCGCGGCTTCCACGTGATCGTGCCGGGCGAGGTCGAGGGCTACACCGAGGAGATCGTGGAGCCCTCCCGGGAGCTGGCCGAGGACCTGCGCCGCGAGTACCGCGAGGGCACCGACATCCCCTATGCCGACTACCTGGCCCAGGACGGCCTGGACGAGCGCACCGACCTGGGCGGGCTCAACATGTCCACCGTGCCCAAGGTGTTCCTGGAGGCCGGGAACATGCGCAACCCCGAGGACGCCGCCCTGCTGGAGGACCCGCAGTGGCAGGAGCGGGCCGCGAACTCGATCGCCCGCGCCCTCGCCGTCTACCTCCTGCGGGAGTGAGAGCGGGGACACGCGTCCGCTGTCGGCCACGGGGCCGGTCCGCTATGGCGCGGGCCGCAGGGCCCTCGGCATAATGCGGGCATGCAATCCCCCATGACGGTCCCGGACTTCGACATCGTGCTGCGCGGATACGACCGCGTCCAGGTCGCCGACCTGGCGCACCGCGCGCTCGCCGCGCTGTCGGCGGGCACCGGGGCGCCACCGGCCGCGCGGGCCCCGGAGGGCGGGGAGCCGATCACCTCGGCCGAGCTCGCCTCCGCCCGGTTCGACGTGGTCCTGCGCGGATACGACCGCACCCAGGTCGGCGACTGGATGGACGGCGTCGCCCGGGAACTCGCCCTCCTGGAGTCGCGGGACGGGAGCGCTCCGGCCCCCTCCGGCCCCTGGGACCCGCCCGTGGAGACCCCGCCGCCGCTGCCGGAGTTCGACGTCGTGCTGCGCGGATACGACCGCGTCCAGGTCTCGGAGCTCCTGGACCGGGCGTTCGCCACCCTGGCCGCCCGCACCGGGGTCCCCTCCCCCGTCGCGGTCCCGGCCGGGACCGCCGCGATCACCGCGGACGAGCTCGCCTTCGCGCGGCTCGACGTGGTCCTGCGCGGGTACGACCGCACCCAGGTCGCCGACGCGCTGAACGACCTCGCACAGCGCATCGCGCGGTCGGAGGCGCACAGCGGGCCGGAATGACCACCCCGAGAACCTCCTGAACTGCACAATAGGGACCATGCCTCTGACACCGGCGGACATCCGCAAGAAGAAGTTCCACACGGTGCGTCTGCGCCCGGGATACAACGAGGAGGACGTCGACGCGCTGCTCGACCGCATCGAGAGCACGCTCGTCGCATTGGAGGGCGGGCCGCGCACGGGCCCGCTCATCACGGCGGAGGAGGTGCGCAACTCGCGCTTCCGGACCACCCGGCTGAGCCCGGGGTACCGCGAGGACGAGGTGGACGACTTCCTCGACGTCGTGGTCGCCGACCTGGCCGGGCGCGGCCTGGGCCGCTCCGGACCGGCCGCCCCTCCGCTGCCGCCGCACCCGGCGGCGGGGCCGCAGGCGGGCGGCGCGGCGGCGCCCGGGCCCGGGCCCGCGGGCGGCCGGGGGCGGCCGGGGCCGCCGCCCCGGATGACGCCCGAGCACGTGCGCGACCAGCAGTTCGCCACGACGCGGCTGACCACCGGCTACAACGAGCAGGAGGTCGACGAGTTCCTGGACCGGGCCGAGTTCACCCTGGAGGTGCTCCAGCAGGGGCGGCCGGAGCGGGCGACGCTGTCCGCCAAGGACGTGGAGCGGGTCCAGTTCTCGACGACCCGGGCCCGGCCGGGGTACGACCCGGCGCAGGTGGACCGGTTCCTGGACGTGCTCGCCGAGGAGCTGCGCCGGTACGAGCAGCGCTGAGGGCCCGACGGAGGGGCCTCGAAGGGGTTCCGGACAGCGGCGCGGACCGGGGGAAGGTGTCCGTTAACCGTCGTTGACACGCCGTCGGGCTCTAAGCCCATCCCAGAGGAAGCGGAAAGTAATATTTGGACACAGGGAGTGATCATCCCTGTCCACATTCCCGCGCCCGAGGGGAGGCCTCCATGTTCCATCCCGCGCCCGCGCAGGGCCGCTTCAAGGGGTGTTCGGTGCACGGGGCGGGTGGCTGCGGATACGTCCCGGAGACCCGGTACCCGGCCGCGCCCTACTGCCGGTCCGTCCGACCGGGCGGCCGCGGGCCCTACGAGCTGGGCGACGGCGAGGAGATCGTCCCGGCGCCCGCCCACCCGTGGGAGGCCCCGCTGTTCGTCGTGTGCGCGGTCGCGAACGTGCTGCTGCTGGGCCTGGGCGCGCACCTGCTGGCCGTGCTGACCGGTACCTGGCAGGCGCCGGTCCTGGCGCTGGCGGCCGTCCCGGCCGGCTGCTGGCTGGTCCGGGGGCTGCGGTACGCGCGGCACCGGGCGGAGTCGGTGAAGATCTCCCCCACCCAGTTCCCCGAGGCGTACCGGGTGGTCGCGACGCTGTCGGCGGCGATGGGGGTGCGCACCCCCGAGGCGTACGTGCGGGTCGACGGCGGCCGGGCCGACGCGGGGGCGCACGGGCTGCGCCGCTACCTGGTGCTGTCGGGCGAGCTGTTCGACGACGACGGGCGGGTCGGCGACCCGGACGCGCTGGCGTTCACGGTGGCCCACCAGCTCGGGCACGTGGTGGCGGGGCACACCGGGTTCTGGCGGCGGCTCGCGGTGCTGGGTGCGGAACCGGTTCCGCTGCTGGGGGCGGCGCTGGCGCGCTGCTCGGAGTACACGGCGGACAACCACGCCTACGCCCACTTCCCGGAGGGCGCGCACACCGTGCGGGTGCACGCGGGCGGGGTGCGGCTGTACCCGCGGGTCAACATGGGCGAGATGGCCGACCGGGCGCGCACCGACCGGGGGTGCACGCTGCTGCTCTACCACCTGCTGTCGCGCCGCCCCGGCAACGTCCGCCGCATGGCGGCCCTGCGCGACCGCGGCCGCCGCGGCCGCGTCTTCCTCTGACCCGCGCGCGGGCGGGTTCAGCACCGCCGGCCCGCTCCCGCGCGGGGCGGCCCGGACGCCGGGGCCACGGGGCCCGCAGCGGCGGGCACGGCCTGCCCGGGCCCGGTGGGTCCGTCCGGGCACCCGCGCCACAGGCCCGCCGCGACCGCCCCGGGCAGGGATCAGCGGACGTAGAAGGGCTCGGGGCGGGCCTCCCGGGCGTAGGCGATGCGGTCGAGGATGCGCTCCGACATGGCGGGCAGCCCGCCGGGGGCGAACCAGCCCACCTCCAGGGTCTCGTCGCCGCCGGCGTCGAGGGCGCCGCCGACCGGGCGGCAGCGGAACGCCAGGTCCAGGAACTGGACCCGGTCGCCGTTGGGGTAGACGTAGGGGTCCTGGCCGAGCACGCTGACCAGCCGCTCGACCTCCACTACCAGGCCGGTCTCCTCCTCGACCTCCCGCACCACGGCGACGGCGGGCTGCTCCCCCGGTTCGAGGATGCCGCCGGGGGTCGCCCAGCGGCCGTCGTCGGCGCGCCGGTGCAGCAGCACACGGTCGTCCTCGTCCAGGACCACGGCGGTGACCCCCACCAGGGGAACCAGGGCCGGGCCGATCTGATCGCGCAGCTCGCGCAGGAACTCGGGAACGGGCATACCCCGAGGCTAGCCGTCCCCGGCCCCGGTGTCCCCCGCGGCGCGTAGGGCCGCGTACTCGTGGGCGAGCACCGACATCAGGACGGCGTCGTGCCACTCCCCGTCCCAGTGCAGGGCCTGGCGCCACACGCCCTCGCGGACGAACCCCGACTTCTCGTAGGAGCGCCGCGCACGCGGGTTGAAGTCGAACACCTCCAGCGCCACCCGGTGCAGGCCCGCCACCGTGAACGCGTACTCCAGGACCAGGTCCGTGGCGGCGGTCCCGTACCCCTTCCCGGCGTGGGCGGTGGAGGCCAGCGCGATCCGGTAGCCCGCGGAGGCGTTGTCGGGGTCCAGTTCGGTGAGCGCGCAGTCGCCGACGGTCGTGCCCCCGGCGCGTTCGACGATCACCCAGTCGGCGCGGTCGTGGTGGTCCGGGCGGGTCCGGTTCCACTCCTGGACCTCCTCCCGCGTGAACCGCCGGTGGGTGCCGGTGAGGCGGCGCACCTCCGGGTCCATGTCGACGAGGGCCCCGACGAGCGGGGCGCCGGTCTCGGCGTCGAGCGGGCGGAGTTCGACCAGGTCGCCGGTGAGGACCGGCTGGTCGCGGAAGACGTCTGCGGGGACCATGGCCCGCATCCCACCACCGGCCGGGGCCGTCCGGCAACCCGTTTTCGGCCCGCCCGGTACGATCCGGACACGGCGGTGGGTTGACGAGGGAGGTCCCCGTGGCGATGGGTTCGGGAACGGTGGGCCTGCGCACGGTCCGCGAGGCCAACCTGGGGGTGGTGCTGCGCACCATCCGCGAGTCCGCGCCGTGTTCGCGGGCGGCGGTGGCGGCGGCCACCGGCCTCAACAAGACGACGGTGTCCAGCCTGGTCGCCGACCTGATGGCGCGCGGCCTGGTCCGGGAGACCGGCCGGACCGCGCAGAGCGGCGTGGGCCGCCCCGGGGTGCTGCTGGACCTGGACGACACGTCGGTGGCGGCGCTGGGCCTGGAGGTCAACGTCGACTACCTGTCGGTGGTGGCGGTGGACCTGGTGCAGCGGGAGCTGACCGCCCGGCACACGCCCTTCGACGCGCGGGAGGCGGGGCCCGACGAGAGCGCCCGCCGGATCGTGGCGGCGCTGCGCGAGGCCGCCGACGACCCGGCGGTGCGCGGACGGACCGTGGTGGGCGCCGGGATCGCGGTGCCGGGCCTGGTGGACGCCCCGTCCGGGACGGTGCGCCGGGCCCCCAACCTGGGCTGGGCGGACTTCCCGCTGGGAGCGCGCGCGGACGCGCTGGGCTTTCCGGTGCGCGTGGACAACGACGCCAACCTGGGGGCCGTGGCCGAGTACCGGGTGGGCTCCTTCGCCGGGACCCCGGACCTGGTCTACGTCACCGGCGAGGTCGGGATCGGCGCGGGGGTGCTCACCGACGGCGCCCTGCTGCGCGGCGCGGGCGGGTTCGCCGGGGAGCTGGGGCACCTGGCGCTGGATCCGGGCGGGCCGGAGTGCTCGTGCGGGCGGCGCGGCTGCCTGGAGGCGGTGGCGGGCATCGGCGCGATCCTGCGCGACGCGCTCCCCGGCCTGGCCCCGGGCGGGCCGCTGTCCGGCGCGGACGTGGCGGTCCTGGTGGACACGGCGGTGGGCCGGGCGGCGGCGGGCGACGCGGTGGCGGTGGCGGCGCTGGAGCGGGCGGGAGGCATGCTGGGCCGGGGGCTGGCGGCGCTGGTCAACCTGGTGGACCCGGGGCTGGTGCTGCTGGGCGGGTACTTCGTGCCGATGGGCCCCTGGCTGCTGCCGCCCTGCCGGAGCGCCCTGGCGGCCGGGGTGTTCGCCCCGGACGCGGGCGGCTGCCGGGTGGAGCCGTCGGCGCTGGGGCTGAGCGCCGCGGCCCGGGGCGGGGCGGCGGGGGTCATTCACGCCCTGGACTCGGGCGCGCTCCCGCTCCCCGCGCCGGCGGCGGTCGGCTGACCGGTCCCGGCCAGGGGCCTGCGCCTTCCGAGCCTCGGGCGGACACCGCGGGTCCCCCGGCCCGTGCGCTAGCGTGTGCCCCGCGGCGGGGCCGTAGCGCAGAGGTCGTCGCGTTCGGCTGCACACCGAAAGGACGCCGGTTCGAATCCGGCCGGCCCCGCCCTTTCCCCCCGCGGCGCCGGTGCGCTATCTTTCCCCGCAGCGGTGGGACCGTAGCGCAGAGGTCGTCGCGCCCACTCTTCAATGGGGGAGGACGCCGGTTCGAATCCGGTCGGTTCCATTCCGCGCCGCCCACGGCCCGGGCCGCCGCCCGCGGAACCGCTACGCTCGTCGCGTGGCGGGGGTGTAGCGCAGAGGTCGTCGCGCCTACACATCATGGGGGAGGACGCCGGTTCGAATCCGGCCGCCCCCGTCACCCCGATCCTTTTCTCCGCCCCCACCTGCGGCAACGCCGAAAACCAGGGGGAGAGCGCCGGAAACGTCGGTATTTGTGGTTAGACTGCCTGCTCGGCAGGGCCGTAGCGCAGAGGTCGTCGCGCCGGACAGCGAGTTGGAGGACGTCGGTTCGAATCCGACCGGTCCTGCCGCTTCTTCTTTTGCACGCAGGGGCCCCGGTCGGCTCCGTCCACCGGCCCGATCACGATCGAGCGGTGGAATGGTGATGACCGACAAGACGCCCGTACGCTGCCCCGCCATCGAGCACCCCGACCTGCCTCTGGCGGACCCCGCCGGCCTGGAGCCGCTGCTGGCCCGGCTGGCCGACCCGGCCCCCGTGACGGCCGACGAGACCTTCCCGCTGGGGACCCTGCGCCCCGACGGCCGGGTGGACCTGTGCAAGCAGGGCCTGGGCCTGGCCGGGGCACGGCGGGTGATCCCCGCGGCCGCGGCCTCCCCGCACGCCGCCCACCTGCTGCTGGGCACCAACGCCATCGGCTCCGAGGGCGCCCGTGTGCTGGCCGGCTCCCTCGCCGACGGGCACGGGCTCCAGACCCTCTACCTGGGCTGCAACCGGATCGGCGCGGACGGCGCCGCCGCCCTGGCCGACCGGCTCGCCGGGGACGACACCGTGCGGGCCCTGTGGCTCAAGCGCAACCCCGTGGGCGACGAAGGGGCCCGGGCGGTCGCCGGGGCCCTGGCCGCCAACGGCCGCCTGCGCTCCCTGGACCTGGTGAACACCGGGGTCACCGCCGACGGGCTGCGCGCCCTCCTGGACGCGCTGGCCGGGCGGGAGGCCCCGCTGGAGCGGCTGTTCCTTGGCGGCAACGGGCTGGGCCCGGACACCGCGGACCTGCTGGCCGCGTTCCTGCGCGAGGCCGGGGTGCGGGAACTGTACGCGCCCGCCAACCACCTGGGCGACGCGGGCGCGCGGACCATCGCCGCCGCCGTCGCCGGGCTGGACCGGCCGGTCACCCTGGGCCTGGGCGGCAACGGCATCGGCGCCGACGGCGCGATCGCCCTGGCCGAGGCGCTGGGCGGCATCGAAGCACTCGACCTGGGCCGCCCGCCCTCGCAGCGGGCGCTGGGCGCGCCGTCCAACGAGCTGGGCGACGCGGGTGTGACGGCGCTGGCCGAGGCGATCCCCGCCAGCCCGCTGCGCCGCCTGGAGGTGCGCCACACCGGGTTCGGCTACCCGGCCGCGCGTGCGCTGTCGGAGGCGGTGGCCCGCAGCGGCCGCATGGAGTACGCGGGGCTCGGGCCGGGCCTGCCGCGCCGCACCAAGCGGACGATCGCCGGGCACCTGCGCCCGGCCCGCCGGGTGCACGAGGACATGCGCGCGATCGCGAGCCTGTACCGGTGACGCCTTCGGACCTCTCCCGCTCGGCGTCCCACCGGCCGATGCGGGCGGCGGGACTGCGCAAGGGCCGGCGCTACGGGATCTCGCGCGAAGCGATCGACCGCGCCACCGAGCGGCGCCTGGCCGGGGACTGGGAGGGCGCCTGCGAGGCCGCGGGGGTGGAGACCCTCCTCGACGTCGAGATCGACGACCTGCGCGACCAGCACGGCTCCGAGTTCGCCGACCGGCTGCTGGACGACCTGCACCACCTGGTCCCGGACCTGGCGCGGCTGCACATGCCCCGGTTCTGGAACGGGTCGGGCACGCTGGTCCCCAAGCAGGCCGTCCTGCTGTCGCGCCCGGGCGGGGACGAGGGGCCGTGGCTGACGCTGCGGCCGCGGGGCTGGAAGATCCACGGGGACCAGCGGTTGGTGCTGGCGGTGGAGGAGGTGTTCCTGCGGGAGTTCCTGCCGCGCTCCAACCGGGTCCCCTACGCGGCGCACTGGTCGGGCGCCGCCCACGTGTGGGAGACCTCCCGGCACCTGTGGGACTCCCGGCACGTCCACGAGATGCGCGTGCGCTGGGGCGGGGGACCCGACCGCGCGCCGTTCCTGAACGCCGACGGGACGCCCCGCGCCGCCGGGGAGCTCCCGACGGGGGACCCCGGGCCCGGCGACCCCGCGGCCCGGACCGAGTGGATCGACGGCCTGCACCAGGCGGGAGAGGCGGTCGCGGCCTTCGCCGCCGCGGGGATCGTCCTCGACACCGCCCCGGCGGAACTGGACTGGGGCGACCCGGCCGACCCCGTGGAGACGGCGGCACAGCTGCCGTTCTCCCCGGCGCGGCTGCTCGGCGAGGCGCGCAGGCTGGCCGACGCCGGGTTCGGCACGCGGTTCCGGATCCCGTTCACCATCCACGAGTCGGTGATCCTGGACCTGGAGGGGGACGCCCCGCGGCTGGGGATCGAGGAGTACATGCTCTGGGAGGACGACGAGCCCCCGGTGCTTCCGGAGGTGTGCTGGACCCGCCCGCCGGACGTCGACGTGCTCCGCGACGGCATGCCCCCCGAGGAGCTGCACCCGCTGGTCCGCGAGGCCCTCGCCCCGGCACGGCCGCCCGCCGACCGGCGGCCCGGCCCCGCGGGGTTCGATCCCGGAGGGTTCGGCCCCGTCCGGGTGCGCTGCCGCGACGGGGAGTGGCACACGGTGACCCCCGTCGGCGACGGCCTGGACATCCCGCACACCGCGGAGGAGCTGGAGCGCGAGACGGCGCTGCGGGCGCTGGGCGGCGCGAGCGGCGGCTGCTTCGCCGCGCGCGACGCGTGGAGCACCGGGCGGGGGCGGCTGCCCCGCAGGCTGCGGGAGCCCCGCGACGAGCTGTTCGAGCGGGCCCGGCACGGCGACACCGGCGCGGTCCTGCGGTACCTGGACGCGGGCGGCGACCCGAACCTGCGCGACCGCAACGGGAGGACCCTGCTGCACCACCTCTCCATGGTCGACCACGAGGCGGTACTACCGCGCCTGCTGAAGGCGGGCGCGGACGTGGACGCCGCCGACCCGGAGGAGCGCACGCCGCTGTTCTACGCGGTGGCCGGCAGCGGGACCGCCGAACTCGCGCGCGCCCTGGTGGAGGCGGGTGCGCGGACCGAGGACATCGGGAACGGCGACGACCTGGTGGACGTGATCGACCAGCGCTCCGGCGAGGACTCCGAGGAGAGGGGCATCGCCGGGCAGGACTGGGAGAGCCTGCTGGAGGAGGGGTGAGCGGGGCCGACGGGCGCCGGCGCCCGTCGGCCTCGCACGAGCCGTGGCGCGCGGCGGGGCTGCGCAAGGGCCGACGCTACGGGATCTCACGCCAGGCGATCGACCGCGCCACCGAGCGGCGGTTGGCCGGAGACTGGCGCGGCGCCTGCGCGGCCGCCGGGATCGACGTCGAACTCGACCTGGACGCGGTCCGCAACGAGTACGGCACGGAGTTCACCGAACAACTGCTCGACGACCTCCACCACCTCGTCCCCGACCTGGCAAGACTGCACATGCCCCGCTCCTGGAAAGGACTGGGACTCCTTCTACCAGAGCAGCCCGCACTGCTCTCCCGCCCCGGCGGCCCCGACGGCCCCTGGCTGACACTCGGGGTAGGGCCCCACTACCACCCCTGGCTCCGCGGGCCCGTCCTCAAGGTGGGACGAATGAGTGTCATACCCGACTACAACCCTCATCATCCGATGCGGGAACAACCGGCCCTGGACCGTTGGAAAATCTCGTCCTTCACCGCGCACTGGGCGGGGCTCCCCCATGTCTGGGAGACCTCCCGGCACCTGTGGGACTCCCGGCACGTCCACGAGATGCGCGAGCGCTGGGGCGGGGGACCCGACCGCGCGCCGTTCCTGAACGCCGACGGGACGCCCCGCGCCGCCGGGGAGCTCCCGACGGGGGACCCCGGGCCCGGCGACCCCGCGGCCCGGACCGAGTGGATCGACGGCCTGCACCAGGCCGGGCAGGTGGTCGAGGCGTTCACCGCCGCGGGGATCGGATTCGACCCCGGTCCGGTATCAGTGGAGGCCGCCGCACGACTGCCCTTCTCCCCCGCCCGCATCCCCGGCGAATTCCGACGGCTCGCCACGGCCGGGCTCGGCGACCGCTTCCAGATCCCCTACGACAAGCACACCACGGTCCTCATCGCCCTGGACAAGGGCACCGTGCGAGTGGAGTTCGCCGAATTCGACCTCGACACGGCGTCGGGGATACCGGCCATGTCCGAGGTGTGCTGGGCCCGACCGCCGGACATCGACGTGCTGCGCGACGGGATGTCACCCGACGAACTTCATCCGCTGGTCCGCGAGGCGATCGCTCCGGACCACGTCCCCGGCGCACCGCCTGAACCCGCCTTCGCCGACCGTTCCCCGGTGCGGGTTCGCTGCCGGGACGAATGGCACGAGGTCATCCCGTCACCCGTCGGACTGCGGATCCCGCACGACGACGAGGAGACGAACCGCGAAGCGTCCCTACGGGCACTCGGCGGCAACAGCACCGGCTGCTTCGCCGTCCGGGAAGCCTGGTCCACCGGCGAAGGACGTTTGCCCCAGGCCCTGCGGAAACGGCGCGACGACCTGTTCGGGTGGGTGAGGCAGAGGGATACCCGCGCGGTGCTTCACTACCTCGACAGGGGAGGCGACCCCGACATCCGTGATGGGAAGGGCCGGGCGCTACTGCACCATCTCGCCTTTCTGAACCATGAGGTACTGCTGCCGCGCTTGCTGGAGGCAGGGGCGGATGTGAACGCCGAGGATCGCGACGGCCGTACGCCTCTCGATGTATTCGATCAGGTCGCCGGTGGTCTTCGAGAGGACACCGTCGCGAGGAGGACACTCGTGGCCGCCGGTGCGGTGGCGAAGGACCCGGAGGAGTTCCAGGCATGGCTCCTCCGTGCTTCGGCGGGATCCAGTGATGATCCGCCCTTCTAGGAGTCGGCCGTGAAGACCTCGTCCGAATACCGGCGCCCGTCGGCCTCGCACGAGCCGTGGCGCGCGGCGGGGCTGCGCAAGGGCCGACGCTACGGGATCTCACGCCAGGCGATCGACCGCGCCACCGAGCGGCGGTTGGCCGGAGACTGGCGCGGCGCCTGCGCGGCCGCCGGGATCGACGTCGAACTCGACCTGGACGCGGTCCGCAACGACCACGGCACGGAGTTCACCGAACAACTGCTCGACGACCTCCACCACCTCGTCCCCGACCTGGCAAGACTGCACATGCCCCGCTCCTGGAAAGGACTGGGACTCCTTCTACCAGAGCAGCCCGCACTGCTCTCCCGCCCCGGCGGCCCCGACGGCCCCTGGCTGACACTCAAGGTCGAGCCCTGGTACGAACGCAGGAGCCGCAGACCCGTCCTGACGGTTGAGCAGGCCGAGACCCACCCCGGGCACTATCTGGAAGCCGGCAGGTATGAATATCCTTCGCTCCACCGCTACAACCTGTCGTCCACGACCGCGCACTGGGAAGGTGTTCCTCACGTATGGGAGACATCCCGGCACCTGTGGGACATCAGGCACGTCCATGAGGCACGCGAGCGCTGGGGAGGTGACGCCCACCGCATCCCCTTCCTGAACCCCAACGGAACCCCGCGCGCCCTGGATGAGTTGCCAGGCGAAGATCCCGGGGCCGACGCCCCGGTCGCCCGCGCCGAGTGGATCGACGGCCTGCACCAGACCGGACAGGTGGTAGAGGCATTCGCCGCCGCAGGGATCCGGTTCGACGCCGGCCCGGTACCGATGGAGGCCGCGGCGCGCCTGCCCTTCTCCCCCGCCCGCATCCCCGGTGAACTCCGACAGCTCACCGCAGCCGGGCTCGGCCACCGCTTCCAGATCCCCTATGACAAGGACTTCCTGGTGGTGTTCTCGATGGACGGAGGCGTCGTGCGGGCGGGCTTCGTCGATCTCGACGTCGACACGTCGGGGATCACCGCCATGCCCGAAGTGTGCTGGACACGTCCGCCCGACATCGACGTGCTCCGGGACGGGATGAGCCCCGATGAACTCCATCCCCTGGTACGAGCCGCAGTCGCTCCTGGGCATGCGCCCGGCGAACTCCCCGCCCCCGTCTTCGTCGACCGCGCTCCGGTCCGGATCCGTTGCCGGGGCGAATGGCACGAGGTCATCCCGTCACCCGTCGGACTGCGGATCCCGCACGACGACGAGGAGACGAACCGCGAAGCGTCCTTGAAAGTGCTCGGTGGGCGCAGCAGCGGGTGCTTCGCCGTCCGGGAGACCTGGGCGACCGGAGCCGGACGGCTGCCACGAGAACTGCGGCGACGCCGCGACAACCTGTTCGAGCACGTGAGGCACGGAGACACCGACGCCGTACTCCGTTACCTCGATGAGGAAGGTGACCCCCACATCCGTAGTGCGGGCGGGCAGACCCTGCTGCACTACCTCTCCCTGTTGGACCACAGAGTACTGCTGCCCCGCCTGTTGGAGGCGGGCGCGGATGTGAACGCCGAGGACCTCGATGGCCGTGCGGCTCTCCGCTTCGTCAGCGGGCGGTTGCGCGGTGACAACGGCGAGAACACCGCAGTGGGGCGCGCACTCCTGGCCGCAGGAGCGGTGGCCGAGCTGCCGTTCCCGGGACGGCCGGTTGGTGTGGACGGCTCCGAGTTCAGTGACTCCCCGCCCTTCTAGGAGGTGGCCGTGAAGACCTCGTCCGAACACCGGCGCCCGTCGGCCTCGCACGAGCCGTGGCGCGCGGCCGGGCTGCGCAAGGGCCGACGCTACGGGATCTCACGCCAGGCGATCGACCGCGCCACCGAGCGGCGGTTGGCCGGAGACTGGCGCGGCGCCTGCGAGGCCGCCGGGATCGACGTCGAATTCGACCTGGACACGGTCCGCAACGACCACGGCACGGAGTTCACCGAACAACTGCTCGACGACCTCCACCACCTCGTCCCCGACCTGGCAAGACTGCACATGCCCCGCTCCTGGAAAGGACTGGGACTCCTCCTGCCGGAGCAGCCCGCACTGCTCTCCCGCCCCGGCGGCCCCGACGGCCCCTGGCTGACGCTCAAGGTCGAGCCCTGGGACGAACGCAGGAGCCGCAGACCCGTCCTCGGGCTGCGAGCGGAGGGGCCGGTGCCCGAGCACTGGCTCTCCTACACCCCGCAGGGGAAACTGTTGCCGTACCTGCGCTTCAATGTCTCGCCCTCCGTCGGCCATTGGGGGCACATACCCCACGTCTGGGAGACCTCCCGGCACCTGTGGGACATCAGGCGCGTCCACGAGGCCCGCGAGCGCTGGGGCGGGAACTCCCGCCGGGCCCCGTTCCTGAACCCCGACGGCACTCCGCGCCCCTTGGAGGAGATGCCCGGATCGGAACCCGCCGACCCCGCCGCCCGCTCCGAGTGGATCGACGATCTGCACCAGGCCGGGCAGGTGACCGAGGCGTTCGCCGCCGCGGGGATCGAGTTCGCCGCCGAGACGGCGCCGGCGCCGGAAAGCCGGTGGTCGAAGACGCGCGCCGGGTCCATCGACCCGGTGGCGGCGGCCGCACGGCTGCCGCTGTCCCTCGCCCGTGTCCCCGGCGAACTCCGTCAACTCTCCCTGGCGGGCCTGGGAACCGAGTTCTTCATCCCCTACAGCGGGGAGCACCGGCTGCTGTTCGTTCTTGCCGGGGACACCGTGCGAGCCGGGTTCGCCGAGTTCGACATGGAGGCCGCAGAGGAAACACCGGTGCTTCCGGAGGTGTGCTGGGCGCGGCCGCCGGACGTCGACGTGCTCCGCGACGGCATGTCCCCCGACGAGCTCCACCCCCTGGTCCGCGAGGCGATCGCCCCGGACCACGTCCCCGGCACGCCGCCGGAACCCGCCTTCGCCGACCGCACCCCCGTCCGCGTCCGCTGCCAGGGCGAATGGCACGAGGTCACCCCCACCCGGACCGGCCTGGAGATCCCGCACGACGGAGCGGAGCAGACCCGGGAGGCCTCCCTGCGGGCATTCGGCGGGCGCGCGAGCGGTTGTCACGCTGTCCGGGAGACCTGGGCGACCGGGGGCGGGTGGCTGCCCCGGGCGCTGCGGGAACGCCGGGACGACCTGTTCGAGCGGGTCGGGCACGGCGACACCGACGCGGTCCTGCGGTACCTGGACGGGGGCGGTGACCCGAACGTCCGCAACGCGGGCGGGCAGACCCTGCAGCACCACCTTGCCCTGCTGGACCACGCGGTGCTGATCCCCCGCCTGCTCGCCGCCGGCGCGGACTTCCGCGCCGAGGACCTCAGCGGAGAGGTCCCGCTGGACCGCATCGGCAGGTGGAACGCCGACCCCGACCTGAAGAAGACCCTGCTGGACATGGAAGGCGGAGCGACGCACGGCCCGGTGCAGTGGCCGGACTGGGCCTGACCTCCGGCTGAACAGGACGGACGCCATGGGCGCCTCCCGCCGGAGGCGTCTCCTGGAAGCGGCCGCGGAGACCTCTCACGGACCGGTTTCCCCGTTCGCCTGGGCCGGGCGTACGAGCGCCCTTATGCTGCGCGGCCGGCGGTGATCCTGGTCGCGGGCGGCATGCCCGACCGGTGGAGCGACAGGTATCGCGACAGGGCCCCTGTCACGAACAGGGTGCCCTTGAGCACGGAAAGGACGGTAGCGGGTGAAGGCTCGCCATTGGCTGGAGATCCTGACGGAGGTCGAACGGCTCGACCCGTGGCTCCTCTCCCCTGAGGCGGACACGATCGCTGCCGCCGATACCGCACGTATAGAGGCGGAACGGCAGGGCGCCCTGGCGGCCCTACGTGAGGAGGGCGGCACGGCGGCGGACCCGTGAGTACGAAGACGGGTACCGGCGTTGCCCATGCACGACGCCGACCTCTGGGTGTGAGCCCGGGGCGGGTGGCCGGAGAACCGGACGGGCGCCGGGAGCGTCTCCCGGGGGGAGCGAACCCCCCGCCATTGGAGGCCGCCATGAAGACCCCTTCCCGTTCTTCCCGACACCGGCGCCCGTCGGCGTCGCACGAGCCGTGGCGCGCGGCCGGGCTGCGCAAGGGCCGCCTGTACGGAGTCCCGCGCGAGGCGATCGGACGGGCGGAGGAACGCCGGCTGGCCGGAGACTGGCGCGGCGCCTGCGCGGCCGCCGGAGTGCACGTGGACCTGGACCCGGGCGCGCTGCGGCGGGCCCACGGCTCCGAGTTCACCGAACGGCTGCTGGACGACCTGCGCCACCTCGTCCCCGACCTGGCGCGGCTGCACCTCCCCCGGTCCTGGAAGGGGGTCGGGCTGGTCATCCCCGGGCACGACGCCCTGCTCTCCCGCCCCGGCGGCCCCGAGGGGCCCTGGCTGACGCTCGGGCTCCGGGACGCGCGCATCATCGGGGACCAGCGGCCCACGCTCGCCGTCCAGGAACGGCGGACGGGCCCCGACCTCGCGTACTCGCCGCAGGGGCGGCCGTTCATCCCCCGCACCGCCCGGTCCTCGCCCACCGGCCACTGGCGGGGGCTGCCGCAGGTCTGGGAGACCGCGCGGCACCTGTGGGACTCCCGGCACACGGGTCGGGCGCGCGAGCGCTGGGGCGGGGACGCGCACCGCGTTCCGTTCCTGGACCCCGACGGCACCCCGCGGAAGGACCTGCCCTCCGGCGACCCCGGACCGGGTGATCCGGTCGCGCGGGCCGAGTGGATCGACGGGCTGCACCAGGCCGGACGGGTGCTCGAGGCCTTCGCCGCCGCGGGGATCGGGTTCGCCGAAAAGGTGGTCGCGGCCCCCGGAGGGGAGGGCCCGCCCACGATGGATCCGGTGGCGGTCGCCGCCCGGCTGCCCCTGTCGCCCGCCCGGCTGGCCCGGGAGGTCCGCCACCTGGCCGCGACCGGCCTGGGGACGGGCTTCCAGCTCCCCGTCGACACGCACACGACGCTGGTGGCCTCGCTGGACGGGGACACCGTGCGGGTCGCGTTCACGGAGTTCGCCGACGGCTTCTCGGCAGGGCTCCCGGTGCTGCCCGACGCGTTCTGGACGCGGCCGCCGGACGTCGACGTGCTCCGCGACGGCATGTCCCCCGAGGAGCTGCACCCCCTGGTCCGCGAGGCGATCGCCCCGGCCCGCGTACCCGGCGCACCGCCGGAACCCGCCTTCGCCGACCGCACCCCGGTCCGCGTCCGCTGCCAGGGCGAGTGGCACGCCGTCGCGCCGGCCGACGGCGGGCTGGACGTCCCGCACACCGACGAGGAGTGGCGGCGGGAGGAGTCCCTGCGGGGGCTCGGCGGGAGCAGCAGCGGGTGCTTCGCCGTCGCGGAGGCGTGGACGTCCGGGAGGAGGCGGCTGCCCCGGGAGCTGCGGCGGCGCCGGGACGACCTGTTCGAGCGGGTACGGCACGGGGACACCGGCGCCGTGGTCCGGTACCTGGACGGGGGCGGGGCGCCGGGGATCCGCGACGCTTCGGGGAGGACGCTGCTGCACCACCTGCGCTTCCTCGACCACGAGGTGCTGCTGCCGCGCCTGCTCGCGGCGGGACTCGACGTGGACACCGAGGACGACCTGGGGCGCACGCCGCTGTACTACGCGGCGGTGGAGAGCACGCAGACCGGGCCGGCCCGCTCGCTGGTCCGCGCCGGGGCCCGGACCCGGGACCTCGGCGGCTTCCCGCCGGCCCCGGGCCCGATGTTCTGCGGGAACTACTTCGACTACTGGTTCGAGGAGCTGGACGCCCTGCGGGACACGCCGGCCACCGGCGGTCCGTGATACCGGTCACGCCGGGCTGCGCGGGCCTCCCCGGCACCGCGGCATCCGGGGAGGTCACAGCGGTGGGCGGCACGGGACGCCCGGTGCTCCGAACACGGGGAGGACGGCATCCACTTGACCTCAATAAATGTTGAGGTCCGATGCTTCCCGGTAGGACACACCGCCTCCAGAGGAGCCCCACATGCCCCACCCCCAGACCGGCCTGGCGGCACCGCCCCGGGCCGGCGCACGCGAGTGGACCGGACTGGCCGTCCTGTCCCTGCCCACCATGCTCCTCACCATGGACCTGACGGTCCTGCACCTGGCCGTCCCCCACCTGAGCGCCGACCTGCGCCCCAGCGCCGCCCAACTGCTGTGGATCACCGACGTCTACGGCTTCCTCATCGCCGGGTTCCTCATCACCATGGGCGCGCTGGGCGACCGCATCGGGCGGCGCCGACTCCTCCTGACCGGGGCCGTGGTGTTCGCCGCGGCCTCGATCCTGGCCGCCTACGCGCCCACCGCGGTCACGCTCATCGCCGCCCGCGCCGTCCTGGGCGTGGCGGGCGCCACCCTCATGCCGTCCACACTGGCGCTGATCCGCACCATGTTCCAGGACCCCGCCCAGCGCTCCGCGGCGATCGGGGTGTGGATGGCCGGTTTCATGGTGGGCGGCGCGATCGGCCCGCTGGCCGGGGGCGCGCTGCTTGAGCACTTCTGGTGGGGCTCGGTGTTCCTGCTGGCGGTGCCGGTCATGGGCCTGCTCCTCGTGCTGGGCCCCGTCCTGCTGCCCGAGTACCGCGCCTCCGACCCCGGACCGGCCGACCCGCTCAGCGCGCTGCTGTCGCTGACCGCGGTCCTGGCCGTCGTCTACGGGATCAAGGACGCGGCGGCCCACGGTCCGGGCTGGACGTCCGCGCTGGCGGTCGCGGCGGGCCTGGCCGTGGGCGCGGTGTTCGTGCGCCGCCAGCGCACGCTGGAACGCCCCATGGTGGACCTCCGCCTGCTCGCCGACCGGTCCTTCTCCACCTCGATCGGCGTGATGACGCTGGGCAGCTGCCTGATGATGGGCATCAACCTGTTCGTCGCCCAATACCTCCAGATGGTGCTGGACATGTCCCCGTTCCAGGCGGGCCTGTGGACCCTGCCCATGGTGGGCGCCATGCTCGTGGGAACGGTCCTGGCCACCGTCGCCGCCCGCCGTATCCGGCCCGCCTTCGTCATGGGCGCGGGCCTGGGCGTGGCCGCCGTCGGATTCGCGGTCCTGGCCTCGGCCGACGGGGCCGCCGGGCTGACGGCGGTGGTGGCGGGGACGGCGGTGTTCGCCGTGGGCCTGGCGCCGGCGAGCGCGCTGGGCACCGACATCGTCGTCGGCGCGGCCCCGCCCGAGCGGGCGGGCGCGGCCTCGGCGCTGTCGGAGACCGGGAACGAACTGGGGGGCGCGCTGGGCATCGCCGTGCTGGGCAGCATCGGCGCGGCCGTCTACCGCACCTCGATGGAGGGCGCCCTGCCGCCGGGCCTGTCGGCCGGGGCGGCCCAGGACGCGGGCGCCACCATCGGCGGGGCCGTGGCAGCGTCCGAGCTACTGACCGGTCCGCAGGCGGCTGCGGTGCTACAGGCCGCCCAGGAGGCGTTCGCCGACAGCATGCGCACCGCGGCCCTGGCGGGGGCGGTGGCGCTGGCGGCCGGCTCGGTCCTGGCCGTGGCCCTCCTGCGCCGGGTGCGGCCCACCGCGCACGGCGCGGCCGAACCGGCCGTCTGACCCCGCCCGTCCACCCCGGCGGGACGAACGCGCGGGAGCCCCCCGGCCGTGCGGCCGGGGGCTCCCGCGCTCGGGAACGGGCGTGCCGCGCGTGCGCCGAACGCGGCGGTGGCCGGAACAGGCCGTACACGGCCCGGCCGCCGCCCCCGGCGCTGGCTAAAGTACGCACATGCACGAACACGGCGCTCCTCGGCCGCAGGACCCCCGCTCCCCCCGGCCCTCCGGCCCGCAACCCCCCGCCGGCCCTCCACCCGGGCAGCCGCAGGGGGGACCTCCCCAGGGCCACCCCGGGCAGCCCCACCCCGGGCAGCCGCCCGCCAAGAAGAGCTCGGTCGGTAAGACCCTCGCCTGGATCGGCTGCGGCTGCGGCACGCTCCTCCTCCTCGCCACGGCCGGCATCGGGTTCGGCGGCGCCTACTACCTCGGCTGGTTCGGCCCGGAGGACGTCTACTCCGCCCCGCAGGACCCCTGCGCGGTCCTGGACACCGAGGCCGCGAGCGAGATCGCCGGGAACGGCGAGAACCTGGAGGTCTTCGACGCGGACCACTCCTACGCGTACGGCGCCGAGGGCCTGGAGTGCGTGGTCCACCCCGGGTGGGGTGCCACCTCCGGCCACGAGGTGGACCTGCGCGTCATCGTCTTCACCAGCCGGGTCGACGGGCTCAGCAAGGAGAACGGCACCGAGGCCGCCCAGGCCTACTACTACTCCTCCCGCCCGGAGTCGGACGGCTCCGAGTCGCCGGACTGCCCGGGCGTCGGGTTCCCGCTCACCGGCACCCGGGACGGCTCCGGCCACGCCCTCCACCGCATGGACAACCTCGTCCTGGAGGTCGAGGTGAAGCCCGCGGAGCCGGACGTCCAGGAGACGCTCGACGAGGCCGGCCGCACCCAGGCGGCGCTGGACCTGCTCTGCGACGCCGTCCCCCGCGTGGAGTGAGGGCCGCGCCCTCCTCCGGCCCGGCCCCCTTCAGGTGCCGGGCCTGGCCTCCGCCGGGAATTCCACGACCGCGCGGAGGCCGCCCGCGGGCCGCGCCGTGAGGGTGAGCGCCCCGTCGTGCGCCCGGGCGATGCTCTGGACGATGGCCAGCCCCAGCCCGACTCCCGCGTGGTCGGTGTGGACGCGCTCGGTCCCCCGGCGGAACGGCTCGGTGAGGGTCGCGACCAGCTCCGGGGCGAGCCGCTCTCCGGTGTTCTCGACGGTCAGCACCGCCCCTCCCCCCGCACCCGCCCCGGTACGGACCCGCACCTCGCCGTGCTCCGGGAGGTTGTGGACGATCGCGTTCTGGACGAGGTTCGTGGTCAGCAGCAGCAGGAGCGCGGGCGAGCCGGACACCGGGGCGATGTCTCCGTCGGCCTCCAGGGCGACCCCGCGCTTCTCCGCCAGGGGCAGCAGGGTCTCGGCGGCCTCCTCCGCCACCAGGGACAGGTCGACCCGTTCCCGCGCGAAGGCCCGCCGGTCGGCGCGGCCGAGCACGAGCAGCGCCTCGGTGAGGTCGATCGCCCGGGTGTTGACGACGTGGAGGCGGTCGACGAGCTCACCGGGGTCGTGGCCGGGGTCGGTGCGCGCCACGTCCAGGAGCGCCTTGGAGATCGCCAGCGGGGTGCGCAGCTCGTGCGAGGCGTTGGCCGCGAACCTCTGCTGCTCGGCGACGTGGGCCTCGATCCGCGCGAGCATGGAGTCGAAGGCGTCGGCGAGTTCGCGGAACTCGTCCGCGCGCCCCGGCAGCCGGATCCGGTGGGAGAGCGACCCGGCCGACGCCAGCCGGGTGGCGTCGGTGATCCGCCTCAGCGGCGCCAGCATGCGACCGGCCAGGATCCACCCTCCCACCAGGCCGAACACCAGCAGGAACGCCATCACCCCGACCGTCGCCGGCAGGTAGGAGCGCAGGAGCACGGCGCTGATGGGCGTGAAGTCGCCCGGCGCGTGCGACACCACCTGCACGTCGCGCAGCAGGAACACCCACACGGTGGCGAGCAGCAGGGCGCCCGCCACCATGAGGAACCCGGCGTAGGTGAGGGTGAGCCTGAGCCGGACGCTCGGCCCCGGCGCCCTATCCACGAGCCCCTCCCCCGCCGTCTTCCGCACCGCCTCCCCGGTCCGCGCCCCGGTCCCCTCCCCCGGTCCCAGTGTCGATGCGGTACCCCACCCCCGGCACGGTGGCGATGACCCAGGGCTCCCCCAGGCGCTTGCGCAGCGCCGAGACCGTGATGCGCACCGCGTTGGTGAACGGGTCGGCGTTCTCGTCCCACGCCCGCTCCAGCAGCGCCTCGGCGCTGACGACCCCGCCCTCCGCCGCCATGAGGACGTCGAGGACCGCGAACTGCTTGCGGGTGAGCGCCACGTAGCGGCCGTCCCGGTGGACCTCGCGGCGGAACGGGTCCAGGCGCAGCCCCGCGATCTCCCGCACCGGCGGCCTGCTGTGGGCGCGCCTGCGGTCGAGCGCCCTGAGGCGGAGCACGAGCTCGCGCATTTCGAACGGCTTCGTCAGGTAGTCGTCGGCGCCGAGCCCGAACCCCGAGGCCTTGTCGTCGAGGCGGTCGGCGGCGGTGAGCATCAGGATCGGCATGCCGCTGCCGGAGGCGACGATGTGCCGGGCGACCTCGTCGCCGGACGGCCCGGGGACGTCCCGGTCCAGGACGGCGATGTCGTAGGCGTTGACGTCCAGCAGCTCCAGGGCCGTGTCGCCGTCGCCGGCGACGTCCGCGGCGATCGCCGCCAGGCGCAGACCGTCGCGGATGGCCTCCGCCATGTAGGGCTCGTCCTCGACGACCAAGACTCGCATGTCCCCAGGTTAGGAGCCCGAACATATCGTCGGTGTATCCGGAACCGCATACGCGCCGGCAACACCGCACCGCCTTGACTCGGGACATGGCCCGAACACGAACAGCGCCCCGAGGACCCGCCCGCCCGACCGGCTCCGGCCGGACCGTTCCCGGCCCGGCCGCGGTCGGCCTGGTCGCCCTCGTCCTGGTCACCGCCCTGGCGGTGGCCGCCGCGGTCCACGGCTTCCGGGAGCCGCGGGCCTCGCTCCGGTCGTCCTCCGAGCCCGCCCTGCCCAGTGCCTCCCCTTCCGCGTCGTCCTCGCCGGCACCCTCGCCCTCGACCGCGGCGGAGCCCCCGGACACGCCCCGCGGTGACGGCCGCGACGGCCTCCGAGCGGCCGACGGCCTCGTTCCCGCCGGGACGACGGTGTTCGACGACGGGGTCCCGGCCGTGTCCGGGCTCGACCCGGAACTCCTGGAGGCCCTGCGCCGGGCGACGGCGGACGCAGCGGACGCCGGTGTCGTGTTCCACGTCAACAGCGGGTGGCGCTCCCCGGCGTACCAGGACCTGCTGCTGCGCGAGGCGGTCGCCGAGCACGGCTCCGAGGAGGAGGCCGCCCGCTGGGTGGCCACCTCCGCGACGTCCCCCCACGTGGCCGGGGAGGCGGTCGACCTGGGCCCCTCGGCGGCGACGGCCTGGCTGTCCGAGCACGGCGCGGGATACGGGCTGTGCCAGGTCTACCGGAACGAGCCCTGGCACTATGAGCTGCGCCCCGAGGCCGCCGACCGCGGCTGCCCGGACATGTACGCCGACCCCGCCCAGGACCCGAGGATGCAGCGGTGAACGACATCGAACACGAACCGGCACGCGCGGACGCCGCGCGGTCGGACACCCCGGCCGCGGCCGCCCCGGACACGGCCGCTCCGAAGGACGGCGGCGGCCGGAGCGCGGGCGCGCTCCGGGTGTTCCGCGGCCTCCTGACCCCGGCGCCGTGGCGGCGCGGCCCGGTGCTCACGGCCTCCGCGCTCGTCCTCGGCCTGCTCCTGCTGTTCCACGCGCACGTCCCCAACCGGATCGGGGGCCTGGGCAGCCTGGTCGAGAGCTTCCTGCCGTGGCTCGGCCTGCCGGTCCCCGTGCTGCTGGCCGGGGCGCTGTGGCGCCGCTCCGCCTCCGCCGCGGTCGCGCTGCTGCTCCCGGTCGCGGTGTGGCTGAACCTCTTCGGCGGGCTGCCCGGCGACAGGGCGCAGGAGGGCGGCGACCTCACCGTGGTGAGCCACAACGTCGGCGCCGACAACCCCGACCCGGCCGGCACCGCCCGGGACCTGGCCGCCTCCGGCGCGGACGTGCTGGCCCTCGTGGAGCTGACCGGGCCGGCCGGGGGCGTGTACGAGGAGGAGCTGGCCGACGAGTACCCGTACCACGCCGTGCTGGGCACGGTCGGGGTGTGGAGCAGGCTGCCGCTGTCCGACACCCGCCCGGTCGACACCGCGATGGACGCCGGGCCGCTGGGGGAGGCCAAACCCGACGAGGTCACGATGGCGTACAACCGCGCGCTGCGCACCACGGTCGCCACGGACCGGGGGCCGCTGGAGGTGTACGTGGCCCACCTGGGGTCCGTGCGGCTGACGCCCCGGACCGGGTTCTGGACGGACAGCCGGGACCGCAACGCGCAGGCGCTCGCCGAGGCCCTCGCCGCCGAGCCCGGCGAGCGGGTGGTGCTGCTCGGCGACCTCAACGGCACCGTGGACGACCGCGCGCTGTCCGGTATCACCGCGCTCCTGGAGCCGGTCCAGGACACGGCCGGGGACGGCTTCGGGTTCAGCTGGCCCGCGGCGTTCCCGGTGGCGCGGATCGACCACATCCTGGTCCGGGGCGTCGAGGCGGAGGGCTCGTGGGTGCTGCCGGCCACCGGGAGCGACCACCTTCCGGTGGCGGCCGGGCTCCGCTGACGGCGCCCGCGGACCCGGGCTCAGCCATGCGGGACGGGCCGGTAGACGAGCTCCTGGACGCGGCCGTCGAGTGTCCGGGTCCCGATCAGTTCGAGGTCGAAGTCGGCCGCACCCCGGAAGACCGGGTCCAGCCCGGTCCTGCCCGTGATCACCGGGAAGAGCGTCACCTGGACGCGGTCGACGAGCCCGGCGGCCATCAGCGCCCGGTTCATCGACAGGCTGCCGTGCGAACGCAGCGGCACTCCCGACTCCTCCTTGAGACGGGCGACCACGTCCACGGCGTCCCCGGCCGCGAGGGTCGCGTCCGGCCAGTCCAGGGGGCCGGTGAGCGTCGCCGACACCACTGTCGCCGGGAGGTCCCGCATCCGGACGACCCACGGGTCGCGGACCTCGGACCCCTCCGTGCCGGAGGCCCACATCTGCGCGAACGCCCGGTACGTGACGGCTCCGAAGACCATCCTCTGGTCCTCCTCGTACAGGGCGAGGCGGTGATCGAGCAGCTCGGGTCCCTGTTTCCCCCAGTATCCGGTCCAGTCGCCGCTGGCTGCGCCGAAGCCGTCGAGGCTGGAGAAGACGTCGAAGGTGTAGGTGGCGGTCATCATGCCCTCCCGGAACACACCGGCGGCCGCGGCCCTGTCACCGGCGGCCTTACGAGTGCGACCTACCCCCGACGCCCCGTATCCGACCACACCCGTCCCGGGCACACGGCGCGGGCCGGGAGCGCGGACGGCCGGGGTCCGGTTCAGGCCGGGGTCCGGCGGGCCAGGGTGTCGTAGGTGTCGGTGGTGCGCTCCAGCTCCACGCCCAGGCCGCGGGCCCAGGCGTCGAGCCCGGCCTGGGCGGCCCGCCCGTCGCGGTCGTCGTCGACCACCAGCTCCAGCTCCAGGAACACCCCGGCCCCCGCCATCTCGTCGACGCACACGCCGATCGGCCCCGCGGTCCCGGTTCGGCGGGTCTTGACGATGCGCACGCTCGGGACGTAGCCGAGCGCCGTCAGCACACCGTGCATCGCCTCCCGGTCGGCGACGGCCGTCTCGTGCTCGACGCACTCCATGGCGTTCGCCACGGGGGTCTTGGTCGTGACGGTGTGCGTCCGGCCCTGGGTGCGCAGGCGGGCGAAGGTGAACCCGGCCTTCCCCTGGGACGGGTCCCAGCCCCGGGGGGCGTAGGCCTGGTCGTCCTGGCGGGCCGGGGCGCCGAGCTCGACACCGGCGGCCGCCAGCGCGGCGAGCAGGGCGTCGGGGTCGCGCACCCGGTACTTCGTCTCGATCTCCCGCGCCATCACAGGCCTTCCCGGTCCGGGTGTCACCGTCCCGGGGAGGCTACCGCTGCGGGCCGGACCGCGTCCGGGAAACCGGGGGATCGGCCCGCATCCGCGAACGCGGTGCCCGACGGCGCTCGGGCCGCCTCCCCGTGCGGTGCGTCCGGGGCTTCTGGAAAGCTGTGCCGGAAAGGTCCGGATCGGTGAAGGAGAACGCCGCGTGAACCCCTCGAAGGCGCATCGGCCGATGCGCGCCGCCGGGCTGCGCAAGGGCCGCCGACACGGCGTCCCGCGCACCATGATCGAACGCGCCGCCGAGCGCCGCCTGGCCGGGGACTGGCTCGGTGCCTGCGCCGCAGCCGACGTGGCGGTCGACCTCGACCTGCGGGCGCTGCGGCGCGAACACGGCGCGGAGTTCACCGACCGGCTCCTGGACGACCTCCACCACCTGGTGCCCGACCTGCTCCGCTGGCACTTCCCCCGGTTCTGGCACGGCGACGGCCGGCTGCTGCCCGGCCAGCGGCTGCTGCTGTCCCGGCCCGGCGGCGCCGACGGCCCCTGGCTGTCGGTCCACCGGACCGACCCGCACACCTACGGCCACCGCCGCCTGGTCCTGAAGGTCGCCGGGCACTCCTGGTCGGACGTCCTGCTGGAGCGCTGCGAGTCCGCCATGCGGGTGAACCACTGGGAGAACCTCCCGCACGTGTGGGAGACCTCCCGGTACCTGTGGGACGCCCGGCACGTGCACGAGGCCCGCGAACGGTGGGGTGGTAGCGCCGAACGCGCCCCCTTCCTGAACCCCGACGGCACCCCGCGGACGTCGGACGAACTGCCCGCCACCCACCCCGGCCCCGGCGACCGGGCCGCCCGCACCGAATGGATCGACGGCCTGCACCGCGCGGGACGGGTCGCCGAGGCCTTCGCCGCCGCCGGGATCGTGTTCGACCCCGCCCCCGTGGAGAGGGAGTACACCGGCCCGGTGGACCCGGTCGAAGCGCTCTCCTACACGCCCCTGGCCGTGTCCCGGCTGGCCGGCGAGGTCGAGCGGCTGGCGGAGGCCGGGCTCGGGAGCGTGCACTGGTTCCCCTACGACGCGGACGGCCGCTTCGTGGTCGAGCGCTCCCCCGACGGGTCCACGTCGTTCCGCCTGGAGGCGTGGAGGTCCTGGGAGAAGGACGGCGACGGGGCGATCCTCCCCGAGGTGTGCCGCCTGCCCCCGGTCGACGTGGACGTGGTCCGCGACGGCCTGTCCCCCGACGAGCTCCACCCCTTGGTCCGCGAGGCGCTGGCCCCCGCCCGTCCGCCCGCCGGGGGCCCGGTCGGCCCTCCCCCGCCCCTGTCCCCCGGACCGGTGCGGGTGCGCTGCAACGGCGAGTGGCACACCCTCTCCCACGCCGGCGGCCGCCTGGCCCTCCCGCACACGGATCAGGAACAGGAACGCGAGGCCGCGCTACGCGCCCTGGGCGGAGCGGCGACCGGCTGCCACGGGGCCCGCGAGGCGTGGACCACCGGCCGGGGCCGCCTGCCCCGGGCGCTGGCCCGCCTGCGCGACGACCTGTTCGACCGGGTGAAGCAGGGGGACACCGACGCGCTGCTCGCCTACCTGGACGCGGGCGGCGACCCGCGGGTCCGCGACCGGGGAGGCCGGACCCTGCTGCACTACCTGCACCTGCTCGACCACGAGGCCCTGCTGCCGCGCCTACTGGCCGCCGGAGCGGAGGTCGACGCCCGGGACGGCGAGGAGCAGACCCCGCTGTTCCGCACCACCCGGCTGGGCGGTCCGCCGGGCCTGGCCCGGGCGCTGCTGGAAGCGGGCGCGCGGACGGAGGACATCGGCGGCGACGACCGGCACGGCGAGACGTTCGAGGACGCCGTCGACGTGCGCTGGGAGGCCGACGGCTCCGACCCGGCCTGGCAGGAGCTCATCGGCGCAGGAGAGGAAGAGGAATGAACGCCGGACCACAGGACACAGCGGGGAACGCGCGGACCGGGGGGCGGACCGACCTGGCGCGGTACCTCCGCCGCCATCCGGTGCCGTGGACGATGATCGAGCGCGCCACCGAGTGCCGCCTCGACGGTGACTGGGAGGGCGCCTGCGAGGCCGCCGGGGTCGACGTGTGGATCGACCTGGACCGCGTGCGCCGGGACCAGGGCGCGGAGGCGGCGGACGCGGTCCAAGAGGATCTGCTCCATCTCGTCCCCGACCTGCTGCGCTGGCACTTCCCGCGGGCCCTGTACTCACCCGCCGCGCTGGTCCCCGCGGACGGCTTCGAGCTCTCCCGGCACGGCGACGGCCGGGGCCCACGGATCACGGCCCGGCTCCGGTGGGACGACGCCGGCACGCCGGAGGGCGTCATCCTGGACGTGGACACCGATGCCGAGCCGGACCGCGGCCGCGGGGAGGAGGTCCTCCGACAGGTGTCACGGCACCTGTGGGACGCCCGGTACGTCCACGAGACCCGCGAACGGTGGGGCGGGAGCGCCGAACGCGCCCCGTTCCTGAACCCCGACGGCACCCCCCGCACCGTGGCCGAGCTCCCCACCGCCGACCCCGGCCCCGGCGACCCCGCCGCCCGCACCGAATGGATCGACCACCTCCACCGGACCGGACGGATGGCCGAGGCCTTCGCCGCCGCCGGGATCGTGTGCGATCCGGGGGACTTCCCCGGGGGGACCGTGCCCGACCTCGCGTTCCTGTCCCCGGCGCTCCTGTCCGCCGGGTTCTCCCGGCTGACCGCGGCGGGCGGCCCGGAACGGGCCTGCGTCCGCCTGCGCGAGGACTGGGACTCGCCCCGGTTGGAGGTGCGCCGCGACGGGGACCGCATCCGGCTCGGACACCTGGACCGGACGGACGACGCCCCGCTGCTGCCCGAGGCGCTGTGGAAGAGGCCCCCGGACCTGGACGTCCTCCGGGACGGGCTGTCCCCCGACCACCTGCACCCCCTCCTCAGGGAGGCGCTCGCCCCGGCCCGGCCGCCCGTCGGCGGACCCGTCGGTCCGCCCCCGTGGGCACCGCTGGAACCGTTCCGGGTCCGCTGCGGCGGGGAGTGGCACACCGTCGAGCTCTCCGGCGGCCGCCTCAACGTTCCGCACCGGGACGAGGACCTGGCCCGGGAGACCGTGCTGGGCGCGCTGGGCGGGCCGGTGTCGGGCTGCCTCCCGGTCCTGCGGGCGTGGGAGACCGGGTACGGGCGGCTGCCCAAGGCGCTGCGCCTGATGCGGGTGGACCTGTTCAGGCGGATCCGCAGCGGCGACACCGACGCCGTCGTGGCCTACCTCGCCTCGGGCGGGGACCCCCGGATCCGCGGCGGGCAGGGGGACACCCTGCTGCACCTCCTGCACCTGCTGGACCATAGGGCCCCCGTGCCCGGACCGTCGGGCGCGGACGGCCCCGGGGACGGGGTCCCCCTGCTGCGGGCGCTGCTCGACGCGGGACTCGACCTCGACGCCGTGAACGACGAGGGGTTCACCCCGCTGGGCACGGCCGTGTGCTCCGGCGGAGTGCTCTCGCTGCTACGGGCGCTCCTGGACGCGGGCGCGCGCACCGAGGGCATCGCGCCCGAAGAGGACGACGGCCCCGGCCTGCGGGACCTGGACGACCTCGTCGAGGAGCGGGCGGCCTCGACCCACCCGGCCAGGGCCCAAGCGCTGAGGGAACTGCTGTGACCGTCCCCCGCCGCCCGTCCTCCGCGTCGCACCGCCCGGAGCGGGCGGGCGCGCTGATGCGGATCCGCCGCTTCGCGGTGCCGCGGGAGATGATCGAGCGCGCCACCGAGCGCCGCCTGGCCGGAGACTGGCGCGGCGCCTGCGCGGCCGCGGGCATCGACGTGCGCCTCGACCCGGAGCAGGCGCGCCGGGAGCACGGCGCGGAGTTCGCCGACGCCCTCCTGGACGACCTGCGCCACCTCGTGCCCGACCTGGTCCGCTGGCACCACCCCCGGCAGGCCGACGACCGGACCGGGGTGGAGGAGCACCTGTTCCCGGTGCTGTCCCGCCCCGGGGGCGACCGGGGCCCGTGGCTGACGGTCCGCTCCCCCCGGCGGCGCACGAGCCGGTACGAGGGGGGTCCCTGGTCGCAGCGCCTCGTGCTGGGGCTGACGGCCCACGAGGAACTGACCCTCGACGCGTCCCCCGGGCGGACCCGGCTGTACGAACCGCAGCTGTGGTCCTCGTCGCGGTACCTGTGGGACGTCCGGCACGTGCACGAGACCCGCGAGCGCTGGGGCGGCGGCCCCGACCGCGCCCCCTTCCTGAACCCCGACGGCACCCCCCGCACCGTGGCCGAGCTCCCCACCGCCGACCCCGGCCCCGGCGACCGGGCCGCCCGCACCGAATGGATCGACCACCTCCACCAGACCGGACGGGTCGCCGAAGCGCTGCGCGCCGCCGGGGTCGAGGCCGCCGATGAGGGGACGGTCCGGGTCCTGGAGCGGATACCCGTGTCCGCGGGACGGTGGCGGGCGGAGCTCGGCGGCCTGGCCGCCCTCGGGTACGGGGCGGCCGCCGGGTTCCCCGACTCGTACCACCTCAGGATCACCGTCCGGTACGACGGACACCGGGTCCGGGTGGCCATGACCCCGTACGGGGGCGCGGAGCCGGATCCGGCACTGTCCCTGCCCAGGGCCTGCTGGGCCCGGCCGGAGGACGTCGACGCGGTCCGGGACGGGCTGTCCCCCGACCACCTGCACCCCCTCCTCAGGGAGGCGCTCGCCCCGGCCCGGCCGCCCGCCGACGGACCCGTCGGCCCGCCCCCGTGGGAACCCGTCGCACCGGTCCGGGCGCGCTGCGGAAAGGAGTGGCACACCCTCTCCCTGCGGGACGGGCGCCTGGTCACCCCGCACACCGGGGAGGAGCAGGCCCGGGAGCGGGCGCTGTCGGCCCTGGGCGGCACCGTCAGCCCCTGCTTCCGCGCCGCCGAGTCCTGGCGTACCGGACGGGGGTGGCTGCCCAAGGGGCTGCACGCCCGGCGGGCCGAGCTCTTCGAGCGGATCCGGCACGGCGACACCGGCGCCCTGGTCGACTACCTGGACACCGGCGGCGACCCCCGCGTCCGCGACGGCGAGCTCAACACCCTGCTCCACGAGCTGTACCACCTCGACCACACGGTGCTGCTGCCGCGTCTGCTGGAGGCCGGGCTCGACGTGGACGCGGAGAACGGGCTGCGCTCGACCCCGGTCCACCGGGCGCTCCGCTACGGCGGGGACCCGTCCCTGGTCCGGGCGCTGATCGCCGCCGGGGCCCGCACCCGGGCCATCGCCTACGACCGCTCCCGTCCCCTGGACCTGCGATCGGAGCTGGAGTCGGTGTCGGGCCACCGCGTGCCCGCCGACCCGGAACGCTGGCGGGAACTGCTGGAGGAGCTGCGCGGGCCGGAGGGGCCGGCCGCCCCCGGAAGAGGACTCCCCCGGCCGAGGAGGGACCCGTGAGCCGGTCCGACCGCGCGAACCACCTGGCGCGGCACCGCCGCTTCTCGGTGACGCGGGAGATGATCGAGCGCGCCACCGAGCGCCGTCTGGCCGGGGACTGGCGCGGCGCCTGCGAGGCCGCCGGGGTCGACGTCCGGATCGACCCCGACCGGGTCCGCGGCGAGCACGGCGCGCAGGTTGCCGACGCCCTCCTGGACGACCTGCGCCACCTCGTCCCGGACCTGGTCCGCTGGCACTTCCCCCGCGCCCCGGTCCGGGACCGGCCGGAGCTGCGGGCCTCCGCCGCCGTGACGCTGTCCCGTCCCGGGCCCGGGCTGCGGCTGGCCGTCCTGTCCCCCGCTCCCCTGGGCGCGCCCGGTCACCGGCTCGTGCTGGAGCTCGCCGACGGGCCCCTCACCGGTGACCGGGGCGCCTACGGGCGCGGCATCCGCCGGTACGTGGAGCCGTGGGAGGGGAAGCGGTACCTGTGGGACGCCCGGTACGTCCACGAGACCCGCGAACGGTGGGGCGGGAGCGCCGAGCGCGCCCCGTTCCTGAACCCCGACGGCTCCGTGCGCGGCCCCCACCTGCTCCCCTCCGAGGACCCCGGCCCCGGGGGCGACCCCGCCGCCCGCTCCGAGTGGGCGGCCTCCCCGGGCCGGGGAGGGTCCGGCCCGCACCCGGGCGCAGGAGCCCGGCGGGTGCCCGACGACCTCCACGCGGTCCGGATCGGCCTGCCGCCGGACCACCTGCACCCCGTGGTCCGGGCGGCGCTGGCCCCGGCCCTGCCGCCCGCCGACGGCCCGGTGGGGCCGCCGCCCTGGGAGCCGCCGGAGCCGGTCCGGGTGCGATGCGGCGGCGCGTGGCACCTCGTCTCCCTGCGCGACGGGCGGCTCGCCGGACCGCACACCGACGCGGAGTACGCCCGGGAGTCGGCGCTGCGAGCGCTCGGCGGCCGGAGCCACGGGTGCTTCCGGGTGGCCGGGATCTGGCGCACCGGCGGGAGGGGGCTGCCCTGGCGGCTGCGCGACCACCGGACGGAGTTCTTCGCCCGCGTCCGGAACGGCGGCACCGACACCGTCCTGCGCTACCTGGCGGCGGGCGGGGACCCCCGGATCCGCGACGGGGCCGGGCTGACCCTGCTGCACCACCTCGCCCACACGGACCACGCGGTGCTGCTCCCCCGGCTGCTCGCCGCCGGGCTCGACGTGGACGCCGAGGCCGGGCCGGGGGTCACCCCGCTGTACTCGGCGGTCAGGCACGGCGGCGACACCGCTCTGGTCCGGGCGCTGATCGCCGCCGGGGCCCGCACCGACGGGCTCGGCGTGGGGAGGCACGCCCCGGAGTCGCTGGCGTCCATCGTCCGCCGGCACACGGGATGGGGCCTGTACCCCGACGCCGGGCCGTGGGAGGAACTGCTCGCGGAGCTGTCGGCCGGGGAGTGACCGGGGCCACCCCGGCCCCGGACCCGTTCCGTCACCCCCCTTTGGGAGGATCCACGCACGAGCGCGGGAGGAACCGCGGTGCGAACTCCGAGCCCCCGACGACCATCGGAAGAAGACGTGACCATCACCGACACACCGGCGCCGCTCGCGGCCGCCGACGACCTCACCCGGCAGCTCCTCGACCGGCGGTCCGAGCCCGCCGAGAACCCCCAGCTGGAGGCACTGGCCCTGGCGGTCACCGCCAACCTGCCCGTCCTGCTGTGGGGGGAGCCCGGCATCGGCAAGTCCGCCGGACTGGAGCGCCTCGCCCTGGAGCTGGGGCTGCCGCTGGAGACCGTGATCGCCAGCGTCCACGAGCCCTCCGACTTCTCCGGCCTGCCCGTGGTCGGCGACGACCCGGCCCGCGACGGGGTGCCCATGGCGCCCCCGGCGTGGGCGGTGCGGCTGGCCGCGCGGGGCACCGGGCTGCTGTTCTTCGACGAGCTGTCCTCGGCTCCGCCCGCCGTGCAGGCCGCCCTGCTGCGGGTGGTCCTCGAACGCCGGGTCGGGAGCCTGGAGCTGCCCCCGGCGGTGCGGATCGTGGCCGCGGCCAACCCGCCCTCCAGCGCCGCCGACGGCTGGCACCTGGCCCCGCCGCTGGCCAACCGGTTCGTGCACCTGCGCTGGACCCACGACCCCCGCACCGTGGCCCGCGGCATGACCGGGGTGTGGCCCGCCGCGTCGATGCCGCTGGTCGCCCCGGACCGGGTGTCCACGGCGATCGCCCAGGCCCGCGGTGTGGTGTCCGGCTTCCTCACCGCCCGTCCGGGCCTGGCGCACAGCCTCCCCGAGAGCGCGGAGGGGCGGGGCGGCGCCTGGCCCTCGCCGCGCACCTGGGAGATGGTGCTGCGGCTGCTGGCCACCGGGGGCGCCGCCGGCGCCTCCCGGCAGGCGCTCTCGGAGGCGGTGGTCGGCGCCATCGGCGACGGGGCGGGCCTGGAGCTGCTGTCGTACATGGAGCAGCTCGACCTGCCCGACCCGAACCGGGTGCTCGCCGACCCCAAGGCGTTCGCGCTCCCCGAGCGGGGCGACCGCCAGCTGGCGTTCCTGACCGCGGTGGTGTCGGCGGTGCGCAGCGAGCCGACCCGGCGCCGCTGGGAGGCGGGCTGGCAGGTGCTGGCCAAGGCCGTGGAGGCGGGGGTGCCCGACGTGGCCGCCCGCGCCGCCACCGACCTGGCGATGATGCGCGACCCGGCCTGGCCGGTGCCCGAGGACATCGACGCGTTCGTGGACCTGCTGCGGCTGTCCGGCGCGCTGCCGGGGAGCTGACCCGGTGGAGACCGGGGAGGACGTGGTCCGGCTGGACCGGACCAAACTGCTGGCGGCCCGGTACCGGGCCGCCCAGGACCGCCCCTACCTGGCGGCGGCACTGTACTCGCTGACCGTCGTGGAGACCCGGCAGGTGCCCACGATGGGGGTGGACCGCCGGTGGCGTTGCTACGTGTCGCCGGAGTTCGTGGCGCGCACCCCCGTCCCGGAGCTGGCGGGCGTGTGGGTCCACGAGGTGTCCCACCTGCTGCGCGACCACCACGGGCGCAGCGACCGGCTGCCCGCCGCGGAGCAGCGCGACCACATGCGGGTCAACATCGCCCAGGACTGCGAGATCAACGACGACATCCTCGCCGACGGGCTGCCGCTGCCCGAGGGGACGATGAGCCCCCAGCGGTTCGGGATGCCCGAGGGGCTGATGTTCGAGGCGTACCTGCGGCTGCTGCCCGAAGACGTCAGGAGCCACGACTGCGGGTCAGGCGCGCACGGCGTGGGGCGCCCCTGGGAGGAGCCCGGACCCGCGGGCGGGGTCGGCGACGTGGAGGCGGGGGCGCTGCGCCGGTCCACCGCCGAGGCGATGCGCTCCCACCAGCGCACCCGGGGTTCCCTTCCCGGGGGCTGGAAGCGGTGGGCGGAGGAGATCCTCCAGCCCACCGTGGACTGGCGCCGGGTGCTGGCGGGCGCGGTGCGCGAGGCCCTGGCCTGGGCCGGGGGCGCGGTGGACTACACCTACGCGCGGCCCTCGCGGCGCAGCGGGGCGATGCGCGGGGTGATCCTGCCGAGCCTGCGCCGCCCGATGCCGCGGGTGGCGGTGGTGGTGGACACCTCCGGCTCCATGTCCGAGGACGACCTGGCGGCGGCCCTGGCCGAGGTCTCCGGCGTGCTCAAGGAGGTGGGCGTCGGCAAGGAGCGGGTGGCGGTGCTGTCCTGCGACGCCGACGTGCAGGTGGTCCGCCGGGTGACCTCCGCCGACCAGGTGGAGCTGCTCGGCGGCGGCGGGACCGACATGCGGGTGGGCATCGAGGCGGCGCTGCGCGCCCCGCAGCGCCCGCAGGTGGTCATCGTGCTCACCGACGGGTACACGCCGTGGCCGTCCGAGCCCTCGGCGGCCCGGGTGGTCGCGGCGCTGATCGGCGACGCCCCGCCGGACCCTCCCCCGTGGATCGAGAAGGTGTACGTCACCGGCTGACGCCCGCGGGTGTCCGCGCGGCGCCCCGGCGGGGCGCCGCGCGTCAGTCCAGGGTGACGGCGGCCACGGCGGCCCCGGGGACCTCGCAGACCAGGTACAGGTCGCGTACCCCGGCGGTGCCCGGCGCGAGGGCGGCCACGGCCTCGGCGAAGTCGTGGGGGCCCGTGCCCGCCGGGACGCGCAGCACCGCCGCGGGCCCGGTGTCCGGGCCGTCCAGGTGCACCCGCAGCTCGGTGTCCCGGTCGGCGTTGGCGAGCACCCGGATGCCGCTCGCCCCGGTGAGGTCCGTGTCGCGGAACAGCAGGCGGGCGCCGGGCTCCGTGAAGCGCACGGCGTCGCCGCGTTCGGGGGTGAGCGGGCACAGGGCGGTGCCGCGCTGCTCCTCGTACCCGGCCGCCGACCAGGTGCCGCGGCGGACCGCGGGCGGCTCCCCCGGGACGTCCAGGGGCGCGGTCCCCCGGATGTCGGCGGCCGAGCGCCCCACCAGGACCTCGCGGGGGGCGTCCTCCACGGTGAAGCGCTCGCGGACGGTGTCCCAGCGGGCCAGGTCGGCGGCGTCGAACCCGATCTCGGCGACGGCCTCCTCCCCCGGTCCCAGCCGCAGCCGGGCGAAGCCCCGCAGCGCCCGCACCGGGACCCGCACCCGGGAGGAGAGCTGGCGCGTGTAGACCTGGACGACCTCCTCCAGCGGCCGGTCGCCCGGGTTGGCCACCGGCACCCGCACGGTCACCCGGCCGCCGTCGACGACCGCCTCCGGCTCCCCGTAGACGGGTTCGGCGTACCCCAGCCCGTGGCCGAACGGGTACAGGGGCTCGCCCTCGAAGTACAGGTAGGTGGCCCCGGACCCGATGACGTCGTAGTCGAGGAGGTCGGGCAGGTCGTCGGCGGACCGGTACCAGGTCTGGGTGAGCCGCCCGGACGGTTCGGCGTCGCCGAACAGGACGTCGGCCAGGGCGCGGCCGTACTCCTGCCCGCCGTGCGCCGACCACAGGACCGCGGGGACGTTCTCGTCGGCCCAGGTGACCGCGAAGGGGCAGCCGCTGCTGATCACCAGTACCGAGGCGGGGTTGGCCGAGCGCACCATGCGGACCAGGTGCCGCTGGGCTGCGGGGAGTTCCAGGTCGGCGCGGTCCTCGGTCTCGCGCCCGTTGACCATGGGGTGGTCGCCGACGACCACCACGGCGACGTCGGCGGCGGCCGCGGCCCGGGCGGCCTCCAGCGCTCCGGAGGACACCCGGTCGATCCAGAACGGGCAGCCGTCGCCGGGTTCCTCCACCAGGGCCAGGACCCCGTCCGCGCGGACGCCGACCCGCCGCCCCGTGTGGACCTGGACCAGGTGGTAGGGGCCCTCCGGGCCGCCGGCCGGGTTGGCCGCCTCCAGGCGCAGGGTCTGGCGCACCTCCCAGCCGCCCGGCCCGGGCGCGGTGCAGGCCAGGGTCCCGTCGGGGCCCTCGTCCAGGTGCAGGCCGGTGCGCTCCGAGCGCAGGGTGAACGCCCCGCCGCCCCAGTCCAGCAGGGCGAACACGTCGCCCTCTCCACCGTCCAGGCGCAGCGGTTCCCCGGACACGGGTTCGGCGACCGCCGTCACCAGCGAGGTCAGCCGGATCCGGTCGGCGCCGTCGTGGTGGACGACCTCGACGCGCTCGGCGACGCCCTCCTTCGCGGTGACCGCGTAGGGCGGGGTCCCGCTGTACCAGTCCGTCAGGACGGTGTCGGCGAGCGGGCCCAGGACTGCGACCCGGCGCACGTCCCGCAGGGGCAGCACCCCGCCCTCGTTGCGGAGCAGGACCAGGGAGCGGGTGGCCGCCTCCCGGGCCAGGGCCCGGTGGGCGGGGGTGTCCAGGGAGCCCTCGGGGGCGGGGCCGGGGTCGAACTCGCCCAGGCGCAGCCGCACCGAGAGCACGTGGCGGACCGCCCGTTCCAGGTCCGCGTCGGTGAGCAGCCCGCGCCGCAGCGCCTCCCGCAGGTGGTCCAGGGTGGCCTCGGGCCGGTCGTCGTCCTGGGTGAAGGAGTCCAGCCCGGCCCGTACGGCGTGGGCGTAGGCGGTGGGGCCGTCGGGGTGGAAGCCCTGGAGGCCGAACAGGTTGCCGGGGGCCATGGCGTCGCTGACCACGAGCAGGTCGTCGGGGGCGGCCGCGCGCAGCACGTCCTCGATCAGCGGGCTCAGGTGGGCGGGCCTGCCGTTGACCAGGTTGTAGGAGGGCATCACCGCGACGGCCGCGCCCGCGCGCAGGGCGGGCAGGTGGGCGGGCAGCTCGTACTCGTGCAGCACCCGCGGCGGCAGGCCGCTGGAGGTGGTGCAGCGGTCGGTCTCGTTGTTGTAGCCGAGGAAGTGCTTGAGGGTGGGCGCGGTGCGCAGCCGGGGCCCGTCCCCGGCCAGCCCCCGGGCGTAGGCGGTGGCCAGCAGCCCGGTGAGCCAGGGGTCCTCCGACCACCCCTCCTCGTTGCGGCCCCAGCGGGGGTCGCGCAGCGGGTTGACCACCGGCGCCCAGACGTTGCGCCCGGCGCCGCGGTCGCGGGCGGCCAGGACCTCGTCGGCGACGGCCTCGCCGACCCGGCGTACCAGCTCCGGGTCCCAGGTCGCGGCCAGGCCCAGGGCCTGGGGGAACACGGTGGCGGTGCCCAACCAGGCGAGGCCGTGCAGGGCCTCGGTCCCGGTGCGGAACCCGGCCAGCCCCAGCCGGGGGACGGGTGCCTGGTACTGGTGCAGCAGCCCGATCCGCTCCTCGGTGGTGAGCGCGGCGACCAGGGCCGCCAGGCGCTCCCCGTCCGTCCGGGACGGGTCGGTGTGCACGGGGTCTGTGACCGGGTCGCTCATGGGGCTTCCGTCCCTCGTGGGTGCCAATGTCCACCGAAATCGAAACGCTTCGACTTCGTTCGCCGCAGAACCCTTGTGCAGCAGATCACAGTGGACTAACTTGCTTTTTCCAACGGCCGAACAATTCATAGCAAAATGGCCGCTCGTTTCCTACCCCCCGGACCATGCGGCTCCGACCGCACGAAGGAACGACGCTATGCCCCTCCGCCCCCCTCCCCCGTCCCGCCGCCGCTTCCTCGGGCTCGCCGGCGCAGGCGCGCTCGCCGCACTGTCCCCCGCCGTCCTCACCTCCTGCTCCTCCGGGGGCGGCGGGGCGGGCAGCGGCTCCGCGGCCGAGGCCGGCTCCCTCGACTCCCTCATCCCCACCCACATCCCCTTCGAGGGGGTCGTCCCCGACATCGAGGGGATGCACGGCGCCCCCGACGGCTTCACGTCCTACCCCACCGAGTTCGTCCAGGCCGTCCCCGAGCCCCCCGGCCGGGGCGGTAGCTACACCGCGATGACCCCGCTGTGGAGCCCCCTGCCGCCCGGCCTGGGGAACAACTCCTTCTTCGACCACGTCAACGGCCGCCTGGGCACCACCATCGAGTTCAACTTCCAGGACGGCAACACCGTCATCGACAAGATGAACGCGGTGGTCGCCGGGCGCGACGTCGCCGACCTCACCATGTTCCCGGACTGGGTCATCAACCTGATGCCGCAGTTCAACCGGGCCGTCGGCGAGCTGTTCGAGGACCTGACCCCGTACCTGGCGGGCGACGCGGCCGCCGCCTACCCGCTGCTGGCCAACCTGGACAGCGACGCCTGGCGCTGGAACGTGTTCAACGAGCGCCTCCAGGGCGTGCCCTGGCCCGCCGAGCCGTTCGGCAACTGGGTGCTGTACCGGCGCGACCTGCTGGAGGAGTACGGCCTGGAGCCGCCCACCAGCCCGGACGACCTCTTCGCCATCGGCGAGGAGATCAACGACCCCGACAACGGCCGGTGGGCGTTCGGGGACTTCAACCTCAGCATGCGGCAGGTCTTCGGGGCGCCCAAGCAGTGGCGCTACGCGAACGGCGAGCTGACGCACATGTTCGAGACCGACGAGTGGCGGGCCAGCATCGAGTTCATGCGCAGGATCTTCGACGCCGGGCTGGTCCACCCCGACATCGTCGCCCTGGGCGACAACTCCAAGGAGCTGCTCAACTCCGGCCGGATCGTGTTCAACCAGGACGGCATCGGCGCCTGGCACGAGGCGTACGGCCAGATGCTCGGCGACTCCCCGGACTTCCGCCTGGACCTCATGCCGGTCTTCGGCGCCGACGGCAACGACCCGGTCATGCACCGGTCCGACCCCTCCGCGCAGTCGGTGTTCGTCCGCAAGGGCATGGAGCCCGAGCAGATCGAGGAGCTGCTGGGCGTCATGAACTTCTGCGCGGCGCCGTTCGGCACCCGCGAGTACATGGACTACCGCTACGGCGCCGAGGGGACCCACCACGAGCTGAACGACGACGGCGCACCGCAGCTCACCGACCTGGGCGCGGGCGAGGTCAACGACGGCTACTACTTCATCAGCGGCCGGCCCCCGGCGATCACCGAGAGCCAGTACCCGGACTTCGTCCAGTGGAAGACCGACTGGTACAACCACGCGGCGCAGTTCTCCGAGGACGACCCGTTCGCGGGCATCCGCATCCAGCGGCCCGAGCGGTTCGCCGGGGCCGAGACCCCGCTCACCGACCGGGTGGAGGACATCATCCGCGGCCGGGAGGACCTGAGCGCGCTCGACCAGGCCGTCGCGGACTGGCGACGCGACGGCGGGGACGAGGGACGGGAGTTCTACCTCGGCGTACTCCAGGAGCACGGCCGTGACTGAGCGGTCGACCGCGGTCGCCCCCGCCCCGGACCGGGACCCCGCGCCGCCCGCCCGGCGGCGGGCGGCCCGCCCGGGGCGGGGGCCGTCCCTGCGGGCCCGGTGGCGGCGCGACCGCGCCCTGCTGCTGATGACGCTGCCCGCGATCGGCCTGCTCGCGGTGTTCCACTACGTCCCCACCTTCGGGAACATCATCGCGTTCCAGCAGTACAACCCGTGGGACGGGGTCCTGGGCAGCCCCTGGGTGGGCTTCTACCAGTTCGAGCGGCTGTTCACCGACCCCCGGTTCTGGAACGCGGTGGGCAACACGCTGGTCATCGCCGCCGTCCAGCTGGTGTTCTTCTTCCCGGTGCCGATCGCGCTCGCGATCCTGCTCGACAGCGTGCTCACCCGCCGGCTGCGGCTGGTGCTCCAGAGCATCGTGTACATGCCGCACTTCTTCTCGTGGGTGCTGGTGGTGACCCTGTTCCAGCAGATCCTGGGCGGGGCCGGGCTCATCTCCCAGGCCCTGCGGGGCGCCGGGTACGCGCCGCTGGACATGATGACCGACCCCGACGCGTTCCTGCTGGTCGTGACCTCCCAGATGGTCTGGAAGGACGCCGGCTGGGGCACGATCATCTTCCTCGCCGCGCTGGCCGCCATCGACCAGAACCTCTACGAGTCGGCGGCCGTGGACGGGGCGAACCGGTGGCGGCGGATGTGGCACATCACTCTGCCCGGACTGCGGCCGGTCATCGTGCTGCTGCTCATCCTCAAGCTCGGCGACATCCTCAACGTCGGCTTCGAGCAGTTCTACCTGCAACGGGACGCCTTCGGGTCGGGGGTGTCGGAGGTCATGGACACGTTCGTCTACCACCAGACGCTCGTCACGGGGAACTTCAGCGCGGGTGCGGCGGCGGGGCTGCTCAAGGGGGTCGTCGGACTCGTACTGATCCTGGTCGCCAACAAGATGGCCCACCTGATGGGCGAACACGGGGTGTACAAGCGCGCATGAGCACACTGTTCGAGAGCCGCCCGGTCTGGGCGGAACGGCCGTCCCTGCCCGCCCGCGCCGCGAAGAACACGGTCCTGGCGGCCGTCGCGGTCGTCATCCTGCTGCCGATCTACGTCGTGGTCCTCACCAGCCTGTCGCCCGCCTCCGCGGTTACAGCCGCGGGCGGCCTGGTACTGGTTCCCAGTGGGATCTCGTTCCAGGCGTACGCCGACCTGTTCTCGGGGGGCGTGGTCACCCGGGCGGTGCTGGTGAGCCTGGGCGTGACCGCGGTGGGCACCCTGGTGAGCCTGGCGGCGACGGTCCTGGCCGCCTACGGGCTGTCCCGGCCGGGGTCCCTGCTGCACCGGCCGCTGCTGTTCGCGGTGCTGCTGACGTTCCTGTTCGCGCCCGGGATGATCCCGCTGTACCTGCTGGTCAGCGATCTCGGGATGATCGACTCCTACGCCTCCCTGATCCTGCCCACAGCGGTGAACGCGTTCAACCTGGTGGTGATGCGGGCGTTCTTCATGAACCTGCCCCGGGAGATCGCCGACAGCGCCCGGATGGACGGGGCCGGGGAGTGGACGATCCTCACCCGCCTGGTGCTGCCGATGTCCAAGGGGGTCACGGCGGTGGTGGGCCTGTTCTACGCGGTGGGGTACTGGAACGCGTTCTTCAACGCGATCCTGTACCTCAACGACAACGCCAAGTGGCCGTTGCAGCTGATCCTGCGCCAGTACGTGCAACAGGGGCAGCAGCTGAACTCCAGCTCGCTGATCGGCGACGCCGTGCAGGGCACCGCCTCGGCGCCCAACCTGGCGGTGCAGATGGCGATCGTGGTGGTCGCGCTGGTGCCGGTGACGGTGATCTACCCGCTGGTGCAGAAGCACTTCACCAAGGGGGTCATCATCGGCGCCGTCAAGGGCTGAGGTGCCGGAACGCCGTGATCGGACCCGGTCCACCGGGTCCGGTCACCTGTTCCGGTCGTAGATGTCCCGCCGGTCTCCGACCCCGAGGACCCACACCCAGATGATCGGCTGTCCGTCATCGTCCTTGTCGATGACGTAGACGACCCGGTAGTCGCCGACCCTCAAACGCCATCGACCCTGGTGCCCGCTCAGAGGCTTGATGTCGAAGGCACCTGTGTCGCCTTCGTCGAGAGCGCTCTGCAACTCGGCCAGCCGGTGCAGGATCCTTACCGCTTCGCTGCGGGGTATCCGCCGCATCTGGCGTTGAGCGGCTGCGGTGAAGCGTGTGACATGCCGGTTCACTCCTCCCTCCGGGCGAGGTCACGGGCCATCTCCTCCAGCGAAACGGAGGGCTCGCGCCCTTCCCGCTCGGCTTCGTCCGCCAGACGGTTGAGCCATTCGGCCTCGGCGGCCTCCTCGATGGCGAGCAGCCGCCTGTACTCGTCGGCGTCGATGAGGACGGCCGTGGTCCTGCCCCGCTGGGTGATGAAGGTCGGTGTGTGATCGTGGCGCGCGCGGTCGATCGTGTCGGCGAGATGCCGTCTCACCTCGGACATGGTCGCGGTCACTGGTTCGCTCATACCACCAATGTACCTGATGTACATCTGTTGATCTTTCGCGCGGCCGCTCCGGCGTCGTCAACGCCCCGAACGCAGGGGCGGGTCCGGTCGGCCCCCACCGGCCGACCGGGCCCGCCGCCGGCCTCAGTCGCAGGGGGAGCCGTTGAGGCTCAGGGCCTCGGGGGTGCCGGGCTCGCCGTCGGCGAACCCGTTGAACCCGACCGTCACGGACTCCCCGGCCGGGATCCGGGCGTTCCAGCCGGAGTCGGAGACGACCACGGACGCGCCGTCCTGGCGGTGGGTGGCGTTCCACAGGCTGGTGATCTCCTCGCCCGCGGTGAAGTCCCAGGCCAGGTCCCAGCCGTCCACATCCTCCGAGCCCGTGTTGGTCACGGTGACCCGGGCCTGGAAGCCCCCCGGCCAGGTGTTGTCGACCGAGTAGTCCCACGTGCAGTCGGCGGTGCCGGGCTCGGTCGGCTGCCCCGTGGGCTCTCCGGTGGGCTCCTCCGTGGGCTCCTCACTCGGCTGCGGGTCCGGACCGCCGCCGGCGGGGTCCCCGTAGACGATCCCGCGGCCGTTGGTGCCGATGTAGACGCGCCCGTACACGTCGGGGTCGCCGGTGATCGCCGCGCCGGTCCAGGCCCACTGGTGGCGGTCGTCGTTGATGCGCACCCAGGTCTCCCCGGCGTCGTCGGACCGGAAGATCCCGCGCACGCCGTCGATCCTGGAACTGGTGTACACCGCCGGGTAGTCGGCGCCGGGCGCGGGCGCGCCGAAGCCCACCGAGTCGCCCTCGTCGACCCCCGCGACCGCCGTGAAGGTCTCCCCGGCGTCGGTGGTGCGCCACATCCCGTAGTGGTCGCCGGTGCCGCCGGCGACCCACACGTCGCCGGTGTGCCCGGGCACCGCGCCGAAGCGGATGTTCCCCTCGGCGGGCAGCCCGTCGAACCGGGCCTCGAACGTGGCCCCGCCGTCGGTGCTGGTGTAGAAGGTGCCGCCGGAGACCGCGTAGAACACGTCCGGGTCCACCCGGTCCGCCTCCACCCGGGCGCCCGCCGGGACGCCGGAGGACGGGCTCCAGGACGATCCCAGGGTCGTGGACGCGTGGACGCCGGTCCCCTCCGGGCTCCAGACGATCCGGGAGCCGTCGGCGTTGACCGCGACGGTGCCGCCGCCGGTGACCCCGCCCGGCGCCTGGCCCGCCCACCAGGAGTCGCCCCCGCTGGTGGAGATCCCGATGGAGCCGACCCCGTCGGCGCCGCCGGTGCGCACCAGCGTGTCGGGCGACAGCTCGGCGAAGTCGAGCGAGGAGCCGTGGTCCCACGAGGGCTGCTGGAACATCCGGTCCGGGACGGTGCCGGGGTCCTCGTGGGTGAACCCGCCCAGGTCGAGCAGGGCCGAGTGCAGCGGCGCCCCGTCGCCCGGCGGGCTGACGAGGTCGTTGACCGCGGTCTCCTCGATGCCGTGCGCCTTCACCTCGATGGTGAAGGGCGTGTCCGTGTCCCAGTTCGTCAGCTCGTCGGAGCCGTACACGGTGGCGCCGGTGCCGTACAGGAACCGGTCCGAGTCGAACGGGTCGATGGCCATCGCCTGGGTCATCCAGCCCAGCTTGGGCTGGGTCTCGGGCGGGGTGCCCTGCCCGCCCCAGTCCAGCCAGGGCGCGGTGGAGATGTCCATCTCGTAGCGGGTGGTGCGCTCGGGGTAGGCGCCCCAGTCCCAGGCCCGCGTCCAGGTCTCCCCCGCGTCGGTGCTGCGGAAGATCTGGATGTCGGGCCACCACGAGATCTGGGTGGCGACCATGAGGGTGTCCGGGTCCTGCCGGTCGACGGTCAGTCCGCCGTACCCGAAGTAGGAGTCCTCGCTCGCCTCGGGCACCGGGCTGATGTCCGTCCACTCGCCGGTGCCGGTGTCGAGCCGCCACACCTCCCCGGCGTCGCCGTCGTAGGGCCCGGGGGTGCTGGTGGTGGCCAGGTACAGCCGGTCGTTCTCGTGGTCTAGGACGCCGTGCGCGGGCAGGAACCCGGTGGGCGCCCCGGGGACGGGCTCCCAGGTCTCGCCGCCGTCGGTGCTGCGGTAGAGGGGGTCGTCGAGGTCGGCGACGCCGGCGTAGACCTCCTGCGTCGGGGAGCCGGGCGAGCCGGTGTCGGGGTCGAAGGCCACCCAGGTGACGCCGATGACGTCGTCCAGCAGACCGTTGGGGTCGTCGGGGTCCTGCACGTAGTCGCCGGGGTTGGGGAAGGCGGTGACCTCGGACCAGGTCTCGCCGTGGTCGGTGCTGCGCCACAGGCCGTGGCCGCCCCGGGCGCCGAAGTACACGACCGAGTTGTCGTTGGGGTCCACGGCCAGGCGCTCGCCCAGGCCGCGGCCGGGCATGTTGCCGCCGAGCTTGAAGGGCAGCTCGGTCGCCTCCCAGGTCTCCCCCCGGTCGTCGGAGCGCAGGATCGCGCCGTTGTCGGGGTCCCAGTCGTTGGTGTAGGTGCCCACGGCGGCGTAGACGCGGTCCGGGTCGACGGGGTCGGTGGCGATGGACACGACGCCGGTCCACCCCCACCGGTCCCAGCCGACCCAGTCGAGCAGGGGGACCCAGCGCTCGGTGTCGGGGTCCAGGCGGTAGGCGCCGCCGATGTCGGTGCGGGCGTAGGCCAGGCCGGGCTCGGACTCGTTGAACACGATGCCGGGGACGAAGCCGCCCCCGGCGATCTGGACGTTGTCCCACTCGTAGTCGGCCTGGGCGAGGGCCGGGGCGGGTGTGGCCGCGCCGACGGCGGCGAGCGGTAGGGCCACGGCCAGGGCGGCCAGGAGGGCGAGGGGCCTCCGGTGCGGCGGTCTCGGGGGGCGGGTGGGCATGCGGGGCTCCTGAAATCGGGGGGTCACGCCCTCCCGGGGATTCCGGGCCCCGGGAGGACGCCAATTCCCGATCAGTGTGAATACCCTTCGGGTGCCCGGCAAGAGGGGTCCGGGCAACTTTTCGAAGCGCTTCGACTGCGGGCATGGAGGAAAGTCTGAAATCGCAGCGAAATGGCCTGCCGGGGACCGCAGTCCACCCGGCTCCGGGTCCCGTCCGGGAACGCGACCACCAGGCTCCGGGGCTCCGCCGACCGCAGCCGGGCGTGCGCCCGCCCCCGCTCCCACTCCAGGACGTCGACGACGAGCCCGCCCCGGCCGCGCAGCCCCTCCACCCGGCCCGCGGTCCACGTCCCCGGCAGCGCGGGCAGCAGGTCGGCGCGGCCCTCGGTGGAGCCGAGCAGCATCGCGGCGACGACCGCGGGGAGCCCGCCGCCGATGTCCACGTTGAACAGCTCCCCCCGGTTGTGGGTCGGGGTCAGGGTGGGCCGCCAGTAGCGGGAGGCCAGCATCCCGAGGGCCGCGTGCGCCTGCTCCGCCTCCCCCAGCCGGGCCGCCGCCAGGCCGAGCTGGACCAGTCCGAACGCCATCTCGTCGGACTCCTCGCCCCGCCACCAGTCCAGACGGGCGCGCACCGCCGCCGCGGCGGCCGCCCGCAGCCGGGGCGCGGCGAGGGCCGGGTCCGGCTCGTACCAGAGCGGGTACAGGTGGGAGGCGTGCCGGTGGGCGTGCTCCTCGGCCTGCTCCAGCGGTCCGGCCGGGCCCGCCCACTCGGCGAGCTCCCCGCCGGGCGCGACCCGGTACGCGGGCAGGCGGGCGGCCAGGGCGGCCCACCGCCGCCCGCCGGGCAGGCCCAGGACCCGGTGCGCGCGCATGAGGTTGCGGCACAGGTCGCGGACGGCTGCGACGTCCATGGTGGCGTTGACGCAGGCCTGGCCGCCCGCTCCGGCGGGGGTGTTCTCCGGCGAGTACGACGGCACGAACCCGTCGGCGGTGAGGAAGTCCTCGTGGAACAGGGCCGCCTCGGTGAGGAAGGGCAGCGCCCGGTCGCGCAGGAAGGCCCGGTCGCGGGTGTGGGCGTAGTGGTCCCAGTACAGCCGCCCCGCCCAGGCGGCCCCGGCGGTCCAGCAGGTCAGGCACCACACCGGGCCGAAGTGCTGGTGGCGGCCGGAGGTGGAGGCATGCGCGGGCACCAGGATCCCCCGGCAGCCGTACAGGCGGCGGGCGTTCTCGCGCAGGTCGCCGAGCATGCCCTCCAGCAGGTCGAACACCGGGGTCATCAGCTCGGGGGTGCCGGTGGCGTGCAGGGCGGCCACCGCGGAGAACAGGTTGCCGTCGAAGGTGTAGCCGGACCGCCAGGGCGGGTCGTAGGTGCCGCTCCACACCCCCTGGAGGGTGGGCGGCAGGTCGCCGCAGCTCGACACGATCGCGTACCGCCCGGCGTCCACCAGCCGGGCCAGGTGCGCCGGGGCGGTCCCCTCGGCGGGCGGGCCGTCCAGCCCGATGCGGAACCGGTCCATGAGGCGGCCGTGCAGCGGCGCGTGCCGGGCCAGGACCCGGTCGAACCCGGTGTCCCCGGGCGGGGCGGGCGGGGCCGCCGGGGTGTCCCCGGGCGGGTCGACGGTGATCCGGACGACGGCCTCCAGGCGCCGGACCCCGCGCAGCTCCAGGCCGCCGGGGACTGGCCGGGCCGTGCCGCCGGCCGCGGTGAGCGCGCACTCGACCGTGTACCCGGCGGGCGCGGCGGCCGGCGCCCCGGCCGGGCGGTCCGGGAAGCGGACGGCCAGCCGCAGCAGGCCCGGGGCCGCGGCTGGCTCCGCGGCGATCCGCACCGGCGGCGGGCCCTGCGGCGGGTCCAGGCGCAGCGTCCCGTCCAGCCCCGCGGCCCGGGTCAGCTCCACGGCGACCACCGCGTCCGCCCGGGAGGCCACCGCCCGGTGCCGGGTCCCGTCCGGCAGGGTCTCGGCGACCACGCCGGTGGCGAAGTCGCACTCCCGCAGCGGGTCGCCCGGGGCCGGGGAGCGGGGGGCGAACGAGAGCACGGCCGCGGGGACCAGCGGGTCGATCCACCGGGTCTCGGCGTACCCGGGGTCCTCGGCGGCCGCGAACCCGGCGATCCGCTCGGCGGCCTCCCTGGAGCGGCCCGCCAGGAGCAGGGCGCGCAGCTCCGGCAGGACGCGCGCGGTCTCCGGGGCGGGCAGGGCGTCGGCGGCCGGCAGGAAGAGGCGTTCGTGGCCCAGGGTGAGGCGGACCAGGCCGGCGGTGGAGTGGACCAGCGCGCCGACCCGGCCGCCCCCGGTGACCAGGGCGTCCTCCCAGGAGGAGGCGGGGTGGCGGGTTCGGACGCCGCGGCGGGGGGCCGTACGGGGGTGGGGCATGTCGCTCCCGGGAGGTGGGGGGTGCCAAGGGCGGGGGGTTCTCGCCATACTTCGTTCGTCCGCCCAACCTAAGGAGTCCCCCACATGGCCGCCCAGACCCCGCCGCACGCCCTGTCCCACCGGAGGCTGTGGTTCGGCGGAGACCACAACCCCGAGCAGTGGCCGGAGGAGACGGCCGCCGAGGACGTCGACCTCATGCGGCGCGCGGGCGTCAACCTGGTCACCGTCGGGGTGTTCGCCTGGTCGCGGCTGGAGCCGCGCGAGGGCGAGTACGACTTCGCGTGGCTGGACCGGGTCCTGGACCGGCTGCACGGGGCGGGCGTCCAGGTGGCGCTGGCCACCCCCACCGCGTCGCCGCCGCCGTGGTTCTCGCTGGCCCACCCCGACGCCCTGCCCGTGAACGCCGACGGGGTCCGGCTCACGCACGGCAGCCGCGACACCTACGACGTCTGCTCCCCCGACTACCGGCGGGCCTCGGTGCGGATCGTGCGGGCGCTGGCCGAGCGCTACGCCCACCACCCGGCGCTGGCCATGTGGCACGTGCACAACGAGTACGGGACCTGGACCTACTCCGAGCACGGCGCCCGCGCGTTCCGGGACTGGCTGCGCCGCCGCCACGACACCCTGGACGCGCTGAACCGGGCGTGGACCACCGAGTTCTGGGGCCAGCGGTACGGCTCCTGGGACGAGGTGCTGCCGCCCCGCTCCACGCAGTACCTGGCCAATCCGGCGCACGTCCTGGACTTCCGGCGGTTCCTGTCCGACGAGATGCTCGACCACTTCCTGGACCAGCGCGACGTGCTGCGGGCCGCCTCCCCGGACGTGCCGGTCACCACCAACCTGGCGTTCGGCGACTGGGTGCCGGTGGACCCGTGGCGGTGGGCCGAGCACGTGGACCTGGTGTCGGTGGACGACTACCCGGACCGGGCCGGGGAGGGCGGGGACGAGCAGACCGCGTTCGCCGGGGACCTGGCCCGCTCCTGGGCCGACCGGGTCCCCGGGGGCGGTCGGCCGTGGCTGCTGATGGAGCAGGCGGCCGGGGTGGTCTACGAGAAGGGGCTCATCCGCCCCAAGGCGCCCGGGGAGATCGCCCGGCACAGCCTGGCGCACGTCGCGCGGGGGTCGCGGGGGGCGATGTTCTTCCAGTGGCGGGCCTCCCGGGGCGGCGCCGAGCAGTGGTACTCGGGCATGGTGCCGCACGCCGGCCCGGACTCGCGGATCTTCCGGGAGGTGTGCGAGCTGGGCGACGTGCTGGGGCGCATCTCCGAGACCGCCGGGGCGGACGTGGTCGCCGACGCGGCGGTCGCCTGGGACCCGGAGAGCTGGTGGGCGATGGGGGCCACCACCCTGCCGTCGGACCGGGTCGACTACCTGGAGGCGGTGCGCCAGGTGCACCGGGTGCTGTGGCGGTCGGGGCGCACGGTGGACTTCGTGCGCCCGGACCGGGACCTGCCCCGGGTGCCGCTGCTGGTGGTGCCGTCCCTGTACCTGCTGTCCGAGCAGGCCGCCGAGCGGCTGGCCCGCTACACCGAGTACGGCGGAACGCTGGTGGTCACGTACCTGAGCGGCATCGCCGACCCCACCGGGACGGTGCGCACCGGCGGCCACCCCGGCATGCTGCGCGACCTGCTGGGCGTGCGGGTGGAGGAGTTCCACCCGATGGCCGAGGGCGAGAAGGCCGGGGTGGACGTGGGGATGGTCCGCGAGGAGGTGACCCTGTGGAGCGAGCACGTGCACCTGGAGGGCGCCGAGACGGTCGCGCCCTACGCGGGCGGGGCGCTGGACGGGCTGCCCGCGGTGACGCGGCGCCGGTACGGGGCGGGCGAGGCCTGGTACGTGTCCGCGCACCTCAACGACCGGGGGCTGGGCCGGGTGATCACCGAGGCCGCCGGGCAGGGCTCCTTCCCCGAGGAGGGGCTGGACGTGGTGCGCCGGGTGGGGCCTGAGGGGGCGTGGGTGTTCCTCACCAACCACGGGCACCGGTCGGTGCGGATCGACCCGGCCCGGCTGGGGCTGGGCGCCGGCGCGGTGGACCTGGTGTCCAAGGCGTCCGCCGAGGGCATGCACCTGCCCGGAGGGGGTGTGGCGGTGCTGCGCGGGCACCCCGTTGACAATTAGTTGTGATCCTAGACAAACTGAGGCCCCCGACCCCAGGAGGCTTCCCATGACCGCGTACCGACCGACGCCCGAGGACCGGTTCACCTTCGGGCTGTGGACCGTGGGCTGGCGCGGCGTCAACACCTTCGGCGACGCCGTGCGGCCCGAGCTCGACCCCGTCGAGGCCGTGCACCGGCTCGCGGAGCTGGGCGCCTACGGCATCACGTTCCACGACGACGACCTGATCCCGCCCGGCAGCGGCCCCGCCGAGCGCGAGGCGGTCCTCAAGCGGTTCCGGGGAGCGCTGGACGAGACCGGCCTGGCCGTGCCCATGGTCACCACCAACCTGTTCACCCACCCGGTGTTCCGCGACGGCGGGTTCACCTCCAACAGCCGCGACGTGCGCCGCCACGCCATCCGCAAGGTCGTGCGCAACATCGACCTGGCGGTGTCCCTGGGCGCCACCACGTACGTGTGCTGGGGCGGCCAGGACGGCGCCGAGACCGAGGCGGGCAAGGACGACGCCGCCGCGCTGGACCGGCTGCGCGAGGCGTTCGACATCCTCTGCGGGTACGTGCGCGAGCAGGGCTACGACCTGCGGTTCGCCATCGAGCCCAAGCCCAACGAGCCGCGCGGCGACGTGCTGCTGCCCACCGTGGGCCACGCCCTGGCGTTCATCAACTCGCTGGAGCACCCCGAGATGGTGGGGGTCAACCCGGAGGTCGGGCACGAGCAGATGGCCGGGCTGAACTTCGCGCACGGGGTCGCCCAGGCGCTGTGGGCGGGCAAGCTGTTCCACATCGACCTCAACGGCCAGCGCGGGGTCAAGTACGACCAGGACCTGCGGTTCGGCGCGGGCGACGTCAAGGAGGCGTTCTTCCTGGTCGACCTGCTGGAGGGCGCCGGGTACACCGGGCCGCGGCACTTCGACTTCAAGCCGCCGCGCACCGAGGACATGAGCGGCGTGTGGGTGTCCGCCGAGGCGTGCATGCGCAACTACCTGATCCTCAAGGAGAAGGCCGCCGCGTTCCGCGCCGACCCCGAGGTCCGCCGGGCCCTGGAGGAGTCGCGGGTGCCGGAGCTGGCGGTGCCCACGCTGGGCGAGGGCGAGAGCCTGGCGGAGCTGCTGGCCGAGGAGTTCGACGCGGACGCGGCCGGCGGGCGCGGCTACCACTTCGAGCGGCTGGACCAGCTCGCCCTGGAGCACCTGCTGGGCGTGCGCTGAGCCGGGGCCGGCGGACCGGCCCGGGAACGACGACGGCCCCGCCGGGCGTGTGCCCGGCGGGGCCGTCCCCCGTCTGTGCGGGACGGTGCGGCGGTCGCCTCACGGCGGAGTGCACAACACGGCTCCGAGGCCGCCCGAGGGCGCGGTATTCCGTGAAGGCTTCGGTTGAGCCCGGGGGACACTTTCTACCGCACCGTCCCACACGGGGTGCAACGAGCGGCCCCCGTCGGAAATTCCTGTGCGGACGTGACGGCGGTCACCCGGCGATCGGCACCTCGGCCCCCTTCCGGACCAGGACCGGGGCCCGGTCCAGCGGGGCGTCCAGGACGACCTCCGCGCCGCCCGGGTGCGTCTCCCCCGTCCAGGGGTCCGTCCAGTCGGTGCCCTGCGGCAGGTACACCCGCCGCGAGCGGGCCCCGTACTCGGTGACCGGGGCGACCAGCAGGTCCGGGCCGAACAGGAAGGCGTCGCCGACCTCCCAGGCGCGCGGGTCGCCGGGGTGGTCGACGAAGAGCGGGCGCATCGGCGGCAGCCCGCGCTCGTGGGCGACGCGCATCTGCTCCATGACGTAGGGGCGCAGCCGCTCGCGCAGGAACAGCAGCTCCCGCAGCCGCCCGTACACCTCCTCCCCGTAGGACCACACCTCGTTGGGGCCGCCCGTCATCTCCGGGTACAGGGCGTGCGAGAAGGGCTCGCGGTACCCGTGCAGCCGCAGCAGCGGGCAGAACACCCCGTACTGGAACCAGCGCACCAGCAGCTCCCGGTACTCCGGGTCGTCCTGGTCGCCGCCGTGGAACCCGCCGACGTCCGTGGTCCACCAGGGGATCCCCGACATCGCCACGTTCAGCCCGGCGCGGACCTGGGCCCGCAGGGACGCGAAGGTCGGGGCGATGTCCCCCGACCACAGGGCCGCCCCGTACCGCTGGGAGCCCGCCCAGGCCGAGCGGCACAGGGTGATCACCTCCTCCTCGCCCGCGGCGAGCATCCCCTCGTGGAAGGCGCGGGCGTGCTCGCGCGGGTAGATGTTGCCGACCTCGGCGCCCGGGCCCGCGTGGTAGCGCAGGTTGCCGGGGTGGCCGGGCTTGAGCTCGGGCTCGCAGGCGTCCAGCCACCACACCCGGATGCCGAGGGAGTGGTAGTTCTCGCGGATCCGCTCCCACAGGTAGGCACGGGCCTCCGGCTTGGTGGGGTCGTAGAACGACACCTGCACGTGGGCGTCCACGCCCTTGTCGGCCCAGTCGGCGTGCACCGGCGGCCCCTGCTCGGTGGCCACCAGGTGGCCGGCCTCCAGCATCGGTTTGTAGTTCTCGCTGAGCGGGCTCACCGACGGCCACACCGACACCATCAGCTCCACCCCCATCTCCCGCAGCTCCTCGACCATCGCCGCGGGGTCGGGCCACTCGGCCGGGTCGAACCTCCAGTCGCCCAGGTGGGTCCAGTGGAAGAAGTCCGCGACGATGACCGACAGCGGGAGCCCCCGGTCGCGGTACCCCCGGGCGACCTCCAGCAGCTCCTCCTGGGTGCGGTAGCGCAGCTTGCACTGCCAGAACCCGGAGGCGAACTCCGGGAGCATCGGGGTGTGCCCGGTGGCGTCGGCGTAGCGTTCCAGGACCGCCGCCGGCTCGGGCCCGGCCGTGATCCAGTAATCGATCTGGCGTGCGCTGTCGGCCGCCCACCGGGTGCCGTTGGCGGCGAACTCCACCCGGCCCACCGCCGGGCTGTTCCACAGCAGCCCGTAGCCGCGGGAGGAGACCACGAAGGGGACGGTCACCTCCGCGTTGCGCTGCACCAGGTCCACCACCGCGCCCTTGTGGTCGAACAGGCCGTGGGTGTGCTGGCCCAGGCCGTACAGGCGCTCCCCGTCGTAGGCGCGGAACCGCTGCTCGATCCGGTAGTAGCCGTTGCCGGTGGAGGAGTACACGCGCGGGCCCGGCCACCAGAAGTGGGCGCGCTCCTCGGCGAGCAGCTCCTCGCCGGGCACCCCGTCCTCCACCCGCAGGAAGCGGAGCATGCCGGAGGCGTCGATCTCGGCGGCGATCGCGCCGTTGACCAGCAGTGCCCGGTCGCCGTCCAGGGTCGGCCGGGGCGCGTCCCCGGTGGGCGGGGGCGCGTCCAGCGCGCCGGGCAGGTCCTCCCGCAGGACGGACAGCCCGGCCTGGACGCGCAGGCCGTCGGCGCCCCAGGCCCGGACCCGGACGACCTGGTGGCCGCCCCGCCACTCGACGCCGTCCTCGATCTCGTTGAACATGTCTCGTCCTTCCGGTCGGGGGGTGGGACCGCACGGTCGGCGCGGTCACGATCGGTGTGTGCTTGTGCACGTGTCAGTCGAAGCGCTTCGACGATACGTGCGGCGGAACGCCGGACGGCCCGCGCCCGGCGGGGTCAGCCCGTCGGCGGGGCCGTGCTCCGGCCCGGGACGACCCGCGGCTCCAGCAGGGTGACCTCGGTCCGCCCGGGGTCGTCGATCAGGTCCATGAGCAGGGACACCGCGCGGGCGCCCAGCTCCTCGGCGGGCAGCTCCACCCGGGTCAGGTCCGGCGCCCCCGGCGGCAGCGACCCCAGGGCGACCACGGAGATCTCCGGCGGCACCCGGCCGTGGTCGGCGAAGGCGTCCAGCAGCGGGGCGAGCGAGGCCTCGTTGTGGACGATGAGGCCGGTGAGCCCGGGCCGGTCCCGGACCAGTCCGGCCACCAGCTCCCGGGCGCCCGCCGGGTCGCAGGGGTGGGAGGTGGCCCGGACGCCGCGTTCGAGGGCGGCGGCCTCGAACCCGGTGAGGGTGCGCTCGGCGAACCCGGTGCGGCGCTCGTACACCGAGGCGGGCTGGCCGACGAAGGCGATGTCGCGGTGACCCAGGTCGGCCAGGTGGTGCACGCAGGCGGCGCCCGCCGCCGCGAAGTCCAGGTCGACACAGGTCAGGCCCTCGGTGTCGGCGGGGACGCCGATGAGGACCGAGGGCAGGTCCAGGGAGCGCAGCACGGGGACGCGGGCGTCGTCGGTCTCCACGTCCATGACGACGATCCCGTCCACCATGGCGCTGCCCGCCACCCGGTGCAGGCCCGCCGGGCCCTCCCCCTGGGTGAGCAGGAGGACGTCGTGGTCGTGGGCGCGGGCGGCGGTGACCACCGAGACCGCGAACCGCATCGCGACGGGGACGTGCACGTCCTCGCGCAGGGGGACGACCAGCGCCAGGACGTTGCTGCGGCGGCTGGCCAGGGACCGGGCGCCCGCGTGCGGGCGGTAGCCCAGGGCGTCGATGCTGTCGAGCACCCGGCGGCGGGTGGTCTCGGAGATCGAGCGCTTCCCGCTGAGGACATAGGAGACCGTGCTGGGCGACACACCTGCGTGCCGGGCCACATCGGAGATCCGCACGGTGCCGTCCCGTCCGTTGTCGAAGCGATTCGATGAGATGTTACGCACGACACCACCCTGGCGCAATGCCCGTTCCGGGCACCAGAGTAGAGACCCCCCGACATGCGAAACCGGGGTGGCGGATCCGGCGTCTACCAGGTCACGGGGAAACCGCCCCGTCCTCGCGACCGTCCCCCGGACCCCGCTTCCCGAAGGAGAACCGTGGGCTTCAATCCACTCTTCCTCGTCTTCCCCGTGGTCTCGCTGCTCCTGAGCCTCGCGGCCCTGGTCATCGGGTTCACCGCCCCCTACGGGCGGCGGGCGCTCACCGCCGTCGGCGGCGGCCTGCTGCTGGTGGGCTCGGGCCTCCTCCTGCTGCTGACGTTCGCGAGCGCGTCGATCCACGAGGCCGTGAGCGCCCTCAACGGCGGGCGGACCGCCTCCATCGTCCTCGACGTGCTCGGGGGGCTCTCCGACCTCCTCTGGGCGACCGGCCTGCTGCTGGTGGCCGTCGCCGCGACCAAGCGCCGTCCGCGCCCCCGCGCCGTCCCGGCGCCGCACGCGCCCTACGGGGTCCCGCAGGGCGCGCACCAGGCCGGACCGCACCAGGGAGGGCCGCACCAGGCCGGACCGCAGGGCGCGCCCGCACCCCACGCGGGACCGCGGACCGGCCCTCCGCAGGGCGGGCCGCAGGGTCCCGGGCCCCGACCGGGCGGCCCCGGCCAGGACGGACCGCGCCCCCCGCACACCCCCCGCTGACCGCCCACGAGACCCGGAGACGACACGGACATGATCGGCCTCATCGCCACCTTCCTCTTCGCCTGTCTGCCGCCCGTCGTGGTCGGCGCCATCGCCCTGATCCGCTCCTTCGGCGCCCCCTCCGGCAAGGGGGCCGCCGCCGCGGGCGGGGTGCTGCTGATCCTGTCCGGGCTGGTCACGACCGGCTGGCAGATCTACCTGAGGTTCTTCCTCTCGCCCGACCCCTTCTTCGACCCCGGCTTCCTGCCCGTCCGCCCCGGCGTCATGGAGACCGTCTTCCTCGGCAGCGGCGCGCTCGGCGCGGGCGGCCTGGCCCTGCTGCTGGTCGCGGTGCTGAGCGCCCGGAAGTTCAAGGACGGGCCGCAGGGTCCGCCCGCGCCCCCCGCTCCCCCCGCCGCCCCGGGCCGGTGGCAGCCGAACGCCGCCCCCTCCACGGAAGGACCCCGATGATCTCGGCACCCGACCTGACGCCCCTGGTGTCCCTGCTGCCCTCGCTGCTGTTCGTGCTCGTCGAGATCGCCCTGGGCGTCGCGGCGATGGCCGCGGCACCCCGCCTGGCCCCCGACCGCCGGTCGGCCGCCATGGTCGGCGGCGTCCTGGTGGCGGTGGGCGGGCTCCTGACGGGGGGCTACCAGGTCCTCACCCTCTTCCCCCCGACGTTCCCGCTCGCCCACGCCCCCGTGCTGGGCCTGCTGGGCGCGGTGCCCCCGCTGGTGTTCGCCGGCGGGGCCCTCACCCTCGTCCTCGCCGTGACGAAGGCCCCCGCGCACCCCGCCCCCCACCCGTACCCCCGCCGTTAGGAGGCGACCGTGCCATCGAGCGACCCCGGCCTCATCGTCGGCATCCTGACCAACACGCTGATCTTCTCCCTGCCCCTGTTCGCGATCGCGGCCGTCGCCCTGATCCGCGCCCGGAACGCGGCCGCGCCCGGCCTGGTCCGCACCTCGGCCGTGCTGTTCCTCTGCACCGGTCTGTTCACCGCCCTCTTCCAGGTGGTGTGGGCGGTGTTCCCGCACGCCGTCTCCGACCCGCTGGCGGTCCTGCCCCTGATCGGCCTGGTCCAGGGGGTGCTGATCGGCCTGCTGACGACCGGCGCCCTGCTCTGCCTGGTCCTGGCGCTGTGGCGCGCCCGGACCCCGGCGCGCCCGGTCCCCGCCCGCGGCGGCCACGGCGGTGACGGGTACGTCCCGACGGGCGCCGACACCGCCGCTCCGGCCCACTACGCGGGCGACCACGGGCACCGCTCGGACGGCCCCGGGGCCCCGCCCGCGCACGGTCAGCCCGGCGACCCCGGCGCCGCGCCCTCCCACGGCTCCCACGGCTCTTCGGGCTCCTCCGGCGGCGGCTTCTGGGGCGGCCTGTTCGGGGGCGACTCCGGTGGCGGCGGCTGGGGCGGCGACTCCGGCGGAGGTGGCGGTGACGGCGGGGGCGGAGGAGGAGGCGGCGACTGAGCCCCTCCCCCGTGAGCGCACCGCGGCGCGGCCGGTCCCCGGCCGCGCCGCACGCGTACGCACCCCCGCGGGGTCAGGTGTCGGCGGCCTCCCGGTCCCCCTCCAGGCGGACGACCCCCGCGGAGCCGTCGATGGTGATCACCGCGCCGTCGGGCACCTTCTCCGTCACCCCGGGGACGCAGATCACGCAGGGGATGCCGTACTCCCGGGCGACGGTCGGCCCGTGCGCGACCGTCGAGCCGGTCTCCACGACCACACCGCCCGCCGTCATGAACAGCGGCGTCCACCCGGGGTCGGTGGTCGGGGCGACGAGGATGTCCCCCGGCTCGATCGATGCGCCCGCCGGGTCGTGGACCACCCGGGCGCGCCCGGTGGCCTCGCCCGGCGAGGCCGCCACCCCGGTCAGGACCCCCGGCCCGTCCGCCCCCGCATCGGGCGGCAGCGTCACCTCCACGTCGGTGCCGTCCGACAGCAGGACCGGCGGCACCCGGCGGCGCCGCTGCTCGCGGCGGTGGAACCCCCTGCGCTCGGCGATCACACCGCGCAGGTCCTCGCCGTCGAGCAGGTCCCGCGCCTCCCGGAAGTCGACGAACATGATGTCGTCGGGGCGCTCCAGGCGCCCCTGTCCGACGAGCTCCTCCCCCACGGCGAGCAGTTCCCGGCGGCTCGCCGCGATGGCGTACAGCCACACGAACTTGGGGTACTCGCGCATCCCGCCGAGCGCGCGGGCCCGGTCGAAGAGGAGGTCGGCGACCCTGGCGCGCACCGGGCGGCTCGCGCGCGCACGGGCCACGAGTCCGGCCCGCGTGCGCTCGGCCTCCGCGGCCGCGCGCTCGAACCTCCGGTCCGGGGCCTGGTCCCGGTCGTCCACCCGCAGGTACCCGGCGATCGCGGCGAACAGCGGCGCCGGGTCCTCCGACCAGCGGGGGACCCCGAGGTCGACCTCGGCCGCCGCCCGGTGGCCGTACCGCTCCAGGAAGGCGCCCAGGCCGATGTCGGGCAGGTCCCCGGACGCGTACAGCTCCGCCAGTCGCTCCGGCGGGGTCTCGGCGAAGACCTCCCGGTGCGCGGCCGCGGCCCGCGCGACGCCCCACAGCTCCAGGTCCATGGTGGTGGTGACGTTGTGGGGCATGCCCCGCAGGACCGCGGCCACCTCCGCCGGGGTCGCGATGCCCCGCAGCAGCCCCTCGGGGATCCGCCCGGCGAGGATGCCGACGTACAGCGGCCCCAGCATCGGTGTCATGAACTCGGCCAGCACGGGTGCCTGGACGTGCTCGGCGTACTCCAGGCGCTCGTGCGCGGTGGCCCCGGGCCCGGGGCCGCGGGACACGGCCCGGCGCGCCTCCTCGCCCGCCCGCAGGATCCGCTCCCGGGCCGCGGCGGGGTCCCGCAGCGCCGCGACCGTACCGGCCGCGAGCCCGCCGGCCATCGGGAGCACCCCGGCCGCGGTGCGGACCGCGCCGAGCAGCGCGCCCGCTCCGGGCAGCCGCATCCGGCGCGGGGCGAACCGGGGGTCGTCCAGCAGGGACCGGACCGCCTCCCTGGCCCGCGGCCCGTACAGCTCCACGGCCTCCGGCAGGGTCCCGCGGATCCACCGGTTGCGGACGAAGGGCGTCAGGTCGAGGTAGAAGCGCCCGCCGATCTCGGTGAGGAAGCCGGTCCGCGCGTACGGGTCGATCCGCACCCCCACCGTCCGGAACCAGTCGGCGGCGGCGACCTTGAGCCCGGACATGCCCATGGGCGTGCAGGGGCGCAGCAGGCCCTGCATGTGGCCGCCCTCGAAGTACACGCGCGGGCCGTCCGGGTGCTCCGGCGGCCGGGGGAACAGCGTGGTGACCGCCCTGGACTGGAGGGTCCACAGGACGCCGTCGGCGTCGATCGCCCACTCCACGTCCTGCGGCGCCCCGAAGTGCTCCTGGAGCCGCAGTCCCAGCGCGTGCAGCTCCTCCACCTCGGCCACCGACAGGCAGCCGCCGGCCGGGGCCGTGACGCCGCCGTCGGGACGGACCGTGTAGTGGTCGGGCTCGGCGCTGCCGTCCACGACACCGGTGCCCAGGCCGGGCACGGCGTCCACGACGGTCTCGCCGCGGGTGCCGGTGACCGGGTTCGCGGTGAAGAGCACCCCGGCGGCCCGGGGCCTGACCATGCGCTGGACGACCACCGCCATGTGGACGGACGCGTCGTCGATGTCCCGGTCGCGGCGGTAGGCGACCGCCCGGTCCGTCCACAGGGAGTCCCAGCAGCGGCGGACGGCGGTGACCAGGTCGTCGACCCCCTCGACGTCGAGGTAGGTGTCCTGCTGCCCGGCGAAGGAGGCGTCGGGCAGGTCCTCGGCGGTGGCGCTGGAGCGCACCGCCACCGGTCCCCCGCCCAGGGCCTCGTAGGCGGCGGCGACCTCGTCGGCGGGGACGGTGCCGTCGCGGTGGGCCTCGGTGGTGACACAGAAGCCCCCGGGGACCCGCACGCCGGCGGCGATCGCCCCGGCCAGCCCCACGGCCTTGCCGCCCGCCAGGTCGCCGTCACCGGCGCCGATCCGTTCCAGGGGCAGAACAACCGGCATTCCGCCACCTCCCTCTTCCGCGGTGGTGTCCTGCCGGTCCTTGTGCCCGCGGGGAGGTCGGCCAACCGCCGCCGGGGCGGCGCGTACCGGCGTCCTGCCGCACGGACGCCCGGGCAGACGTCACGGCCGGACGTCGTGGGGCGTCCGGCCGTGCGGGTCCGTCGGTGTGCGGCTGTCGGTGTGCGGCTGTCGGTGCGGGGTCAGCCGGCCTGGCGCTTCTCCAGCGCCTCCATGGCGGCGACGGCGGTGGCCACCGTCTGGTGGACGGGGACCTGGCGGTGCAGGCCGACCAGGCGGACGACCTTGGTGACGCGTTCGTTGAGGGCCGCCAGCGCCAGCGCCCCGTCCCGCTCGCGGACGGTGCGGTAGGCGTTGATGATGACGTTGAGGCCGCTCGAGTCCATGAAGTCGAGCCCCGACATGTCCAGGATCAGCCACGGGCCGTGGTCTTCGATCGCGGACCGGACGTGCTCCTGGAGGTCGTTGGTGGTCGCGATGTCGAGCTCGCCCTCGACCGCGACGATGACGCTGCGGCTTTCCACCCTTGTGCTCAGTCCGAGCCTGTGCACGTTCACTCCTCCCGACCCCACGTTGAGAAGGCGAGGGGTCCCTTCGCTTAACCATACGCAGGCGCGCGGGCCGCGCCCACCGGGTCCGCCCCCACTCCCACGGGGCCGGCCGACCGGGGAGGGAAGCAACGTGCGCGTCCGCGTGTCCGGTAAGTCGTTGGACACACACGGTATAAGCCGCGCGGGCGTTCGGGAATGGCATCTCGGAAGAAATTTTCGCCTCGGGGGCACGAACCCTCCGCGGCCTGCCCGGAATCGCCCGTTGACTCTAGGTCATTTCACGATATGAGACCCATTACTCCCGAAGCTCCCGGAGCCCGGCTCCGCGGACCGCCCGGCGGCCCCCGCCCCGGGCTCCGCCGGCGGTTCCGCCGCCCCTCCGGCATCACTCTCGGTGAACAGCGAGAGGAGCCCGTCGGCCGCGAGCGTGGCCGTGGTCTCCCCCGACCGCACCTCCCGCTCCAGCTCCGGGATGCGCGCCGCCACCTCCGGGTGCCGCAGGAACGCGTCCATCAGGCGGTCGCGGACCCGGTCCCACATCCAGCTGACCCGCTGTCCGCTGCGCCGCTCGGCCAGCGCCCCGTCGTCCTCCAGCACCTTGCGGTGCTCGCGGACGGTGTCCCACACCTCGCCCAGGCCCTCGCCGGTGAGCCCGCTGCACGTGAGCACCGGCGGCCGCCACCGCGGGTGGACCGGCTGCAGCAGCCGCAGCGCCCGCGACAGCTCCCGGGCCGCCTTGCGGGCGTCCTCGGCGTGCGGGCCGTCGGCCTTGTTGACCGCGACCACGTCCACCAGCTCCAGCACGCCCTTCTTGATGCCCTGGAGCTGGTCGCCGGTGCGGGCCAGGGTGAGGAACAGGAAGCAGTCGACCATCGCGGCGACCGCCACCTCGGACTGGCCCACCCCCACGGTCTCCACCAGCACCACGTCGAACCCGGCCGCCTCCATGAGCAGCATGGTCTCCCGGGTCGCCCGCGCCACCCCGCCCAGGGTCCCGGCGGTCGGCGAGGGGCGGATGAACGCGTTCGGGTCCACCGCCAGGCGCGCCATCCGGGTCTTGTCGCCCAGGATGCTGCCGCCCGAGCGGGTGGAGGAGGGGTCCACGGCCAGCACCGCGACCCGGTGGCCCTCCCCCGTCAGCCGGGTGCCCAGCGCGTCGATGAACGTGGACTTGCCCACCCCCGGCACACCGGTGATGCCCACCCGGTGGGCGCCGCCGGTGTGCGGGAGCAGGCGCACCAGCAGGTCCTGGGCGTCCCGGGCGTGGTCGGGGCGGCGCGACTCCACCAGGGTGATCGCCCGCGCCAGGGTGGGCCGGTGCCCGGCCAGCACCCCCTCGGCCAGCGCGGCCACGTCCACCGGCCTGCGCGGTCGTGTCCGCCGCACGCCCGCCTCCTCGTCTGTCATCGGTTCCGCGTCCCCGTCCGACCGTCGTACCCCGGACGCCGCCCGCGACTCCGGCCGGCCCGGGCGGCCCCGCCGGCGCGCCCTGCTCCGGGAGCGCCGCTCACTCCTGCTCCAGCCGGGCCTCCAGCCGGTCGAGCAGGTCGACGGCCGCCTCGGCGATGACCGTGCCCGGCGGGAAGATCGCCGCGGCCCCGGCCTCGCGCAGGGCGTCGAAGTCCTGCGGGGGGACGACCCCGCCGACCACGATCATGATGTCCTCGCGGTCCAGTTTGGCCAGCTCCTCCCGCAGCGCGGGCACCAGCGTGAGGTGCCCCGCCGCCAGCGACGACACCCCCACCACGTGCACGTCGGCCTCGACCGCCTGGACGGCGACCTCCTCCGGGGTCTGGAACAGCGGGCCCACGTCCACGTCGAAGCCCAGGTCGGCGAACGCCGTCGCGATGACCTTCTGGCCGCGGTCGTGGCCGTCCTGGCCCATCTTCGCCACCAGGATGCGGGGGCGGCGCCCCTCGTCCTCGGTGAACTCCTCCACCCGGCGGGTCACCCGCTCCATGAGATCCGCCGCGTCCGCGCTGCCCGCCGCCTCGTTCCGGTACACACCCTGGATGGTACGGATCTGACCGGAGTGGCGGCCGAACACCTTCTCCATCGCGTCGGAGATCTCGCCGACGGTGGCCTTGGCGCGGGCCGCGTCCACGGCCGCCGCCAGCAGGTTGCCGGTGAGGTCGGCGTCGGCCCTGGACTCGCGCCCGGCCGCCGCGGTGAGGGCGTCCAGGGCGGCGCGCACCGCGTCCTCGTCGCGTTCGGCGCGCAGGCGGCGCAGCTTGTCGAGCTGGCTGGCGCGCACCCTGGAGTTCTCGACCTTGAGGACGTCGATGGCCTGCTCGCTGTCGGGCCGGTACTTGTTGACGCCGATGACGGGCTGGCGCCCGGAGTCGATGCGCGCCTGGGTGCGGGCGGCCGCCTCCTCGATGCGCATCTTGGGCAGCCCCGCGTCGATGGCCGCGGCCATGCCGCCCGCCTTCTCGACCTCCGTGATGTGGCCCCAGGCCTTGGCCGCCAGCTCCTGCGTGAGCCGCTCCACGTAGTAGCTGCCGCCCCACGGGTCGACCGACCGGGTGGTGCCGGACTCCTGCTGGAGGAGGAGCTGGGTGTTGCGGGCGATGCGCGCCGAGAAGTCGGTGGGCAGCGCCAGCGCCTCGTCCAGGGCGTTGGTGTGCAGAGACTGGGTGTGGCCCTGGGTGGCGGCCATCGCCTCCACGCAGGTGCGGGCCACGTTGTTGAACACGTCCTGGGCGGTCAGCGACCAGCCCGAGGTCTGGGAGTGGGTGCGCAGGCTCAGCGACTTGTCCCGGACCGCGCCCAGGTCCCTGACCAGCCGCGCCCACAGCAGGCGGGCGGCGCGCAGCTTGGCGACCTCCATGAAGAAGTTCATGCCGATCGCCCAGAAGAACGACAGCCGCGGCGCGAACACGTCCACGTCCAGGCCGGAGCGCTGCCCGGCGCGGATGTACTCCACGCCGTCGGCCAGCGTGTACGCCAGCTCCAGGTCGGCGGTGGCCCCCGCCTCCTGCATGTGGTAGCCGGAGATGGAGATGGAGTTGAACCGCGGCATCCGCTGCGAGGTGTAGGCGAAGATGTCGGAGATGATCCGCATCGACGGCTGCGGCGGGTAGATGTAGGTGTTCCGGACCATGAACTCCTTGAGGATGTCGTTCTGGATGGTCCCGGACAGCTTCTCCGGCGGGACGCCCTGCTCCTCGGCGGCGACGATGTACAGCGCCAGGACCGGCAGGACCGCGCCGTTCATGGTCATGGACACGCTCATCCGGTCCAGCGGGATGCCGTCGAACAGCCGGCGCATGTCGTAGATGGAGTCGATGGCCACGCCCGCCATGCCCACGTCGCCCGCCACGCGCGGGTGGTCGGAGTCGTAGCCGCGGTGGGTGGCCAGGTCGAAGGCGACCGACAGGCCCTTCTGCCCGGCCGCCAGGTTGCGGCGGTAGAAGGCGTTGGACTCCTCCGCCGTGGAGAAGCCCGCGTACTGGCGGATGGTCCACGGCTGGTTGACGTACATGGTCGGGTAGGGGCCGCGCAGGTACGGCGGGATGCCGGGGAGGCCGTCGACGAAGTCCAGGCCCGCGCGGTCCGCCGGGGTGTAGAGCGGCTTGACGGCGATGCCCTCGGGGGTCTCCCACTCCAGGGCGTCGGGGGCCTTGCCGGTGGCGGCCTCGACGGCGGCGGCCCAGGCGGCGCCGTCGCCGGAGGGCTCCGGCTCGCCGGGGGCCACGGTGGACAGGTCGGGGATCATGCTTCCTCCCCCTTCGGGGCCGTCAGGTCGACGAGTTCGGTGAGGAGGGCGACGGCGTCGCACCCCTGGTGCAGGAAGGCGTCCACCCCGAGTTCGCGCGGGGCGCCCGCCAGCAGGACGCGTTCGGCGCCCGCGTCCCGCAGTGCCGCGACCACGGACGGGGCGTGCTCGGCGTAGAGCTTCTCGGAGGAGCACAGCACGGCCACCCGCAGGCCGGACTCCGCGAAGGCGCGCGCGGCGTCGTCGGCGGACTCCAGCGGGCCGGGCTGGTGGGCGGCGATCCCGCCCGCGGCCAGCAGGTTGGCGGCGAAGGAGGCCCGGGCGGTGTGCGCGGCGACCGGGCCCAGGGTGGCCAGGAACGCGGTGGGCCGGTCGGGGGCGGCGTCCGCGCGGTCGCGCAGCTCCTCGAAGTCGCCCGCGTAGCGGCGCAGCGGGAACCAGGATTCGTGTTCGGGGAGGGGTTCGCGCTCCAGCGGCTCCTCGGCGAGGTTCGGGAACTCGCTCACCCCGGTCAGCGGGGCGCGGCGGTGCGCCAGGTCGGCGCGGCGGCGCTCCCAGATACCGTCGACGCGTTCGCGCAGCCAGCCGTCCTCGACGACCTCGGCGGCGCCGCCGCAGGCCTCGATCTCCTGGAGGAACGCCCATCCGGCCAGGTAGAGGTCGCGGGTGAGCGCCTCCACGTGGAAGGAGCCGCCGGCGGGGTCGGCCACCCGGGCCAGGTTCGACTCCTCGATGAGGAGGGCCTGGGTGTTGCGGGCGACCCGGCGGGCGAAGTCGTCGGACAGGCCCACAGCGGCGTCGTAGGGCAGGACGGTGACGGCGTCGGCCCCGCCGACCCCGGCGGCGAAGCAGGCCACGGTGGTGCGCAGCATGTTCACGTGCGGGTCGCGGCGGGTCAGCATCGCCTCGGAGGTGACCGCGTGGACGCGCATGGTGCGGCGGTGGGCGGGGACGCCGCCGACCTCCAGCACCCGGTTCCACATGGCGCGGAGGGCGCGGAGCCCGGCGATGCCCGCGAACTGGTCGGCGTTGACCGCGATCCGGAACTCGATGCGCCCGGCGGCGTCGGCGACGTCCATCCCGGCGGCGGCCAGGGCGCGCAGCAGCGCGGTCCCGGAGGCGACGGCCCAGCCCAGGCTCTGGCCGTCGGAGCCGCCCGCGTTGTGCACGAGGGTGGCGTCGGCGGTCACCAGGCCCAGGCCCGGGCGGTCCCGGGCGCGGTCGGCCGCGAACCGGGCGGCGTCCATGACGTCGGGGCGGGCCCCGGCGCGGGCGGCCGCGGTGAGGGGGTCGATGCCCAGGTGGGAGATGATCCGGGCGTCGGGGACCCCGGCGTCGGCGTGGACGCGCAGCAGGGCGTCGGCGGCCTCCCGGTAGGCGGCGCCGGGCTCCAGGACCACGGGGGCGAGGTCGAGGTAGACGTCGGTCAGGGCGGCGTCCAGGCGGTCGGCGGGCAGGTGGCCGTCGCCGACGGCGATCCACAGGGAGGAGACGCCGTTCATCAGGTCGGTGTGGGCGCGGCGGCGCAGCACCTCGGGGTCGGACTCCAGGTAGCGGGCGCGCACGTCCCAGCCGCCGGCGGCCGCCGGCCGGTAGCCGCGGGTGAAGGGGGCCAGCCCGGGGTGGCCGGGGTCGGCGGCGGGCGGCTCGGAGGTGGCCAGGGGCGCGATGTCGAAGCCGTCGTAGGTGCGGGTGGCCAGCACGGCCTCGGGGCGGTCGGCGAGGTGCTCCTCGGGCACGCCGCTCTTGCGCAGTACTCCGGCGACCAGCTCCCGCCACCGGTCAGGGGTGGCGACCGGGAAACCCTCGGCGAGGTCGGGGGCGCCGGATCCGGCGGCGCCGCTCTCTTGGACGTCCATACTCCGGATGGTAGAGAACGGGATTCGGTGACGGGGCGCCGGGGTGTGGCCCAGGGCACGTGCGGACGCAGACGTGACCGTTGCCCGGGCATTCGATGACCGGAGGGCGGTGCCCCCGTGTGAACCGGCGGGGCGGGCCCGGCGTTATACCGCTGGAAAGAACGGTGCCCGGCCCGGGACCGGCGGAGTCGGAGGAGCGTGCGGCGATGGCCTGGAACAGAACCCGTCCGCGGGCGTCGGCCGAGGGCCGCTGATGCCCTTCACCCCGGCCCACGTGGCGGCCGTCCTGCCCTTCGCCCGCACCCGGCTGCCGACCGCCGCGCTGGTCGTCGGCGCCATGGTGCCCGACCTCCCGTACTACCTGCCGGTGCCGGTGGGGGCGTCCACGACCCACTTCCCGCTGGGGCTGCCGCTGGTCGTGCTCCTGGGCGGGGCGGTGTGGGCCTGCTGGACGTACGCGCTGCGGGCGCCCCTGGCCGCGCTGGTCGGGCGCGAGGCGGGGCCGCCGCCCGCCCCGAGCGCTCGGGGCGCGGCCCGGGGCGCGGCGGCGATCGCGGTGGGCGCGCTCACGCACATGGTGTGGGACGCGTTCACGCACCCGGGCGGCGCGGGGGTCCAGCTCCTCCCGGTGCTCCAGACGCCCGTGGTGGAACCGCACAAGCTCTACAACGTGCTGATGTACGCCAGCTCGGTGCTGGGGCTGGCGGCGGTCGCGTGGTGGGTCCTCCGGGACCGGCCGGCCGTCCGGGCCCGCTGGGTCCCGCTCGCGGCGATCGCCGCCTGCGCCCTGGTGGGCGGCGCGGTGTCCCGCCTGGCGGCGGGCGACGCGCTCGCCAGTGGCTACGACCTCGTGCGGGTCGTCCTCCTGGGGGCCGTGCCGGGCGCGGGGGCGGGGGCGGCCGCCTGGAGCCTGTACTGGTGGGCCCGCCGGTGGCGGGAGCGAGGGAACGCGTGAGCCCCCGGGATCACTGCCGGGGGCGCTGCCTCGGCGTGTACGAGGTGGTGAACCACACCCCGGCCAGTAGGGCCGCCCCCATCACGACCAGCGCGATCGCCCACGAGGCGACCGGGGCCGTGGCCGCCTCGCACATCTCGTGCGGCAGGACGGCGGGCATGCCCGAGCCGTCCAGGGACGAGTAGCCGAACCACCCGTAGGAGGTCCCGTCGCCGTACAGGGGCGACCACCAGCCCGCCCCGCACCGGCCACTGGGGATCAGCCCGAGGGCCGCTCCGCCGGCGATCAGGGCGGCGGCCACGGTGCGGACGATCTGGGTGGGGGTCATGGTTCTCTCCTCGGAGCCGGGGGGTGGCACCCCGTACTCTTCCGCATTCCGGTCGGGGAGGGGGAAACGAGGTGCCTGCGGGCGCCACCGGGCACCACCGCCCCGGCCGGCTCCCCTCCGGACCGGCCTGCCTCCGGGACGGCCGGGAACGGGTTCCACCTGCTTGTACCCTGAAGCGGAGCGTCGGTCCCGGCACCGCCGCCCCGCCCCGTCCCCCGGACCCGAGCCCGCAGGCGCACGCCGCGCGGCCGTCCGCGGAAGAGCCGGGGCCGCCACGGAACAAGGGGAGGTACAACGGTGACCACGTGGAGCACCGCCGACATCGAGGAGGCGGCTCGCGTGCTGCGCGCCGGCGGACTGGTGGCGCTGCCCACCGAGACCGTCTACGGTCTCGGCGCGAACGCCGAGGACCCGGACGCCGTCACGAGCACCTTCAAGGTGAAGGGGCGCCCTCCGTCGCACCCGCTCATCCTCCACATCGGTTCCGCCGCGCGGCTCGGCGACTGGGTCCGGGAGGTCCCGGACACGGCCCGTGTGCTGGCCGAGCGCTTCTGGCCGGGACCGCTCACGCTGGTCCTGAGGCGGGGCCCGCGCGTGCCCCTGGAGGTGACCGGCGGGCTGGAGACGGTGGCCGTCCGCGTGCCCGACCACCCCGCCGCGCTCGCGCTGCTCGACGCCTTCGGCGGGGGCGTCACGGCTCCGTCCGCGAACCGCTTCGGCTCGGTCAGCCCCACGACGGCAGGGCACGTCCGCGAGGAGCTGGGGTCCGACGTCGGCTTCGTGCTGGACGGGGGCCCCTGCCAGGTGGGCGTCGAGTCGACCATCGTCGACGTCACGGGCGGGACGCCGAGCATCCTGCGGCCGGGAGGTGTCACCAGGGAGGCCCTCGAAGAGGCGCTGGGGCGCCCGGTCGCGGCGCCCTCGGCGAGCCCGGTGCGGGTGCCGGGCCAGCACCCCTCGCACTACGCGCCGCGCGCTCGGGTCGTCCTGGTCGCGCCGGACGAGGTGGCGGGGGAGGCCGAGCGGCTGAGGGAGCAGGGGAACGGGGTCGGGATCCTGCTGCCCCCCGGGGCCGGGGAGGCCCCCGCCGGGGCGCACGCCGTCGTCGCCGTCCCCGGTTCCATGGACGAGTACGCGCGCGGCCTCTACGGGTTCCTGCGCGAACTCGACGGGAGCGGGTGCGACGTCATCGTGGCCTCCCTGCCGTCCGAGGAGGGGCTGGGGTTCGCGATCGCCAACCGGCTGCGCCGCGCCGCCGGGCCCCGGCCGTCCGCACAGGGGTGAACGCCCCCGGCGGCCGGACCGGCCGCCGGGACACCCCCGCCGTCAGTGGCGGGCGTCGCGCCAGGGCTGGGGGAGGGCGCCGCCGCGGCTGAGGTGGCGGTGCAGGGCCTCGAAGGCCCGGTCGGCCGCGCGGAGCAGCGCGGCGGTGTCGGCATCGGGGTCGGCGGCGTCGCGGAGGAGCGAGGAGAGCAGGTCGAAGAGTTCGTCGGCCCGCTCCCTCTGGAGGCGGGTGGCGGGCCGGCCGCACCGGGCGGGGCGGGTGTCGGTGTGGGCGGGCATGACGGGCTTCCTTCCGGGGTCTTCGGGTGCAGAAGAGCGTCGGCGCCGGGGCAGCGGGGGCTGTTCCGCCGGGCGCGGGCGCGGGATCGGCGGTGTGCGGGGGCGGGTGAGGCGGATGAACTCGGCCCAGGTGAGGGGTTCGTCGGCGTTCACAGCCGCCCCAGGAGTTCGGAGACGAGTCGACGGGCGAGGTCGTCCTCGGCGCCCTGGCGGGCGAGGGGGATGGTGATGCCCGGTTCACCGGGCATCGGCCGCCACCACTGCTGATCTGTCAGGCGGACGGTGACCCGCCTGCCGTCGTAGTCCGCGCGAACGGAGAGGGGGAGGTCGCCGTCCGTTGAGGCGATCCCCCGGCGGCGCAGCGCCGAACGCAGCGCCAGCACTGCCACTTCGTTGTCCGAGTCCAAGTGCCCTGCGACGGGCCTGTGGGTTCCGATCATGAATCCAGCGTCGGGTCTCCCAGCCTGGTCTCACAGCGAATTCCAAGAATCCCAGATGCTCCCGGCATCCCTGCCGGTATCTTTCCTGCATGACCCCCGGCATATTCGCAGAGGCTTTGACCGCTGCTCGGGAAGCGGCGGGATTGACGCAGACCCAGCTCGCGAGATCAGCTAATTTGTCGCTTTCCTCCCTGAATAGGTGGGAAAACTCGGGCTCACTGCCCAAGCGGGAGAACGCCGAGGCACTCGACCGCATCCTGGGATGCGATGGCACCCTGCTGGCCAGGCACCAGGAGGCGAAGGACGGCTTCAGCATCCCGGTTTGGGCGAGGTCGTTGTCTCGCATCGAGCCGGAGGCACGCGCTGCCACGGTCATCTCCCCAGGCATGGTTCCCGGCTACCTCCAGTGCCCCTCGCTAGCGTCGTTGCTGTTCCGCGCCGCACGCCCCTGGATGACCGAAGAGGAGGTAACGAGACTTACTGCACTTCGATGCGAACGACTGCACCAACTGCCGAAGCTTCGGGTGACAGCCGTCTTTCCTCTCTTTGTGTTGGACGCACTCCCCCGAGAGATTCAGGTCGAACAAGCAAAAGCCCTGCTTGACTGGATCGAGACGGGTCGAGTGATCGTGCACCTGGTGCCCCGCGGCTCCATCCTGCTCGTACCAGGTAGCGCCACAACGGTCTTCCATCTGGCCGGTGATGACGTGGCGGTCGTCGGGGACTGGTCACGCGGTACGGTGATCGCTGAGCGGAGTGATCATTCGGCGCTGCTCGGCATGGTCTCCTCGGCACTCGCCGCCGCTCTCCCCTCCCGGGAGACCACCGCAGCATTGAAGGAACTACTGTGAACGACTCTTGGTTCAAATCGACTTATTCGGGTGACTCCCCCAACTGCGCGGAGTGCCGGATGCAGTCGGACATGGTGGCTCTACGGGACACGAAGAATCGCGAAGCCGGACACCTCACCTTCCCCTCCTCGGAGTGGCTCGCGGCCCTCGCCGCTGAAAAGTAACCACCCCCACGCAAGGCCCCGGGCGACCACTCGGGGCCTTCGCCATGCGTGGACGGCCACTTGTGGGGGGATACTCCAGGCGACCCGCATACCCCCTCCCTCTGGAGCGTCGATGAAGTCCTCGACCGACTGGCACAAGAGCAGCTACAGCTCTACAGGGGCGAACTGCGTGGAGACCCGGGAGCACACCTGCGGTGCGGATGTCCGCGACACCCAGAACCGAGCCGCCGGACACCTCACCTTCCCCTCCTCGGAGTGGCTCGCGGCCCTCGCCGCTGAGAAGTAACCACCTCCGCACACCAGGAACCGCCCTCACCGAAGCACCACAGCGTGTCAGGTAGACGGTAGCCACACCTTTCCCTGCAGTACTCGTCGAAAGTCCGAGGCCTCTTGAGAGGTACACCGATGAACGAGATCTGGAAGAAGTCGCCGTACAGCCCGAACAGTGGGAACTGCGTCGAGTGCAGGTGGACTGCGGAGGCAGTTGAGGCACGCGACACCAAGAACCGCGAAGCCGGACAGCTCTCCTTCGGCCCCTCCGAGTGGCTCGCGGCCCTGGCGACCGAGAAGTAACCACGCTCATGCAAGGCCCCGGGCGACCGCCCGGGGCCTTTGCCAAGCGTGGATGGCTGCCTCCAAGGGAATACTCCAGGTGGCCCCACACCCCCCTTGGAGCGGCGATGAAGTCTTCGCCTGAGTGGCACAAGTCGAGTTACAGCGGAGCCTCCGCGAACTGCGTGGAGATCCGCGAGTCCTCCGAACGCATCGATGTCCGCGACACCCGGAACCGCGAAGCAGGCCACCTCACCTTCCCTTCCTCGGAGTGGCTCTCAGCCCTGGCAGCCGAGAGGTGACCACCCCCGCACAAGTCCCCCGGGCACCGACACGGGGCCTTCGTCATCCGTGGATGGCCACCCAGGAGGGGATGCCCCGGACAGCCCGCATTTCCCACCCTCTGGAGCGCCAATGACGTTCTCGGCCGAGTGGCACAAGTCCTCGTACAGCAGCGGCAACAACGAATGTGTGGAGACACGGGAACATGTAGCGGGTGCTGACATCCGCGACACCCGGAACCGGGACACCGGGCACCTCACCTTCCCCTCCTCCGAATGGGTCGCGGCCCTCGCCGCTGAGAAGTAACCACGCTCATACAAGGCCCCGGGTGACCAGCGTCCGGGGCCTTTTCCAAGCGTGGATGGCCGCCTGCAAGGGAATACTTCAGGTGGCCCCGCCCCCTCTCCTTGGAGTGGCGATGAAGTCTTCGCCCGAGTGGCACAAGTCGAGTTACAGCGGATCCTCTGCGAACTGTGTGGAGGTTCGCGAGTCCTCCGAGCACATCGATGTCCGCGACACCCAGAACCGGGACACCGGGCACCTCTCCTTCGGCCTCTCCGAGTGGACGGCGGCCGTGGCAGCCGAAAGGTGACCACATTCGGGTAACAGCACGAAGCCTTCGTCATGCGTGGATGGCCACCCTCAAGGGGATGGCCCAGACAGCCCACACACCCCCTCCCCCTGGAGCGGCAATGAAGTCCTCGATCGAGTGGCACAAGTCGAGTTACAGCGGCTCGTCTTCAAACTGCGTGGAGACACGGGAACATGCAGCGGGCGCCGACGTCCGCGACACCCGGAACCGCGACGCCGGACACCTCACCTTCTCCTCCTCCGAGTGGCTTGCGGCCCTCGCCGCTGAGAAGTGACCGCCTCCGCACGCCGGGCAGATGGTCGCCCCACCTTTCCGCGCCGCACTCGCGGAAAGCCCGAAGCCTCCCGAGAGGTACACCGATGAACGAAACCTGGAAGAAGTCGACGTACAGCCCCAACGGTTCCGACTGCGTCGAATGCCGCTACGGGGACGGCGCAGCCGGGATGCGCGACACCAAGAACCGGGACGCCGGACACCTCACCTTCGGCCCCTCCGAGTGGGTCGCAGCCCTGGCGGCCCAGAAGTAGCCACCCAGCACAAGGCCCCGGACGGCCGTCCGGGGCCTTTGCCATGCACACGCCTTCGCGAAACCACCCGGGACTTCACCACGACCACGCACATAAAGATCAAACCGGACTTATTTCGCCTATCCCCGAAAAAGCTCTCCCCTCTCCACCAACAACCCCCTGACCTGCGCCAATACCAAAGCGCACAACTTCTTCGGCAATCCGTCCGAAAAATGTGCACGCAGCCCTCAGGTTGCCCTATTCTGGCCCCACAACCGAAAAACCCGTGACCCCGCGACGCCTACAAGCGCCCGGGGTCGTGGCCAGCAATTCACACCTTGAACCAAAGGATTGCCAGCGTGAGCCAGTTTAGTGCCGCGCTCTTCCGGGCTGCCCTCGGGCTCCTGCGAGCGCTGTTCACCTCTCCCTGCGGCCGCCACCACCGGCGCCGCTCCTCCCGGGTCCGCCGTTACGCCGCGAACCCCGGCCCCGCCGTCCGCCCCCGGCCGTCCGCCGCACCGCGCCTGGCCGAGCCGCGCGAGACCTTCCCCGCCGACGACCTCCCCCTCGTCAGGCCCTACTACACCGCCCACGAACAGGCCCGTGCCCGGTCCCGCGCCCGCTCCCGCGCCCAGGCCGAGGCAACCGCCCGGCTGGAGCGGTGGACCGCACCCCGCATCCCCGCCCCCAGAATCGGAGAGGGCGACCTGCTCGCCCCCACCCCGCCCCCGGTCACGTTCGACGACCTCGCCGACGCGGTACGGCGCTGGCAGGCCCAGCAGACCCGGCAGGCCCAGCAGACCCATCCGGCCCCTCAGGACCGCAGGAGCACCGCGGGGGTGGGCGCATGACCCCGGCACGGCTGTGGACCCACCGCCTCTACCCCGGCGACCTCGCCCGGCTCTCCCAGGTCCGCCGCGACCTGCGGGCCGACCTGCACGGCTTCGACCCCGACACGGCCGACACGCTCGTCCTGTGCGGCAGCGAACTGTTCGCCAACTGCGTCAAGTACACCGCCTCCGGCCGGGACGGCGGAGTGATCCGGACCCTGTGGTCCGCGGACGACCGCTCGCTGACCCTGGGCTTCACCGATGACGGGCTCGGCGGCGGCGTCCCCGCCATCCCCCGGGCGCGCACGTCCGACGAATGGGACCGGGCCGAGGGACAGCGCGGCCTCCTCATGGTCGAGGAGTTGTCCACAGCCTGGGGATACTCGCCGGTCTGCCCGTTCGGCGACCTCGGCACCCACACCTGGGCCACCTTCACCCTCGCACGGTGACCCCGCGCACGGGCTCCCCGCACGCCGGGGAGCCCGGTGCCGCCGGGCCGCCCCGACCGGCGGTGCTCACCGGCCCTTCCGGCCCGGGCCGCCCTTCCCGCCTTTCCCGCCCGGCCCGCTCTTCCCGCCCTCCGCGGGTCCCGTCCTCCACAGGCCCGGGTTCCGCCAGGCGAAGCGCCCCAGGAAGGCCAGACCCATGAACACCATGAGCCCGAAGTACCCGGTGAGGGCCAGCCGCAGCCTCCCGCCCTCCGGGTCCCCGGCCAGGTCCGGGGACGCCGCCCGCCCCGGCTCGGCGGGGTCGTAGGCGACCGTGACCCGCTCCCCCGCCTCGGGCTCCGGCTGGAGCACGCCGGCCACCGCGGAGGTGTACCGCGCACCGTCGACCGTGTAGACGACCTCCACGGTGACCTTCGGGCCGCCCATCCCCGGCTGCCCGGACCCGGCCTCCGTCCGGACCCGCACCACCTCCGCCTCCGCCCGGCCGGAGTAGTCGGGATAGGCGCCCGTGTCCGGTGTGTTCACCCACACCGCCAGGGCGACCGCCAAGGCGGCCACCACCAGCACGGGCACGATCGCGAGCAGCCGGTCGCGCGTGCGGAACTCTCGTCCGGGGGGTTCGAGGGGTTCGGGAGGCATGACCTCCGCCGTGCCCCCGCACTCCGGGCCGAAACCCGTGGCACCGCGCGGGCGCGGTCAGAAGGCCAGGACCTCCCCGTCCTCGGGCACCAGGACCCTGTCGGCGATCCCGTGTGCGGCCACCAGGGACCGCACCTCGGCCCGGGTGACCGGGCAGTGGTTCAGCGCCTCCAGGTGCACGGCCACGATCCGCGCCCGCGGGGCCGGCCGGTGGACCTCCACCACATCCCGGGCGCCCATGATGAGCGGGCCGACGGAGCCGATCCACCCCTCCCCGGTGTTGAGCACCACGACGTCGGGGTCGTGCCGCTCCAGGGCCGCGGGGACGTCGTCGGTGAGGACCGTGTCCCCCGCGAAGTACACCACCGGCTCCCCCGGGTGGCTCACCACGACGCCCATGACCTGGCCGAGTTCCTCCCCGATGGCCTCCATGGCCTCCTCCGAACCGTGCCTGCCGCCGGTGCGGGTGAAGACGGTGCCGTCGACCGTGACCGGCTCGTCGAGGATGCGCACGTCGGTGAAGCCCTCCTTCGCGATGGTCCCTGCGTCCGCGGCGTGCTGGACCAGGACGGGGACGCCGCGCGGCAGCAGTGCGGCGGCCGCGGCGTCCCAGTGGTCGGAATGGGTGTGGGTGACCACCACGACGTCCGGGGACAGCAGGTCGGCCAGGGGCACGACCAGGTCCACGAGCGGGTTGCGCTCGGTGCCGCCCCTGCTGTTGGGCACCCCGTCCCTGGACCCCCGGGCCCCCGGCATCGGGTCGACCAGGACGGTCTTCCCGCCCGCCCGGAGTACGGCCGTGGCGTTGCGGACGTGGGTCATCTCCATCGCTTCACGTTCCCTCTCCCGGACGCGGGCTGCTTTTCCGTGCAGAAGTTAGGGCAAGACGAGGGGAAGGACAACGTGTCACCGCGGGCCCGGTCCGGCCACCGGGCGCGGGCGGCACCGCCGCTGCCGCTCGCGCCCGGCGCCGGGGAGCCCCCTGCCTCGGGGAACGCCCGGCCCCGACCCCGGGGGACCCGCGCCCGCCCCTGCCGGCGGGAGGGTGGGCGACGCCCCGGAGACGCCCGGGGCGGCGCCGGCGCGCCCGGTCGAGCGCGGACCCCGCCGGGAGCGGACCGGCCGCTGCGGGAGCACGGCCCCCGGGTCGCCCGGCTCGCGCATCCGGGTGCGCGAGCCGCTCCGCGCGACCGTGGCCGACGGCCCGTCCGGCGCCGCCGAGCGGGTCCGGTCCCCGGAACCCGTCGGTGCGGGAGCCGTCCGACCGGTCCGTGACCGGGAATCGAACTCTCCCCGGCTCCGAGGAGAACCCGCCCGTTCCCGTGCCCGGCGCGGGCGGGGTTCCGGAAGACTCATGGCGGGCCGGTGGAAAACCGGGTGGCCCGCCGGGGGAGGCCCCGCGTCGGCGGGTATGCCGTGCTCGACTCGGTGGAGCGATCGGAAGGCTCACGTGAACGCGCTGGTGGTCGCCGCCCTGGTGGCGGGATTCGTACTGTTGGTCGCAGGAGGGGAGGCACTCGTCCGGGGTGCGGGCTCACTGGCCCGGACACTGGGGATGTCGTCGCTGGTCGTGGGCCTGACCGTGGTGTCGTTCACGACGTCGGCACCGGAACTGGCGGTCAGCACCGACGCCGCCCTGACCGGCTACGCCGGGCTGGCCGTGGGCAACGTGGTCGGCAGCAACATCGCCAACATCCTGCTCGTGCTGGGCGCGTCGGCGCTGTTCGTGCCCCTGCTGGTGAACTCCCAGGTCGTGCGCGCCGACATCCCCGTGATGGTGGTGCTGTCGGTGGTGGCACTGCTGATGGCGCTGGACGGCAACCTGGGCATGCTCGACGGCGCCCTGCTGTTCGCGGCCCTGGTGGTCTACGTGGCCGTCACGGTGGTCGCCTCGCGCAGGCGCGCGGCCGAGGACCCGGAGCCCGGGCGGGAGGGCGCCGAGGACGCCGAGGACCCCGAGAACCCCGAGAACCCCGAGGGCACGGTCCGCACGGCGTCGCGCGCGCGGTCGGTCGTGCGGGACCTGGTGCTGGTGGTCGTGGGAACGGCCCTGCTGGTGGTGGGGGCACGGCTGCTCGTGTACGGGGCGAGCGCGATCGCGACCGCGCTGGGCGTGAGCGACCTGCTGATCGGGCTGACCGTGGTGGCGGTCGGCACGTCGCTGCCCGAACTGGTGACCTGTGTCGTCGCCGTGGTGCGGGGCGAGCGCGACATGGCGGTGGGCAACATCGTGGGCAGCAACGTGTTCAACCTCGGCGCCGTGCTCGGCCTGGCGGCCGTGGTGGCCCCCGGCGGGATCGAGGTCGCGGCGTCGGCGCTTCGGTTCGACCTGCCGGTCATGGTGGCGGTGGCCCTGGTGCTGCTGCCGATCGCCCTGACCGGGTCGGACGTGTCCCGCTGGGAGGGGGCGCTGCTGGTCGGCTTCTACATCGCCTACATCGCGTACCTGGTGTTGGCGGCCACGGAGCACGCCGCCCTGGAGCCGCTCAGCGCCGCGATGCTGTGGTTCGTCATCCCGCTCACCGTGCTGTGGCTGGCGGTGGCGGCGGTCCACGAGCTGAAGAGGCGGCGCGGGAAGAGGAGGGCCGCGAGCGCGCCCGACCCGCAGGACGGGGTGGCGGCGCCGGAACCGCGGTGACCGCCGGGGCGGGGAGGCGGCGCCCTCCCCGCCCGGCGGTCAGCCGCAGTTGGTGCCGTTGCGGACGATCCAGTCGTCGCCGATCCGGCCGCCCCAGTCCACGCACTGGCCCGCGGCCGAGAGGTACACCGGGCCCGCGTACTCGGTGAAGTCGCCCGGGTCGGTCTGCCAGGAGGTGCCACCGCTCTGCTTGAGCGCCGCGTCCATGGCGATCCGGGAGCCCGGGGAGGAGCGGACCACCACCACGCAGTTCTTGCCGTTGGACCCGTTGTAGGTGAGGAACACCGTCCCGCCCGGGATCGCCGCCTCGTTGACCTTGCCGTACCCGCTGCCGCACTGGCCGCCGTAGGCGACCGCGCCGACCGGGGCCGGACCGGCGACGGTGGCGACCAGGGCCAGCCCCAGCGCGGCCGCGACGCGGCCGGTGATCTTCTTCATCGTTCCTCGCTCGTTCGCCCGGGTCACCACGGCGGGGTCCCGGTGCCGCTGGTCCGGTGCTGCTCGACCAGGCGTGTGATGGTGACGGTGCCGTCGGCCGCCGTCGTGTAGGTGACCTCGGCCCTGACGGTCCGGCCGCCCTGGTTCGCGTAGCCGGTGAGCGCGGACGGGCTGGAGGGCACCGACCCCGCGCTGCCGTTGCCGACGCTCCCGCCCTGGCTCTGGCAGAAGCTCCAGGCGCACACCACGTCGGCGCCGTCGAGCCGGGCGTACACGGCCGCCCCGCCGTCCGGCTGGAACGCGACGACGTGCTCCCCGGAGGGGCGCGCGCCCGCGGCGGCCACCCCGGCGCCGACCAGCCCGGTGGACGTGGCGGAGGTGCCGCCGCCCTCCTCCTCTTCCCCGCCGCCGTCCCCTGCTTCGGCCTCCTCCGACGGGGACTCGGACGGCTCCCCGGACGGGGACTCGGAGGGCTTCGGCTCGTTCCCGGCCCCCGGGCGGCGGTCGCCGCCCGTGCCCGCCTCCTCGGCCGGGACGTCGTCGGCGACGACCTGTGTGTCCCAGCTCCGGGCCAGCACCACCCCGCCGAAGGTCGCGCCGGCGAGCAGCAGCAGGGCGCCCGCCACCGCACCGGCGACCGCGAGCCCGCGCTTGGCCCGCCCGCCGCCCGGCCTCGGGGCGATGGCGAACACCTGCTCCGGGGCGGCCGGCACCCCCTGCCAGTTCTCGTCGACGACGGTGGCCATCGCGCCGTCCACCGCCTCGGGCGTCCCCGCCGGGGGCCTGCCCCGGCCCGGACCGCTGAGGGCGAACACCGCCTCCACCAGGCGCATCGCGTCGGGCCGCTGCCCCGCCTCCTTCGCCAGGGCCCAGCGGGCGAGGTCGGCCAGCGGCCCGGTGAACCCGTCCATGTCGGGCTCGCCGCTGATCACCCGGTGGGCCACCACGGCGGGGTCGCCGGTCCCGAACGGCTGCCGCCCGGTGGCGGCGAAGGCCATCAGCGCCCCCCAGGCGAAGACGTCGTCGGCGGTGCTGGCGGGCCTGCCCCGGTAGTGGTCCGGGCTGATCCACCCCGGCGAGCCCACGATGGACCCGGTCCGGGTGAGCGCCGTCTGGTCCACGGCGCGGGCCACCCCGAAGTCCAGCACGCGCGGGCCCTCCGGGGAGAGCACGACGTTGGCGGGCTTGAGGTCGCGGTGGGCGATGCCCACCGCGTGGATGCGCACCAGGGCCTCGGCGACACCCGCCGCCAGGCCCAGCAGCAGCCGCTCCGGCAGGGGGCCGTGTTCGCGCACGTAGTCGCCGAGGGTCAGGCCCCGCACCAGGGGGGTGACCAGCCAGGGGCGCTCGGCCGCGGTGTCGGCGGCCAGCAGCGGCACCGCGCAGGCGCCGCCGACCCGGTGCAGCAGCTCGACCTCGCGGGCGAACCTGGCGCGGAAGTCGGGGTCGGCGGAGTACTCGGGATGGATGAGCTTGACCGCGACCAGGCCGCCCGCGGCGTCGTGGGCCGCGTAGACCACCCCCATGCCGCCGGCGCCCAGCCTCTTGAGGGGCCGGTAGGGGCCGATCCGCTCGGGGTCGGCGGGGGTCAGGTCGGTCGCGGTCGCGGGGAGCGAGGCGACGTTCTGTGCAGAGCGCATGGGATCCACGGGTGAAGGGAGAGTGGGGACACGTCCCACACGGGCACCAGGAGGCTCAGGGGTACCGGGTGGACATGTGACCACCGCATCTTAACCACCGGGTCCGACCCGGACCGTGACGAGTGCGGACGGAACGAACGGATCCCGCCTCGGTGACCGAAATCGGTCACCGAGGCGGGGTCCGGGGCGGGGTCCGGGGGCGGGGGACGCCGGTCAGGGGCGGAGATCTCTTTCAGGGGGCTCGCGGCCCTTCTCCGCGCCGCCGCCCGATCCCCTCGCGGTGCACACACGCGGCCGAGTCGGGGCGCCGGTCAGGAGGGGCTGCTCCCCTTGCGCCGTTCCTGCACCCGGAAGACCCGGCTTTTCTCCGCGTTCTTCCGGGCGTTCGGGTCGACCTCCGCGTTCGCGTACCTGGTGAACTCGCGGAGCGGGGAATCCTCGCTCACCACCTGGCGACCGGACTTCGGGTAGATGACCGACGTGGGCGGGTCGCCCAGGTCCTCCGCACCCCTGCCGGCCTCTTCTCCGCCACCGCGCTTACTACCTCGTGCCATCTCCCCGTTTCCTTTCTGAAGAGCCCGGTCGAAGGGGCTTCCCCCGGGGGCAGGCGGGGTCGGCCGTGCGGCCGGTGCGGCCGGTGCGGCATGCTAACAGGGCGCCGATTCCCTTGGGGAGAGACGGAGACGGGTTTTGAGGAACCTCTGAGCTCCGTCCGGTGACCGGTCCGCGCTTCCCCGCTCAGCGGGTGTGTACTAGGCTCGCCGCAGCGTTGCCGGGCACCGTGCCCCGCCCCGGAACCACCTCCCCCTCCCCGCCCGCGCAGCGGTCGGCCCGCGCAGGCGTCGCCCCGGGCCGCCCGGGTCCCGACCCGATCCCCCTCCGCGCGCCGCCGGTCGGAGGGGACCGCCGCCGTCCAGGAGGGACCCCATGCTCGGTCAGGGCCGCCGCCGTGTGCCGCCACCCCCGGTTCCCGGGATGCGCTCCCTGACCACCATCCGCCTCGGCGACGCCTCGCTGCTCTGGCAGGCCGAGCCCGAATCGGGCGAGCCGCCCTTCGCGGTGAAGCTGCTGCGCCCGTCGCCCGACACCGGGCGGCCGGACGAGGTGGGCCTGTGGGAGGAGTTCTCCGCCACCGATGGCGTGCAACCGCTGCTGTTCTCCGGTGTCACCGACGAGGGCCGCCCCTACGCGGTGACGGAACTGCGCCCGGAGGGCGACTACGGCCAGGCCCTGGCGCGCGGCGAGCACCTCTCCGTGGACGAGGTCGTGGCCGCGGGCGAGGCCGTGGCGGGGGCGCTGGCCGCGATGCACGCCGCCGGGTTCCTGCACCACGCGGTGCGCCCGGACCACATCCTGCACGGCGAGCCGGGTCCCGCCCTCGTGGACTTCGGCTCGGCGCTGCCCCTGGACCACCCGTTCCCGCCGGTGTACTACACGCGCCGGGACCTGCACCACACGCCGCCCGAGGAGCTGCGCGGAGAGGCGCCCTCGCCGGCGTCCGACGTGTTCCGGCTGGCCTCGACCCTGTGGACGCTCCTGGACGGGCGGCCCCCGTTCGACGCGGACGCGGACGGGGAGGAGCCCCTGTCGGAGTACCGGGACCGGATCCTGTCCGCCGCCGTCGCGGACATGCGGCGGGAGGATGTCCCGGAGTGGCTGCGGGCGGTCCTGCGCCGGGCGCTGGACCCGGACCCCGCGCTGCGCACGGCGACCGCGGAGGAGTTCGCGGCCGCGCTGGCCGCGCGCCAGGCCCCGCTAGGCGGGGAGGCGCCGGAGGCCGCGGACGGCGACGGCCACCCGAAAGAGGCCGGAGGGGCCGCTGTCCCGGAAAGCGAAGGGGCGCAGGGGGCCGACGAGGCACAGGAGACACCAGAGCCCCGCGCGACGACGTCCGACGCGGACGACGGATACCCGGATGAGGCGGAGGCGGAAACCGCTCCCCTGGCTGCTGAGGAACCCGCCTGGTGGGAGGAGGACGAGGAACCGCACCCCCTACAGTCCCCCGCCGCCCGAGCGGACGCAGCCTCCCGGGCGGAGTCCGCTCCCGACCCCGACGCCGACGACGGGTACCCCGACGAGGCGGAGGCGGAGACCGCTCCCCTGCCCGCCGAGGAACCCGCCTGGTGGGAGGAGGACGAGGAACCGCAATCCCTGCCGTCCCCCGCCACCGGAACGGAAGCACCCACCCGGACGGAGCCCGATTCCGACCCCGACGATGACGGCTACCCGGACGACGGGTACCCCGACGACGACACGAGCGCGGAGGCCGGAGTCCCCGGGACCCTCCGCGCGCGGCGGGCCGCCGTCCTTCCGGAGGCCGATGGGCCCGGCCCCGCCGACCAGGAGGAGACGGAGCCGCTCGGCGCCCTCGGCACCGCGAGCGGTCCCGCGCGGCCCGACTCCGGCACGTCGGCGACGGGCGCCCCCCGTCCGCCCGCGCCGCCCCGGCCCCCGGCCGCCGCCACCGGGCCTTCGACGGCCCCCACTGCGGCGTACAGCGCGCCCGCGCCGAGCACCGGTACGAAGGCGGACGCCCCCGCGTCGACCACTCCCCTCAGCCCTTCGACGGCCCCCGCCGCAGCGCACACCACGCCCGCGCCGAGCGTCCGGCCGTCCGTGTCCACTCCGGCCGCCCCCGCTCCTACCGCCCCACTGTCGGGCTCCCCCGCGCCGACGCGGCGCGACCCGGGGCCTGCTCCGGCGCCGCCGTTCCGGCCGTCGCCGGCTCCCCGGCCCACCGCACCCCCCGCGCCCGCCTTCGGCACCGGCGGCCCGGACCGCTTCGCGCCGCCGTACCCCGACCTGGCTCCGGAACCGCCGCGGGAACGCCGGTTCGGCGCCCTCGTCGGACCGGTCCTCGTCGGCCTGCTGGCCGTCGTGGTGGTGGCGGCGGGCATCACCGTGCTGGTGCGGGGCATGGGCGGGGACGACTCCCCGTCCGCCTCCCCGGAGGCGGGGGCGGCGTCCTCCGGCGGCCCGGAGCCCGGGGCCTCGGCGCCCCCGGCCGACGACCCCGCCGTGGCGCTGGCCCCCGCGGACGTGGCGCTCACCGACGACCTCGTGGCCGTGTCGCTGACCTGGACGGACAACACCGGCGGCGAGAGCGCGCACGTGGTGGTCGGCGGCCCCGCCGACACCCGGGGAACGTCGATGGCCCGCACCGAGGCGGGCGAGTCCTCGGTGGAGATCTCCGGCCTCAACCCGGAGGTGGAGTACTGCTTCCAGGTGGTCGCCGTCCACTCGACCGAGGTCCTGGCCCCCTCCGAGGAGGTCTGCACCGACCGCGCCGCGGGCGACGGGGCCTGACGGCCCTCCCGTGACAACGAGCGCCCCCGTGCCCGGGCAGACCCGCAGGAAGCCCGCCGATCCGGAACCGCACAGCGAGAAAAAACCGCATTCCCTCACTTTCCGAGACCCCTTTCGCCTTCGCGAAATGGGCGGCGGCTCCCGAGGGATCTCCATCGCGGTGTGATCAGGTCATCGGCACATCCCACAACGGGGGCGAAAACGCTTCGACCAGGCCGAACCCTGCACACCGACATAGAACAACCCATTGCGTGACGCGCATCACATTCTACCCCTGGCGCCGCGGCTCTAGGCTGTCCCGGTGTACAGCGGCGATCGGATCCGGGGAACGAGGAGGCCATGGGTGCACTGATCGGCTCACTGCCGAGCTGGCTGCAAATGCTCTACCTTTCCTACGGCATCATTTCCGGGATGTCGCTCATGATCGTTTTCACGATTCGGTCATCGGTCGACGCCAAAACGGACATGAGCAAGAAGCTCCTGGTCAACGGGCCTCGGAAAAGGGACAAGAAGAAGAACTTCCCTGGCACCAAGACCAAGATCGGCTCCATGGACATCGTCCCCAAGAAGGAGCTGGACGAGCTCAAGCGCCAGGAGCAGGAGAAGAAGAGCGCCCTGCGCACCATGGAGGAGGAGAACAAGCAGGTCCAGCGCCACGCCGCGGACGCGAAGAACCAGGCCGCGGTCGTGGAGGGTGTCCTGAAGCGCTACCAGGGCGCCCAGGAGGACGGCAAGGCCCTGGAGAAGGAGCTGGGGCTGGACGCCCCCGCCGCGACACCCGGCGGGCCCGGCCTCGTCGTCGTCCGCGGCAAGAACCAGGCGAGCGCCGTGCGGGCGGCACGGCAGGGCCCCCACCCCGAGGCCCCCGGCAGGAACCGCGGCGCGAGGCCCTCCCCGTGACCGGCCGGAGAACCGGCGTCCCGCGCCGCTCCGAGAACAAGGAGTGACCCCCATGCTCGATGAGCGCGTCCTGGCCCTGGCCGGTGTCGCCGCCCTCGTCCTGGTCGTGCAGGGCCTCCTGCACGCCTTCATGGCCGGACGCCGGGTCCACCTCCCCGAGGGAAGGCGCCTCCAGGACTTCCCGGATTCATCCGATGACCGGGAGAAACTCGACGCATACGCGGCGCACCTGCTGGAAAGGAGCCGCGCCCTCTCGGAGGGCGCCGCTCCGGAACCCGGCCCCGAGGCGGCCGCGCGCGTCCGCCCGCCCTCGCCCGCCCCTCTCCCCGGAGCCTGGTCGGGCGCCTGGGTCTGGGCCGGCCTCGTCCTGTTGATCGGTGTCTGCGCCCTCGCCGGGTGGTAAGAGGAGAAGATCGGAACATTGGGCACTCTGTTCACCGCACTCATGACGGTGGCCTTCACCGTCCTCATGGGGAGCATCACCACCCAGCTCCGGAACACGCTGAAAATGGCGGCGACGAGGCGCCAAGAGAACTACCTCGCCGCGCTCAACAGCCCCACCGAGAAGCGGCAGATCCAGGACAGGATCGAGGACCTGGACCGCAAACCGGAGGAGATCGCCGCCGACAACCGGGCCAAGCTGGACGAGCAGTCGGCCTCCACCAACAAGCTCTTCCAGATGGGCAACGAGATCGAGCGGGTGCGGGAGTCCCACCACGAGAGGATCGCGAAGCTGGAGGGCAAGGGCGTCGCCAGGGTCGTCTTCGACCTCACCGACGCGGGTGTCCGGATGGACTCGGCCTCCGGGACCATCCGGAGCGCCATCGACGACCGGAACCGCCGGGCCGAGTCGGGTCAGGACACCTCGCAGATCGACCTCGAACTGCGTGCGCAGGCCGCCATCGGCCTGGTGTCGGAAAGGTACGAGCTGCGGCCGGACGCCCCCCTCTCGCCCCAGGGGAAGATCCGGGCCGAACGGTACCTGCGAGAGCTGAACAACCTGAACCCCGTCAGCGACGACCTGCTCCGCGACGCCCTGGAGGTGCGGCCCGAGCGCGTCGCCCGGGCGCTGGCCCGGCACGGGCTCACCGACTCGGTCAGCCGGAGTGTGACGACGTCCCCGCAGATGGGCACCCGTTCCCGGCTCGGTCCGGCACGCGGTGTCGTGGCGGCGCTCCAGCAGAACTCCGGCGCCTCGACCGACCCCGCCGCCATCCCCCGGCTGCCCACGTCCACCACGACCGCGCGGACCACCGGTCAGGGCCCCGCCTCCGGGCGGACCGCGACCCCCTAGAGGAACGAACGCACGACATGGCTCTACTTCTCTGCATCCTCGCGGGCGCCCTCGTCTTCACCCGGTCGGTGCGGCGGATCCTGGACCACGGCCTGGACGTCCCCGAGGCGCTCACCCGGCTGGAGGCCGAACGGGCGCGGACGGAGGCGTCCCTGGCCGCGCTGGGCCGGGCCGAGGCCCTGCTGAACGAGGCGGCCTCCTCCGCGGCGAACGGCGCCGCGGCGGCCGCGGCGCTGGAACGCGCGGACCGGGAGCTCGCCGCCTACCCGGCCGAGGGGGACCGGGCGGCCGAGGCCGTGGCGGCACTGCTGCCCGGCAGGCACGCGGCCGCGCGCCTCGCCCGGGTGGCGGACTTCGTCCTGGCCGCCGCGGGGGCGGCCCTGGTGGTCGTCGGCGGGGTCCTGGGCTTCGTCCTCATCCCCTAGCCCCTCCCCGCCCGCCGCGCCCGGACCGGACGCCGTCCGCACGCGGCGGGCGGCGTCCGCGGAACGCGCGGGTCTACCACTCGTCCTCGAACCAGCCCTCGGGGGCGGGGTCGGCGGGCAGGGGCCGGGGCTCCTGGTGGCGGCGCGAGGTGCACTCGCGGAACGGCCCGTTGTCCCCGAGCAGGATGCCCATCTGGAAGTCCAGGTGGTCCCGGTACCAGATGGCCATGCCGGTGCCCGCCTCCCAGCGCAGCACCTCCCAGGCGTGCCACAGCGCCTGGAAGCGCGACACCGCCTCGGCGTGGCGCCACCACTCCTTGCACCACCGGAACTGGCCGCCCTCGGGGCGGACGTAGACCGGCAGGAAGCGCAGCCGCACGAACTCCTCGACGTTCCGGAACACCGGCTCCGGGGCCGGGTCGCCCTCCTCCCCGTCCCCGGGGACGTCCACGCCGTCGAGGGCCTCGGAGACGTCGGGGGTCTCGTCCTTCAGCGTCCCCCCGGCCCCGGGGAGCAGGGCCCCGTCCGGCCGCTCTTCCTGTTCGGTGTCCATCGGTGTCCTGTCTCTCCTTGTCGTGGTCGTGTGCCGGGCCGCGGCCCCTTACCCGGCCCGGGGCCGCCCCGTCAGCGGCCGGCGGCCGACCGCCGGGTCAGGGTGCTCAGCTCGTTGCGCTGGCGCCGGTGGACGACGGTCGCCCGCCGGACCGCCGCGTTCGCCTGCACCCGGGTGCGCGGCAGCCCGACGCCGTCGCGGCGGACCGCGTCGGTCCGGCCCGCCCGGTAGGCGGCCCGCTGCTCGCGGGCCTGCTGTACGCGCTGCCGGTTCCGGTCGCGGCGTTCGTCGAGATTTCCCTGCTGTGCGCGGTCCAGGCGGGTGGCGGGGGTCCGGGCGACCGCGCGGCCGTTGGCCTCCACCGCGCGCTCCGCCTGCCCCCGGTTCTTCGGCAGGCGCGCGTCGGCCAGCTCCGGGCGCCGGTCGGGGGCGCCGGTCCCGGCCCCGGCGCGCAGGCGGGCGGCGTCCCCGTTCCCCGCCGCCACCACCTCCTCGCGGCCCTGGCGCGCCTCGTTGACCGGGAAGTCCCTGCCCCTGTCCAGCGCGTAGAGGACGGCGTCCCCCTGGGGAAAGCCGCTGCCGGTCCCCGCGCGGGCGCGCTCCTCGGCGAGCGCCAGGCCTTCGCGGTAACGGGCGTCGAACCCGGGCAGGTTCCGCCTGGCGTTGTCGATGAGCGCGGGCACGGAGCCCGCGGGGGCCCTCCCGTCGAGGGCGGCGGTGATGACCGACTCGGCGGCGTCGCGCCGCCAGTTGGGGTCGGTGCGGGCGTCCTTGAACCGGGGGACGGCCCTGACCAGCCACTCCTCCATCGGTACGGGGCGTTCGTCCGCCGACCACACCGCGCCGGCCACGGCCGTGTTCTTGTCGAGCCGGGCGGAGTGCGGGTCGCCCGCGAAGGCGCGGTCCTGGACGAGGCCGCGTTCGACGGACGCCGCGAGCTGGGGGTGCCGCTCGGCCAGGGCCTCCAGGACCCGGGCCTCGGCCTGCCGGGCCTGCGGCCCGGTGGCCTCGGCCGCGCTGAGGTAGAGCGCGCCGAGGTCGCGCGGGCGCAGCCTGCCCAGGTCGGAGCCGTCGAGGGCGCGCCGCCAGGACTGCTCGGGCGGCGTCCCGGGGTCGATCCCCTTCTCCTGGAGGGCGGCGTGCGCGGTCCTCTCCAGGTTCCCGCTCACCAGGTCCCTCTCCAGGGCCTTGGCCATCGTCGCGAAGTCGAGCCGGTCGCGGGCCTCGCGGACCTGCCGGGCGTCCGCCCCGGGCAGCGCGGCCGCCGCAGCGGCGGGGTCGGCGCCCCGGGCCAGGTGGAGGGCGGCCTGCACGAGGGCCGGGGAGCCCGCCACGTGGGTCTCGGGGAAGAACGCCTCGCCGCTGCTCTGGAGCCGGCGCCTGCGCAGGTGGCCGTGGAGGGAGGCCATGGCGAGCCAGCCGGAGTTGGTCATGCCGCCGCGCGCGATCGGTGCCCGCATGGCGGCGGCCAGGAGGGCGTCGGCCGTGTCGAGCCGTCCCCCGCCGGAGTCCGATCCCCCGCTCTCGCGGGGGCCGGTCGGCTGTTCCCGGGTGCGGCGCCGGGAACGCGCCTCCTCGTCGTCCCAGCGGCCGACGCCGCCGTTCCGTTCGCTCATCCCCTGCCTCCCGGACGCCGTCGTCCCCGTCGCGGAACCATCACACTCCATGCCCCCTTCGTTCGGACCGCTGCTCGCCCGCCCGCGACGGGGAGCCGCCCGGTGTCGGGGCCGCCTCCCCGCGGTAGGCGCGCGCGATCGCCCCGCGGAGCCCCGTCGCGGCATCCGGCCGACGCCGGCCGGGCACCACGGCCTCCGACGCGGGCGCGGGGGCGGGAGCGGTGCCGCCCGCCCCGGAGAGCCCCGCCCGCCGTTCCGCCGCGGCGAGCCGGCTCTCGAACCCGGCGAGGCTCGCCCGCTCCCGCCCGCGGTCCTCCCGGAGGAGCGAGCGCAGCTCGCCGCGGGGCATGCGGGCGCCCAGCAGGCCCTGAAGCGCTTCCTTCCTCCGGCCGAGCTCCGCCAGGCGGTCCGCTCTGGCCGCCTTGACCTCCGGCCGGGCGGCGGCCGCGTCCGCTTCGGCCTCGGCGGACGCCTCGGCGGACGCGGCCTCGATCCGGCGCACCTCGGCGGTGCTGTCGGTGCGGGCGCGGTCGACGAGGGCGCTCCCCTGGGCTGAGGCGAGGCCGACGCCCCGCTCCCCTTCCTTCCGGGCGGCCCGCATGTGCCCGGCGGCCTCGGCGGGGGCGAGGGTGAGCGCCCTGTTCTCCGCGTCGCGGACCAGTGCCCTGCCGGTGCCCTCCGCGCGCTCCACGAGCCCCTCGGCCTCGGACCGCGCGTGCCGGACCGCTTCCGCTCCGCGCGCCCGCGCGGCGCGGACCCGGGCCTCGCCGTCCCGGCGGACGCGCTCCACGTGCTCATCGATCCTGATGCTGCTGCCCACGCCCGCTATGTACGCCTGTGTCCGGGACTCCTCGACCTCCTTGAGCCGTCTCCTGATCCCCAGGTCCCGCATGGGGCTGCCCTCGGCGTCCCGGCCGTCGCCGGCGCCCGGCGGGAGCCCGTGCGGGGGACGCGCCCGCTCCGCGGAACCCCGCTTCAGAAGCGGTCCTGCTTCGCCGTCTGCCATGGCCTGGTCCTTCCGTGGGGGGTGGGTTCGGGCGGGCGCCGCCGTGCTCCGGCCCGCGCCGGCCGGCGGTGCGTGCGGACGTTCACGAGCCGCCCGCCCTTCTCCTGGGGGCGGGGACCCGCACCGGGGCGCGGCGCTGCGCGGGGACCGCCCTCCCCCGGTTGCGTCCGACCGCCCCGCCGAGCCTCAGGCCGGGGCCGCGTCCGGCCGCGCCGCCCAGCCGCAGCCCGGGGATGCGCGGGCGGGGCGCCGGGGTCGCGGCCGGCGAACCGGCCGGCGCGGGGCGCACGGGCGCCGGAGCGGGCCCCAGGCTCTGCTCCGCCGCCGCGATCCTGCCCCGGAACCGGCGGGTCGCCTCCCGCCCCTGGCGGTGGTCCGCGCGCAGGCGGGCGTGCAGGGCGCGCGGCGCCAGGCGCTGCCCGCGCAGGTCCCGCACCTCGGAGGCCCTGCGGTCGAGGTCCGCCAGGCGCTCCGTGCGCGCGGCGTCGATCTCCCGCAGGGCCGCACCCGCACGGGTCACGGCCTGCCGGTTGTCCCGGTCGCGGTCGGCCCGGGCCCGGACCACCTCGGCGTCGGCGGACGCGCGGACGCGGTCCACGACGGCGTCGCCGCGCTGCCGCGCCCGGTCGACGCGCCGGTCGCGGGCCTGCTCGGCGGCGCGCACGCGCGCGTCGGCCTGCGCCGGGGGGAGGTTGCGCGCCTCCCAGCGCGCACGCCGGACACCGGCCTCGCCGGTCCGGCGCGCCTGGTCGGTGAGCCGACCGGCCCGCTCCCGGGCCTCCCCGACCCGGGCGGCCCGGCGCCGCACGGCCTCCCGGACCCGGGCGTCGCCGTTCTCCCGGACGGCGGCCACGCGGTCCTCGACACGCCCCAGGGCCTGTTCGGCCTCCCGGTCCGTCCTCTTCTTCGCGCGTTCGATGCTCGCGAGCCGGGCCCTGATCCGCCAGCGCTGTACCGGGCGGCCCCGCCGGAGCGACCAGCGCAGCACGAGGAAGGAGACCCGGAGGGCGAACCGCGAGAGCCGGGACACCGCTTCGGCCAGGGCCCTGAGCACGGCCCCCAGCAGTTGGAGGATCCAGTCCGCGAACCTCTTCAGGCCCTCGAGCGCGGCGAGGGCCTCCGGGGCGACCTGCCCGCCGCCGTCCGGGAGCCCGGGGGCGGCGGGGGCGCCCCCGGAGGGCCGGGGGGTCAGTCCGGCGGCCTCCTGGGCCAGGGAGGAACCGCTGCGCTCCCGGTCGCGGGAGCGCGTGTGCTCGGGCGGCTGCGCCGCGTCGGCTCCGGCCATGTCCTACTCCTTCTCCGCGACGGCCGCACCGCTGCGGCGGCCGCCGTAGCGCTTGCGGGCCCCGCTGGTGATGAGCGCCTCTGCGGCCTTGATCTCGGCGGAGATCAGGGGGGCGCGGCGGTCCCGGTACCACGGGAGCATCCGCAGGATGGTGGGCTTGGCGGCGGTGGCGAAGAGCAGGCAGTCGCCCTTGTCGATCCGGCGGATGTCCGAGCCCTGGAGGATCTCCTGCCGCCGCAGCTGCACCGAGTGGTTGCCCTTGCCCTCGCCGTAGCTGAAGGACGTGGTGGACACGTCGTGCTGGCCGACGAGCTTGGAGAGGGCGTCCACGATCTTGTGGTCGTCGAGTCCGGCGCCGAACACCTTGACCGTGGCGGCGGACCACATCGCCTCCATGCCGTTCTCCGTCCACACCCGCACGCCCTGGCGGTGGCTCTGGAGGATGGTGACCGGCACGATGCCCCGCGACCCCAGGTGGGAGTACATGTCGGGCAGGTCGGCGATCTTGCAGATGTTCGCGGCCTCGTCCAGGACCGCCACCAGCGGCGGGTCCAGGCGGCCGCCCTGCGCCTCGGAGGCCTGCTCGCCGGCGAGGAAGATCGCGTCCGTGAGCGCGGCGATGAGCGGCGCGGACGCCGCCCGGGACTTGCTGAGCAGGTGCAGGGTCTGCCGGGTGGTGACGAAGGAGCGCGGCTGGAACTCCGGGAAGGGGTCGCCCTCCTGGGGCGTCACCCACCGCATGATCTCGGGGTCGTCCAGGCAGCGGGCGGCGGTGCGCGCCGTGGTGTAGATGCCGTCGCGGGTCTCCGCGACGATGTTCTGCGTCTCGCGCAGGGCCTCGGCGTAGGCGGTGAACCCGTGCTCGAACAGGATGTCCACCGGCTGGGGCAGCTTGGTGTCGTGGAGCCACTCGCCGACCTCCCGCAGCGACCGGCCGTCCAGGGCGGCGGCCAGGATGAGCTGGGAGAGCAGGGCGCGGGCGGCGGGCCCCCACATGTCCTTCTTGGAGTCGTCGTCGATGGTGAGGACGAAGTGCCCGGCGAGCCGGTAGGCGTCCTCGACGCCGCGCACCTCCGCCAGCGGGTCCCACCAGAACTCCTGCTCCTGGTGGGTGATGTGCTGGGGGTCGAACAGCCACACGCGCTCGCCGGTGGTCCGCTGCCGGATGGCCGCCGTCGCCGACCAGACGTCGGCCTTGTTGCTGGTGGCCAGCGCCGCGCCGGGCGCGTCCAGGACGTAGGGGATGGCCATCGCGGTGGTCTTGCCCGCCCGGGGCGCCATGAAGGCGAGGACGGTGTCCTCCCACGAGGCGAACAGGCGCTTGCCGACCCGCTCCCCTCCCATGCGGACGTCCCCGAGGGCCAGGCCCACGTCGGCGTCCCCGAGCGACCGCCCCCGGGACCCGGCCAGGGAGCGCCGCCGCAGGCGGACGGCCTTGTCGGCGGCCTCGGGTCGGGCCAGCTCCGAGACGGTGTCGTTGTCCTTGTTCAGAGCGCCGACCGCGTCCGGCTGCCCGTACAGGGCGTCGCGCAGGCGGGCCAGGGCCCACCACACCGCCGTGACGGACGCGGCGGCCAGGAGGGTGAACACCACGAGGACCGGGACCGTGGGCACGCCCGGCCACACCGCCGCGGTGTCCCGCATCAGGAGGGAGTAGGCCCACAGGGGGCCGAAGGGGGTCACCGTCCCGCCCAGCACCGCCGCCACGAGGCGGGCGGAGAGCCAGAACAGGAAGAACAGGCCGACCACGCCCCAGAGCGCGAGCAGGACCAGCAGGGGCGGCGCGCCCGCCGCGGCCACCCCGCCCTTCACCTGGTACTTCGGACGTTCACGGGCCACGGTTCACTCCCTCCGGATCGCCTGGTCGGTGTCGTACAGGGCGAGCTCGTCACGGGTGAGGGTCATCTGCACCGGGATGCCCAGGCGCTCCGCACCGGTCTTGATCAGGTACTTGCCGCGGCCCGGGTGTCGGGCCCCGGGCTGCCAGGAGTCGGGTGAGGACCAGGAGGAGACCAGCCCCTGTTCGGGGGCGGTCATCGGGGTGATGCGGTTGACGGCCGCGAGCTCGCGCGGCGGCAGGCCCGCCAGGACGGTGATGGCGGAGCGGTCCACGAACCCGCGCGCCTTGGCCCGGTCCTCCTCGGTGGCCAGGGCCTCCAGGTCGTTGAGGGAGTGCGTCACCATGACCGAGGCCATGCCCTTGGAGCGGTTGAGCCGGGTGAGGGAGTCGGCGAACTCCACCAGGCCGGGGGCGCCGCGCAGTGCCCGCCACAGCTCGTCCATGACCCCGATGTAGGAGCGGCGCCGGATGACGCCGTGCTCGGACAGGACCGCGGCGGCGTCCACCATCCCGAATCCGTAGCTCCACGTGCAGAGCATGGCGGCGGTGAGGAGCTTGTCCCCGGCCGCGCCCACGCGGGAGATGTCGACGCTGATCCCCGGGGCCTCCAGGTCGAGCGGTGTCGTGGTCTCGCCGTCGAAGACCCCCGCCAGGGAGCCCGTGCACAGCAGGCGCAGCGTGAAGACGAGGTCGTCGACGCGCTTGTCGTACTGGTCCCGGGTGTCGGCGCGGGCGAACGACCGCAGCGAGTCGGGCCCCTCCTCCACGACGTTGAGCACGTCGATGACGGTGGGCTGGCGCAGGCCGGCGAGCCGCTCGTCCAGCAGGTCGATGGCCGCGCCGAGCACGACCTCCTCGGAGTTGGCGATCCGCCCTTCGCGGACCAGGGTGCACAGCGCCATGAGCAGGGAGATCCGGCGCGAGCGCACCTCCCAGCGCAGCTTCTCCCGCTCCATGTCGGTGAGCCGCCCCATGACCTGGCCCAGGGGCCCGGCGTCGAGCGGGTTGATCCGGTCCAGGCCCCGCCCGATGCGCACCACCTGGCCGCCCAGGTGGGCGATGAGGTCGCTGTAGTCGGGCTTGGTGTCGCCCAGGATGATCGCCTGGGAGCCGAACGACACGGCGCCGGTGACCAGCCGCTTGACGAACGTGGACTTGCCCGTGCCCGGCTGGCCCAGGACGAAGCACCCGGGGTTGGTGATCAGCCCCGCGCGCAGCCACGCCATCGGGTCCAGGCAGACGACCTCGCCCGAGAGCAGGTCGCGGCCGATGGGGGTGCCGATCGCGGGCGGCTTGCTGCTGGTGACGAAGGGGAACAGCCCGCACGCCTGCGCGGTGGTGGCCTGGTACTCCACGACGTTGGGGATGTTGGGCGAGGCCCCGCCGCCCCGGTGGCGCCAGCCGAGCAGGGGGGCGATGACCTCGCGGTCCCGCTCCGCCGACCGGTCGGGCGCGGCCGTCTCCCGCTGCTTCTTGCGCTTGAGCCGCCTGCGCTCCTCGCGCTGCTGGCGGCGCTCCTCCGCCCGGCTCTGCCTGTCGACGATCGCCATCGGTGTCTCCTAACCCATACCGCGCTGGACGAGGAACGGCGGGCACACGCCCAGGGGCAGGGTCGTGGCGAACGCGACGTCCTGGCTGCCCCAGGCCCGGCGCAGCCGGATCCGGGAGGTCTCGGCCGCCGACTCCGTGTGCGCGATCGCCTGCTGCATCTTCTGCTCGTCGTCGACGGTCGCCGTCGTGTACAGGCTCACCTGCACCAGGCCGGCGCCGCGCGTCTCCTCCTGCGCCGCCTGCCGCGCGTAGGCCAGGTCCTGCCGGTCCCGGGCGCTCACCCGGTGGCGCACCCGGAAGGACAGCTCGCTCTTGTACTGGGCGGCGGCGTTCTGCGCCTCCAGGGCGCGGGCCGCCGCGGCCGCCGGCCAGGGCCGGAACAGCAGGGTGGTGCGCTTGACCCAGCGGGTCGGCGAGAGCAGCTCGGCGAGCACCGTGCTGGTGACGTGGGTGCGCGGCGCCTCCTGCCAGATCCACGAGACGCTCGTGCCGCTGTCGTGGGTGTAGCGGTCGTGGTGCGCCTCGGCCTCGACCGGGGTGGCGTCCGTCCAGTCGACGCTGCCGATGCCCTCGGGGGTCTTCTGGAGCAGGGAGCTGAGGTCGTTGAGCGCCGTCGGGTCGTAGGCGGAGCGCACCATCGCGACGAGCTGCTCCGGGGTGGCCCGGCCCAGGACCGAGACGCCCGAGCCCGCCAGGGAGGTCTCGATCTGGTTCAGGTACCCGTTGATCTCGACCGCGGCCTGCATGCGGTCCTTGGGGGCGGTGGGGAACCTCCGCGGGTCGTAGGTGATGCTGACCCGGGTCTCCACCTGGGCGCTGACGGTGGGCGCGTTGACGACGAGGTCGTGCATGATCTTGCGGGCGGCCTCGGGGGAGGCCGGGTCGATCTCCGCCTCGACGCGGTGGCGCAGCGTGCTGCCCGGGTCGGGCCGGGACTCGACCGTCACCGTCACCCACTGGACCCACGGCATGTACCCGAGGGAGGCCAGCCACTGGTGCCAGCCCGCCACCCAGGTGTCGACGTCGGAGGGCTCGGCGAGCCACACCGAGTTGGACGACACCAGGACCGTCGCGGTCATGTGGCCCAGGCGCCGGTTCCAGGCCAGCCCGAACCGGCCGCCCCGGCCGTCCTCGCAGGAGAGCAGGGTGACGGGGGCCAGCACGCCGGGCAGCTGGAAGGCGCGCGGGTGCTCGACCATGACGCCCGCCCGGTAGCGGGTGTGCCCGAGCGCCTTGGCCCACCACCAGCGCAGCCGGGTGAGCAGGAAGCTCAGCAGGGACTCGCCCTGCACCGGCACCGCGGCCAGCACGAACGCCACCGCCATGACCGGCAGCAGGTACAGGGCCAGCCCGGGGGCGAACAGCCCGGCCAGCATCAGCAGGATGAGCCCTGCGAAGAGGACGAGGGTGGCGGTGAGGCCGAGCCCGAAGAGCCCGATGCTGCGGCGCTTGCGCCACCCCCCGTACGTGCGGACCACCTAGACCATCCTTCCGTCGGCTCCGGTGGGCGCGTCCGCGCCCACCGCTCCCCCGGGGCCGGCGGTCGACACCGAGCCCCCCGTGTCCAGGGACGCGCCCTCCGAGACGCTCCCCCCGTACGAGTCGCCGCCCCCCGCGTAGGAGGCGCCCGAAGCGCCGGGGTCGGCCCCGCCGCCCCCGCCGCCCTCGACCGCTCCCGAGGCGGAGACGTAGGACGCCTCGGAGGCCGAGGTCGTCGAGCCGACCGACTCCGACGCGCCCGGGGCCGCCGATCCCGAACCGCCCGGGAGGGCCGAGTCCGCGCCGGCCTGCACCGCCGAATCGCCGCCGGTCCCCTCGGGGAGCCCGGCGTCGCCGGTCCCGTCGAGGGCGCCCCCGGCCTCGGGGGCCCCGGCCGCGGCGAGCCCGGCCGTCGCGGCCGTTCCGGCCCCGGTACCGCCCTGGCCGCCCAGGGTCCCCAGGGCGCCCCGGTCCGCGGCACCGGTCGCCGGGCCGGAGTCGCCGGCCTGCTGCACCCCGCCCCCGCTCCCCCCGTCGAGGTTGCGGGCCACCCCGGAGGCGCGCTCGTTGGCCCCGGCGGCGGCCGCCTGGAGGCCGCCGGACCCTCCGGAGTACGAGGCCGGGGAGCCGTCCGTGCCCCCGCCGGCCCCGGCGGAGGAGCCGCCGCCCTCCGAGGCGCCGCTGCCGCCGCCCCCGCTTCCGCTCCCACCGCCGCCGCCGCCGGTGATGGAACCGATGCCCCCCGCGGTGAGGGCGACCATCCAGACCCCGGCCGAGCCCATCAGGCGCATCAGCACGGGGAGGGAGCCGGTGGCCAGGAGCATCACACCGGCGCCCACCAGGTACGTGGACAGCCCGTTGCTGCTGTCGTCGCCGGTGGTGCCGAGGAGGACCAGCCCGACCAGGTAGATCATCAGCAGCAGCGGCTTGTACAGGATGCAGGCGAACAGCCAGCCGATGACCTTGGGGAAGATCCGCAGGCCGGGCACCATCGTGCTGGCCGCCGCCAGCGGCAGCAGGCAGGCCAGGAGGTAGACGATCGCGTTCAGCACGGACAGGATGACCATCTGCGCGATGAGCCCGAGGATCACGGCGAGGGAGACGAGGTTGGTGAACGCCTGGCGCGCGGCGTCGTTGTCGAACCCCAGGGCGTCCTCGTCGGCGCCCACCCGCATGATGCTGGGGTAGACCTCCCGTGCCGACGAGAGGAGGTTGACCGGCCCCTCGCTGTTGTTCAGGTGCGGCCGCTGCCCCTGGTAGGTCGGCGCGTCGATGATCATCTGGGTCAGCGCGCTGCCGAAGGCCATCAGGACGTAGACGAGGAAGAGCCCGGCGAAGGTCGTGATGATCACCGACAGCAGGCCGCGGACCAGGTCCATCATCGGGTCGAGGCGGCGGGTCCAGAGCAGCCGGACCGCCGCCAGCAGGATGCCCAGGGTCGCCAGGAAGAGCACCAGGGGGTTGAAGATGTTCTGGATGTGGAGCACGCCCTCGTCGACGACGAGCAGGCCGCCCGTGGGCGGTCCGTTCGCGTCGGCGCCGATGGGCGGCCTGCTCCCGCCGAGGATCAGCAGGTCGAACATCCGCTCGGTGACGCCCTGAAGGCTCTCACCGACCCATTCGTCCATGTTCATTCGCCTCGCCCCCTCTCCTCCAGCCGCCCCGGTCCCTCCCGGTCGCGCCGGCCCTCATTCGTCCGTCAGTCCGGGCAGTAGTCCTGCGGGAAGTCGCCCACCTCCCGGTTGGCCTCCACCCAGGCCGGGTACTGCGTGCAGATGTAGTAGCGCTTGACGGCGCCCTCCCCCCGGCCGGCGGCCAGCTGGTACTTGCGCGGGACCTCGTCGAAGTCGTCGATGGCGTCCTTGCACGACTTCGCGGTCTCGTTCAGCAGGCTCGACGGGAGGTTGGCGCAGTGGTAGGTCGCCCAGATCCAGTCGGACCTCCCCATGAGGTCGCGGTCGTCCCCCCGGGGGGTGCAGGGGGAGTGCTCGAAGTTGTTGTGCACGTCCGCGAAGCCCGTGACGAAGCAGTACTCGTAGCAGTCCGCGGCCCCGTCGTAGGTGCACCGCACGTCGTCGGCGCCGGTCAGGGGGAGGGTGTGCGAGAGCTCGGTCCACCGGTCGGAGTCGGGGCAGACGTACGTGCTCGTGTCGGGGTCCCTGAGCCCGCCCTCGCAGGAGCTCTCCTGCTCCCTGGCGGCCTGCTCCTGGACGACGCGCTCGACGAGGTTCCCCAGGTCCTCCTCGGTGTCGTGCCGTGACCCCTGGAGGAGCACCGCGGCCAGGGAGCCCGCGGCGATGAGCAGGATGATCCCGAGGATGACCCAGGGGAGCTCGGCCATGCCGCGCGCGGCGATCCAGGGGTCGCCGGTGAAGTTGGCGTGGATCATCCGCCCGCCGATGATGATCAGCGCGAGGACCCCGACGACCGCGCCGAGGCCGACGACGTAGCCCAGCAGCTCGTTGCCCGCGCGCTCGAACTGCACCAGGGCCGCGGCGGAGTCGATGCCCGTGGCGGCGTCGGAGGCCGCCCGGTCCGAGAACCGGTACGCGGAGTACGTCATCACGTCTTTCCCGTCGTCATGACAGTGCGGTTCACACCCCGAGCAGCGTGGTCACGATGGGGACGGCGACGAGCATCAGCGAGACGCCCATGATGGTCCACAGGGCGCCGCTGACGCCCTCGGCGGCCATCTCGGAGCGGCCCAGCCTGCCGGCGGCCATCTTCCCCGCGGAGTACAGCAGCCCGATGACCCCGACCACGACGACGACCCCCTGGGCGAAGTTGAGCAGTCTCCCGATGGGGTTCCCCGAGGGGTTCTGTTCGCCGTTCTGCGACCAGGCCGGCATCCGGGGTTCGGGGTCCCAGGTCACTTCGAGGGGGAGGGAGGCGGCCAGGTGGGCGGCGTCCGCGAGGACGGCGAGCGCACCCGCCATCAACCGCCGCCCACGTTGGCGACGGCCCGGATCACGGGCACGGCGACGAGCATCAGGGAGATGCCCATGATGGTCCAGACGAGGCCGCCGACACCGTCGGCGGCCAGGTCGGAGCGGCCGAACTTGCCGATGGCCATCTTCCCGGCGGCGAAGAGCACGCCGATGATGCCGATGACGACGATGATGCCCTGGCCCCAGTTGATGGCGGTGCCGATCGGGTCGTCGCCCTCGTCGAAGTCGGGCAGTTTGGGGTCGGTGGTCCACCCGAAGTCCATGGGGACCATGGCCAGGTGGTTGGTCAGGTCGGCCGCGACCTGGAGGTATCCGTCCATGCTCATCCGTTCTCGTCAGCCTGCGGGGTGGGGGGTCCGGACCCCGGCCGCCGCCGTGATCCGGGCCAGGGCCCGGGACGCCTTGCCCGGCAGCTTCACCCTCGCCGCCTCGGCCGCGTCGACGTAGCGCAGGCCCGGGACGAAGGGGAAGCGGATCGGGGGCCCGGTGCGCTCGCCCACCAGGCGCAACCGCGCCGAGGACTCGGGGGGTTCGGGGCCGGAGCCGTCGGCCACGACCACCAGGGCGGCGGGTCGCAGCCCGTTGTGCTCCAGGACGTTGACGACCTCCGCGAGCCGCGTCGTCGCGGTGATGCCGTCCCGGGTGACGAGGACCAGGGGGCGGCCGAAGACGGAGATCAGGTCGCGGTCGGGCGTGTAGGCGCCGAGGTCCCAGGGGGTGCCGAGCAGTGCGGCCAGGGTGGTCGCGCCCGCGCCTCCGTGGCAGCCCAGGACCACGGCCTCCCCGAGACCGCTCCCGGAGGACGCGGTGGAGGCGCCGCGCACGTCATCGGCGTCGATGGGTCGCCTCCTCATCTGGTCCTCCCCGGGTCGCTCGGTCCGTTCCGCCGGAAGGGACGACGGGTCCGACGGGGTTCGGAGAACGTCCCGTCACTCGGAGCCTCGCCATTCGCGACGTCCGAAAATCGGCGTCCGCGGACAGGAGATAACGGACGGTGATGCCGCTGGGCCGGGGCGGGGGTCGAACAGCAGGCCATATATACCGCAAAGGCATAAAACCCCTCAAGTGACCAGTGTCACATTCGTCACTTTGAGCAATGGACCGCATGGACTCTCCGTCGACAATGCGAAAAACAAGCCCCTTTTCTCGGTCACCATACGGAATTCGGAAACTCCGAACCGTGATCGCGCTTGGTCGACCACAACCTTTCGCCAGGAGATCCATTCGGGACTTCTTGCCCGCGAACAATGGAACACTCAAGGGTTTATCTAAAAGTTATCCTCGTTCACGCTGCGTCACCATATCCGGACGCCGTAATCCATTGCCGTACCGGAACGCCCTCTGTATGGATGTACCGGATGTCCAGGAGCGGAACGGCGGGTCCAGCATGAGCGACTTCACCAGCGGTTCACGCGAGAAAACGATCGTGATCGCGATCATCGCGGCCCTGGTCGTCGCCCTCGTCCTGCTGTTCCGGCAGCTCTCGGGCGGTTCCGACGCGGAGGAGCCCGACCCCGGACCCGGAGCGGAGGCCCCGGCGACGCAGGCCCCCGGCGAGCCCGTGGACGACGTCCTGGCGCTCATGCCCCACTCCGAGGACGAGCTCCGCGCCGGCGCCGAGAGCGCTCGGAGCTTCGTCGCCGCCTACACCGAGGTCCGCCCCGAGGAGACCGACGAGGAGCGCCTCGCCCGGCTCTCGCCCCTGGTGTCCGAGGAGTTCTTCGGAGCCGTGGAGGCCCTCGTCATGGGCGCCCCCACCAGCGCCGTCCCCCGGGGGAACCCCCAGGCGCTGCGGTCGGACGCGGTGGTCACCGGCATCCGCAACATCGGGGAGGGATCGGTGATCTTCGAAGTGGAGGCGCGGTTCATGACCGACACCGGGGACGACGGGGGGAACGAGCCCGTGTCGTACGCGGTCACCATGGTCCCCGAGGAAGGGGGCTGGGCCGTGTACGCCTTCCAGGGAGCCGCCGTCGGGGACATCGCGGAGACCGGATGAGCACCCGGGCGCGTACACGGGCGAAGGCGCTGTGGTCCCGGCTGGTCACCCTCGTCCTGCCCGCGGGCGGACGCGACGGCGACCGGGGGTCGGCCGCCCTGCCGCAGGGCGGCGGGGCCGCCCGGGTCGGCGGGGGCGTCACCGCGCTCGCCGTCATGGGGGGCATCGCCTACGCCGCCACGATGTGCGGCCCCACAGGGGCGACGAGCACCGCTGCGGGCGACTTCGGCGCAGCGGCCACACCGGGTGGTGTGATCCAGGCTTCCGCTTCGACCGACTGCTACCGTCCCGCCCCGTCGACGCCGACGACCATCACCATCAGCGCGCACGGGGAGCCGGGCTCCTCGACCAAGACCGTCCGCGTCGACGTCCCCGCCGACATTCTGCGCATACACCGGAGCGCGGCAGAGGCGTACGACCTCCCCTGGGAGCTGATGGCGGCCATCGGGGCCATCGAGACCCAGAACGGCAACTATGTCTCTACCGACCCCCAGTGGCACTCAGGGCTGTGCTGGGGCCAACGCAACCCCTACGGGGCCGCGGGGATCGTGCAGTTCGGTGTCCAGGACCCGGTGACCGGGCAGGTCGGCGGCCGGCTCGGTAACGCGAGCAACGCCTGGGGTGGCAAGCCCGATGAACCGGTCTCGGCGCGCGTGCCCTACGACTACGAGGTCGGCGCGATGCCGTCGAACCCCCGGTACTTCGGTATCGACGGCAACGGCGACGGCACGGTCAACGTCTGGGACCCGTGGGACAACATCACCTCCGGGGCCTTCCGCATCGCCTACTACGCCCGCCAGGCCGAGGAGAAGGGCTCGTCCGCCGTCTGCGGACGGAGCGACCTGACTCCCATGGAGTGCACGGTCTACAAGCACAACCCCACCAAATACCCCCTCAGGTGGTACGTCGACCAGGTCTTCGAGGTCGCCGAGTACTACCGGGACTCGGGGATCGCCCCGACCTCGCCCTCCCTGAACATCGTCCAGGCGTCCTCGGGCTCCTCCGACCGGGAGTGCGAAGGCGGGGGCGGCGCCACGCAGGCGGCGTTCCTCGGGGACGTCGGCGAGGCGCACCGGAGGGCGGTGGAGTTCGCCCGGGCCCAGCTCGGCAAACCCTACGTCTGGGGCGGTCGGGGCCCCGACTCCTTCGACTGCTCCGGGCTCACCCAGGGGGCGTGGCGGGCGGCCGGGGTGCAGATCCCCTGGGTGACGACCACCCAGTGGAACCCGGACCATCCGGACTACCGGGGAGGGACGGCCGAGCGCGTCCAGGAGGGCAGCCTGGACGTCTCCGTCCTCCAGCCCGGCGACCTGCTCTTCTTCCACACCAACCCGGGCGCGGCCAGCCCCTCCCATGTCGGCATCTACGCCGGCGGGGGCATGATGGTCCATGCGGCGAACTCCCGCAAACCCATCGAAGAGGTCCCCCTGGACTCGCAGTACTACCGCTCCTCCTACATCGGCGCCGTGCGGATCACCCCGGACGGCGACGGACCGGACTCCATGCAGGTGTGACCCCCCGCCCCCGCTCCCCGCAACCGCACCCGATCACAAAGGACGATCCGCCATGGCCTTCTTCGTACCCCTCCTCGCCGCCGCGGGCGGCACCGCCCTGCGGGCCGCCGGCGGCCGCGCCCTGAGCTTCCTCGGCAGCCGGGGGGCGAGCTGGCTCGCCGCCCGCGGCGGCTGGGGCGGCCTGGCGAAGGGCATCGGCAGCGGCGCGCTCGGCTTCGGCCTGGGCGCCCTCAAGCTCGGAGCGAGCGCCCTGCCCGCCATGGCGGGTATGGCCATGAGCGCCGGGGCCACCGTGCTGGGCGCGGCCGGGGCCGCCCTCGGCGGCGCCACCAGCCTGCTCGGAATGCTGGCGAGCGCCTTCGAGGGCGCGGGGTCGGGACAGTCGTACGGCATGTCGGGTCCGGCGCTGAGGGGCAAGGGCAAGGGGGCCACACCGCTGCACGCCTGAATCCGGCCCCGGCGCGCCCGCGCCGGGGCCGACACCTCCGCCTCCCTCCCTCACCACCCCGGAAACCGCACTGTGAACACGCACGCCGCCACGGCCCCCGCCCTCCCGCTGACCATGGACGACGCGGTCATCCGCGCCGACCTGTTCGACGGTGTCGCCGCCTCGGTCGAGACCGCCCTGCTGGGCAAGTCCGAGGTCGTGCGCCTGGCCCTGGTCGCCATGCTGTGCCAGGGGCACGTCCTGCTGGAGGACGTGCCCGGCACCGGCAAGACCACGCTGGCCCGCGCCGTCGCCGCCGTCGCGGGCGGCGACTGGCGCCGCGTCCAGTTCACCCCCGACCTGCTGCCCTCCGACGTCACCGGGGTGACGATCTTCAACCAGGCCACCCGGGAGTTCGAGTTCCGGCCCGGCCCGGTCTTCGCCAACGTCGTCGTCGCCGACGAGATCAACCGGGCCTCGCCCAAGACGCAGTCGGCCCTGCTGGAGGTCATGGAGGAGCAGGCGGTCACGGTGGACGGCGAGCGGTACGCGGTGCCCTCCCCGTTCCTGGTCGTGGCCACCCAGAACCCCGTGGAGATGTCGGGCACCTACCGGCTGCCCGAGGCCCAGCTGGACCGCTTCCTCATGCGCCTCTCCCTGGGCTACGCCGACCCGGCCGCGGAGATCGCCATCATGCGCGGGGAGACGCTGACCTCCCCGGACGACCTGAAGCCCGTCCTGAGCGCGGAGGAGGCGGAGCTGCTGCGCGGGGACGCGCGGCGGGTGTTCGTCCACGACTCGATCTACGAGTACATCCTGCGCGTCGCCCACGCCACCCGCGACCGCGCGGAGCTGAGCGTGGGCCTGTCCACCCGGTCCACGGTGGCGATGGCGCGGACGGCGAAGATGTTCGCGCTCGCCTCCGGGCGCCCCTACGTGGAGCCCGAGGACGTCAAGTACCTGGCCCGCCCGGTCTGGGCGCACCGGCTGGTCCCCTCCCCGGAGGCGTCGATCGGCGGCCGGGGCGGCGCCGACGTGCTGGAGGAGATCCTCCGCGACACCCCCGCGCCCACGCCCGGCCGTCCCGCGGGCCCGGCGGCCGGCTGATGCCGACAGCACGGGGCCTGGCCGTCGCCGGGACCGGTGTCCTGCTGCTCGTGCTCGGCGTCCTGTCCGAGTACCAGGAACTGGCCCTGCTCGGCGGCGTGGCCGTGGCGGCGGTCGTCCTGGCCGTGGTGGCGGTGGGGCGGCCGGCGGCCGTGGCCGTCGAGCGCTCCCCCTCCGCGGTCCGCACGTCCCCCGGCGCCGCCGTGGACGTGCGGCTCTCCCTGCGCAACGCCGGGCGGCGGGCCGTCCGCGCCGCCGACCGCGTGGGCGGCCACCGGGGCGAGCGGCCGGTGCGGCCGCAGCGGCTGGCGGGGCGGGCCGCCGCCGAGGTCCACTACCGGTTCCGGCCCGGCCGCCGCGGCCTCGTCCGGCTGGGCCCGCTGCGCGCGGGCCGCTCGGACCCGCTGGGGCTGGCCGCGGCGTACCGCGACCACGGGGACACGGACCTGGTCTGGGTCCACCCCCGGTGGGAGCCGCTCGGCTCGGTGCCGGTGGGCCGGCGCGCCGACCCCGACGGCGAGGCCGACGGGGCGCCCTCCGGGGCCCTGACCTTCCACACCCTGCGCGACCACGTCCCCGGGGACGACCTGCGGCACGTCCACTGGCGCAGCTCGGCCCGGCTGGACCGGCTCGTGGTGCGGGAGTACATCGACGTCTCCCAGCCGCGGCTGCACGTCATCGTCGACGACCGGCCCGCCCCGGGCGGCGAGGACGCGCTCGACGAGGTGGCGAGCGTGGCCGCCTCCCTGGTGGGGACGGGGGTGGGCGCGTCCATGCACTGCGAGCTGTGGCTGGTGAGCGGCCGGGGGCGCGACTCCGCCGGCGGGCTGCCGCCGATGCTCGACCTGCTCGCCGAGGCGGTCCCCTCCCCGGACGCCGACCTGGAGGGCGCCCTGCGCCTGGCCCGGTCCCGGCCGGCCGGGGACACAGCGATCCTGGTGGGGGGCGCGCTCGGCACCGCCGACCTGCGGTCGTTCGGCCGGCTGGAGCACCACTACTCCTCCCTGGTCGCGATCTCCGTCGGAGCGGCGGAGCGGCCGGCGGCGCCGCCGTCGGTGACGCTGCTCTGCGCCGGGGACGCGCGCGGTTTCGCGGAACGCTGGAACGGAGCCCCATGGTCACGCTAACGCGCGAGCGCGCGGACGCCTCCCCCGGCGGGACCGGCGGGGGGCGCGCGGTCCCGCGGACGCTCCTGGCGGCCGCGGGCCTGGTCCTGGCCTCCTCCGCCGGAGGCGTGGCGCTCGCCCCCGGGTACGCGACGCCCCTGCCGGTGCAGGTGGTGCTGCCGGCGTGCGCGCTGCTCGCCGTGCTGGTGACGCTGGCGGCCCGGGCCCGGCTGCGCCCGTCCCTGGTGGTCCCGGCCGGGCTCCCGCTGCCGCTGGCGGCGGTCGTCGTCTGCGCCGTCCTGCTCCCGGGCCAGGGGACGGGCGTGGTCGACTCCACGGTCGAGGCGCTGGTCCACTCCGGCGCCCGGATCCTGACCAGTGCCGCGCCCACGCCGCTCAGCGTGGACACGCTCACGGCTCCGCTGCTGGCCACCTGGCTCGCCGGGGTCGGCTCGGTGCTGCTCTGGCACGGGCGACGGCCCGCGCTGGCGATCCTGCCGGGGCTGCTGTGGCTGGTGGGCGCGGTGGTGCTCAACGGGCCGGTGGCCCCGCCCGGGTTCCCCTCGATCGGGCTCGTGGCGGTGGCCGCGGTGCTGCTGATGTCCGCGGTCTCCGCCGAACGCCCGCCGCCGGGGGCGGACGGTCCGACGGCCGCCGACCTGGTGGTCGAGGACGGCACCCCGGAGGGAGCGGCGCCGGGCGGGCGGGCCGGCCGGTTCCTGACGACGGTGCTCGTCACCGTCCTGGCGGCCGCCGTCACGGTGTTCGGCGGCCCGGTGCTCCTCGCGGACTGGGAGGCCCGGCCGCGCGACCCGCGCGAGGCCCTCACCCCGCCGCTGGCCCCCGAGGCCGCCCTGAACCCGCTCGGCCACCTCTCCGAGTGGGCCGCCGCCCCGGACGTCCCGCTGCTGACGGTGCGGTCCGAGGAGCCCGTCGAACTGCGCTGGGTCGCCCTGGCGGACTTCACCGGCACGACGTGGCTGCCGGAGGGGGGCTACCGGGCCGCCGGAGAGGTGCTCCCCGCGCCGGTGCCCGCGCCGCCGCACGCCGTCCGCGGCAGTGCGGAGGTGGCCGTGGGCGAGGAGCTGCCCGGCGGGTGGGTCCCGGTCGTCGGGGCCCCGCGCACGATCGACCTGCCCTCCGTGGGCCACGACGCCCGGTCGGGGGTGGTGGTGCTCCGGGAGGGCCCGGTCGCGGGCACGGAGTACACGGTCACCGGGGACGTGGGCGACTGGCGGCCCGCGGAGCTGGAGACGGCGCACGTCCCGGCGGGCCCGGAGTTCGACCGGTACCGGGAGCTGCCCCCGGGGGCTCCCCCGGTCCTGAACGACGTGGTCGCCGCGGTCTCCGGCCAGGGGCCGCCCTACGAGCGGGCCCGGCTCATCGCCGAGTACCTGCGCGAGTCGCACCACTTCTCCGCAGAGTCCCCGGGCGGCCACGGGTACGCCCACGTCGCGCGGGTGCTGGCGCCGCCCGGGGAGCAGGGCGGCGGGGGGACCTCCGAGCAGTTCGCCAGCGCCTTCGCCCTGCTGGCCAGGGCCGCCGGGCTGCCGAGCCGGGTCGTCGTCGGCTTCGGCCCGGGGGACGGCGCCGAAGACGGCGCGCACACGGTGCGCACCGGCGACGCCGTCGCGTGGGGCGAGGTGTACTTCGAGGGCTTCGGCTGGGTGCCCTTCTCCGTGACCCCCGGCGAGGAGGGCGAGGAGGCCCCCGAGGAGACGTCCGCCGGCACGGCCGGCGACGAGGACGGCCCGGAGGCGGAGAGCCAGGGGGCGCAGGGCGGCGGGGCCCAGGGGTCGCAGGAGCGGCCGCCGGAGCGCGAGGACGCGTGGACCCGGCCCGCGCTGTTCGCGGGCACCGCGCTGCTCGCGGCGGCGGTGGCGGTCCCGGCGGCGCGGCTGGCCCGGAGGTGGCTGCGGCTGCGGACCGGGTCCCCCGAGCGCCGGGTGCTGGGCGCCTGGTGGGAGCTGCGGGACACGCTGCGCCAGTGCGGGGCGCCGCTCCCGGCCGGACGGACGGTGGGCGAGACCCTCGCCGCGGTCGACGGCCTGCTCCCCGCGGGGGCGGGCGTCGGGCTGGACCGGCTGGGCCGGGCGGTGAACTGGATCGGGTTCGCCGAGAACGCCCGGGTGAGCCGGGAGGCGGCGGCCGACGCCGCCGCAGCAGTGCGGCGGTACTCGTCCGGGCTGCGCCGGACCCGCGGCCGGGCGCGGCGGGCGCTGTGGTGGTTCGACCCCCGGCCGCTGTTCTGGCGGGCCCGGTGAGCGCCGCCGCGGTGGGGGGCTTCGTGGACGGACCGGTCGTGAGGAGGTACGGGCGATGGACCGGATGACGTCCGGCGGCAGCCTCGTGGAGGGGTTCCACTCCCTGGAGGTGCTGCACCGGGGTGCGGCCGCCACCGTCTACCGGGCCGTCCCGGACGGCGGCGGCGACCCGGTCGTCCTCAAGGTGGCGCGCACGGCCGGCGCCGCGCCGGAGCGGGCGCGGGTGCCGGAGGACGTGCCCGGGGCGGTGCGGGTGCTGGCCGCCGGGAGCACGCGGTCGGGGCGGCCCTTCGTCGCCATGCCCCTGTACGGGGACGGCGACTACGCGGGGGTGCTGGACCGCCGCCACCCGCTCCCCCTGCCGGAGGTCGCCCGGGTCGGGTCGGTCGTGGCCGGGGCGCTGGAGGCGCTGCACGCGGCCGGGCTGGCGCACCACGCCGTGGAGCCCTCGCACGTCCTGCTCGGCGGCGGGGAGGTCGCGCTCACCGGCCTGGACCGGGTGCTGCCGCTGGGGACACCCGGGCCCGCGCCGGACGCCGCCGCCCTGCCCCACACCCCGCCGGAGGCGGTGGACGGCCGGGCGGCGACCCCGGCCTCCGACGTGTACCGGCTGGCCGCCACGCTGTGGACGCTGCTGGCCGGGCGCCCGCCGTTCGCCGACGGCCCCGCGGACCTGTTCTCGCTCCGGGAGCGGGTGCTCGCCGAGGTGCTGCCGCCGCCGCGCGCGGACCTGCCCGACGCGTGGTGGTCGGTGCTGTCGCGCGGCCTGGCCAAGGACCCCGCCCTGCGCCACCCCGACGCGGCCGCCTTCGCCGCCGCCCTCCGAGCCGCCACCCCGGGCGCGGTGCCCGTGCCGCCCGCACAAGAAGCCCTACCTGCGACGCCCGCACCCCCCGTGGCCCCCGAGGAGCCCGCGCACCCTGCTTCCCCTGTGGCACCCGCGACAGAAGCCCCGCCTGAGGTGCCCGCGCACCCTGCGATGCCTGCGCCACCTGTGACGCCCGGGGGCCCTGCGGCACCTGTGGCACCCGCGACGGAAGCCCCGCCCGCAGAGGTGGCAGCGGCCCCCGGCGTGCCTGTGCCTCCTGCGACACACGTGACCCCTGCGAAGGAGGACCCCTCCGAGGTCGAGGCGACGCATGCAGAGGCAGCATCGGCCCCGAACCCGGCGTCCACGCCCCCTGGTGCCCCTGCGGTACCCGCAGAGAAGACGGTGCCCCTTACGGAGGCGGCGGCCTCAGACGCGGCACCCGCGATGCCTGCGGCGCCCGCCGGGGAAGAGCCGGGGGCGCCGCCTGTGGTGGAGGCGCCCGGTGAGGCGTCCCCGGCTGCGGCGGAGCCGACGGTCGGGTCCGGGCCGCGCACCGACCCCGCTCCCCCTCCGGCGGAGCCCCCTGCCCCCGCGAGGCCGACGACCGCTCCTGTGTCGCCCACCCCCCGGTCACCGGTCCCGGGCACGCCCTCCGAGACCCGGGGCGGCGCCGTGGAGCCGACCGCCGCAGCGCCCCTCCCGGTGAAGACGGATCCCGTGCCCCGGGACCCCTGGCACGGCATCGTCGACCGGACCCCGTCGACGCCCCCCGTCGTCGCCCGGCAAGCGGCGCCGCCGCCCGGCGGGCGGCCCCCGGGCGGCGCCCCGCGCGACCCCTGGCACGGCCTGCTGGAGCCGGGTACCCCCGGCGCCGGACCGCGACCGGAGCCGGACGAGGGCGCACCGCGCTGGGGCGCACTCCGGATCGTGGTCGCGGCGGCGTCCGTCCTCGTCATCGTCCTGGGCGTGGCGACCTTCCTCAACCCGGGCCCGGTGGCGGCGGTGCTGGGCGCGGTGGGCCTCATGTCCCGCGAGGAGGCGCCCCCTCCGGGGGCCGAGCTGCCGGAGGCGTCGGAGGTCCCCGGCGCCGCCATCGACCCGGAGTCGGCGCCCGCGGACGTGGCCCTGGAGGACTCCGGCGAGGCCGTGGTGCTGACCTGGACGGCGGCCCCCGGCGCGGAGTCCGCCCCCCATCACGTCGTGGGCGGCCCCGCGGGCGACACCCCCGCCTCGCTCGCCGACGCGGCGGCGGGCACGGCCGAGGCCCGGGTGGAGGGGCTCGACCCGGAGACGGAGTACTGCTTCATCGTCATCGCCGTCCTTGGCGCGGACACCATCGCCCACTCCGAGGAGGTCTGCACCGAGCGCGGCGCGGGCTGAGGGTCAGCTGCCGCAGTTGGTGCCCCAGACGGTGTGGGACCGGCCGCCGGAGGAGCCGGTGACGTCGACGCAGACGCCCTTGGCCCGCACGTACACCGGGCCGGTGACCCCGTTCCCGGTGCTCCACTGCGCCCCGCCGCCGCCCGAGACGCGCAGGCCGATGTCCACGGCGCCGGAGCCGACGGTCACTGCGCAGTTCTGGCCGAGATTGCCCTCGTAGTAGAGGTACATCATCCCGCCACCGCCGGGAATGGACTTGGGCCATCCGGCGGCGTTCTGTGTGTACGTCAACGCCCCCTCCGCGCTCTGCGAGTTGCAGATGGCGACCGGGTCGGCCGCCTGTACGGCCGAGGTCGGGGACAGCAGCACCGCCGCGACGGCGGCCGCCAGGACCCCGGCCCAGGAGGCGCGGGTCCTCGTTCGACGACGCATCACCGGAACTCCCTTTCGCATCTGGAGGGACCGCTGGTCGAGGACTGCGCGACCGTGCCGTCCTCCGCCACCGCGACCACGGTGAACCCGTAGCAGCGCCCGGTCGACCCGCGGGCCATGGTGTGGGACACCGATCCGCCCCCGGCGGAGGACCCGGCCACCGTCACCGGCTGGATCCCGCCGTCGCCGCGCGGCGTGATCGTGTACCGCGCCGCGCCCTCCACCGCGGTCCAGGTGACGGTCACGTTGCCGCCCGAGACGGTGTGGCTGACGCTCGCGGGAGCGCCCAACTCCGGCTTGGGCATGGTGAGCGGCTCGCTGCTCGTCGAGCCGCCGCTCACCCCGCCCTCGGTCCGCGCGGTGACGGTGAAGGTGTAGGTCCCGCCCGGCGTCAGCCCGGAGACGTCCGCGGACGTCCCGGTGGAGGTGCGGTCGGCCGGGTCCGCGCCCGAAGCCGCGTCGATGGTCAGCAGGTAGTCGTGCGCCCCGTCCACCGCCTCCCAGGAGACCGTGGCGCTCCCGCCCCCGGTGGCCGTGGCCGTCACGGAGCCGGGGGCGCCCGGTGCCCGCTCGCCGGGGGTGACCTCGGTGCTCTGCGCCGCCGGGCCGGGCCCGTTGGCGTTGGTGGCCCGGACCCGGAACCGGTAGGTGGTGCCGTTGACCAGGCCGGAGATGTCGGCGGAGAGCTCGTCGCCGCCGACGGTCAGCTCACCGTCGTCCCAGGTGATCAGGTACTCCTCCACCGGCGCGTCCGGGGAGTAGGCCTCCGGCCAGCTCAGGGAGACGGAGCCGTCCCCTGCGGTGGCGGTCACCGGGGTGGGGGCACCGGGCGGCGCGCCCTCGGGCTCCTCCGGCTCCTCGGGGTCGGGACTGGGGTCCGGACTCGGGTCGGAGCTCGGGACGGGCGGAAGCGGCTCTCCGGGGCCGTCCCCCTCGCCCGCGCCGTCGCCCTCGCCGCGGCCGCCCTGGCCGTCGCCGGACTCGTCGCCGGGGCCGGGGAGGTCCGGCAGGTCCGCCGGTCCGTCGTCGCCGGGCTCGTCGGCGGCCTGGCCGGTGCCGGGGTCCGTGCCGGGCTGGTCGTCGGGCTCGCCGGTGTCGCCGGCGTCGGGGGAGCCGGGCGCCGGGGCGCCGTCCTCCTCGTCGCCGGGGCCGGGAGGCGGGTCGGACTTGTCGACGATGGTGGCCGTGCCGTCGGGGTCGACCACCGCGGCGGTCCCGGTGCGGGGCGAGTTGATGAACAGGCGCCCCTCCCGGACCTCCAGCTCCAGCGGCCCCTCGGCCTCGGGCAGGGTGACCGGGTTGAGTTCTCCGCCCTCGGCGTCGAAGACCCGCACCGTGCCCTCGCCGGCGAACGGCACGTAGACGCGCCCCTCGTAGGCGACGGCGGCGCCGGCGTCCTCGCCGACCGGGAAGTGCGCGATCCCGGCCGCGCCGTGCGGGTCGGTCACCGTGAGGACCTCTCCGGCGCCGGGCAGGGACACGGCGACCAGGTCGCCCCGGGTCCGCGCGGGCAGTTCGGCGTCCTCCAGCGGCACCGGGGAGTCGACGGCCTCCGTCTCGCCGCCCGCGTCCAGGGTGACGAGGCGGTCCCCGGTCCGGTCGACCGCGAGCGCCCCCTCGTCCAGGACCGTGAGGGCGAGGTCGGCGCCGGGTTCGGCGACGGCGGCGGTCCGCTCGATGACCGCCTCGTCCTCGGGGATCTCCACGCCCACGACGGTGCCCTGGGAGGGCACCCCCAGCCAGAGCGTCCCCTCGTCGTCGAAGGCCCCGCCGACCAGCGGTGCCGGGATCTTCAGCGTCTCCCCCGTGGGCTGGAGGGTGGCGGGGTCGACCGCCTTCACCTCGCCGGAGGCCCGGTCGATCACCGCGGCCGCGTCCTCGCCGAGCACCAGGTCGAAGTCTCCGGAGCCCAGTTCGAGGACGCCGGAGAAGCCCATCCGGCGCAGGTCCACCGAGGTGACCTTGCCGGTGACGGGGTCGTAGAGGAGCAGGTAGTCGTCGTTCTGGACGACACGGATATCGGTGCCCGCCGACTCGGGCAGGCCCGCGACCAGGTCGACCTCGCCGCTGTTGCCGTTGACGCGGGCGGCCTCGCCGAGGGGGCTGGTCCACAGCCACACGGCGCCGTCGGACATCTCGTCGGCGCGTCCGAGGGCCCCGGTGCCCAGGACGGTGCTGACCAGGGCGGCGGTGAGGAGGACGACCGTCAGTCCGGAGGCGTGGGCGCGGGCCCGGTTCCGGAGGGAACCGAACAGGCGGGCCGCGCGGCCCTGGCGGGCGGGGCGCCCGGGGGGCGCGGTGGGTTCGGTGGAGGGGGCCACGATGCTGCTCTCCCTCTGACGGGGTGGCGCGTGCGGGCGGGCACCGAGAAGGGGCCGGGGGCGGGGGGTCGGCACGGGGCATGGGCCGAGCAGAGGACAGGCAATTGTCTACCAGCCCCTGGGAAACCCGTCAATGCGGAATTCCCACCACGAACCACACCGTCAGCTCGCGTCGTCGCCGGGGGTTTCGGAGGGGCTCGCGGACTCCTCCGGCTCCTCCTGTGGGGGCGGCCCGTAGACGAAGCGCTGGCGGCCCTGGACGAGGATGGCGTGCCCGCCCTCGGTGACGGCCTCGACGTGGGCGTCCAGGTCGTCGGCGGCCACGTCCATGTCGAGGGCGTCCAGCACCACCTGGGAGTCGGACTCCCCGCCGCGGTCGGCGCCGTAGACGAACCCGGCGTGGGCGAAGGCCGGGGAGAACGCGCCGTCCTCCTCCTCCAGGCCCCACAGCACCTCCCCGGCGGCCAGGTCGACGGCGACGGCGGTGGCCGTGCCGCTGGCCTGGGGCAGCAGGAAGGTGCCGGTGGCGGTGTCGTAGAGACCGCCCGCGGGCCCGGCCGGGTCGTAGGCGCCGCCGACGGGGTTGGGGCCGGGCTCCTCCAGGGTCCACAGCAGAGCGCCGTCGGCCGGGTCGTGGGCGGAGAGCACCGAAGGGGACTCGGCGCTGCTCCAGCGCACCAGCAGGACGTCGTCGCCGGGCTCGCCGGCCTCCTCCCCGTCCCCGGTCGCGTCCTCCTCCGGGGCGGGCAGCGGGAACAGGCCCAGCACGTGCGGGACGGGCAGGGGGGCGAGGTCGGCCAGCCCCAGGTCGTCGTCGGCCCCGGCGTCCAGGGTCCACAGCTCCCCGCCGGGCTCGTCGGGGTCGAGGGAGCGGGCGTGCAGGGCGCCGCGGCCGGAGTCGAGCAGGACGGCCCCGTCCCAGGCGGTGACGGGCACGCCGAGCCCCTGGGGCTCCTCCCCGGGCTCCCGCGCGTCCTCGTCCTCGTCCGCGGACCCGCCCTCCCCGGCGCCGTCGGAGGGCTCGTCGGAGGGCTCCTCCGGCGGGGCGGCGAACTCGTAGGTCCACAGCTCCCCGCCGTCGGCGTCCAGGACCGTGTACTCCCCGTAGGGCTCCTCCGCCGACCACTCGGCGGGGCGGCGCACGCCGATCCCGTCCAGGTAGAGGTCGCCCTCCTCGGCGGGCTCCCACAGGACGCCGCCCCCGGCGTCCAGGACGAAGGGGCGGTCCCCGTCGGACATCAGCAGCACCGGGTCGCCGTCCAGGTCGGCGTCGAAGCCGCGGAAGCGCGCCTCGCCCTCCCACAGGTCGGCGCCGGTGGCGGCGTCCTGGAGCAGGTGGCGGTCCTCGCCCCCGGAGCTGACCAGGAAGGCGTCGCCGACGGGGCTGATCCGCACGCCCAGCGGGTCGGCGAAGATCTCGTGGACGTCGGCGCCGTCACCGTGCAGGACCCGCAGCACCTCGCCCTCGATGCCGGGCGGGGCCTGGCCCTCGAACGCCGTGGGCACCGGCGCGGGCTCGCTCTCCTGCCCGGACGGCCCGGGCCCGGGGTCGGGGTCGCCGCTGCACGCCGCGAGCAACAGGACCGCGAGGCCGCAGGTGAGGGCCCCAGGCGCCCGTGAGCTGCGCATGAACGGTTTCTCCCCACGAACGATGACGTTTACGGCAAATCCTAAGCCGGGTGTCGGCGTGCCGATACACACGGCCACCGGTCGTTACGCCGCCGTGAACCGGGCCGTCCGCTCAGGGCTCCACATCCACGACGGTGCTGCCGCGCACCTCCGCCTCGGCCCTCCCGCCGGTGAGCTCGGCGAGGAGGACCTCGAACTCCGGGAGCTCCGCCTCCGGCAGGGCCACCTCGACGCGTACCCGGGCCCCGTAGTCGACCTCGCGGACGTGGAAGCGGGAGTCGCGCAGGTCGCTCTCCAGCCGCCCGCCGATCACGTAGTCGGCGAACACGTCCACGAGGAGCAGGCGGCGGCGCTCCAGCACCCCGACGGCGTCGATCGCGGCGGACACGGCGTTGCCGTAGGCGCGGATCAGGCCGCCCGCGCCGAGCTTGACGCCCCCGTAGTACCGGGTGACGACGGCGACGGTGTCGGTCATCCCCCGGTGGCGCAGCACCTCCAGCATGGGCACGCCCGCGGTGCCGGCGGGCTCGCCGTCGTCGCTGGAGCGCTGGATTCCGCCGTCCTCGCCGAGGATGTACGCGGTGCAGTTGTGGGTCGCGCTCCAGTGCTCCCTGCGCCGCCGGGCGATGAACTCCCGGGCGGCCTCCTCGTCGGCCACGCGGGCCAGGGCGCAGAGGAAGCGGGAGCGCTTGATCTCCAGCTCGTGCTCGCCGTCGCGTCTGATCGTTCGCATGTCGCCTGTTCGGACGGGGTCTGGTGGGCCCGTCCAGTGTCCCACCCGCCTCCGCGCCCGCCGCACCCGCGGCGGGCGCGGACAATGGGGGCATGGACGACTCCTCGATCGACGCCGCCGGGGCCCTGGCCGACCCGCTGCGGCGCAGGCTGTACGAGTTCGTGGTGGAGTCGGGCGGCGAGGTGGGCCGGGCCGAGGCCGCGCAGGCGCTCGGCATCCAGCGGACGCTGGCCGCGCACCACCTGGACCGGCTGGCCGAGGCGGGGCTGCTGGAGACCGCGCACCGGCGGCTGAACGGCCGGGAGGGGCCGGGGGCGGGGCGTCCGGCCAAGCTGTACCGGCGGGCCGACCGGGAGCTGTCGGTGCACCTGCCGCCGCGCGACTACGGGCTGGCGGCGCGGGTGCTGGCGGAGGCGGTGGAGCGGCACGGCGCGGAGGAGGCGCTGCACGCGGCCGCGCGCGAGGAGGGGCGGCGGATCGCCCGGGGGTCGGCCGCGGAGTCCCTGGAGGGGCTGCTGCGCGAGCGCGGCTACGAGCCGGAGGAGGTGCCGGGCGGGGAGCCCGGGGAGAGCGGCCTGCGGTTGCGCAACTGCCCGTTCCACGCGCTGGCGCGGGACTTCCCGCCGCTGGCCTGCGGTCTGAACCTGGAACTGCTGCGGGGGATGCTGGAGGCGGCCGGGGAGGACGGCGGCCGGGCCCGGCTGGACCCGGCGGCGGGCCGGTGCTGTGTGGTCATTTCTAAAAACAAAAAAGATTGACATAGAAGCCGGGGCCGTGGTGCGATACCTCGCATGAGCGACCCCCGCCCCGGCCACCAGCTGGCCCAGTTCAACATCGGCCGCCTGAAGGCCCCCCTCTCCGACCCCTCCATGGAGGGGTTCACCTCACAGATCGAACCGGTCAACCTGATGGCCGAGAAGGCCCCCGGCTTCGTGTGGCGCCTGATCGAGGAGGGCAAGGAGGACGCGACCGGCCTGCGCCCGTTCGGGGACTCCTACCTGGTCAACTACTCGGTGTGGGAGGACCTGGAGACCCTGTGGGACTTCACCTACCGGACCGACCACCTCGAACTGCTGCGCGGGCGGCGGGAGTGGTTCGAGCGGTCGGAGGGCCCGCACCTGGTGCTGTGGTGGATTCCGAGCGGTACGATCCCGAGTATCGAGGAGGCCGGGAGGCGTCTCGACCTGTTGCGCGAACACGGCCCCTCCCCCGAGGCCTTCACTCTCAGGACGCATTTCCCTCCTCCCGCGACACCCTGAATCCGCACTCAAAGCGATGAATCCATTGCTTTGGGTAACCTTGCGGACGACCGTCGAGAAACCACCGGGAGTTCCGTCATGCGCACGCCACCGCTCACCGCCGGGGTCCTGGCCCTGACCGCGCTGCTCGCCACCGGCTGCTCCGGGGGCGCGGACGAGGGCGGGGCCGACTCCCCGCAGAGCCCGGCAGGCGTCCAGCCCACCGCCTCCCCCAGCGTGACCGCCGGGATCTTCATGGTCCCCGGGGAGAGCCGGGCCGCCATCACCTACGACGAGACCGCCGTGCCCGAGGGCGCCACCTCCGACGTCCAGGTGCGCACCCAGGAGGGCACGACGTTCGTGCAGTTCACCGGCACCGGGCTGGAGGCCGACCGCGACTTCGGCGCGCACGTGCACACCCGGCCGTGCGGGGAGAAGCCGGAGGACGCCGGGCCGCACTACCAGAACGAGCAGGACCCGGCCGCCGACGCGGAGACCCCCTCCACCGACCCGGCCTACGCCAACCCCGAGAACGAGATCTGGCTGGACTTCACCACCGACTCCGCCGGAGCCGGCACGGCCGGCGCGACCGTGCCGTGGGAGTTCCGCGAGGGCGAGGCCAACTCCCTGGTGCTGCACGAGCGGCACACCGCGACGGAGCACGGCGAGGCGGGCACCGCGGGCGACCGCCTCGCCTGCGTCAGCGTCGCGTTCTAGGCCGTGTCCTCCTGAGCCTCCGCTGCGCCGCGGCCCGCCGGGCACCCCGCCGGCCCCGGAGGCACAGGGGGCGTTCGGAGCACGGGCCCCGGCCCCAGGGCCTGCCCGGCGGATCATTCCGCCTCGCGGCCCCCGGGCCGACCCGCGCTCGTCATCTCGTGGGAGATCGCCCGGAGGCCGCCCGTGCTCCTTCGGCGCAGGCGCCGAACCGCGCGGGGGCATCCGCCGAACAGGTCCCGGTTCCCAGGGCGTGTTCGGCGGATCATTCCGGGTCGCGGCCGCTCCCGACATTCGGCGCAGGCGCCGAACCGCGCGGGGGCATCCGCCGGACACGCCCTAGCGGGCGGCGGGGACGGCGGGCTCGGGGAGCACCCGGCGCAGCAGCAGCCGCTCGCCGAGCGCCCACGCGCCCGAGGCCAGCAGGTACAGGCCCGCGGCCAGCGGCACGAACACCGCGACGACCACCGTCATGAACGGCAGGTACGAGATCGGGCCGCGGGCCATGCGCTCGGCCTCGGGGGTGACGGCGGGCATCGGGAGGTACCGGCGCGAGGCCCACGCCACCAGCGCCAGCAGGGCCAGCAGCGGGCCGAAGACCAGGGCGCCCGGCCCGCCCGCCGCCACCGGGGTGGCGCTCAGCGCCACCCCGGCCAGGGTGTGCTCCAACAGCCCGTCGCCGCCGGGGCCCTGGCCGATGAACACCCCGTACAGGGCGATGACCACGGGCAACTGCGCCAGCGAGGGCAGGCAGCCCGCCAGCGGCGAGGTGCCCGCCTCGGCGTAGAGCTTCTGCTGGGCGGCCACCATCTTCTGCGGGTCGTCGCGGTGCCGGGCCGTGATCTCGGCGATCCGGGGCGCCAGGCGCGTCCGGACCTTCTCGGCGCGCACCTGCATCACCCCCAGCGGCAGGAGCAGCAGGCGGACGGCGACGGTCAGGCCGACCACGGCCAGCGCCGCGGCGGGTTCGCCCGCCAGGGGCGTGAAGAAGGCGGTGAGCGCGGTCAGGACCGCGGTGAGCAGGGACATGACGGCCGAGATCGGCCACACGGAGTACACGGTGGAAAGGACCCTTCGTCCGGGGTGGAGAATGCGGACGTCGGGCCGCCCGGGGACGCCGAAGGGGCGTTCGGGAACGACGGGATCGGGTGTCGGGCGGCCGCTACAGGGCCGCGCCGGGCGCTCTGGGACGCGGTCTGCCCGCCGCGTCGGGGTCGCGCAGGGTCGGTACCGCCGACCGCTCCGAGCGGCGGCGCATCGCGCCCGTCCGCCCGGCCGTGGTGTCGCCCGCCGGGACCGCCGCGGGGCCGTACGCCAGGTACCAGACGACGGCGGCGGCGCCCACCGCGGCGAACAGCAGCGCCATGGGGGCGGAGGGCAGGGCGTCGGGTCCGGGACCGATGAAGAGGAGTTCGGCGAGGAACAGCAGCAGAGCGTGCACCGCGTCCCCTCCCCCGTGTCACCGGCCGTATCACGGCAAATCCTATCCGGCCCCGGCTTGTCCGTCGACGGATGCGGTCCCACACGGAGAAATCCGCCGACACTCCGGCCGCGCTCCCCTCGTTCGCCGCACGCGTGTAGCTAAATGACCCCTGTAGACACGTGACAGAGCGTGATCATGACCTCGTCGGGCGGCACGCCGGACGAGGCCGGCCGTGAAGGGGAGCCCCGTGCCGATTCGCCCCGCGAACCTCGCCACCATGTCCGCCACCATCGCCGGAGCCATCGCAGGGCTGTCCAGCCGGGAGGACCAGGCGCCCCCGGTGAAGATCACCTTCGAGTCCGGCTTCCAGCAGACGGTGGAGCAGGGCGGCTGCCGCGCGCTCAAGACCGGCCAGGGCGGGGTCACCGCGATCGCCACCGAGGCCAAGGTCAAGTTCGCGCTGTTCGCCGGGACCAGCTGCCAGGGCAGCCGCGCGCTCGCCTCCGGGCACGGCAGCGTGAGCTTCGGCGACCCCGTCCTGGCGGGCGCCATCGTCATCGGCTGACGGGACCGCCCTCCCGGATCTCCGCGACGCTCCGGGGCGGGTCCTCCAGGGTGTCGCCGCGCGAGCGCAGCACCTCTCCCGCCACCGCGTGCCCCAGGCGCAGGCGGCTCCGCACGGGCAGGCCGTCCAGCAGCCCGGACAGGAACCCGGCGGCGAACGCGTCGCCCGCGCCCACGGCCTCCACCACGTCCACCTCCGGGGACGGCTCGAACACCACGTCGGCGCCGGAGAAGCAGGTCGCGCCGTGCTCGGCGTCCTTGACCACCAGGGTCGGGACCTCCGGCAGCACCGCGCGCACGTCCTCCGCGGTGGGAGTGCCCCACAGGCGTTCGGCCTCGTCCCGGCCGACGAACACGATGTCCGCGCGCCGGGCCAGGTCCAGCAGGATGTGGGCGGCGGCCCGGGCGGGCCACAGCGCGGGCCGGTGGTTGACGTCGAAGGAGCGCAGGGCGCCGTCGTCGGAGTGCCCGGTCAGCAGGTGCTCGACCAGGGCCGCGGCCTGGGCGGACAGCGCCGGGGTGATCCCGGACAGGTGGACCAGCCGGGCCCCGAACGACCACACCCGGTCGGCGTCGACGGCGGACAGCGCCGAGGCGGCCGAGGAGGAGCGGTAGTACAGGACCCCGGCGCCGCCGGGCGCGGTGTCCTTGACGTACAGGCCGGTGGGGCGCCCGGGGTCCACGATCACACCGCTCACGTCCACACCCCGTTCGGCGACGGCGTCGGTGACGATCCGGCCGAAGGGGTCGTCGCCCACCCGGCTCACCCAGGCGGCGGTGTGCCCCAGGCGGGCCAGGGCGACGGCGACGTTGGACTCCGCGCCGCCGGTGCCCAGGGTCAGGCTCGCCCCGGCGGCGAGCGGCTCGGCGCTGTGCAGCACCGCCATGGTCTCGCCGACGCAGACCGCGTCGGGCCGGGTGGGTGTGCTCATCGCCGTTCCCTTCGGACGGAGCGGCCGGGCAGGCGGTCGGTCCGCCGCCCGTCGCGGACGGTGAACTCCCCGGCGACCAGGACGTGCTCGATGCCGATCGGGGGGAGCCGGGGTTCGTCGTAGGTGGCGCGGGCGTCGACGGTGTCGGGGTCGAACACCACCAGGTCGGCCACGGCGCCGAGCTGGACCACGCCGCGGTCGGCCAGGCCCAGCCGGCGCGCGGGGCGCGAGGTGAGGTGGCGGACGCACTCCTCCAGGCCGAGCACCCCGAGTTCGCGCACGTAGTGGCCGAGGTAGCGGGGGAAGGTGCCCCAGCCGCGCGGATGGGGCTTGGCGCCGACGAGGATGCCGTCGCTGCCGGCGGTGTGGGAGCTGTGCCGCATGATGGTGCGGATGTTCTCCTCGTTGCCGACCTGGAGCAGGCAGCCGCTGCGGAGCTCGTCCGCGATGAGCAGCTCCATGTACAGGTCGCCCGCCTCGCGGCCGCGGCGGGCGGCCAGCTCGGCGATGGACGCGCCGACCGCCCAGGAGAGGCCGGGGTCGGCGGTGCCGGTGACCACGATCGCGGACCAGTCCATGGGAACGCCGTGGTTGCCGTCCGTGCCCTCCACCTCGATCTCGTGGAGGATGCGGGCGCGGGCGGCCGGGTCGCGCAGGCGCTCCAGGGTGGCGGCGGTGCCGCCGGTCTGCGCCCAGCTGGGCAGCGGTGCGCCCAGGTAGGTGGCGCTGGCCCGGTAGGGGTAGGAGTCGAGCGTGACGTCGAGGCCGTGGCGGACGGTGGCCTCGTCGATGGCGTCCAGGACCTCGGGCGCCCGGCCCCGGTTCTGCGGGAAGTTGACGTGGCAGTGCGCCAGGTGCAGGGCCACCTGGGCGCGCCGGGCGACGTCCAGGCACTCCTGGTAGGACTCCACCACGCGGGAGCCGTAGTTGCGGTGGTGGGGGCAGTAGTAGCCGCCCGCCTCGCGGACGGGGGCCAGCAGCGCGACGATCTCGTCGTCGGTGGCGTACATGCCGGGGGTGTAGGTGAGTCCGGAGGAGAGCCCGTGCGCGCCGTCGGCCATGCCGTCGGCGACGATGGCGCGCATGCGGTCGAGCTCCGCCCCGGTGGGCGCGCGGTCCTCGCCGCCCAGGACGGCCATGCGGACGTTGCCCTGCGGGACCAGGTGGGCGACGTTGACGGGCGCCCCGGCGTCGACCCGGTCGAGGTAGCCGCCGATGCCGCGCCAGGTGTGGTCCAGGTCGGGGGTGCCGTTCCAGCCCGCGAGCTGGGCGCGCAGCTCCTCGACGGTGTCGTCGGTGACGGGGGCGTAGCCCAGGCCGTCCTGTCCGACGACCTCCAGGGTGACGCCCTGGAGGACCTTGGCCTCGTGCCCGGGGTCGGTCAGCACGGCGAGGTCGGAGTGGGAGTGCATGTCGATGAACCCGGGTGCGAGCACGCGCCCCGAGATGTCGACGACCTCGGCGGGTCCGCCGCCGCCGGTGCCGGTCATCCGCCGGCCGGCGCCGGGTGGGACGATGTGGACGATGCGGTCGCCGCGCAGCACGACGTCGGCGGGCCTGGAGGGTCCGCCGGTGCCGTCGACCACCCGTCCCCCGGCCAATACGGTCTCGGGCTGCACTGTGTCCTCCACTCAGGGGGTCGGTTCACCGCTCGGGGGACCGACCGGCCGGGTGTGTCGTCGACCGGATGTCGGTGAGGCCAAGATACGCTTCCGGGAACAAAATCGGTAACTTTGTTGCCAATAAGCGTGATCCAGGCCGCCCCGCCGTTCGACGTGTGCACCGGTGTGCGCATTCGCATGTGCATCCGTAAGCACATCGGTACAGGCATTATCGACGAGGCGGGCCCGGCACGCGAGACCCGCGACCACAAGGAGACCACGGATGTCCAAGAAGGCGGTCCGTACGGACAACGCCCCCGCCCCCGCCGGCGCCTACAGCCAGGGGATCGTCGCGGGCGGGTTCCTCTTCACCGCGGGCTTCGGCCCGCAGGACCCGGCGACCGGCGAGGTCGCCCCGACCGTCGGGGAGCAGACCGCGCAGGTCCTGGCCAACATCTCCGCCGTGCTGGCCGAGCACGGCCTGACCCTCGACGACGTCGTCAAGACCACGGTGCACCTGGAGCACCTCAAGCGCGACTTCGCCGAGTACAACGCGGTGTACGAGCAGCACTTCAGCGCCCCCTACCCGGTGCGCACCACCGTGGGCTCCGACCTCGCCGACATCCTGGTGGAGATCGACGTCGTCGCCAAGCTCCGCGACTAGCGCCCGTGCGGGGCGGCGCCTCCGGCGGGGGCGCCGCCCCGGTGCGTTCCCGGTTCCCGCCGCCCCGCCCCGCGGGCACCGTGCCCGCCTCCCCCTCCCCCTCCCCGCTTCCTCCCGCGCCCCCGCAGGCGCACGCGGCCCTGCGGCCCGCCCGGCGCGCGCCCCCGGACCCGCGGCCCCCCTCCCCGGGGAGAGCCCGGGCAAGGCGTATCTGCGCAGGCGCAGGGAGCAGCGCGACCGGCGCGACGACACGTGGGAGAAGGCGTCCGACCTGTGCGAGCGCGTGTCCCTGGCCCTGGAGCGGCACTCCCTCGCCCGGGTGCGGCACCAGCCGCAGAACGCGGCCCTGTCGGAGTCCTCCGGCGAGAACGTCATGAACAGCGCCTACCTCGTGGACCGGGAGCGGGCGGCGGAGTTCGTCGGGGCCGTGGAGGCGCTGGCGGCCGAGGCGCCGGAGGGCACCAGGGTGGAGGCCTCCGGGCCGTGGACCCCCTATTCGTTCGCGTCCCTGCGCACGGACGGGGAGGGGACGTGAGCCCGGCGCCCCGGGAGGGGGAAGGGGCGCCGGCGGACGGCTCCCCCTTCGGGGAGGCCCGCTCCCTGACCACGGTGCTCGACGAGGACCTCCCGCTGGCCGACCGCGAGATCTCCCTGGTCGACCTCCTCGACAGGGTCCTGGCCAAGGGCGTGATGATCACCGGGGACGTGACCGTGTCCATCGCGGACGTGGACCTCGTCAGGATCTCCCTGCGCGCACTGGTCTCGTCGATCAACGAGGACGTGCCCTCGCCCTGGGAGCACGGCCACCCCCTGAGCGGGTGGATCCGGCCATGACGGGAACCCGCCCGGGAAGGGGTGAAGCGATGTCGGAGACGGACGGACGCCCGCCGGGGACCGCGGCCCGCGCGGACCAGGACGAGGCGGGGGAGGCCGGCGCGAACGGTGTGGACGGCGTCCTCGCTCCGCTCCGGGACGTGCTGGACGCGACGGCGGAGCGGCGGGAGGCGGGCACGGGCGCGCACTCCGGTCCGGCCCGGCAGCGGCTCCGCCACCGCATCGAGACCGAGCCCGACACGGTCGAGCGCGACCTGATCAAGCTCGTGCTCACCGTGGTCGAGCTCGTGCGGCAGCTCATGGAGAGGCAGGCCCTGCGGCGCGTGGACCAGGGGGACCTCACCGAGGACCAGGAGGAGCGGATCGGCATGACCCTCATGCTGCTGGAGGAGCGCATGACCGAGCTGCGCGACCGCTACGGCCTCACCGCCGCCGACCTCAACTTGGACCTGGGGCCGCTGGGCTCCCTGCTTCCGCGCGATCCCGAGGGGTAGGGCCGCGGGCCGCCCGGCGAGCGGGCGAGCGGGCGCGCGAGGTCGCGGCACCCGGACGCAGGCTCCTCCGGGCCCCGGCGCGCGGCGCCCGGCGCCTCCGCCGCCGAGGCGGGCCCGGGGCGCGGTTCCGCGGCCGGGTACGGGTCCGCCCGCCGTCCGTGCG